>DATILY010000125.1:0-1953 GCA_035475895.1 Casimicrobiaceae bacterium | reverse complement strand
CTACGGCGTGCCGTCCAATCTCGTCGGCGTGTACCTGCTGCCGTTCGCCGTGAGCAATTTCCTCGGCGCCGCGTTGCTCGGCCCGCTGTTCGACACGTGGGGCCGGCGGCCGATGATTGCGTCGACGTACGCGATCGCCGGTGCGTTGCTCGCGCTCACCGCGCTGCTGTTCATGCAGGGCCTGCTCGGCCCGGTGACGCAGACGATCATGTGGTCGGTGGTGTTCTTCTTCGCCTCGGCCGCGGCGAGCTCGGCATACCTCACGGTGAGCGAGAGCTTTCCCGTCGAGGTGCGCGCGCTGGCGATCGCGCTCTTCTATGCGCTCGGCACGGGCATCGGCGGTGTCGGCGCGCCGTGGCTTTTCGGCATGCTGATCGGCACGGGATCACCAGCTGCGATCGCGGGCGGGTACATGCTCGGCGCGGTGCTCATGCTCATCGCTGCCGGTGTCGCGCTCAAGCTGGGGGTTGCGGCGGAGCGGCGGTCGCTCGAAGACGTCGCGCGGCCGCTGTCGGCGGTGGATTGAGCGACCGCACAGCGAGCCGCCGAACGGAGCCGAATGGCCGCCGTGGTCACAACCACAAGGCCGCGCTGATGATGACGGCGCTGGCGACGATAATCGCCGCCGTTCCGCCATCGACCCGCGCCGCGCGCAGGCACGTCTTGGCGACGTTACGCAGCGCACGCGCCACATAACGCCTGCGCACCTTGCGCAGGTGCTTCACGGCCACGTCGCGATCGAAGTATTCCATGGCGAAATCCATTGGGTTGACTGCTGCTCTGCATCGATGGGCGCGGTGACAGGCACCACGGAGCCGGCGCCGGTCACAGGCCCATCACGGCTAGAACGTCGGCATCGGTTCGGCCGGTTCGGTCGCCGTCGATTCGAGCTGCGAAGGCAGGTAGTACGGCGGCGTTTGCCGATCGGTCGTCGATGAAGTCGCTGCCGGGGCCGCGGTCGCCGGCCGAGCGACGCTGTCGTCGCTCCAATGCATGTAGATGGCAGTGAACAACGCGAGCACGCACAGCAGCGCTCCTGCCTGCATGGCGAGCTTGCCGTGCCGCGACAGATCCTCCACATCCTTGAAGCTTTCGTGCTTGTTCATGTCAGCCTCCTGCGTGGTCGAGCGATAAAAAGGCCGCGGCGGGGCCGGCGACACCCGACGACCGCCGCCGCGGTGGAGGAAACGGTGATTCGGAGATGACGGGAGGCAGGCGCATGGCGCGAGTCACGCCAGTGCCGCGAGGACGCGGTTGAGCGCGCCGGGGACCGCCCGGACGAGGACCGCAACCCACAACAACACGCCGCCGGCGACGATGGCCGCTACGCCCCACCGCCGACTGACCGATCCGTTGCTGGTTGCCATTCCCGCCTCCCAAAGCCCACCAGGGCTGAGGACAGGCTAGGGGCGGGCGCCCCACGGATCGGCTACGGATTGAGGGTGTGGAAGTACAGCGCGGACGACGCTGAGGGGCCGCTTTTCAGGGGGGGCGGGCTAGCTGGAGCTCGTTGCGAGAACGAGGCTGGGTCCCTGCTTTGGCAAGGACCATGGCTAAGGGCGGAGGCGGTTCGAACGACGCCGGGTGCCCGCTTTCGCGGGGACCACGAGCTGACGGTTATTCGTCCGACACCTTGCGGCGTCCTTCCTTGATGCGGCCGCGATTCACTTTCGATTCGACGCGGCGGCGTTTCGATGCGCGCGTCGGCTTCGTCGGGCGGCGTTCCGGTGGCGGTGACGCGGCCGCGTCGACGAGCGCCTGGAGGCGTGCGAGGGCGTCCTCGCGATTGCGTTCCTGCGTGCGAAAACGCTGCGCCTTGATCACCAGCACGCCGGTGTTGGTGATGCGCTGGTCGCCGGACTGCAAGAGGCGCTGCTTGACGTCATCGGGCAGCGACGAAGCGCGGATGTCGAAGCGCAGATGCAGCGCCGAGGACACCTTGTTGACGTTCTG
>DATILY010000124.1:0-2982 GCA_035475895.1 Casimicrobiaceae bacterium | reverse complement strand
GAACGGGACGTGCGTCCCACGTCTCATCATAACGGTGCGTGGTCGCGGCGCTGGCGATCCGCCGCACCTTGATGGCACAGTGCGGGATCCGATCGGCCGGCGCCGGTCACCTCGACCAAGGATTCGAACGATGCCTGGCATTCTGACCGTCGTCGCCCATCTTCGCGCGGCCCCCGGCAAGGGCGACGCATTGGCTGCCCTGCTCGTGGAACAGGCGCGCGTCGTGCGCGCCAGCGAGCCCGGGTGTCTCGTGTATCGTCCGCATCGGTCGACGCGCGACCCCGATGCATTCGTGTTCTACGAGACGTATGTCGACGATGCCGCATTCGAGGCGCATCGCAGCGCGCCGCACCTGGCGTCGTTCCGCGCGCGCCGGGAGCAGGAAGGCCTCGTCGATGGGCAGGCCCGGGTGGAACTGTTTCGGTCGTTGACGGACTAGCTGCCCCGGGCGCGGCGAAGCGCCGGCCGGGACTCTTCGCCCTGCCGCTCACTTGGCGTTACCCTATCCGGATGTCGTCGGAGGTGACCCTGCTGCTCACCGATGTCGTCGACAGTACCGCGTCGATGCATCGTATGGGCGACGAGGCTGCGGCCGTTCTTTGGTCGCGGCACGACGAATGCGCACGCGACCTGCTTGCCCACTGGCACGGACGCGAGATCGACAAGAGCGACGGCCTGTTGGCGTTGTTCGATTCAACGGCCAACGCCCTCGCTTACGCGGACGCCTATCACATTGCGCTCGCCGCCTTCGATCCGCCGCTGCGCGCACGCGCCGGCATCCATCGAGGCGCCGTGCAGCTGCGAGACAATCCGGTCCACCACGTCTCGCGGGGAGCCAAGCCCGTCGAGGTCCATGGAGAGGCGAAGCCGCTCGCGGCTCGCATCATGTCGCTCGCGCGCGCAGGCCAGACGCTCGTCTCGGCCGCTGCGCGCGCAAGGTTGCCCGATGACCATCCCGCCACGCTGATCTCCCACGGTCACTGGCGATTCAAGGGCATCGACGATGCCGTCGAGCTGTACGAAGCGACGCTTCCCGGCCATGGCGATTCGTCCGGCCGCGGACCGCCGATCGAAAGTGCCAAGGGCTGGCAGGTGGTGCGCCAGGGCGAGCATTGGGTGCCTGTCCATCCGCCTCCGCACAGCCTTCCGGCCGAGCGCGACCGCTTCGTCGGCCGTTTGGACGTCCTCCAGGAGCTCGCGCGGCGGCTCGCACGTGGAGCGCGACTCGTGTCGCTGGTCGGCACGGGCGGCGTTGGCAAGACGCGGGTCGCCGTGCATGAGGGTTGGAACCGCTTGGGAGATTTCCAGGGCGGCGTCTGGTTCACCGATCTCTCCAGCGCCCGCAGCGCGGACGGCATCGCCCATGCAATGGCGCAAGGCCTCCAATTGACGCTGGCGGGATCGGACGTCATCGGCCGGATCGGCGATGCGATCGCCGGCCGCGGCGAGTGCCTGGTGATTGCCGACAATTTCGAGCAGGCCGCGGCGTTCGCCGAGGCGACCGTGGGTCGCTGGCTCGATCGGGCGCCCAAGGCGAGCTTCATCGTGACCACACGTGAGCGCCTAGGCATCGTGGGCGAAGACGCCCTGCCGTTGAAGCCTTTGAGCGTTTCCGAAGCGATCGCGTTGCTGCGCGGGCGAGCTGCATCTGCCGGCGCCGACTCCTTAATGGCGAAGGACGAGGCGGTGCTGCCACAGCTCGTCCAACTGCTCGATTGCCTTCCGCTGGCGATCGAGCTGGCAGCGCCTCGCCTGCGCGTCCTCCAACCCGCGCAGTTGTTGGCGCGCATGAACGAGCGCTTCAGCTTGCTGGTCACGCCGCATGGCCGTCATTCGCGGCAAGCAACGCTCAAAGCGACGCTCGACTGGTCGTGGGACCTCCTCAGCGCATCCGAGCGCGATGCGCTGGCGCAGTTGAGCGTGTTCGACGGCGGCTTCGATCTGTCAGCCGCGCAGGCCGTAATCCAGCTGTCGCAGGGCAGCAGGACGACCTGGATCGTCGACCTCGTCCAGTCGCTGGTCGACAAGTCGCTGGTGCGCAAGGTTGGCGAGCAACGCTTCGACCTGCTTCGCAGCGTGCACGATTACGCATCCCAACGCCTCGATGAGTCAGCGGCGTGCGCTGGCGGCACGACTGCGCGGGAAGGCGCCCAAGCGCGCCATTGGCGCCATTTCGCCATATTGGACGAGCGGCAGGCGATGGCGGGACGGGGCATCGAAGCGGAGAACCTCGTTTCGGCGTGTGAGCGGGCTACCATTGCGGCCGATGGTGAAGCGGCAGCGCGCTGTCTGTGCGCGGCGTGGAGCGCGCTCAAGCTCACGGGGCCCTTCAATCTGCCGATCCGCCTCGCCGATGCGCTGGTCGACGTCCTGCCGGCAAGATCGCCTTGGCTGCACCACGCGAACTGGGTTGCCGGCTGCGCATTGCAACAGCTCGGCGACGTCGAGCACGCCCGTCAGCGACTGGACGTTGCCCTCGGCACTGCGGACGCAGCGCTCGCCTGCCGTGCCCTGTGCTCGCGGGGCGAGCTGCATTCGACGATGGGCGAATTCGAGGCCGCGCACGCCAAGCTCGAGCAGGCGCTCGCGCTAGCACGCGCGCTCGAGGACGACACGATGCAATGCAGGAGCCTGAACGCGCTTGGCGCATTGCATGCGGATCAGTCGCAGATACCGGCGGCGCGCCTTGCGTACGAGGAGGCGCTGAAGGTGGCCCGGCGACACGGCGACACACGCTGGGAGGGCGGCGTGCTTGGCAACCTGGGCGGGCTCAATCACAACGTGGGTGAATTCGAGGCGGCGAGGACCTGCTACGAGCAGGCGCTTCGCCTTTCCAGCGACGCGGGCGACCGGCGCTGGGAGGGCAACATCCGCAGCAACCTCGGGCTGCTCCATTACGAGCAAAACCGCCCTGCCGACGCGCGAGCCGCGCTGGAAAGCGCGCTCGCAATTGCGCGTCATCTCGGGCATGCGCGCCTCGAA
>DATILY010000123.1:0-50274 GCA_035475895.1 Casimicrobiaceae bacterium | reverse complement strand
TCGGCCACGCGGCCGATCGCCATGACGGGCGAGATGTGCTCAGCGAGCGCCTGCCGCGGTCGTCCACCGGTGGCGTCCTTCGTTCGCGTTTCGAGTCGGGTACGACCGCCGGGCGCGTCATCCGTTCGGTGGATCGGCGTCGGCTGCGGCGGTGCCGAGAATGAGGCTTTGACGACGGATGCCCCGCATGCTCGCCCGCCAGCTCGGCCATCTCGTGAAGGAGCATCGACTGCTGCGGCAGCTCACGCAGGACGAGCTCGCGCGCCTGGCCGGCGTGTCGCGCACCGCGGTGTCGCGCCTCGAGAGCCCGGGCGCCACCTCGTCACGCACCGAGGTGGTCGACCGCGTGCTGCGCGCACTCGGGGTGCGGGTCGACGTCGCCGCCATCGGCCCAGCGTCGGTGCGCGTGGAGCCGTCGCGCGGCACGCCGCTGCACTGACCGCGTGCTGCCCCTGTCAGGCCGCGCCAAGGCGACGCCGCAGGATCGCGTTCACCTGCGCGGGATTCGCCTTGCCCTTCGATGCCGCCATCGCCTTGCCGACGAGCGAGTTGAACGCCTTCTCCTTGCCCGCGCGGAATTCCGCGACGATGGCCGGGTTCGCACCGATCACGCCGTCCACCAGCGCCTCGAGCGCGCCTTCGTCCGAGATCTGGCGCAGGCCCTTCGCGGCGATGATGCCGTCGGCGGTGCCTTCGCCGGCCCACATCGCGTCGAACACCTCCTTGGCGATCTTGCCGGAGATCGTGCCGTCGGCGATGCGCGCCACGAGCTGCGCGAGCGCGGCCGGCGCAACCGGCGAGCGCGCGATGCCGACGTCGTGCCGGTTCAGCGCAGCGGCCACCTCGCCGAGCACCCAGGTCGCGACCAGCCGCGGCGGGCCGCCGGCGTGCACCGCGTCCTCGAAATAGCGGGCGAGCGCGCGCTCCGCCGTCAACGTCTCGGCCTCGTAGGCGGACAGGCCGAGCGACGCCACGAGCCGCGCCTTCATCGCCTGCGGAAGCTCGGGGAGCTCGGCGCGCACGCGCTCGATCCACGCGGCGTCGACGACCAGCGGCGGCAGGTCCGGGTCGGGAAAGTAGCGGTAGTCCTGCGCGTCTTCCTTGCTGCGCATCGGACGCGTCTCGCCGCGGTCGGGGTCGTAGAGGCGCGTCTGCTGCACGACGCTGCCGCCGTCCTCGATCAGCTCGACCTGGCGGCGCACCTCGAACTCGATCGCCTCCTTCAGGAACCGGAAGCTGTTGAGGTTCTTGATCTCGCAGCGCGTGCCGAGCTTCGCATCGCCGCTGCGGCGCACGGACACGTTCGCGTCGCAGCGGAAGCTGCCCTCCTGCATGTTGCCGTCGCAGATGCCGATCCACGTGACGAGGCCGTGCAGCGCGCGGGCGTACGCGACGGCCTCGGCGCTGCTGCGCATGTCGGGCTCGGACACGATCTCGAGCAGCGGCGTGCCGGCACGGTTGAGGTCGATGCCCGTCATGCCGTGGAAGTCCTCGTGCAGCGACTTGCCGGCGTCCTCCTCGAGGTGCGCGCGCGTGAGCCGCACGGTCTTCTCGCCCGCTTCGGTGGTGATCGTCACGCTGCCGCCCTGCACCACGGGAATCTCGTACTGCGAGATCTGGTAGCCCTTCGGAAGATCGGGATAGAAGTAGTTCTTGCGCGCGAACACGCTGCGGGTGTTGATGGTGGCGCCCACCGCGAGGCCGAAGCGGATCGCGCGCTCGACCGCTCCGCGGTTCAGCACCGGCAGCGTGCCCGGCAGCGCGATGTCCACTGCCGCCGCCTGCGTGTTCGGCGCGGCGCCGAAGGCCGTCGGCGCGCCCGAGAAGATCTTCGCGGCCGTCGACAGCTGCGCGTGCGTCTCGAGGCCGATGACCACTTCCCACGTCATGTCGCGACCTGCTCGAGGTCACCCGGCGCCCGCGCGTGCCAGTCGGTCGCCTGCTGGAAGCGGTGCGCGACCTCGAGCAGGCGCGCCTCGTCGAACGCGTTCGCCTGGAGCTGCAGGCCGATCGGCAGGCCGTCGCGCGAAAAGCCGCACGGGATCGACATCCCCGGGACGCCGGTCAGGTTGCCGGCGATGGTGAAGATGTCGTTGAGGTACATCTGCACCGGGTCGTCGTTCTTGGCACCCAACGGGAACGCGGGCGTGGGCGCCGTCGGGCCGGCGATGACGTCGCACTGCGCGAACGCGCGCTGGAAGTCGTTCGCAATCAGGCGGCGCACCTGCTGGGCCTTCAGGTAGTACGCGTCGTAGTAGCCGTGCGACAGCACGTAGGTGCCGACGAGGATGCGCCGCTTGACCTCGGCGCCGAACCCTTCGGCGCGGGTCTTGCGGTACATGTCGTCGAGGTCGCCGTACGACGCGGCGCGATGCCCGTAGCGCACGCCGTCGAAGCGTGCGAGGTTCGACGACGCCTCCGCGGGTGCGATCACGTAATAGACCGGCACCGAGTGCTTCACCGCCGGCAGCGCGATGTCGACGGTCGTCGCGCCGAGCGACGTGAGCTCCGCGATCGCCGCATCGACCGCCGCCGCGACGTCCGCCGCGATGCCGTCGCCGAAGTACTCGCGCGGCAGGCCGATGCGCACGCCTTCGAGCGGCCGCGCGGCCGCCGGCGTACGCAGTCGCCGCGTGTAGTCCTCCCTGGGCCGGTCGATCGACGTGCTGTCGCGCGGGTCGTGGCCGGCCATCGCGTTGAGCAGCAGCGCGCAGTCCTCGGCCGTGCGGGCGAACGGGCCCGGCGTGTCGAGGCTCGACGCGAACGCGACCAGCCCGTAGCGCGAGCAGATCCCGTAGGTCGGCTTGAGCCCGCAGATGCCGGACATCGCGGCCGGCTGGCGGATCGAGCCGCCGGTGTCGGTTCCGGTCGACGCCGGCACGAGGCGCGCGGCGACCGCGGCCGCGGAGCCGCCCGAGCTGCCGCCCGGGATCATCCGTGTATCCCACGGGTTGCGCACCGGCCCGAACCACGATGTCTCGTTCGACGAGCCCATCGCGAACTCGTCCATGTTCGTCTTGCCGACCAGCACCGAGCCGGCGGCCTTGAGACCCGCGACCACGTGGGCGTCGTACGGCGCGGTGAAGCTGGCGAGCATCCGCGACCCGCAGGTCGTGCGCAGCCCTTCGGTCATCAGCACGTCCTTGTGCGCGATCGGCACGCCGGCGAGCGGGCCGGCGCTGCCGGCCGCGAGCGCCGCGTCGGCTGCGCGCGCAGCGGACAGCGCGCGCTCGGCGTCGACCGTCACGAAGGCGTTCAGGCGCGCCTGCGCGGCGTCAATGCGCGAAAGCGCGTCCTGCACGAGCTCGACGCTCGAGACGCGTCGTGCCGCGAGATCGGCGGCGAGGCTGGCGACGGTCGGGTCGCGCGGCGCTTCGCTCATTCGAGCACCCGCGGCACGAGGTAGAGCCCGTCCTCGACCGCGGGGGCGACGGCCTGGAACGCGACGTGCCGGTCGGGCTCGGTGGGCGTGTCCGCACGCAGGGGCAACCCGACGTCCTGCGCGTGCGACATCGGCACGATGCCGGTCGTGTCGATCGACTGGAGCTCGTCGATCATCGTGAAGATCGCGGTGAGCTTGCCCAGCACCTCGGTCGCGTCCTTCGCGTCGATCTCGATCCGCGCGAGATGGGCGATGCGCTGGATGTCGTCGAGAGTCAGGGACATGGCGGGCGGCGGCTCGGGGAACGCTCTTGCGGCGGCGGCCACGCGCGCGCGGCGGCGTCGAGCGGCAGCACCTCGCACATGCCGCGAAATGTGCCGAAAAAGCGCGTCAAATCAGTGCAGAAGCAAAGCGCGATAGGTTATCATACCGGCCACTTCTCACGCACGGGGCACCCGCGTCCCGCGCTCAAAGCTCGCCACCTAATGTTCGAGTTCTTCAAAGGCTACTTCGGCAGCGACCTCGCCATCGACCTCGGCACCGCCAACACGCTGATCTACGTCCGCGGGAAGGGCATCGTGCTGAACGAGCCGTCCGTGGTCGCGATCCGCCAGGAAGGCGGGCCGAACGGCAAGAAGGTCATCCAGGAGGTCGGGCTCGCCGCCAAGCAGATGCTCGGCCGCACGCCCGGCAACATCACGGCGATCCGGCCGATGAAGGACGGCGTCATCGCCGACTTCACCGTGACCGAGCAGATGCTGAAGCAGTTCATCAAGAAGGTGCTCGACTCGCGGCTGTTCTCGCCGTCCCCGCGCATCATCATCTGCGTGCCGTGCGGATCCACCCAGGTCGAGCGCCGCGCGATCCGCGAGTCGGCGCTCGGCGCGGGCGCCTCGAAGGTCTACCTGATCGAGGAGCCGATGGCCGCCGCGATCGGCGCCGACCTTCCCGTCGGCGACGCGACCGGCTCGATGGTGGTCGACATCGGCGGCGGCACGACCGAGGTCGGCGTCATCTCCCTCGGTGGCATGGTGTACTCGGGCAGCGTGCGCGTCGGCGGCGACAAGTTCGACGAGGCGATCGTCAACTACATCCGCCGCAACTACGGCATGCTGATCGGCGAGACGACCGCCGAGCAGATCAAGAAGACCATCGGCTCGGCGTTCCCGGGCTCCGAGGTCAAGGAAATGGAAGTGAAGGGCCGCAACCTCGCCGAAGGCATCCCGCGCAGCTTCACGGTGTCGAGCAACGAGATCCTCGAGGCGCTCACCGATCCGCTCAACAGCATCGTGTCGTCGGTGAAGAGCGCGCTCGAGCGCACGCCGCCCGAGCTCGGCGCCGACATCGCCGAGCGCGGCATGGTGTGC
Source organism: Casimicrobiaceae bacterium (assembly GCA_035475895.1). GTDB lineage: Bacteria > Pseudomonadota > Gammaproteobacteria > Burkholderiales > Casimicrobiaceae > VBCG01. The sequence goes on along the minus strand of DATILY010000123.1, from coordinate 45,525 downwards.
ACGGGAGGCGGCGCGCTGCTGCGCGACCTCGATCGCCTGCTGATGGAAGAGACGGGATTGCCCGTGATCGTCGCCGACGATCCGCTGACGTGCGTCGTGCGCGGCTGCGGCAAGGCGCTCGAGAACATGGAAAAGCTGTCCACCATCTTCACCAGCGACTAGCGAGCGTGCACCACAGGGAACAGCGGACCGCGCGATGACCATGCGTCCGATTCCCGTCGAGCCGCCCGCGTTCTTCCACCGCGGCCCGACGCCGCTCGCCCGCCTCGCATTCTTCGGCGTGCTGTCGATCGCGCTGCTGTTCGCCGACACGCGCTTCCGCTATCTCGAGAACATCCGCCAGGTGGCCGCGGCCGTCCTCTATCCAGTGCAGCGCGCCGTCGAGATGCCGTTCGAGGCGGTCGTGTGGGTGGGCCGCTACTTCGCCGACAAGGCCCGCCTCGCCGACGAGAACGCCGAGTTGCGTCAGGCCCTGAACGAGCAGGCGCCCGCCGCCAATGCCTTTCCGCAGCTGCGCGAGGAGAACACGCGCCTGCGCACGCTGCTCGACCTGCAGGGGCGCTATGCCGGCAATGCCACTGCCGTGGAGGTCCTCTACACAGGGCGCGATCCTTTCACGCAGAAAGTGTTCGTCAACAAGGGCGTGCAGGCCGGCGTCGTGCCGGGCCAGGCGGTGGTCGACGATCGCGGGGTGGTAGGGCAGGTCACGCGCGTGATGCCGTACATGGCGGAGATCACGCTCGTCACCGACAAGGATCAGGCGGTGCCGGTGAAGGTCGAGCGCAGCGGCGTTCGCAGCGTGCTGTTCGGCAACGGAACCGGTCGTGCGCCCGAATTGCGTTTCACCGCGCCCACTGCCGACGTGCGCGTGGGCGACCGGCTGCTCACCTCGGGCATCGACGGCACCTACCCGCCCAACCTGCCGGTGGCCGAGGTGATCGACATCGAGCGCGACACGGGCCAGATGTTCGCGCGCATTGCGGTCAAGCCCCTGGCGGGCGTGGATCGCAGCCAGTATCTCCTCGTGCTCGGGCAGTCGGCCGCGGCGCCACCCCGCCCCGAGGAGCCGGCCGAGGCCGACGCCGCCAAGGCCGGACGCGGACGCGGGCGGCGCCGATGAGGGTCCTGCCCGACGTGGTCTCGTTCGCGCCCGCAAGCCCCGAGGAGATCCTGCGCCCGCCGCAGCCGTGGTTCGTGCTGTTCACGCTGCTCCTCGGGCTCGTCGCGAACATGGTGCCGTTCTCCGGCGTGGCGCTGGCGCTGCGCCCTGATTTCCTCGCGCTCGTCCTGTTGTACTGGTGCATCCAGGCGCCGCGCCTCGTGGGCGTGGGCTCGGCCTGGTTCGTCGGCCTGCTCATGGACGTTGCCGACGCCACGCTCTTCGGCCAGCACGCGCTCGCCTACGCGGTGCTCGCGTTCGCGGCGGATTATTTCCGTCGCCGCGTGCTGCGCTTTCCGCTGTGGCAACAGGCCGTGCAGGTCGCGGTGCTGCTCGCATTTTGCGCGGCGCTCGTGCTGCTCGTGCGCTTCATCGGCGGAGCCCCGATGCCGCGCTGGACGTACGGTGCGCCACCGATCGTGGGCGCGCTGCTGTGGCCCTTGCTCTCGGTGGTGCTGCAGCGGCCGCAGCGGCCGCAGCGGCGCGGAGATCGCTGAGGACATGCGATGACGCGCCGCCGCCTGCTCTTCAGCCGCCGCCGCGAAACCGGCGGCTTCGGCAGCTCGGAGCTGCGCAATCCGGAGCGTGAGCTGTTCCTGTTCCGGCGGCGCCTTGCCGTGGCCGGCGCACTGGTCGTGATCGCCTTCGGCGGGCTCTTCGCGCGCTTCTTCTATCTGCAGGTGCTCCAGCACAACCATTTCCAGACGCTGGCCGAGACCAACCGCATCGCGATCGTGCCGATCGTGCCCAATCGGGGCGTGATCACCGACCGCAACGGCATCGTGCTGGCGCAGAGCTATTCGGCGTACACGCTCGAGATCACGCCGTCACGGGTGCGCGACCTCGATCGCACGATCGAGGAGCTGGCGCAGATCGTCGAGGTGCAGCCGCGCGACCGCAAGCGCTTTCGCAAGCTGCTGGAGGAATCGAAGAACTTCGAGAGCCTGCCGCTGCGCACGCGCCTCACCGACGAGGAAGTGGCGCGCTTCGCGGTCAACCGCTATCGCTTCGCGGGCGTGGACATCAAGGCGCGGCTGTTCCGGCAGTATCCGTTCGGCGCCGAAGCGTCGCACGTCGTTGGCTACATCGGCCGCATCACCGACAAGGACCTCGACCGCATCGCCGACTGGGACGAGACGGCCAACTACAAGGGTTCGGACTACATCGGCAAGGTGGGCGTGGAGCTGTCGTACGAGCGGGAGCTGCACGGCACCACCGGCGTGGAGGAGGTCGAGGTCGACGCCGGCGGCCGCGCCGTGCGCACGCTGTCGCGCACGCCGCCGGTCTCCGGCAACAACCTGCGCCTCTCGCTCGACATCAAGCTGCAGCAGGCCGCCGAAGCGGCATTCGGCGACCGGCGCGGCGCGCTCGTGGCGATCGACCCGACCTCGGGCGACGTGCTCGCCTTCGTGTCCAAGCCGGGCTTCGATCCCAACCTCTTCGTCGAGGGCATCGACCCCGCCAACTGGCAGGAACTGAACGAGTCGCCGGACAAGCCGCTGCTCAACCGGCCGCTGCGCGGCGCGTATCCGCCCGGATCCACGATCAAGCCCTTCCTCGCGCTCTCCGCGCTCACGTCCGGCAAGCGCACGCCGCAGCAGGCGATCTTCGATCGCGGCGTTTTCCAGATCCCCGGCCAGGCGCACGTCTACCACGACGACAAGCCCGGCGGCCACGGCATGGTGGACATGTACCGGTCGATCGTCGTGTCGTGCGACACGTATTACTACATGCTCGCCAACGACACCGAGATCGATGACACCGCGCGCTTCCTCGGTGCGCTCGGATTCGGCAACACCACGGGCATCGACATCGAGGGCGAGCTCAAGGGCACCCTGCCGTCGCGCGCGTGGAAGCGGCAGCGCTTCCCGAAGGATGCCAAGTGGTACCTGGGCGATTCCATCTCGGCGGGCATCGGCCAGGGGTACAACGCTTTCACGCCGATCCAGCTCGCGCACGCCATCGCCATGATCGCCAACGACGGCGTGGGCTACACGCCGCACCTCGTGAAGTCCGTGCAGAACCTGCGCACCGGCGAAGTGCGCGAGATCGCCGCCGAGCCCGCGTCGCGCCTCGACGTCAAGCCCGAGCATCTGGAGTTCATCCGCCATGCGCTCGTCGGCGTCAACAAGGAGGGCACCAGCGCCGCGGCATTCAAGGACGCCAAGTACACGAGCGGCGGCAAGACGGGCACCGCGCAGGTGTTCTCCCTCAAGGGCGAGAAATACTCCGAGCACAAGATCGACGAGCGCCTGCGCGATCACGCCTGGTTCATGGCTTATGCACCAGCGGACAAGCCGCGCATCGCGATCGCCGTGCTGGTCGAGAACGGCGGCTTCGGTGCTGCGGCCGCCGCACCGATCGCGCGCAAGGTGTTCGACCATTTCCTCGTCGGCAAGAGCGAGCCGGGTGCGGTGCCGGTCGCGCCGGACAAGCCCTCGGATGATGAGAGCGATTGACCCTGCCGCTGGGGCGGCACACGAATGCTGAACTTCGTCTCGCGTTTCTGGGAAGTGCTCACGCGGCGCATCGACTCGATGCTCTTCGCGTGTGCGGCGGCCATCGTCGGCGTGGGCCTCGTCACGCTGTTCTCGGCGTCCGACCAGAGCATCGCGCGGGTGACGAGCCAGCTCGGCAGCATCGGCTTCGCGGTCATGCTCATGTGGCTCACCGCCAACATCCCGCCGCAGACGCTCTCACGCATCGCGGTGCCGCTCTACCTCGCGGCCATCCTGATGCTCGTCGGCGTCGCGATGTTCGGCATCGTGGTGAACGGCTCGCGCCGCTGGCTCAACCTGGGCATCGCGCGGTTCCAGCCGTCCGAGCTCATGAAGATCGCCCTGCCGCTCATGCTCGCCTGGTATTTCCAGAAATTCGAGGGCCGCATCGGCTGGAAGGATTTCGTGGTTGCCGGCATCCTGATCGTCATGCCGGTCTATCTCATCAAGCGCCAGCCCGATCTCGGCACCGCGCTGCTGATCGGCGCGTCGGGCTTTTACGTGCTGTATCTCGCGGGGCTGTCGTGGAAGATCATCATCGGGCTGTTCGCGGTCGGCGCAGCCGCGGGACCGATGGTGTGGCAGCACCTGCACGATTACCAGCGTGAGCGCATCCTCACGTTCATCGATCCCACGCGTGACCCGCTCGGCACCGGCTATCACTCGATGCAGGCGTCGATCGCGCTCGGCTCCGGCGGAGTGATCGGCAAGGGCTGGCTCAACGGCACGCAGACGCACCTCGATTTCCTGCCCGAGAAGCACACCGATTTCATCTTCGCCGTGTTCGGGGAGGAATTCGGACTGATCGGCAACGCGCTGCTATTGGTGCTCTACCTGGTCCTGATCTCGCGCGCGATGGTGATCACGGCCAATGCGTCCACGCTGTTCGCGCGCCTGCTCGCGGGCGCGATCACGCTGATGTTCTTCACCTACGCGTTCGTCAACATGGGCATGGTGAGCGGCGTCCTGCCCGTCGTCGGAGTGCCGCTGCCGCTCGTCTCGTACGGCGGCACGGCGCTCATCTCGCTGTTCATCGGGCTGGGCGTGCTGATGAGCGTGTCGGCGCACCGCAAGCTGGTTGCGACCTAGCCCTTCCAGTTGAAGTAGCGGGCGAAGACGAAGACCACGAGCAGGGGAAACGCGAGCGACAGCAGCAGTCCCGCGCTCGCCAGCACGAGGGCCAGCCGGCCGCGCGGCCGCTGACGCAACGCCGAGACACCCATCGCCGCGCCTGCAAGCGACAAGGCGAGGGTCAACCACGGAAACGCGCTTGCCACCGGCTGCGGCAACGCCAGGAACGATCCGCCCCCGAACGCGATGGACAGTGCGCCGAACGCGCGCGCCGGCCAGAAGGCCACGCGCACTGCGCTGGCGGGCGTGACTGCGGCATCGGCCCCGTCGCTCATGTTCCTTGGAGCGCTGAAACGGGCGAGCGGTTGCGCAGGGCGTTGTAGAGAACATGAAGTCACGCCATTTCGGCAAGATTTACAGCGCTGCCGCTCGTCGCTGCCCATCAGGGCTCAACTCCTTGACACCATGCGCGAAAATTACCATGGCGCACGCCTTGCTTAGCGGTGGTGCAGAACACAACAACGACTGGGGAGATGCAATGAGTGCAATACGCGCGGCTTGCGCGCTTGCCGTTGCGGCGCTGTGCGCGGCACCGGCCGCGACGCAGGCGGCTCCGCTTCTGTTCGACTTCAACAACGTCGCCTTGACCGGCAGCCATGGCAACGGGCTCGGCGCCACCGGCAGCAACAGCGCCATCGGCACGTCGATGACCAACACGCTGCATGGCAGCGGTTTCCTCAACTCCAGCGTCAACGTCTCGGGTGCGCTCGGCACCGCAACGTACAACGGCGAAGGCCATGTCATCGGCCCGACGCTGGGCACCTCCGACGGCGGCGTGGCGCATCCGGGATTCAATGACACGTTCATCATCAACGACAATTTCGGCATCAATGGCGGCACGTCCAACAGCTTCACGCTCAACTTCACCGACTTCACGGTCTCAGCGCTGTCGTTCGATTGGGAGATCTTCCCGGATGCCACGTGCCAGAAGCTCACCTACTGCGCGAGTCACCCGGGCAGCGCGAACTACCCCGACATCGAGCTCTTCGTCGACGGCACCCTCGTGTGGTCGATGCTCGCGAGCACGCCAGCGAACGGCGATCCGCAGGCACTGGGCCTTTCGAATCTGATCACGCTCGGCGCGAGCGGCGGGCACATCCTCACGTTCGTCGACTGGCCCGCCGAAGTCGGCATCGACAACCTGCGCATCGCCGGATGCGCCAGCATCACGCAGCAGCCGCCCCGTGTGTCCGGCACGAGCATCGCGCCGCTGTGCACGCCGCTGCTCGTCCCGGAGCCGTCGACGCTGCCGCTTGCTGCTCTGGGTCTCATCGCCGCAGCAGCGGGCATCGGTCGCGCGCGGATCACCCGGGCGATGCGCAGCTGACCCTTTGGCAGGCGGAGGAGGTGGGCCGCGTCATGCGGCCCTTTTTTTGCCCGCTTGCTAGGACAGCGGCGCGCACATGATCGCTGCGTCGGGCCCGTAGCCCTCTGCTACATAGCCGCGCGCCACCATGGCGGCCTTGATCGCCGGGTCGGTCGTGTAGCGGTGGTTGGCGTCGACGCGGTTGTTGAAGAGCCGATACACCACCTGCGTGCCGGCCGGGCAGGTGCCCGTGGACACGCTCGGCAGCGCAACGAAGAAGGCGCTCGCCGTCTCCTCGACGTACCCGCTGTAATTGGGATCGCTCGCGATCTTGCCGAACACTGCGTTGCATTCGTCGGGCGAGGCCGAGAAGAAGTGCGAGTTGCCGTGCTGCGGCGGGATCAGGTAGCGGCATACGGCGTTGACGCCGGCGCCGCCGAGCGCCGCCGTGGGATAGACCTTGAAGCTGCCGCCGGTGCGGGTCCATCCGGCAATGCGGCCGCTGTCGAGCGCGTCGATGTCGGGCTGCAGCGCGCTCACGAAATAGTGATCGAGCGTTGCGTTGTAGAACTCCACCAGCGTCACGGGTTGCGCGGCCGGCGCCGTCATGACGCCGCCAAAATTGATCGCCGTCCCGGGGCCGGTGAGGCCGCTGCGGTCGAGCGCGGTCACGCCATCGGTGGGCAGCGGCCCGAACGTCATCTGGTCGACGCCGGCGTAGTTGAGCGTCCCGCCGTCGGTGGGGATGAACCCGTCGGGCAGGATGTAATCGGGCTGGCCCGAGCCGGTCGGCGGAGGCGGTGGGGGTGGATCGGGCGGCGGTGGCGGGGGCGGGTACCCGCCGATCTTGGGTTGCGCCTTCGCCTGCGCGGCGAACCCGCGGGTGGCGATCAGCACGCGCCGCCCGGCGGTCGCGCCGCCCGGCAGGTTGTTGGGGAACGTGAAGCTCTTCACCGTGCCCGCATGCGTGCTCGTCAACGCGAGCCCCGCCAGGAAGGACTGCCCGTCCAGCCCTGCGGTCTCGTGCAGCATGACGTACTGCACCGTGCCGTCGGCGTTGGAATAGATCTGGTCGATCTGGAAGGTATGGAACGAAGCATCCGCCTGCGGCGCGGCGACGCTCAGTGCCGCCAGTGCGGCTGCTGCGAGCATTCTCATGGCAATCCCCCTCACGATGGCCGGTGTTCCGGCCCCATGGGTGAACAGCCGCCGCGCTGCGCTGTTCCGCCTGGGGTCAGGCTGCTGGCTCGCAGACCACCTCGGTGCTGACCGAGTTGGCGATGAAGCACGCCTCGTGCGCTTGGTGGTGCATCGCGGCGATATCCTCGGCGCCGGGGCGCTTGTCCCCGCTGAACTCGATCCGTGGCCGCAGCACCACGCGGGTCATCGCCATGCGGCCGTTCGCGTTGCGCGCCAGGGTGCCGGTCGCGGCGTCCGTATAGCGATCGACGCGATAGCCCTTGCCGGCTGCGATGGACAGGAACCAGAGCATGTGGCAACTCGACAGCGAGGCGACGAACGCCTCTTCCGGGTCGACCGCCGCCGGATCGGAGAAAGGCGGCCGCACCACGTGCGGCGATGCCGAGGCTGGCACGCGCGCCCCGCCGTCGAACGACCATGTGTGCGCGCGGCTGTAGCGGTTGTCGATGAAGTGCGCCTCACCGCGCTGCCATTCGATGGTGGTCGTGTGCTCTGCCATGCAGCATCCCTCAGAAAGCGCTTTTCACCACGCCGCCATCCACGCGCAACGCCGCGCCGGTGGTGGCGGAGGACAAGGGACTCGCCAGATAGGCCACGAGCGGCGCCACTTCCTCGGGCGCCGCGAAGCGCTTGATGAGCGAAGTGGGGCGCGCCTTGACGAAGAATTCGCGCTCGAATTCGTCCAACGTCTTGCCCTCTGCGCGCGCCAGCGAGTCGACGAAGTCGCCGACGCCGCGCGAGCGGGTCGGACCCGGGAGCACGCAGTTCACCGTGATGCCAGTGCCTGCGAGGCTCTCCGCGAGACCCCGCGACACCGCGAGCTGCGCCGTCTTCGTCATGCCGTAATGCACCATCTCGGCCGGGATCTGGATCGCGCTCTCGCTGGAGATGAAGATGATGCGACCCCAGTTGCGTGCGCGCATCGCCGGGAGATACAGCCGCGCGAGCCGCACGCCCGAGAGCACGTTGACTTCGAACAAGCGCCGCCAGTCATCGTCGGGGATCGCTTCGAACGGCTTCGCCTCGAAGATCCCGAGATTGTTCACCAGGATCTCGACGCCAGGATGCGCCGCGACGAGCTGCTCGGCGGCAGCAGCGGTTGCCAGGTCACCGGCGAAGCCGGTCACCTTGCCGCCGCCACGCGCGAGGCGACTCACGGCATCGTCCACGCCCGCCTGCGCGCGACCGTTGACGATCACCTCGGCGCCTTCGCGGGCGAGCGCGGCCGCGATCGCGTAGCCGATGCCCGCGGTGCTGCCCGTGACGAGCGCGCGGCGACCTTCGAGCTTCAGGTCCATGAATGCTCCTCGCGTTGCCCGCGTCGCGCTTTACCGGTGCCGGGACCGGGTGTCTCTCGATGACGAATGATGCAACGATCGAATGCGCGACCGCGCATCGTTGGCCGGGTTGCGGATTACAGGATGCGGTTGAACCACAGGACGGACAGCATCGCGGCGAGCACCGCGAGCACCGTTGCCACCGCGGCGAACAGCGCGGTGATCTCGGTCTCCTTCTTCTCGAACACGAGCTTGGTGTTGAGGTCCTGGTAGATCTTCTTGAGGTCGACCGCGCTGCCGGCGTAGAAGTATTCACCGCGCGTGACGTTGGCGATGGTCTTCAGCGAGTCCTCGTCGAGCCGCACGCGCATCGACCAGCCTTCGAAGCCGATCACTTCGCCGTTGGGCGTGCCGACGCCGACGGTGAACACGCGCACGCCGCGGTCTGCCGCCATGCGCGCCGCCTCGATGGGGTCGGGACCCGTCGTGGTCTGGCCGTCGGTGAGCAGGATGATGGCGGCGGCCTCGTAGGAGCCGGGGGGCACCGGCTTTTGCGCGTCCTTCGTGTCGCTCTTCTTCGCATCGAGACCGCGTGCGCCGCGCTGGCCTTCGGGCCGCGGATTGCTGCCCCGCAGGTCGAACTCGACGTCGGGAAAGATCGCCTTGAGCGAGACCAGGATGCCGCTGCCGATCGCCGTGGCGCGTTGCAGCTGCATGCGATCGATCGCTGCGGTCAGGTCCTCCTTGTTCTGCGTGGGCGGCTGCACCAGCGCGGCCGTGCCGGCGAACGTGACGATGCCGATCTTCGCCGTCGACGGCTGGTCGGCAATGAATTGCTTGGCTGCGTTCTGCGCCGCCGTGATGCGATTGGGCTCGACGTCGGTGGCGCGCATGCTGCCCGACACGTCCATCGCCAGGATGACCGTCTCGTGCGACGAGGGCAGCGTGACGACGGCGGCGGGGCGCGCGATGCCGAGGATCATCACGACGAGCGCGAGCAGGAACAGGAGCGGCGGCACGTGGCGGCGGAAGCGCTGTCCCGCGCCCATCGCGGCCTGCATGAACGCGAGGCTCGCGTAGCGCAGCGCTGCCTGCTTCTTGCGGCGCAGCAGCCAGAAGTACAGCGCGATCACGATCGGCACGAGCAGCAGGAGCCACAGCGCTTCGGGCCACATGAACGTGACCGGCATCTTCGACGCGTTCATGTTGCGGCGTCCGCGGGTGCGACGTCCAGGTGCCGCGGCAGCGTGCCGCCGGCGGCGAGCTGGCTGCGCCGCTTGCGCAGGTCGGCAAAGCGCAGGATCGAGTCGACCAGGTCATCGCCGGTGGACAGCTCGAGCGCATCGACGCCAGCCGAGCGCAGCGACGTGCGCAGCGTGCGCTCGCGCTCCTCGGCCAGCCGCGCGAAGCGCTTGCGAAAGCGCTTGTCGTGGGTGTCGACGAACAGCTGCTCGCCCGTCTCGGCGTCCTGCACCACGACCATGCCGAGGTCGGGCAGCTCCATCTCGAGCGGATCGTAGAGGCGCACCGCGAGGATCTCGTTGTGCTGCGCGAGCATCGCCAACGGTTCCGACCAGTCGGTGGCGCTGATGAAGTCCGAGACGACGAACACCAGCGAGCGCCGCTTGATCATCGACTGCGCAGCGGTGAGGAAGGCGCGCAGGTCGGTCGTCGCGGCGCGCGGCACGTCGGGGCGCGTGACCATCCGATGCAGGATGTGCAGCACGTGCCGCCGCCCTGCGCCCGCGGGCACGACCGCGTCGACCGAGCTGCCATAGAACATGGCGCCGACGCGGTTGCCATGCCGCGTGAGCAGGCGAGCCAGCACCGTCACGAAGTCCGTCGACACCGCGCGCTTGCGCACGTCCTGCGAGCCGAAGTCGACCGAAGGGCTCAGGTCGAGGAGGAACCAGGCGGTGACCTCGCGATCCTCGTTGAACTCGCGCACGTAGGGCGTCTGCAGGCGCGCCGTGACGTTCCAGTCGATGTGCCGGACGTCATCGTGATACTGGTACTCGCGCAGGTCGGCCAAGTCGAGGCCGAAGCCGCGGAACAGCGTGCGGTAGTCGCCGTGCAGCAACCCGTCGAGCCGACGGATCACCGTCCACTCGAGGCGCCGCAGGATCGCCTCAGAGTTGCGGCCCGACTCGGACATGGGCTTCGAGCGGCTTGTCGGGGGCGGGAATCTGCTGGAGGATCTTCATCAGCACCTGGTCCGACGTGATGCCTTCGGCCAGCGCCTCGTACGAGAGCACGAGCCGGTGACGCAGCACGTCGGGCACGAGATCGGTCACGTCCTGCGGCAGCACGTAGTCGCGGCCGCGCAGGAACGCGAGCGCGCGGGCCCCTTCGATGAGATGGATCGAGCCGCGCGGGCTGGCGCCGAACTGCAAATACTTGGCCAGGTCCTTGATGCCGTAGCGATCGGGCTCGCGCGTCGCCGACACGACCTTCACCGCGTACTGCACCAGCGAAGGATCGACGTAGCCCTTGCGGCATTCGCCCTGGAGCGCCGCCAGCTGGTCCGTGGTGGCGACCGGCACGATGTCCTTGCCCATGCCGGTGACCCGCTGGACGATGACGAATTCCTCCTCCTCGCTCGGGTAGCCGACGAGCACCTTCATCATGAAGCGGTCGACCTGCGCCTCAGGGAGGGGGTAGGTGCCTTCGGTCTCGATCGGGTTCTGCGTCGCCATGACGAGAAACGGCTCCTGCACCCGATGCGTCTCGCCGGCGATCGTGACCTGGTATTCCTGCATCACTTCGAGCAGCGCGCTTTGCACCTTCGCCGGTGCGCGATTGATCTCGTCGGCGAGCAGCAGGTTGGTGAACACGGGGCCGAGGGACGTCGCGAAATCACCGGTCTTCTGGTTGTAGATGCGCGTGCCGACCAGGTCGGCCGGCACGAGGTCGGGCGTGAACTGGATGCGCTTGAACGATCCGCGGATCGTGCGCGCGAGCGTCTTCACGGTCAGCGTCTTGGCCAGGCCCGGGACGCCTTCCACCAGAAGGTGACCCTGCGCCAGGATGGCGACCAGCACCCGCTCGAGGAAGTGGTCCTGCCCGACGACCACCTTCTTGACCTCGTAGAGGATGCGCTCCATCAAGGTGGAGACCTGGTTGCCGTTCAGCTCTCGTGTGTCCATGGACGTCCGTTGTTGTGGTTGCGGGTGCTCGAGCGGGGTCAGAACGGCGGCGTGCCGAATGCCGAGGCCGCGTTCTCGATGGGGACCGCGAAGCCGATGCCGACGAAGAACCGCTGGTTGGTCGGATTGAGGATGCCGGTCACGATGCCGACCACTTCGCCGTCAGCCGTGACGAGCGGGCCACCCGAGTTGCCCGGATTGGCCGCCGCGTCGAACTGGATCAGGTTGGTGAGCACCCGCTTACCTTCAGGGGACCGGTACTCGCGGCGCAAACCCGACACTACACCCGAGGAAGCCGACGCGCCGATGCCGAACGGATAGCCGACCGCCATCACTTCGTCGCCGACGAGCAGGTCGGCCGTCGAGCGCAACGTCGCGGGCACCAGGTCGTCCGGAATGGTTTTGGCCTGCAGCACGGCAAGGTCGTTCTCGGGCTGGGTCGAGATCACCTCGGCGTCCGATTCCGTCCCGTCGTAGAACAGCACGCCAATGCGCCTGGCGCCGTTGACCACGTGCAGGTTGGTGAGGATGACGCCCTTGTCGACGATCACCACGCCGGTGCCTACGCCGCGTTCGATGTCGTCGCGCCCGTCCTCGCCCGCTTCGTAGTCACGCACCTTCACGACGGCGGGCCGCACGATCTCGTACGCTTTGGCGGCCCAGCTCGGCAGGGGCTTTGCCTCGAGCGAGTGGCGTACCGCGTTGTCGATGTCGTCCTGCGTGAGCTTCTGGGGCTTGGGCGTCATGGCTGCATGCGTGAGCACCAGTCCGAGCACCACCAGCGCACCGGCGCCGAGCAGCAGCGGCTTTTCGGCGCGCTTGACCAGCCGGCGCCAGCGCGAGGGCGGCGCCGGCGCCGCGGGCGTCTGCGCGGGAGGCTCCCCGGCGGCGGCGAGGGGAAGCTTGGGTGCCCGTCGCGCAGCGCGAACGGACGAGCTGTAGAGGGTCGGGCGTTGCTTCATGGCGGCGGTCACCCCGAATCGGTCGTTGGAACGCGGGAGTCGCCAGTCAGCGCCAGCCCTCGCACGGTCGCGTCCTCATGCGGACACAAGCATAGTGCGTTTTGGGGCGGCGTCGGTTCCGCAGTATGGACCAGCCGCGCGTCACGCGGTATCGCCGGCCCGGAACTGCAGCACGGTGTACGGCCGTCCGTGCGAGCCGCGCTGCGCGGTGGTGCGCATGGGTGCATCGATGACGCGCGCCCAGAACGCCCGGGCCGCCGCGTTGGTGTCGAGGATTTGCAGGTGCCACCAGCCCGGGTGACGCGCAAACAGCGCGCGGGCCGCCTCACGGCCGCAGCCGCGCCGCCGATGCGCGGGCGCAATGTAGAACTCGGCCATCTCGTGGAAGCCGCTGCCGACGTGACGGCGTACCAGGGCGAAGCCCGCGTCGGCGCCCGAGAGCCGGATGAGGTACGGAAAGCGGTCGGCGTCCTGCCAATACAGCGACAGCTGCGGGTACACGGTAAGGCTGCCGGTGGTGAGCTCGTCCAGGTACGGCGTCATCATGGTCCGGATGACGCGCGCCTGCGGTGCAACGACCAGGTCGGGCCGCATGGTCGATGCTACTTGCGGAGGCGCTCGCCCGACATTGCGGTCAGCAGGCCAAGGCCGATGAACGCGGAGGCCGATGCATAACGCCCGACCCGCGCAACGCCGGCGCCCCGTCCGAGCAGCGGCCGCAGCGCGCCGGCGCCCAGCGCATACAGGCTGTCGGTGATCGCGGCGATGAGCACGAACAACGCGCCGAGGACGATCACCTGCGCGACCGGCGCCTTCGGATCGGGCAGGAACTGGGGCAGGAAGGCTGCGAAGAAGAGTGCCGTCTTCGGATTGAGCAATGCGACGACGAAGCCGTCGGCGAAGACGCGGCGCAGGCTGCCGGCCGCGACGGGTGGCGGCGTGCCGTGCTGGGCCGGTGCGCGCAATGCCTGCATGCCGAGCCACACGAGATACACGGCGCCCACGTATTTCACGGCGGTGAACGCGACGCTCGACACCGCAAACAGGGCAGCCAGTCCGAGTGACGCACCCACCGCGTTGCCGAGGTTGCCGAGCGCAACGCCCGCGACCGACGCCAGGCCGGCGGCGCGGCCCTGTGTCGCGCTGCGCGTGACGATGTAGAACACGCCCGGCCCCGGCGTGATCGCGAGCACCAGGCTCGCCAGGAGGAATGCGCTGAGCAGCGGCAGCGGGGGCAGCATGGGATCCACGGTCGGCTCGCCAGGACGGCCACCGAGTTTGCCATACCGCGATGCCGGGCGTCAGACCGCGAGCTCCACCAGCCGGGCGTCGATTGCACCGCCCGCGATCCGCAGCGTCGCCACCGCGATCGGCAGACGGAAGCGGCGTGGGCCCGCACTGCCCGGGTTGACGAAGAGGACGCCATCGCGTCGCGTGATCGCCGGGCGATGCGAGTGCCCGCTCACCACGACGCCGAAGCCTGCGCTCACCGGGTCGACCGCGAGCTCGTGCAGGTCATGCAGGACATGAATGCGGATTCCGCCGGCCTGCAGCTCGGCCGTCGCGGGAATGGCATCGGCCCACGCGGCGCGGTCGTTGTTGCCGCGCACGATGGTCAGGGGCGCAATGGCGCCAAGCGCGTCCACGATGTCCGGCGTGCCGATGTCGCCGGCATGCACGATGAAGTCGCTGCCCGCGAGCGCCGCGAGCGCCTGCGGCCGGAGCAGGCCATGCGTGTCGGAGATGACGCCGACGCGCAGCGTTGCAGGCGTCACGGGACCTCGGGGCGTTGGACGTGCTATAGGACAATGGTAGGTCATCGACGATCAGGCCGCCCGCGCAGCGTGCACGACAGCCTCACGACGTTCCTCTTCACCGACCTCGAGGGCAGCACGCGCCTGTGGGAGGCGGCGCCCGAGCGCATGCGCCCCGCGCTCGCGCAGCACGATGCGCTCGCGCGTGCCGCGGTCGAGGCCCATGGCGGCACGGTCGTGAAGATGACCGGCGACGGCGTGCACGCGGCGTTCGGCGACCCGCTCCGGGCCATCGACGCGGCCATCGCATTCCAGCAGTCGCTCGCCGACGCCGAAACAGGCCACGGCATCGCCCTGCGGGTGCGCTGCGGATTGCATTGCGGTGTCGACGAGCAGCGCGAAGGCGATTTCTTCGGCGCGGCCGTCAATCGCGCTGCGCGCCTCATGAGCGCGGCGCATGGCGGACAGGTCCTCGTCTCCCGCGCCATCGCCGAGCATGTCGCGCACCGCCTGCGCGGCGACACGTCCCTGCGCGATCTCGGCGTGGTGCGCCTGCGCGACCTGACGGAGCCCGAGCAGGTGTTCCAGGTGGTGCATCCGCGCCTGCGCGCCGATTTTCCGGCGTTGCGCTCGCTCGCGGCGACGCCCAACAACCTGCCGCAGCAGCTCACGTCGTTCATCGGCCGCGAGCAGATCCTGGCGGAGGCCCGCACGCTGCTCGGCCGTACGCGCCTGTTGACCCTCGTGGGTGCCGGCGGGCTCGGCAAGACGCGGTTGTCGCTGCAGCTTGCGGCCAGCGTGCTCGACGACTTCATCGACGGCGTGTGGTTCGTCGAGCTCGCGCCGCTGCGCGACGCGTCGCTGGTGGCGCAGGCGATCGCCAGCGTGCTGCATGTGAAGGAAGAGCCCGGCAAGCCGGTCATCGACGCGCTCGTCGCGCACCTGCGCGAGCGCACGCTTTTGATCGTGCTGGACAATTGCGAGCACCTGCTCGGCGGGTGCGCGGATGTCGCGAAAAAGCTGCTGCAGGGAAGCCGCACGGCCAAGGTGCTGGCGTCCAGCCGCGAGGCACTGCATGTGCCGGGCGAAACGACCTTGACCGTGCCGGCGCTCGCGGCACCGGCCGCGGGTGCGCAGGCGTCCGCAGGATCGCTCGGCGCGTTCGAGTCCGTGCGCCTGTTCGTGGATCGCGCCGTTGCCGCGGTGCCGGGCTTCACGGTCCACGCCGGCAATGCCGGTGCCATCGCCGAGATTTGCCGCCGGCTCGATGGCATTCCGCTGGCACTCGAGCTCGCCGCTGCGCGCGTGCGCGTCCTGGCCGTCGACGCGATCGCCAGCCGCCTGGCCGAGCGCTTCACGCTCCTGCGCAGCCGCGACAGCACGGCGTTGCCGCGCCAGCACACGCTGCGCGCGCTGATCGACTGGAGCTACGATCTGCTCGCCACCGGTGAGCGCGCGCTGTTCCGGCGCCTGGCCGTGTTCGCCGGCAGCTTCACGCTCGAGGCGGCCGAAGCCGTCGGCGGCGGCGCGCTCGCGCCGGACGACCTGCTCGACACGCTGGCCCGGCTCGTGGAAAAGTCGCTGGTCGTGCACGACGCGCACAACGGCCGCTATCAGCTGCTCGAGACGATCCGCCAGTATGCGCAGGAGCGCCTCGACGAGACGCGCGATGGCGACGCGGCGCGCATGCGGCATCTTGCGCACTATGTAGCGCTCGCCGAGCGGGCGCGCCCGGAGCTCTTCGGCAAGGACCAGGCACTGTGGCTCGCGCGGCTCGACGCCGAGCGCGAGAACGTGCTTGCAGCTCACGCCTACGCCGACACCGCCTCAGACGGCGTCGCCCTCGGCCTGCGCCTCGTCTCGGCGCTACGCTTCTACTGGATCAATCGCGGTCTTCTGCGGCTGGGGCTCGACGTCACCACCCATGCGCTCGACCGACCGGGCGCCGCGGTACGCAACGCGGCGCGCAGTCTCGCGTTGTTCGACGCCGGACAGATCAGCATGTGGATGGGCCAGTACGCGCAGGGCCGCCCCGTGCTCGAGGAGAGCCTCGCCATCGCGCGCGAGATGGGCGACGACGGGCGCGTGGCCGCGGTGCTGCAACCGCTCTCGATGGCCGCCCTGGGCCTTGGCGACCCGGCGAGCGCGGTGCGCTATGCGGAAGAGGCGGTCACCCACGCCCGCCAGCAGCCCGATCGCCATCGCCTCGCCGCGGCGCTCAATGCGCTCGCGCAGGCGCATCGCCAGGCCGGCGCGCTCGATCACGCGGACGTGCTGCTGCGGCAGATGCTGACGCTGTCACGGGAAATCGGCAATCCCGAAACCATCGCCGTCGGGCTGCTGAACCATGCGAGCGTCGCGATCGAGCGCAGCGCGCTGCCCGACGCGCGCGCGATGCTGCGCGAAGTCCTCGCGATCGCCGCGACGACCGGCTCCCAGCCGATCGCGCAGAGCGTGCTGGAAGTTGCCGCCGGAATGGCTGCCGCGTCGCAACACCACGAGTCGGCGGCCTGGCTGTTCGGCGCCGCCGAAGCCAACGCGGCGCGTACCGGCATTGGGCGCGATCCCGCCGACGAGCGCTTCCTTCAGTCGCATGTCGCGCAAGCCCGCGCCGCGCTCGGCGCTGCAGCGTGCGCGGCCGCCGAGCACGCGGGTCGCGTGGCTCCGCTCGGCGATGCGCTCGAAGAAGTGCGGCGCCTCGTGGACGGCGTCAGTTGTTGACGACGTACGGATCGAGCGGCTCGAGCGCCTGCCCGTTCTCCTGCGCGAGGCGGATGGTGTACTTGAAGGCGCCCTTGCGCGTGTAGCGGTCGACGCACGACACCGAGCGGGCGTCTTCGGCGACCCGGCACGAGAATTCCTCGGACCCCTCGCGGAACGTCACCGCGCCCTCGCGCGGGAACCGATACGACGAGAACAACGGGACGTACCACACGATTGTCGCGTCCCTGGTGCTGACGTAGATCGGCTCCTGGTTCACCACGAGCCGGCCGTCGTTGACACTGAGCCGCGTAGGACGCGGATCGCCGGGCTTGCCCGTCATCATGTGCGTGCAGGAGGACAGCAAAAGCACGAGCGCGGCGGCCAGCGTAAGCGTCTTGTTCATGGCTTGTCTCCCTGTGGATGGTGCCGGCCACCATTCTCCATCAAAGGGCCATGGCATGGAGTCGCACCGGATCGCCTGGCGTGAGCTCGACCATGCGCTCGTAGCGCAGGCCGAGCGCATCGAGCAGGCGGATCGAATCCTCGTTGGCCGGCGAAACGATCGCAACCAGCCGGCGCAGCCCGGCGACCTGGCGGGCGTGGTCGACGCACGCCTGTGCGGCCTCCCGGGCGTAGCCCTGGCCGCGATAGGCAGGCAGCAGGGCGAACCCCAGGTCCACGTCGTCGAGAGTCGGCCGCTTGATGAGCCCGCACAGGCCGATGGGCTCGCCGGATGCACGCAGCGCGGTCTTCCACAGGCCGAAGCCTTCGCGCGCGTACATCGTGATGGGACCTGCAACGATGTAGTCGCGCGCGCCGTCGACGGTCCGTATGCCGCGATCGCCGACGTTGCGCAGCCACGCCGGATCGTTGAGGAGCGCGAGGACGAACGGCGCGTCCTCGGGCGTGAGCTCCGTCAGGGTGAGGCGGGCCGTATCGAGGCGCGTCGCGGCTCGCGCGGCCAACGGCTTGGACAGTGCGCTCAGCGGCCGTCCGCGCCCGGCTGCTTGGGCTTCGGCTGCTGCTTGGGCTTCTTCGGTTCCTTGCGCTGCTTGTCGCGGTTTCCCATGGCTTCTCCTGCGCGCGTTCGTCGCGGCGTGCCGACTATAGCGCGTCATCGCCGGAGCGGGAATACGCGCTCACGACAGCGCGATCGGTGTCGCGCGCAGGACGAGCGACTCCTGGCCGAACCGGGCTTCGAGGTTGCCGCGGTCGTCGCGCCACCACGGTGTCGTCGCGCGCATCGGTCATGGCTTCGTACACGACGATGTCGTCAGGTGCCTCATCCGGGACGGGTGGTGCTTCGGCGCTTGAGGAGCGCGGCGAGCCATGAGCGGCGCCGGGGGCGCGCAATGGGCATGGGGTCGAAGTAGCGCCGGTCGACGTAGCACCATGCCCAGTTCTGGCCGCGCTCGAGCGAGGCGATCAGGGGATGGCCGGTGGCGTTGTAATGCTGGAGCGCGTGCGCGTGCTTCGAATCCTCACAGCAGCCGACGTGGCCGCAGGTCAGGCACACGCGCAGCTCGGTCCACGGCTCGCGCAACGCCAGGCATTCCTGGCAGCCGCGAGTCTGCGGCTCGACTGCACCGATGCCGTTGAAGTGCTCGCAGGGCTCCGCCATCGCGCCGATGCTACCGCACCGCGTTCCCTCGCTCGACTGCAGGGCCTAAACTGGTGGCTGGTTCACCGTGGAGGATGCGATGGCAGGCACGCAACCGGTCGAGCAGCACGATGCGTCCGCACGCGGCGCATTGGCGGACGCACAGGCGATCCGCGCCTACCTCGAGCGGCGGCGCGATGCGCTCATCGAGGAGGTGCGCCACTACCCGACGCCGATCGCGCGCTGCGACGTGCAGCTCTCCGGGCTGCTCGACGCGCGCACCGAAGCACTTGCGCTGCTGGCGCTCGACGATGCTGCGCTGGTCGAGGCGTTCGCTGGGGCGCGATACCGCCTGGACGATCCCGACGTGCGCGATTGATGGCAAAGCACTGGGCGCGGACGGTGCCGCACCAGGGTTGCGGCCGCGAGCGTCAGGCGCGCGGACGCTCGGCGAGGTACGCGAGGTAGGCCAGGCAGGCGAGCAGCATGCCGGCCACGCCTGCCTGGAGCAGGGCACCGATCGGGTAGCCGCCGACCTGCCAGGTGTTTGCGGCGCGGGCACCGAACGCCACGGCGCACAGCAGCACGCCGGCGATACCGGCGATGCGTGCGATCCAGATCAGCAAGCCGTGCATGCGCGCTCCCCTATGGCGTCCGGTGCATTCTAGCGCGGACCCTTTGGCTTGCTTGCATGCTCACGAGGCGAGCCCGCCGAGCGGGCACCACATGTGCACCTTGGCGAGGAAGCGGCCCTGCACCGCAACGGCATAGGGCTCGACGCCGAATGCGGCGAAGCCGCACGCTTCGTAGAGCGCGCGGGCGCCCGCATTGCCATCGGTCACCGTGAGCTGCACGACCCGCACACCCGGCCGCGCGCGCGCTGCGTCGAGCGCCGCAAGCACCAGCGCGCGCCCGTAGCCACGCCGGCGGGCCGCCTCGGCGACCACCATGCCGAACAACGTCCCCTTGTGACGCGCCCGCTCGCGGGTCTCGAACGACAGGCCGGCCGCGCCGGCGAGCCTATCGTCGTCGAAGGCGCCCAGCACGATCTCGGGCGCGTCGGTGCCATCGCGCAGACGGGCTTGCCACCATGAGAACGGCAGCGCCGCGCGCTCGGCCGCCGTGGAGGTGAAGGCGTCGGGATGGCGCGCGTAGCCGTCGAGCATGAGCGCGCGATACGCGTGCGCGTCCCCCGGATGCAACCGGCGGACGGCCTGGCCGCGGCGCTCCATCGACTCAGCGCGAGAAGCGCAGCGCCGCGCGGGCGCGCGCCTTGTAGGCCTCGGCCTCGCGGTTGCGCGGCGGCGCGGTGGTCTCGAGCGCACCGAGCAGACGGCGGGAAACGGCCGCGATGTCCGCGACGGCCGCGTCGAACGCTGCTTCGTTGGCTTTGGACGGCTTGTTGAAGCCGCTCACCTTGCGCACGAACTGCAGTGCCGCCGCCTGCACTTCATCGTCGGTGACCGGCGGGTCGAAATTGAACAGCAAGCGGATGTTCCTGCACATGAAGAGCCTCAATCGTCCTGGAGCGCTGCGTCGCGCAGCATGACACGCTCGCGAAGATAGCGGCGGACGGCGGCGACGTCGAGCATGCGGCCGCACAGTGCCACGTGCCCGTCCGGGCGCATGAGGTAGAAGGACGGCACGGGAATGCGCGCCCGCGCGAGTGCCGCGCGGTTCGTGCCATCGGCCGTGACGGCGTGCACGTGCACGAGGCCGGCGCAGCCGATGTCGTCCGCGGGGGCGGGCTGCCCGAATGCGAGCAGATGAAACACGGTGTCGGGCAGGCGCGTGTAGAGATCCTCGATCGGTCCTTCGGGTGCGAGCGCCAGCTCCATCCACGGAAAGCGGTCGCCCGCAGCGGGCGCATCGTGCGGCAGGTCGCCGGTCGACTGCGCCAGCGGCCCGCCGCGGTAAGTGATCGCGGTTTGCGACACGATGCGGAACACGAACGCCTGGATGCGCGGCTGCCGCATGCCGAACGCGGCAAGACGCGCCAGCACCTTGGTGCGCAGGAGGCCCGCGAGCGGATGGTCGGAGATGACCACGCGAAACGCCCGGTCGGTCGTCGCGAGCAGCCGGTCGGCGACCGGCACGCGCTCCGCCTCGTACGAATCGAGCAGCGCCGCATCGGCCTCGTCGTCCGTCACGAGCGCGAGCTTCCACGCCAGGTTGTACGCGTCCTGCAGCCCCGTGTTCATGCCCTGCGCACCCACGGGGCTGTGCACGTGCGCCGCATCGCCGAGCAGGAACGCGCGCCCGGCGCGAAAGCGGGCGGCGCGCCGGTGATGGATGCGGTAGGTCGAGAACCAGCTGCAACGTGCAAATGCCAGGCGGTCGCCTGCTTCGTGGCGCAACGACGGCACGATGTCGTCGAACGTGAGGTCGTCGCGTGCGCGCAAGGCGGCGGGCACGATGCCGACCAGCCGCCAGTGGTCCTTGCCGCGCAGCGGGAAGAACAGATGGAAGCCGGAGCGCCACAGGTACACGTTCACTTCGCCGGGCACCATCGTGCCCGTCACTTCCGCATCGGCGACGAAGAACACATGTTCGTACGCCGCACCCGGGAAGCCGATGCCGCTTTGCGTGCGCACGGCACTGTGCGCGCCATCGCATCCGGCGATCCACGCCGCCGTCGAGGTGCGCGTCGTGCCGTCGGCCTCCTTGCACGTGATGGCGACATGATCCGCGTGCGATGTGCATGCCACGAGCTCCGTGTTCCATTGCACCGTCACACCCTGCTCGCGCAGCCGGTCGCCCATGATGCGCTCGTTGTCGTCCTGGCCGAGGATGAGGATGTACGGATACGGCGTGACGCCTTCGCCGGCGTCGCCGAGCGATACGCGCGCCAGGCGCCGGCCGTCGGCCCACACGTTGGCACCCGCGGCGATGCGGCCGAGATCGAGCGCACGCGCGACGATGCCAAGATGCGCGTAGATCTCGAGCGTGCGCGCCTGCACGCCGAGCGCGCGCGTCTCGCGTGCCGGGCCGCCATGACGATCGACGATCGTGACGCGCACGTGCCGGCGCGCGAGCTGGTTGGCCAGCATCAGGCCTGTCGGACCAGCGCCGACGATGAAGACGTCGGTGTCGTACGGCGTCATGGCGGTGCGTTATGGTCGAGCCGCCCGCGTGCCGACTGGCGCGCCTTCGATGCAGCGTGCAGCGTTCCGGCCTTGCCGAGGCCGAAGGGCGGCATGTTCACGTAGATCGTTTCATAGCTGCCCGGCCGCACGGCGTAGGTCTCGTGCCAGATCCCGACGCTGCCGCTGGTGCCGACCGCGCGGTTGAAGCTGGCCCATGCCGGCAGGTGCGCAGCATCGCGATCGGTCGCATACGCGAGCAGCTGGTCCATCGAGCGCCAGTACTGCAGCATCACCACCGTACGGGCGAACCATGCCTCCGCGTGCAGGAATCCGAGGTCCGGCCGTGCATACAGCTCGCGCAGCATGCGGGGCATCGCGCGGGCAACCGGCAGCCACTTGTGCACCATCAGCGGCCGGTTGATCCGCATGCCGATGAGGAAGATGACGAACTCGCCGGGAAGCTCGGCCGCAAGACGTCCGCAATGCACCATGCGCGCCTCGCTAGAGCGGTAACGTCCTGGTCATGAATACGCTGTGCGGATCGTCGACGTAGTGACCGAACGGCCCGCAGCGGAGGAACGCGAACGACGTGTACAGCGCGTGCGCGGGTCGGAACGCTTCATGCGACCCGGTCTCGAGGCTGACCCGCCGATGCCCGCGCAGGTCCGCTTCGTGCAGGATGTGCCCGAGCAAGGCACGCGCCACGCCGCGGCGCAGGTGCGCGCGGGCGGTGCGCATCGACTTCAGCTCGGCATGGCGGTCGTCGAGCGCCTTGAGCGCGCCGCAGCCGAGGAGCGCGCCGTTCTCCCACACCGTCCAGAACGTGATGTCCGGCGCCCGCAGCGCCGGCAGGTCGAGCGCGTGCACGCTCTGTGGCGGGGAATACTGCGCGACGCTGTCGAGATGCTCGCGCAGCAGCGCGTGGACGTCCGGGCCGGCGAGATCATCGACGCGGATGTCCATGTCACGCGAAGCGGACGTCGCCGATCCAGTTGCGGGCGCGCCGCGCGAGCCGTGCGGCGACGTCTTCGCCGTCGAAGCTGGCCGGGGAGCGGCGCAGTGACGCAGGATCGACGCCTTCGAGCGCGTTCACGCTCACGACAGCGTAGCGCCGGCCCTCGATGTCGCTCGTCACCAGCGGCACGGCACCGCAGCGCGCGCACACGTGGAACGTCGCGGTGCGCGTGCCGAACGCGTACCCGGACACCTGCGCGGGGTCGCGCACGGTGACGGCGAGCCGCGAGCCGGGATGCGACGTCCACACGCCGCCGTGCTTGACGCAGAACGAGCATCCGCACGCGCGCGCCGGAATTGCCGCAGGATCGCCGCGCCAGTCGAGCTCGAAGGCGATGTTGCCGCAGTGGCACTGGCCGGAGATGAGCATGCCGCGCTGCTCCTGGTCAAAGGCCCGCGAGCGCTAATGCGCGAGGATCTGCCACGCGAGCACGGCCTGGCAGAAGAAGCCGACCGTGAAGGCAAGCGTGCGCACCCACGGCAGGGCGAAGGTGTATGCCAGCAGATGCACCACGCGTGCCCAGAAGTAGATCGTGCACGCGAGCGCCGTCGCCTGGTTGCTCACGCCGATGGCGTTGGCCACCAGCACGAGCGTCGCGAACAGGACGAGGTTCTCCACCGCGTTGGCGTGCGCCGCCTTCATGCGCTGCGCCCAGCCGGACTGCGGCTTCGGCGCGTCCGGATAGCCCACCGTGTCGACAAGGCCGCGCACGGCCATGCGATCGAGCACGTATGGAACCCAGATCAGGCCGGTCAGGATGGTGACCCAAACGAGATACATCAGCTCGGTCTTCATGCGGCTCTCCCTCTTGTTCGACGCGCCGCGCGGCGGGGTGCCGCGCGGCGCGTCGCTTCAGCCGGCAGGTGCGCGATCGCGCTCGACCACGACGACGTGCGCCTGGATCTTGCCTTCGATGCTGCCCGCGCCGTAGCGCCGGGCGAGGGCGTCGGTGGCCTGTGCGGTGGCTGCCTCCAGCCCGCCAGGATCCCGCGCGATGATCTCGTTGCGCAGCGGCGTGCCCTGGCAATACGCGACGGCCGGCACCTTCGGGGTGCGCGCTCGGCTTTGCGCAGTCACCGTCTCCACGTGCGTCGGGGCGCCGAACCCGCCGGCCGCGACATCGCGCGCGATCGTGTCCTTGTCGTGATAGCCGTGCGGCGTGCGCGCCATGAAACGCGGCGGATCGGCGGGAAAAATCGCTGCGAGCGCCTGGGTCACCGTGTCGGCGAACGCATTATCCTCGATGCGATCCCATACGTTGAACAGCAGCACGCCGCCGGGCCGCAGCACGCGCCGCATCTGTGCGAACGCGGCCGGCTTGTCGGGAAAGAACATGGCGCCGAACTGGCACACCACGGCGTCGAAGGTGCCATCGGCGAACGGCAGCTCCGCTGCATCGGCGGTGCGCCATTCGACCGGACGCGCCGTCCCCACCTCGGCGGCGCGCGCGATCATGGCAGCGTTCAGGTCGGTGGCCACGATACGGACGTCCGGTGCGAGCGTGCGCGCGAGCGCCCGCGTCACCACGCCGGTGCCCGCCGCGATTTCGAGCACCGACGACAGCGCCCGGCCGCGCAGCCGCTGCGCGATGTCCTGCGCATAAGGCTCGAAGATCAACGGCACCATGAGCGTGTCGTACAGCTCGGGGATGGAGCCTTCGAAGGTCTTGTCGCCGGCGGCGGACGTCATGACGGCCAGTCTGCCTCAATCGCTGCACGCGGCACAAGCAGCCTCAGCGCTTTGCACCCACGCGTGCGCTGCGGGCCGCTTTGACCCGCTCCTCTTTGACCCGCTGCTCCCACCAGGGCTCGAGCGCATCGGCAATCGAAGACGGGAGCCGCATGCCCGACTGGCGCACGGCCCAGCGGAACCGCCCGTAGGGCGGCTGCGCAAGCTCGTCGAACGTGATGATGGGCAGGTGCACCAGGAATTCCAGTCGCAGGCGCAGGTGATTGGTCATCGTGCCTCTGGCCGCCTTCTCGGGGCGCCAGTGGATGACGGGCTCGGGTGCCGTCAGCGTGTAGCCCGAGCCGATCAGCCCCTTTGGCGGCACGCCCAGGCGCACGAAGAACGCGCGGCTTCCGACCTCGATGTTCTTGTTGCGGCCGCTCGACCAGTCGATGTCGACGTGCCCGCGCCGCTTGATGGCGCGCGCGTCGCGCGGCAGCTCCGGCCAGTCCCAGAGCTTGGGATTCCAGGCGAAGACGTACGTCGGCAACGCCCGCTCAGCCGAACCCGATGCGCCGCTGCGCGCGCGGTGCCAGCGCGTCGAGCAGCGCAGGCACCTCGACCGAGAGCTCGCGAGCGAGATAGCCCAAGCTGCCCAGCCGCGCGGCGAGGCGCTCGCCCGCGCGCGCATGCACGCGCACGGCGAACGCCGCCGCCTGCTCGAGCGATGCACCGCGCGCGGCGAGGCCGCCGATCAGGCCCGCGAGCACGTCACCGGAGCCCGACACGCCGAGGCCCGCATTGCCGCCTTCGTGACGCCAGCTGCGTCCGTCCGTTGCGGCGATGTGCGTGACTGCGCCCTTGAGCACGACCAGCGCGTGAAATCGCCTGGCCGCTTCGTGCGCGACGCCGTCGGGATCCGCCTGGATGTCGGCCTTGTCGCGCTTGGTCAGGTGCGCCATCTCGCCGGCATGCGGGGTGATGCACACGCTCGCCCGCGCGGCGGCGTCGTCGCGCAGCGCGTTCATCGCGCAGGCGTCGAGCACGAGGTGCGCGTCCATGCCGCCGCGCAGCAGCATGCGCACGAGCCCGCACGTTGCCTCTTCGTCCTGCATGCCCGGGCCGATCACGATGGCCTGCGCCTTGGCGGCTGCTTCCTGCAGCGCCTCGAAGCCCGGCGGCGCAATCCCGCCGCGCGCGGTCTCGGGCAGCGCGATGACGCGCGCTTCGGGCACGGCGATGGCGAGCTGCATGGCAGCGCTGGCAACGGTCGCGATGGCGAGCTTGCCGGCGCCCGCGCGCAGCGCGGCCTCCCCGGCGAGGCGTGCAGCGCCAGGCACCTCGGCAGACCCGGCGATGATGAGGATGCGGCCGCGCGATTCCTTGCCGCCGGTTTCACCGGGTTGCGGCAGCGGCCATGCTTGGAGCACCTCGTCGGTGAGCCCGACGGGCGTCGCCTGGGCAGGACTGGTCATGATGCCTCCATGATACGTCGGCCGGTCACGGTTTCGCCGCGGCGGGCACGTCGGGCTCGGCGGTGATGGGCGCGTGCGCCGCCTCGAGCGGCGCGACGAAATTGGTCAGCCGTGCGGCGAGCTTGCCGCGCCGGCCGAGCGAGCGGTCGAACGCGTACGAGGTCACCGAGCAGTTCGGTACGTCGGCGGCGCGGTCGATGGCGAGGATCCGCTGCTCGTCGAGCCGCTCGAGGAGGTAGCGAAAGCAATTCACGATCACCTGGTGCGACACGATCAGCACCCGCTCGCGCCGGTACTCGCGCGTCACGGTCTCGATGACGCTGCGAAGACGCAGGATGACGTCGCACCAGCTCTCGCCGCCGGGCGGGCGGAAATAAAATTTGCCGACGTGACGCCGCTGCTCCGCGAGCTCGGGATACTTGTGCACGATTCCGGTCTTGGTGAGCCGGTCGAGGATCCCGAACTCCTTTTCGCGCAGGCGCTCGTCCTGGTGGAACACGAGGCCGTCGCGCTCGGCCAGTCCTGCGACGAGCCGCTCGGCCGTGGCGCGCGCGCGGGCATACGGCGAGGTCAGCACCACGCTCGGCTGCTCGGCGGCAGGCATCGCGGCGAACCAGCGGCCGAGCGCGTCGGCCTGCGCGCAGCCGAGCGACGAGAGCGGCGTGTCGACGTCGCGCCATTCGATGTCGATGAAGTGCAGCGCGGCCGCCTCGGCGGCATCGCGCGCGACGTTGCCGGCGCTCTGGCCGTGGCGCACGAGCCACACGGCGTCGGGCCACTTCTGCTCGTCCATGCCATCGACTGCGCTCATGAAGGACCTTCCGGGTGCGCGGCTCCACGATGGACCGGGCCTGCGGGGCACGGGTTCCGACGGCGCATCACGTCGCGCATGCTAGATTGCGCACCGGGATTGATCACCGCTCCTTGCATTGCACCGCTGCACCGTCCTCCTGCTCGTCCTGCTGATCGCCGCCTGCAGCAGCGTGGGCCCGCGCCGCCCGGGTGCGCCGTCGCCAGCGACTTCTTCGGCGGCCGCGCCGCAGCCGGGCGCATCAGCCCCGTCGGCGCCCTCGTCGCGTTACTACCAGGACGATGGACCGGCCGATCGACTGCCCGCCGACCTCGACGCCATCCCGGATGCCGTACCGCGCGTCGAGCCTTTGTCACGCCTGGCCAATCGCCCGTACACGGTGCTTGGCCGCGACTACGTGCCGGCGACGACGCTCAAGGCCTATCGCGAGCGCGGTGTCGCATCCTGGTACGGGCGCAAATTCCACGGCCAGCGCACCTCGATCGGCGAGACCTACGACATGTTCGCGATGACCGCGGCGCATCCGACGCTGCCGCTGCCGAGCTACGCGCGGGTGACCAACGTCGCAACCGGCCAGAGCGTCGTCGTGCGCGTGAACGACCGCGGGCCCTTCCTGCACGACCGGCTCATCGACCTCTCGTACGCTGCCGCGCATCGCATCGGCATCGCGCAGCGCGGCAGCGGTGAAGTCGAAGTCGAGGCGATCCTCCCCGGCGCCCCGAGCGTGGCGGCGACGCTTGCGCCGCTTGCGCCCGTCGCGTCCGCGCCCGTCGTGGCCACGCCTGGAGAGGTGACGCTGGTGCCGGCAACCGCGCCGGCGTCCATGGCCGCAGCCCCTGTGTCGCCGGGCGGCTACGCGGTGCAGCTCGGCGCGTTCGCAAGCTACGCCAACGCGCAGAATTTCCTCGTGCATGCGCAGAACCAATTGGCGAGCGCCTCGGTCGAAGCGAAGGTTCGCCAGTCGGGCGGGCTTTATCGCGTCTATGTCGGGCCTTACGCCGACCGCGACGAAGCACACCGCGTCGGCGAGCGCATCACGCAGGCGTTCGGCTTCGCCACCTCGGTCGGGCCGCATTGACCGTATCCTTCCCGTCAGCGTCAACGTATCCGGAGCGATGAACCGTCTCATCCGCCTGCTTGCCTGCTGTTGGCTCGCGCTGCTGCCACTGGGCGCGGCGCGCGCCCAGCTGACCATCGAGATCGTCGGCGGCGCCGGCACGACCATCCCGGTCGCCATCGTGCCGTTCGACGCCGAGTCGACGTACCCTCTCGGCATCAGCGGCATCGTCGGCGCCGACCTCCAGCGCTCGGGGCTGTTCCGCCTGATCGATCCGCAGGGCGTCAATCCGCGGCCGAGCCGCGCCGAGGACGTGCAGGCGGGCACGTGGCGCGCGCGCAGCGCCGATGCCGTCGCCGTCGGCGCCATGCGTCCGGTCGGCGATGGCCGCGTCGAGGTGCGCTTCGCCCTGGTCGACGTGGTCAAGCAGCAGACGCTCGCGGCGATGGTCTACACGGTCACGCCGCAGCAGTTTCGCGCCACCGCGCATCGCATCGCGGACGTGATCTACGAAAAGCTGACGGGCGACGTGGGCGTCTTCTCCACCCGCATCGCGTACATCACGAAGGCCGGGCCGCGTTACCAGCTGCTGGTGGCCGACGCCGACGGGGCCGATCCGCAGACGGTCGTCACGTCCGCCGAGCCGCTGCTGTCACCCAAGTGGTCGCCCGATGGCTCGCGGCTGGCGTACGTGTCGTTCGAGAACAAGAAGCCCGTCGTGTACGTGCAGTCGCTCGCGAACGGCGAGCGGCGCGCGGTGGCGAACTTCCGCGGCAGCAACAGCTCGCCTGCCTGGTCGCCGGACGGCCGCCGCCTCGCCGTCACGCTCACCAAGGACGGCACTTCGCAGATCTATCTCATGAACGCGGACGGCAGCGGGCTCACGCGCCTCATGACCTCGGCCGCGATCGACACCGAAGCGGCGTTCTCGTCCGACGGCACCTGGCTGCTGTTCACCTCCGACCGCGGCGGCACGCCCCAGATCTATCGCACCAACCTGGTCAGCGGTGCGGTCGAGCGCCTCACGTTCGAAGGCTCGTACAACGTCACGCCGCGTCCGCTGCCCGACGGCAGCGGGTTCGTCTACGTGCGCCGTGACAACAACCGCTTCCAGCTCGCGTTCATGGACTACGCGACGCGGCAGACGCAAATCCTCACCGCTGGCCCGGGCGACGAAAGCCCGAGCGTTGCGCCGAACAGCAAGCTCATCATCTACGCGGCCGAGTCGGGGGGGCGTGGTATATTGGCCGCCGTCTCCAGCGATGGCCGCATCAAGCAGCGGCTCGTCGCACCATCGACGGACGTGCGCGAGCCCGCGTGGGGCCCGCTGCCACGCACCTGACCCGATTCGCTCGTGCCGCCCATGCTTCAGCCGAAGCGCCGCAGTCTTTCCGCCGTCGCCGCATGCGCGCGCGGCGGAATGCGCCGGCGGTCGCGGTCTTCGTTCTTCTTCAGGAGGTCTCATGCACAAGCTGATGATGGCGGCATTCGTCGCATTGATGGTGGCCGGTTGCTCGAGCACGCCGCCCGCTGATACTGGCGCACCGATCGACGACAAGGGCGGCGCGGGCACCGCGGCCAGCGGTGGCGCCTCCACCAGCGGCACCGGCACGGGCGGCGTCACGGGCTCGCAGGGGGCAACCGGCACGGCGCGCGGCGGCAATCCGCTGCGCGATCCATCGAGCCCGCTGTCCAAGCGCAGCGTGTACTTCGATTTCGACAGCTTCGTCGTCAAGGACGAGTACAAGCCGACGATCGAGGCGCATGCGCGCTACCTGCAGCAGAACCGGCCGCAGCGCATGACCATCCAGGGCAACACGGACGAGCGCGGCTCGCGCGAGTACAACATCGCCCTCGGCCAGAAGCGCGCCGACGCCGTGAAGCGCATGATGACGCTGCTCGGTGCGCAGGAGCAGCAGATCGAGAGCGTGAGCTTCGGCAAGGAAAAGCCGCGCGCGCAGGGTCACGACGAGTCGAGCTGGGCCGAGAACCGGCGCGACGACATCGTGTACTCCGGCGAGTGAGCGGCGCTGCGGTGAGCTGACAGGCGCCCGATGACCATCCACCGCTTGCCCGGCCGCGCGCGCGTGCCACGCGCGCTCGTCGCCGCATTGGCCTTCGCGACCTTCGCGCAGGCCGCGAATGCGGCGCTGTTCGACGACGAGGAAGCGCGGCGGCGCATCGAGTCCACCAACCAGCGGTTGTCCGCGGTGCAAAAGCAGCTCGAAGATCGGGTGACGGCACTGGAGCAGCAGCTCAAGAGCCAGGGCCTGGTCGACCTGTTCAATCAGACCGAGCAGATGCGCAACGACATCGCGAAGCTGCGCGGCCAGATCGAAGTGCTCACCTACGAGCTCGAGCAGGCGCAGAAGCGCCAGCGCGACCTGTACGTCGATCTCGACACGCGCATGCGCAAGCTCGAAACCGCCGCTGCCGCGCCGCCGCCGCAGGCGAATGTCGATCCGGCTGCCGCGACCGGCGGTGGGTCCGCGCCTGTTCCGGGCGGCGCGCCGCCGTTCAATGCGTCGGGTGTGCCGGCGCCGTCGGCCGGTGTTCCGGCCGCGCCGGTCGCCGGTGCGCCTGCACCACGCACCGTCGACGCCGTGGCCGAGCAGCGCGCCTACGACGCCGCCCTCGACCAGTTCAAGCGCGGCGACTATGGCGGCGCGATCAACGCCTTCGGCGCGTTCGTCAAGACGTATCCGCGCAGCCCGCTCGCATCGTCGGCGCAATACTGGGCAGGCAATGCGCAATACGCGCGACGCGACTACCGCGGCGCGATCGCCACCCAGCGCCAGCTGCTGCAAACGTATCCGGACAGCCCGAAGGCGCCGGATGCGCTCCTCAACGTTGCATCGGCACAGGCCGATCTCAACGACAACGCCGCAGCCCGGCGCACGCTCGAAGAGCTGATCGCGCGCTATCCGCAGTCCGAGGCGGCCACCAAGGCGCGCCAGCGGCTCGGCCAGCGCTGACGTCTCCGCCACGCACGTGTCGTCATTCGCGGCGCGCCTGATCGCCTGGCAGGCGCGCTGCGGCCGTCACGGGTTGCCGTGGCAGAACACGCGCGATCCGTACCGCATCTGGCTCTCCGAAGTGATGCTGCAGCAGACGCAAGTCGCTGCCGTGTTGCCGTACTACGCCCGCTTCCTCACCGCATTTCCGGACGTGCGGGCGCTCGCGGCGGCACCGGTCGATGCAGTGCTCGAGCACTGGAGCGGCCTCGGCTATTACCGGCGCGCGCATCATCTGCATGCTGCCGCGCGAGCCGTCGTCGCGCAGCATGGCGGCGCGTTTCCGCGTGACGCGGCAACGCTGGCCACGCTGCCTGGTGTAGGGCGCTCCACCGCGGCCGCGATCGCGGCGTTCAGCAGCGGGGCGCGCGGCGCCATTCTCGACGGCAACGTCAAGCGCGTGCTCGCGCGCCATGCAGGCGTCGAGGGCTACCCCGGCGAAGCTCGCGTCACCGCGGCACTGTGGCGCGAAGCGGAAGCGCGGCTGCCCACCGAAGGCATCGAGGCGTACACCCAAGGCATGATGGATCTCGGCGCGACGGTCTGCCTGCGCACGCGGCCCCGCTGCGACGTTTGTCCGGTCTCCCACGACTGCGTTGCGCGCCGCGACCATCGCGTGCACGAGGTGCCGGCGCCCCGGCCGCGCAAGGCGCTGCCGGAGCGTGCGGTGCGCGTGCTGCTGCTCGAGCGCGGCGGTGCGCTCCTGTTCGAGCGCCGGCCTGCGACCGGCATCTGGGGCGGCTTGTTGACGCTGCCCGAAATCGCGCTCGACGACGACGTGACGACCAGCGTGCGAACGCGCTTCGACCTTGCCGTGGACCATGCGCACGATCTGCCGCCGCTGCGCCACGCCTTCACGCACTTCGCGCTGACGCTGCATCCGCGCCGCGTGGCTGTCCGCGAGCACCCGCATGCTGCGCAGCCCGGTGCGCTCTGGCTCACGCGCGACGACGCGCTCGGCGCGGCGCTGCCCGCGCCGATCAAGCGACTGCTGCGCTCGCTGTAAGGGGCGGCAGTCGTCCCCGCGAAGGCGGGCACCCAGTCACATCGGTTCACCGTTGCGCCACTACCGCACACCCCGCGCCCAAGGACGCAAGTCTTCCGGTAACCGAGCGTCTGCATCCGCATAGGCTGCGCGAAATGCCGTCAAAGTACGCACGGCTTCGGCATCGTGACCTTCGTTGCGCAGGCGACGCAGGTCGCGGATGAACTCCTCTGGCGCCCGTGCGCTCGCGACCTTCGCGCGCGCAGCCGGCGCGCCTGCGGCGGCGGCGGATGCGGGCGATCCCGCCACGTCGTTGCGTGGCGCCGGCGCAAGCGCATCGGCCGCGTCGCGGCCGGGCGCCGGAGCGGCGGATTCGAGCGCGCGATTGGCGGTTGGAGCGTCCGCGCGCGACTGCGCTTCGCGCGGCGGCTCGACGCCTTGCGCTTTTGGCGCTGCCGCCGGGAACGCGTCGGGCCGTGCGCGTTGATCCTTCATGCCCTGCGCAACGGCGTCGGCTGCTGCGCCCGCGCGCGCATCGAGCGCATCCTGCTCGCGTCGCGGCGCAGCGTCGCGCTGCGCGGCCGCGCGCGGTGCATCCGGCGTCGCGACGGGCGGTGCAGCAGATGGCGCGGTGGACGGCACGACGGGTCGTGCAGGAGAGGGCGTCGGTGACGTGCGCGGCACGACGGGCTGCGCAGCAGGCGGGGTAGCGCCCGCTTGCGGTCGTGGCGTGGGCGGCGCAGCGGGGGGCAGCGGCGCCGAAGGCTGCGTAAGCGACGCGGCAGCGTCGTTAGAGCCTTGCGGTGAAGATGCACCGGGTTGCGGCGGCACGGCTTTGCGCAGGCCCGCAACG
This sequence comes from Casimicrobiaceae bacterium, assembly GCA_035475895.1. Lineage (GTDB taxonomy): Bacteria > Pseudomonadota > Gammaproteobacteria > Burkholderiales > Casimicrobiaceae > VBCG01. The sequence continues at coordinate 12,825 of DATILY010000123.1, read as the reverse complement.
GGCGCGTCGCCGACCACGCGCTCGGCTGCGTCGTCGCGCGGTGCGAGCTGCAGCACCCCGAACGCGATGGCGCCGAGCGTCGCGGCGACTGCGAGCGGCGCGAACGCCCGCCAGCGGGGCGGCGTGCCGGCCGCGCGCGGGGCGCTTTGCACCGCGCGATGCGCGGCGGCGAGGATGGCGTCGTCGAGCGCTGCGGGCGGTACGTCGCGCACTTGCGCGCGCCACGCGGCATCGACGGCGTCGTCGTGCGGGTCGCGCGTGTCGGTCATGATGGCTCCGCGTGCCAGTCGGCAAGGTCGGTGCGCAGCTTCGCGAGCGCGTAGCGCAGGCGGCTCTTCACGGTCTCGATCCCGACGCCGGTCATGACGGCAATGTCGGCGAGCGGCAGCCCCCCTTCCTGGTGCAGCAGGAACGCGTCACGCTGCACGGCCGGAAGCCGCGCCAGCGCCGCGCACAGGCTCGCGCCGAGCGCGCGCGATTGCGTTGCGACCTCCGGCTCGTCGGCGCGCGCCCCCGCGATGGCCTCGATGGCGTCGCGCGCCGGACCGTCATCGTCGTCTGCCGACACCAGCGTCACGTGACCGCTCGCGCGCCAATGGTCGACCAGCCGGTTGTGCGCAAGCGTGTAGAGCCACGTGGTGAAACGCGCGGTGGGCCGATAGCTCGCGCGCACCCGGATGACGTTCATCCAGACGTCCTGGAACAGCTCGTCGGCGATGGCCGGCGATCTGCATTGACGCAGCAGATAGCGATAAACGCCACCTTTGTGGCGGTGGTAGAGGCGGTCGAAGGCGCCCGCTTCGCCGCCGGCGTACGCCAGCATGAGCGCCGCATCGTCGTCGGGCTCGTCGCTCTGCGCGGGCGTCGCCATGGCCCGCGCAGTATGCGAGCCGCGCGCAGTCATCGCAACGCCGCGCAAGGACGCCATGGGCCTGGTGGACGGTCGCGCGAATCAGCGCGGGTCCGGTACGAAGCGCAGCGCACCGGGGAACGGCTGCGGGGTGCGGCGCGCGTAGCGCGTGTCGTCGGGCAGCACGCCCATGGCCGCGAGGGTCTCGCGTCGGTCGTAGCGCACCACCAGCGTCTGGGCCGGGACCGTGCTCGCCCGGTCGAATGCCACCTGCGTCGCGTACGACGTTTCGTTGCGCCCGTGACCCGTGCCGAGCGGTGCAGCGGCGCGCGCGGCGCTGTCGCTGCGCCGGGCGTCGGCGAGCTGATCGCGCACGCCTTCGCGCATCGGCGCCGGTTGCGCAGCGGCAGATTCCGGGGCCTGCGCGGTGGACGACGCGGACGCGCCGGCCGGCGCATCGGCAGCCGCGATCTTCTCGCGCGGCGCGCGCTCGACCCGCGGCTGCGGCCGCTCGCGGTACACCGCCACGCCGATCACGCCGACATTGCCGGGTCGACCGGTGCGCGCGGCATAGCTGTCGCCAAGATCCGTGAAATAGAAGGCGGCCGTGCGCGCGAGGCTCTTGCGCCAGCCGTTGATGTCGACGCTGGCATACGGATCGATGACGTAGCCGGACTGCCCCGGCGACGCCGTCTCGCCGGTGACGACGTTCACGCCATCGACGCTGGTCACGGCAAGCACCCGCTCGCCGGTCAGGTTGCGTACGCGCAGGGTGTATTCGTGGCCGGGTGTCCCGACGATGAAGCGCTCGCCCTCGTGCTCGTACATGGGCAGCGTGGTGCCGTCGAAGCGGTCGAACACTTCGACGCTGGTCAGCGCCGGGGCACCCCAGTGCGCGTCCGCGGAAGCAGCGGACAGCGTTGCCACGCTCGCCGCAAGCGCCGCCGCTGCCAGAGCGCCGTTGAACCGCGCGCGCTTCGTCCCCATCTTGCCTGTCATCGCTGCCTCCATCGCCGGCGCCATGCCGGGCCTTGCACTGGAAACGGAGCAGCGGCTTCGAAGGGGTTAACCGGCGGCCGGACGGTCCGGACGCGCCCACCCCGCGTGCCATAATTTCCCGATGCCTGATCCGCAGCATCTCGCCGTCGTCGTCCCGAGCCTCGCCTTCGCGCTGGCGTTCGTGATGGGCGCGGTCGCGCAGCGAACGAGCTTCTGCACGATGGGCGCGGTCACCGACGTCCTGAACTTCGGCGATTGGCGGCGGTTGCGCATGTGGCTGCTGGCGATCGCCCTGGCCATCGCCGGCAGCGCGCTCCTGCAGGCGGGCGGGCTCATCGACCTGTCCAAGACGTACTACACCAATCCCCAGGTACCGATCGTCTCGCACCTGGTCGGCGGCGCGCTGTTCGGGTTCGGGATGACCCTCGGGTCGGGGTGCGGCAGCAAGACGCTCATCCGGGCCGGCGCGGGCAACCTCAAATCGTTCGTCGTGCTGACGTTCCTCGGCATCGCGGCGTACATGACGCTCAAAGGCGCGTTCGCCCCGCTGCGCGCCAACGGGCTCGATCCGCTGCGCCTCGATCTGGGCGCCTGGGGCGCCAAGACGTCGGACCTTCCGGCGTTGCTCACCGCGGCGGGCCTGCCCAGCTTTGTGCGCCTCGCATTCCCGCTGCTCGTGGCGGTCGCGCTGGCCGCATTCATCTTTGCCGACCGCGGCTTTCGCGCCTCGCGCGCCTACATCGTCGGTGGCCTGGTCGTCGGCGCGGTGATCGTTGCCGGCTGGTACGTGTCGGGGCACGTCGGTTACCTGTCCGAAGATCCGAACACGCTCGAAGAGCATTTCGTCGGGACCAACTCCGGGCGGATGGAGTCGTACAGCTTCGTCGCACCGGTCGGCTACCTGCTCGAGCTGCTGCTGCTGTGGACCGATCAATCCCGGCTCGTGACCTTCGGCATCGCGGGCGTGCTCGGCATGCTGGGCGGCTCGCTCGCCATGGCGCTGGCCACGCGCACGTTCCGCTGGGAAGGCTTCGCGTCGGTGGAAGACGTCGTGAACCACATCGTCGGTGCAGTGCTGATGGGCTTCGGCGGCGTCACGGCGCTCGGCTGCACGATCGGCCAGGGCCTCACCGGCATGTCGACCCTCGCGGTGGGCTCCATCGTGACCTTCTTCTCGATCATCGGCGGCTGCGTGGCGGCGGTGCGCTACCAGATGTGGCGCATCGACCGGATGGAAGCGGCGCTCGCATGATCGTCTACGACCTCGTGTGCGCGCACGGTCATCGCTTCGAAGGCTGGTTCGCCTCCGGCGATGCCTTCACCGAGCAGCGCGCTCGCGCGCTGGTGAGCTGTCCCGTGTGCAACGACGCTGCCATCGAGCGTCTTCCGTCGGCGCGCGTCAGCGTGTCCAGGCCCACGCCGGTCGAGCCGGCGCCCTCTCCGCCGCCAACGCGCGTACCGGCATCCAACGCAGCGGGTCTTCCGGCCGACGTGCTGGTCAAGCTGCGTGAACTGGTGAAGCAGACGGAAAACGTGGGACGGCGCTTTCCCGAGGAGGCGCGCAAGATCCACTACGACGAGGCCCCCGCGCGGCCGATTCGAGGACAGGCTTCGGCGGAGGAAGCGCAGGCGCTCGACGACGAGGGCATCGCGTTCTCGCCGGTGCCGCCGTTCCTGTTGCCGGACACGCACTGATATCACCGCACGCGCGCGACGTTTGCCGCGCATGCGTCGTCCACCTGTTCTTTCGCGTCACGTCATCCCCGCGCAGGCGGGGATCCAGCGTCGTGCCGTAATCATTACCGGTAACGCTGCGCACGCACCGCGTTTGGACGCGCGTGCATCCCTCGGGTTTTCAACCGGCTACGCCGTTCTTCGCGCGCGGAACGGACCTTGCTGACACTGACGTTTCCGGCTCGCGCCGGCACGAACCGTCCGGTTCGTTTCCATCGCAAGGAGCTTTCATGTTCGCGCACAACAAACGTCTGCAGTACACCGTGCGGGTGTCGTCCACCGATCCCGTGCTGGCCAATCTCATGCTCGAGCAGTTCGGCGGGCCGCAGGGCGAGCTCGCTGCTGCGATGCGCTATTTCACGCAGGCCATCGCCGAGGATGACGCGGGCCGCAAGGACATGCTGTACGACATCGCCACCGAGGAGCTGAGCCACCTCGAGGTCATCGGCACGATCGTGTGCATGTTGAACAAGGGCATGAAGGGCGCCATGGCCGAAGGGCTCGAAGAGCAGGGCGAGCTGTTCCGCCGGCTCAACCAGGGCGGCGACAGCCACCTGACCTCGCTGCTCTACGGCGCGGGCGCGCCCCTCACCAATTCGGGCGGCGTGCCATGGACTGCGGCGTACATCGACACGATCGGTGATCCGACCTGCGACCTGCGCTCGAACATCGCGGCCGAAGCGCGCGCCAAGATCATCTACGAGCGGCTGATCAACGCGACCGACGACCCGGGCGTCGCCGAAGCGCTCGGCTTCCTGATGACGCGCGAGATCGCGCATCAGAAATCGTTCGAGAAGGCGCTCTACGCGATCGAGCCGAATTTCCCGACCGGCAAGCTGCCGGGCGTACCGGAGTACGTGAACAAGTACTTCAATCTGTCGACCGGGCCGGGTGACCAGCGCGGACCCTGGAACCAGGGCACGCAATGGGAGTTCGTCGACGGTCAGTCGGCCGTCGGCCCGGCCGATCCGGAAGGCGAAGGCAACGCGACGGTGCAGCTCGAGGACGACGAGCTGCAGCTCGGCAAGACGGCGGCCATGCGCACGCGCTCCAACCCGGAGATCGACGCAACGACGGGCGCCGACCTGGGCGCCGGCCCGGGCGCAGGTGCGACCACCGGTGAATCGGCCCGCGGCACCGCTGCGGACGAGCTGCCGGACGAGACGCCGCCAACCGGTCGCACCGGCAACGGCAGCCGGTCGGGGTCGAGCACGCGGCGCTAGCAGCGTTCGATCGGGATGTCGCCGCATCAGCTTGCGGGGACGCTCGCGCCGGAACAGGCGGGCGCCGGCACGCGCCGGCTGCTCGCCTACCTCGGTCCTGCGACGCTGGTCAGCGTGGGATACATGGACCCGGGCAACTGGGCCACGGATCTCGAAGGCGGCGCGCGCTTCGGTCACACGCTGCTGTGGGTGCTCGTCGCAGCCAACGCGATTGCGTTGCTCGTGCAGACGCTCGCCGCGCGCCTGGGCGTGGTTGCCCGCATGGATCTCGCGCAGGCGTGCCGCGCGTGCTATCCGCGTCCGGTGGTCGTCGTGCTGTGGGCGCTCTGCGAGATGGCCATCATCGCGTGCGACCTCGCCGAAGTGCTCGGCAGCGCGGTTGCGCTCAACCTGCTGTTCGGCGTGCCGCTGCTCGCCGGCGCAGCGCTGACCGTGCTCGACGTCTTCATGCTGCTCGCGCTCGCGCGCTTCGGCATGCGACGCCTCGAAGCGGTCGTGCTCGTGCTCGTCCTCACGGTCGGCGCGTGCCTGGCGATCGAATGGTGGCTCGCCGATCCGTCATGGGGCGCGGTGGCCGCGGGACTGCGGCCGCATCTCACGCCGGAAAGCCTCTATGTCGCCGTGGGCATGCTGGGCGCCACCGTCATGCCGCACAACCTGTACCTGCATTCCTCACTCGTGCAAACGCGTGCCGCACCCGGCAGCGCGGCGGCGCGCAGGCGGGCGCTGCGCTACAACCTGCTCGACACCATCATCGCGCTCAATGTCGCGTTCTGCATCAATGCCGCGATCCTCGTCCTCGCGGCCGACGTGTTTCATGCCGCGGGCTTGGCCGTCACCGACCTGCGCGACGCGCAGCGCCTGCTCGGACCGTTGCTCGGGACCGGCCTCGCGGGCGCTCTCTTCGCCGTGGCGCTGCTGTGCGCCGGGCAGAGCTCCACGATCACCGGCACGCTCGCCGGTCAGGTCGTGATGCAGGGATTTCTCGGCTTGCGTGCTTCGGCGGCCACGGTGCGCTTCGCAACGCGCGCGATCGCCGTCGTGCCCGCACTGTTCGCGCTGGCGGTCTTCGGCGAAGGCAGCACCGTCGACATGCTGGTCGCCACCCAAGTCGTGCTGAGCCTGCAGCTGCCGTTCGCGCTCGTGCCGCTGGTTCGCATGACGACCGACCGGCGTCTCATGGGTATCCACGCCTCGGGACCCGTGGTCGTGGCGCTCGCCTGTGGGGCAGCGCTCGTGGTGATCGCCTGCAATGCCTGGCTCGTCGTGCAGACCGTCGGCGACAGCGTGCCGCCCGGCTGGATGCCTGCCTGCGCCGCCGTCGCAACGGCCGCGGTCGCGCTCCTGCTCTATCTCGCAGTTGCACCGCTGCGCGTCACACGCGCCTGACCTGCCGCTTATAATCGGGCGGTCCCATGAGCTGGTCCGCCACGCAATATCTCGCCTTCGAGCAGGAGCGCACGCGTCCCGTGCGCGACCTGCTCGCGGCCGTGCCGACCGCGCACGTCGGCACGGCCGTCGACATCGGCTGCGGCCCGGGCAACTCCACCGAGCTGTTGATCGCGCGCTTTCCCGGCGCACAGGTCAGCGCACTCGACAGCTCTCTCGACATGCTCGCCGCTGCGCGCAAGCGGCTCCCGGACGTTCGCTTCGAGCAGCGTGCCATCGAAGCGTGGGACGACGCCGGTCCATTCGACGTCATCCTCGCCAACGCCGTGCTCCAATGGCTGCCGGAGCACGAGCGCCTGTTCCCGCGCCTGATCGCCAAGCTCGCGCAGGGTGGCAGCCTGGCCGTGCAGATGCCCGACAACCTCGACGAGCCCGCCCACGTGCTGATGCGCGAGGTCGCCGCAGCGGGGCCGTGGGCCGACAAGCTCGCGGACGTGGTGAGCCGGCGCGCGCCGCGCCGCACGCCGGCGTGGTACTTCGAGGCCTTGCGCGGCGCATGTCGTACGCTCGACATCTGGCGCACGACGTATCACCACGCGCTGCCTGGCGGTGGCGCTGCCGTCGTCGAGTGGTTCAAGGGCAGCGGCCTGCGGCCGTTCATCGCCGCGCTCGAGGGATCCGAGCAGGCGGCCTATCTCGCGCGCTATCACGAGGCGATCGCACGCGCCTATCCTGCGTTGCCGGACGGTACGGTGCTGCTGCCGTTTCCACGGCTGTTCATCGTTGCGACGCGCTGACATGCCGCGCTCGGTGCGTTCGTTGCTCGTGCAGTGCATCGGCGCATGCGTGCTCGCGTGCCTCGCCTTCGGCGCGCGCGCCGCCGACTATCCCAGTCGTCCGATTCACCTGATCGTCCCGTTTGCGGCCGGCGGCGGCAACGACACGGTCGCCCGCCTGGTCGGGCAGGGCCTCACCGCGGAGCTCGGCCAGCCGGTGGTGATCGACAACCGGCCCGGCGCTGGCGGCGTCGTCGGCGCCGAAGCCGCAGCGCATGCCGCGCCCGACGGCTACACGCTCTTCCTCGGCGGTGTGGGCAGCCATGCGATCAACCCCAGCCTGCACGAGCACCTCGGCTACGATCCGGTGAAGGACTTCACGCCCATCTCGCTCATCGCGTCCGCGCCGCTGGTGCTGGTGGTGCATCCTTCGGTGCCGGCGACGAGCGTGCACGAGCTCGTCGCGCTCGCGAAGGCCAAGCCGGGCGCGCTCAACTACGCGTCGAACGGCAACGGCAGCTCGTCGCACCTGGCGGCCGCCATGTTCGCATCGATGACCGGCGTGGACCTGGTGCACGTGCCGTACAAGGGCCTCGCACCCGCGCTCGGCGACTTGCTGAGCGGCCAGGTGCAGCTCATGTTCAGCAGCGTCGTCGCCATCCTGCCGCATGTGAAGGCAGGGAAGCTGCGCGCGCTCGCGGTCTCGAGCAAGGAGCGCCTTTCGCTGCTGCCCGATCTGCCCACCGTGTCCGAAGCGGGTGTGCCGAACTACCAGACCAGCTCGTGGTACGGCATCCTGGCGCCGGCCGGAACGCCGCCCGATGCGGTGGCACGGCTCAATGCTGCGATCGTGAAGGTGGTGGCACAGCCGCACGTGAGGCAGGCGCTCGCGCAGGAAGGCGCCGATCCGGTAGGCAGCACGCCGGCCGCGTTCGGCGCGTTCATCCAGTCGGAGCGCGAACGTCTCGGCGAAGTCATCCGCACCGCCAAAGTGCCGATGCAATAGCGGCGTCGATGCACGCATCCGAGCGCGACGCGATGACGTTCCTGTCGGTGGCCGAGGCCGGCCGCCGCATGCGCGCCGGTGATCTGTCGCCGGTCGAGCTCACCGAGGCGTACCTCGAGCGCATCGCGGCCATCGACGGCCAGCTCAACGCGTACATCACCGTGACGGCCGGGCCTGCGCGCGCGCAGGCTCGCGCGGCCGCCGACGCACTGGCGAACGACCGGTCGCGCGGCGTGCTTCTTGGCATCCCGTTCGGCTTGAAGGACATGTTCGCCACGCGCGGCATCCGCACCACCGCGCATTCGCGCGTGCTCGAGCGTTGGGTGCCCGAGCACGACGCGCATGCCGTGGCCAGACTGTACGGCGCGGGCGCCGTGCTGCTCGGCAAGCAGGCGTCGCACGAATTTGCCCACGGCGGACCGTCGTTCGACCTGCCGTGGCCGCCCGCGCGCAATCCGTGGCACACCGCGCACTACACCGGCAGCTCGAGCACGGGCTCGGGTGCAGCGGTTGCGGCCGGCCTGTGCGCATTTGCGCTCGGCACCGACACCGGCGGCTCGGTGCGCACGCCTGCCTGGCTGTGCGGGATCGTGGGGCTGAAGCCGACATTCGGGCTGGTCGGGCGCAGCGGTGTCGTGCCGTTCTCGGCGAGCTGTGACCACGTCGGACCGCTTGCGCGCACGGTGGAGGACGCGGCGCTCGTGCTGCAGGCGATCGCCGGCCACGATGCGGGCGATCCGGGGAGCACGCGCCTCGACGTGCCGGATTTTTCGCGCGACCTGCGGGCCGGCGTGCGCGGCCTGCGCATCGGCGTGCTGCGGCATCACTGGGAAGAGGACACGCGAGCCAATCCGGAGATGGCGCGTGCGGTGGACGACGCGCTCGCCGTGCTGCGCGACCTGGGCGCGACCACCGAGGACGTGCGGGTGCGCTCGCTGCACGAGTATTACGCCGTGCGCATCATGCTCACCGAATCGGAGCTCTTCGCGCGGCATCAGCATCACCTGCGCACGCATGCCGGCGACTACGGCCATCACTTCCTCGGCCGCGCGCTCGCTGCCGCGCTGTTCTCGTCGGCCGATTACCTGGCCGCGCAGCGCGAGCGGCGGCGCATCATCGACGAGATGCAGCCGGTCTACGCGCGCTTCGATGCGCTGGTCACGGCGGGATCCGGCCCGGCTGCGCACCTGAACGCGCACCGCAGCATCGGCGCGGCGCAGAAATGGTCCACGCCGAGCATGGGCACCCTGTTCAGCGTGACGGGGGCGCCGGCGCTCGCATTGCCGTGCGGGTTCGGCGCGTCGGGCCTGCCGCTCGGCCTGCAGATCGCGGGCCGGCCGTTCGAGGACGCGACCGTCCTGCGCATCGGCCACGCCTACGAGCAGGCCACGCCCTGGCACCTGCGCCATCCGCAGCTCGAGCCGCACGCCGCGCCGGCCGCGATCGACACGCACGCCGATCCGGTGAACGATGCGGACCTCGAGCCCGACGTGCTGGACGAAGTGCGCGCAGCCGTGCGGCACGCCGGCTTGGCACTGGACGCGACGCAGCTTGCGCTATTGTGCGAATCCGCGCCGCACGCGCTCGCGATGGCGCGTCGCCTGCGCCGCGATCTGGATCCGGCGGCCGAGGCCGCCGCCGTTTTCACGCTGCATCCCAAGACGCCATGAAGGAGCCGACGATGACCCGCCGCAGCTGGATGACCTCGATCGCCGCGTCCGTGCTGCTCGCGTGGACGCTCGCCGCACCTGCGCAGACGTGGCCCGACCGGCCGATCAAGCTCGTCGTGACGTTTCCCGCGGGCGGCGGTGCGGACTTCGTGGGCCGCGCGCTCGCGCCGAAGCTCACCGAAGCGCTGGGGCAGCCCGTCGTGGTGGACAACCGCGGTGGCGCCAACGGCGCGATCGGCAACGAGGCGGTCGCGAAATCGGCGCCCGACGGCTACACGCTCCTGCTCGGCGCCGCGGGCGCGCTCACCATCGCGCCGCATCTGTATGCGAAGCAGGCGGTCGACACGTTCCGCGACTTCATCCCGGTATCGCTCGTCGGCTCGAGCCCGTTCGTGCTGGCCGTCAATCCGTCGGTGCCGGCAAAGACCGTCGCGGAGCTGACCGCGCTCGCCAAGGCCAATCCGGGCAAGCTCAACTGCGGCTCGTCGGGCACCGGCGGCGCGCCGCACCTCGCGTGCGAGCTGTACAAGAGCGTGACGGGTGCGCAGATCGTGCACGTGCCGTACAAAGGGCTGGCACCCGCGATCACCGATTTGCTGGGCGGCAACGTACAGGTGCTCTTCGCCGACATCGGGCTCATCGCGCCGCATGTCAAGGCGGGCACGCTGCGCGCGCTTGCGGTGACCGGTACGCAGCGCACGCCGGCGCTGCCCGAGGTGCCGACGATGATCGAAGCAGGTGTGCCCGGCTACACGGCGGGCACGTGGTACGGCGTGCTCGCGCCGGCGGGCACCCCGCCGGCGATCGTGAAGCGCCTCAACACCGACATCGCCAAGGCGCTCGCGAGCCCCGACCTGCGCGCGCAATTCGCCGACCAGGCGGTCGTCGCCGCGGGCGGCACGCCCGAGGAGTTCGCCGCGCTGATCCGTGCCGACTACGACAAGTGGGGCAAGGTCATCAAGGACGCGAACATCAAGGCGGAGTGAGCGCGCGTCATTGATCGGCGACCGCGCGCGCGTAGTGCGCGATGATCTCCGAGCCGGTGGCGCGCCAGACGCCCTGGTGGGTGCCGATGTACCCGAGCGCGCGATCGAGCGCGCCGATCCAGTGCGGCACGCCCGACACGAACGGGTGGATCGCGATCGCCATCACGCGCGGCACGCGGCCCGCTTCGGCGTACAGGCAGTCGAATTGCGCCTTGATGAGCTTCTCGAAATCCTCGAACGTCGCTTTCTGGTTGTAGAACTGCGTCGTGTCATTCACCTGCAGCGAGTAGGGAATCGAGAACAGCGTGCGCCCGCCGACGCTCATGCGAAACGGCAGATCGTCGCACGTCCAGTCGGCAACGTACTGCACGCCTTCGTCGACCAGATGATCGAGCGTGTTCCACGTTTCGGCCAGTCCGGCCCCGAGCCAGCCGGTCACCTTGCGACCGCTCGCGCGCCCGATGGTATCCAGCGTGTCGTGGATGGCCTGCCGCTCGTCCTCGGGCGCGAGCTCGTTCAGGCGCCGCGCGTTGGTCTGGCAGTGCCCCATGAATTCCCAGTCGAGCTCCACCGCGCGCCGGATGATCTGCGGGTGGTATTCGCAGATGTCGCTGTTGAGCGCAGCCGTGGCGCGAATGCCATGGCGGGCGAGCACGTCGAAGAAGCGCCAGATGCCGACCCGGTTGCCGTAGTCGCGCAGCGCCCAGTTGCGCACGTTCGGCGTCTTCACGTGCGCACCGGTGAGCCGCTCGTTGTTCACGCCCGGCATCGGATCGTCGAGATGAAAGAACTCGATGTTGGGAATCACCCACAGCGCGAGCTTCGCGCCGTCCGGCCAGGTGAACGGCTTGCGCTCGCTGATCGGCAGGTAGGGATAAGGGCCGTAGACGCTCGGCTGCATGGCGATCTCTCCGGTTCAGGAACACCAGTCGGTGACGAAGCTCGCGAAGCCTTGCGCGAGCCGCGCGGGTGCGAGCGCGATCGCTTCTGCCGTCACCGCCGCAAAGCGGGGACAGGCGGCACCTGCGAGCGCCGCGATCTTCCGGGCGAACATTTCAGGGGGGAACGGCCGGTCGGCGCCACCACGCGCGCTCTCGCACGCGGCCTCCACGACAGCGCCGTCCGCCAGGTGCAGGCGCACGCGCGCCGGCCGGTCGTGCGGTGGCGCGGGCAACGGCGCGTAAGGCAGCATCTGCACGCGCTCGCGCAGCCGGCCGATCGCCGGATCGTGCAGCGTCGCGTACGCGAACGCGTCCGCGCCACCGGTGCCCGTCACGAGCACCGCGGCCAGCGCGTGAGGCAGCGAGAATTTGGCGCCGAGCGTCGTGGTGGGATGCGCATTGGGCAGCAGCTGCGCGAGCGGATGCGCATCCACTTCGATGCGCGTGACACGATCGGGGCCGCCGTGGTCGACGACGCGCGGAAGCGCATCGAGCGTCGCTTCCACGGCCGAGTGCAGGTGCTGGCAGCAGGCGTAGAGCTTGAGATAACCGTCGAGGATCGCGTACTGCTCGCCCAGGCCCTGGGTGAACGCTTCCGGGCGAGGCGTGCTGCCGAGGACGCCCGCATACACGTCGCTCAATCCGTCGGCAGCGCCACCGATCCCGCACGCGGCCCATTCGACGCTCATCATCCCGGCCCACGCGCCCATCGCCGGCCAGACGTTGCGCACGAGCGCGCCGCTGACGAGATGATTGCGCGGTCCCACGTTGATCAGCGTGGCCGCGGCCGTGAGGGCTGAGCGCAGCTCTGCGCCGGACAGCCCGCGTGCGAGCGCGGTGGCGGCACACGCGCCCACGGCCGCGTAGCGCGCGTGCGAGTGCACGTTGAGCTCGCGCGGTGGAAAGGCGCGTGCGACACGCGTGACGATCTCGTAGGCGATCACGAGCGCCCGCAGCACTTCGCGCAACGGCAGGTCACGCGCCTCGGCTTCGGCCATCAACGCGGGGACGACGTACAGGCCGGCATGGCACGGCGTGATGCGATAACCCTCGTCGAGCTCGAGCCAGTCACCCGCGATGGCATTGGCGACGGCCGCGTTCAGTCGGTCTGTCCGGTCGCGGCCGCCACGGAAGATCGTCGCTTCGGGCCGGCCCGCCCGGGCGAGCACCCGGGCGTGGAACGCTGCGACCTCCGGCTCGTCGCGCGCGCCGATCATCGCGCTCGCGTCGTCCGCCAGCACGCGGGCGGCG
>DATILY010000122.1:0-47088 GCA_035475895.1 Casimicrobiaceae bacterium | reverse complement strand
CCGGCCGCGCGGCGGGCAAGAACCGCTGCACGCTCGACTCGCCATCGATCGCCCAGCGGTTGGTGATCGGCGTCCCGCAATTCGCGGCAACCGCAGCTTCACTGGCGCTGCCGGGACGGGAACTGCGCGTCGCCGCACTCGACGCGATCGTGGAGGCGCACGTCCTCGGTCACGATTCGCCGCCGGGCAGCCCGGGCATCGTGCTCTCGATCGAACTGGCAAAGCTGCAGGATGTGGCGATGGTGCCGGCAGGCTAAGGGACGCGTCTTCGGAGGGCGTGATCGGCACGCCGTCACTTGCCAGCCGAGATCGGTCGTGCCACTGACGACAACGATTGATTGCGTACCGGGGTCGCGCTGCGAGCGAGCGCCTTGAGCTGTGCCTTGAGACCTCGCGCGGCCATCGCGTAGCCTCCATCACTGCCATCGACAAAATGCACGTGGGCGCCATTGTAGGAAAACACGATACAAGTCACCAACGCTTCTCTTGATTTGTGCATGCCGTAGACCAGACGTCCTGCGCCGCGCTGCGCTTCGAGATAGCTTCGCAAGTCCTCGTATTGCGTGTCGCTGCCGTCCATCACCATGCGAAGCATGCCGTCGAACTTGCGGAAATCGGAGTTTTCGACCATGTCCTCGACGTAACGGCTCCAGCGCACCGTGCTCGTGTCCATCCTGCGCGCGAACAGGTAAACGCCTGCCAAGTTGAGCAAAACCATCCGCGCAAAATACTTGAAGCGTCCCGTAAGACTGAGCCGGCCGGAACGTACGCGCCACTCGTGTCCGAGTTCTCTCGGACTGAACGACAGCCGCATGCGTTCGGCGCGCAACGGGTGGTAGCTGGAGATGTGGCCGTAAGTCTTCGCAATCTTGTCGGACAGCTGCCGATAGGTGTCCAGATTCACGTTCGCGTCGTCCGACACCGCAGCGACCAGCAGCGCTAGCTTGTGATCATGGAAGCTAGGTACGCCTTGCCAGCGACACTCGAAACCTTCGAAGCTGCCCTCGCACGGCCCCTCGTGTTCCTCGACCCGAAGCACGTCCTCCGCCAACGGGTCCTTGACCATGCGCTCGGCCTCTTCCCAGGCCGCTCCGGAGAACGTCGGTTGCGTAACGTTCGGCGACAAGCGGATTTTCGCAAGTCGCACCGCTAGACCGTTGGAAACCAGGGTCGAAACGCGGACCATGCCGACACGCAGCGACAGGTCAAAGTTGTGGCGCGATAGGCGTTGGGCTTCTCGCAACGCCGGGATAACGCGCTCGCGCAACGTGTCCGGCACGACGAAGGTCGCGCCATCGCCACCAAACACAAAGGGGATATCGACGGTTCGGTCCACGTTGACGACTGCGGCGATGCAGGCCGCGCCGACCGTGTTCACTTTTTTGTAGGCGCCAGATTCGATAGCTTGCGTCGAACCGGTCACATCGGCGATGACGATCCACCAATCGTCTGGAACAAGCACGTGCCGGTCGGTCTCGACGGCCTCGGCAAACGATTCCAGGGCAGGAAGATCGCGGTAGAAATTTACCGTCGTCATGGCGGTGTTGAACCGAGACAGCGCGCAAACACTTGACGTGGCTCGAGCTGCAGTATGTATGCCGCTGCAGACCAATGCTAGGGGCACGGGATCCGGGTCGGCAATTCCAGTCAGCTCCCATGGGCACGTGACGGGAGACTGAACATGAGCCAGGTGTCCAGCTTGCGCTTGTGGCCGGTTGGTCCCGGCCAGCCTTACGGCTGCTTGCGACCCATAGCCGTCCTTCCGGAACCGCATGAGCAGTCAGTCGGGAGAGGCAACCGGAAGAGTTGCGCCGATGGGGAGACTGACCACAAGGCCGGACGCCCGAAGCATTCGAGCCTAGTTGAGAACAAAGCGAAACGCGACGAAGCCCGGTGCAATGACGCTAGAATCGCGCACCTTATTCGGAGTAGAACATGATCAATTGCCGACGCGCTGCTATGGCTCTGCTTCTAGCACCGCTGGCCTTCTCTGTTCCGGCCGTCGCCGAACGGGGTTACGTTGCGTTATGGCCCAATGAGATCGCCTCGTTTGACACGGCGTCGAACGTCTTGAGCCATCTGGCCACTGTGCCCTTCGTCCCGAGAGCGATAAGGGTTGCGCCCGGCGGCGCCTTTGTCTACGCGCTTCAATTCGATAACTCGACACCCGGTAGCGGCAACGTCAGAAAGATCAATACGAGCACTGGCGTTACCGACGTCGTCGTCTCCACCCCTGACGCCGGAGCGTTCCTGTTGACGGCAGACGGTTCGAAAATTGTTTTGGTTACGTACCAGAACCTGAGCTTGACGGTGATTGACACCTCAACGTGGGCTCAGCACGCGATTCCGCTTCCGACGAAGCCGTTCAGCGCAGCTTTCGACAAACATGAGAAGCGACTATTTGTGCTTGGCGATGACCGCGTTATGGTGGTAGACCTTTCGAGCGAGAGCGTAATCGCGACCGTGCCCGTTGGCATCGAGCCAAACAGCGTTGCGACCTCTAATGCTGGAAACTTGCTGTTTGTCTTTCACGCCCAGCATGCCGCGGCAGAAGTGATTGGAACGACGGACTTCAGTGTGATTGGAATCATCCCTGTGGTAGGTACAGTGGCGACCATCGAACCGTCCGACGTCATCTATGCCTCCGAGGGACTGGCTTCATTCACGTCTGTCGTCAACGTCGCGACCCGCACTGTCCTTGGGCCAATTATTTATCCCGGTAGCAGTAACACGGGTCCGGGCACGCCCGTATTCTCAGTCGATAGCGGCCGCATGTATGTTTCCCAATTTTTTGATCGTTACATCGCGATCGTCGATCCAACGACGAATTCTGTCGTTGGCTCGATCCCCACTACGGGTAGTCCTATCGGGCTCGCTTTCGCGCCAAGGGCCGCGCCGCCGGATACCGGTCTGGTGGCAGTTCCCGCTCTGTCGCCACCGACCCTTGCTGTCTTGGTCTTGACGTGCCTGGTGAGCGGCCTAGCCCTGCTGCGTCGCGATCGCCGCGAAGACCTATGATCGCGTCAATACACGGACGCCGAGGGTGAGCGCCGTCGGCTCTCGACCCCAAGCAGCCATTCCGCCTGCGGTTAGCCTAAGCGCGGGATCGCACGCAGAACGTCTCTGAAAACGCCAAACTCAATTTGAACGCTTGCGTCGCCTCTTCGGACCCGAAGCGGTAATGCGTTGTGCCCGAAATCGACCGTTCGAGTCCCCCCGAATCCAGCGGCGGGAAGCGCCACAGTGCAGCAGTGTTTCAGTGAAAGATTCTCGCCGGCAATACCAGCGAAATTCCGGATGCCAGCAACAACAGAAGGACGATCCGTCGAAAGGCCACGTCATCGAAACGCCCGTACAGCTTGAGCCCGGTCCATGTCCCCGCCAGCACGAGAGGCAAACCGAGCAGAAAAAGCTCGACCGTATCAGCGGCGATGCTCCCGGTAACACTCAAGGATATTGCGCTGACCACAAAGGCCGCGAAGCTAACCGGCTGGGAAATGGTGCGCTGAACGTCTTTCGGCCAACCGCGCAATTGACACCAGACGACCACGACAATGCCGGCGAGCCCGGTCAGTCCGCCCAGTATGCCGTTGATAAATCCGATAGTGACCTCAGCCGGACCGCCGGCCTTAATCGGCTTAATTGCCGGCCGCATCAGCCCGTACGCGCTGTAAACGATGAGCAGCAGACCGACAAACGTGCGCAGGTGTACCGGGGCGATATAGGAAAGAAGGGCCACCCCGATAGGTACGCCGACCGTGCCGCTGATGATGAAGGGCGCCACTCTCCGCCAGCTCAGTGCATGCCGCAGCGTCCAGATGCCAGAGCCCTGCACGAGAAGGCCATAACCGACGATCAAGGTGACAGTCTGAACCGGCGTGAGAATGTGCAGCCATACGCCCGATACGACCAGGCTCATCGCAAAGCCAGCCAAGCCGGCCACTACGCCGCCAACGAACGTGGCGAATAGGAAAATACCGAGAACCGCGCCATCCATGTGCTCGCTCCAGAATACGAGGCGAGCAGCGCTTGGATGGCGGACCATCTGACGGGGAGGCTGCCGTAACCCCGACCAAGCAGATCATAAAACGAATTGGCTCAACTTGACACGGCGAATGAGGCGAGTCCCGGGTCACTGCGCAGCCTTTGCGCTACAACCAATGACAGCAGTCCCTCGTCGTCAAGGGCTGACGAGCCATTCCGATGACCCGCCCTGGTCGGGAGCGGACACCAACACTCGCAATGAAACGGTTGATGTGGCGCGCGTACGCGCCCTAATCACCTGTAGGAAGGATAGTGGCCGTTTCGATCATCAGAACGACCGTCCGGGTGGGCGCCCGCGTACGATGCAGCAGGCCTTTCGACACAACGAGACCTTGCCGTGGCGCTAGTGCGATCGAGCGCTCCTCCAGGTCCACGAAGAGCTGGCCGTCAAGCACGAAGAAGAACTCGTCATCTCGCTCATGTTTGTGCCAATGGTATTCGCCCTGCACCACCCCCAGTCGAACAACAGACTCGTTCACGCGACAAAGCGTCTGGTTGTACCAGCTGTCCTGACAATTGCCGACTAAAGCGGGCGTGTCTACGATTTTGAGTGGCGGGTAGTAGACATCCAAATGTGTGGCGTAAGTGTATTGCTTGGGTTCGTTAGACACAGGGCGGCTCCTGGATGACCAACGCGATGGTCGCGAGCGTGGTGCCGATGAAGTGACGGCGCGTGCTCATCTTGGCAGCAGTTGCTGCGCCGCGGCCCACATGTCGTGCGCGAGGTGCGCGGCGGGTGCTACGCGCGCAAGCGCTGCAGACTGTCCTGACCATGCCTGCATGCGATCGATGTCGCCTGACTTCTGCGCGTCGGCTCGCATCCCCGTTGTGAGACCGCGCTGCACGGGATACGGCGCCGGCTCTGGCGCTCCAGCCTCTGCCGCCGCGAGCGCATAACGGTTCGCCACGCTGCGTCCAGGACGTCCACTGAAGGCACGCGTTAGCATCGTATGCTCGGGCAGCGTGCGCCCGAGCGCATCCGTCCACGCAGCGTTGAGCTTCGCCTCGGGTGTGCGCAGGAACGCGGTGCCGACCTGCACTGCGCTCGCCCCCAACGTCAGTGCCGCAGCAACCCCGCGCGCGTCGGCGATTCCACCCGTCGCCACCACCGGCACCTTCACCGCATCAACGATGGCAGGCACCAACGCCAAGAGGCCGACGAGCTCTCGCTCTGCACGCGACGGATCGAATGCGCCGCGATGTCCCCCCGCCTCCATGCCCTGGGCCACGATCACGTCTGCGCCGGCCGCTTCCGCAGCACGCGCGTCCCGTACGGTGGTAACTGTCGCAAACCAGTGAATCCGCTTCGCGCGAAAACGTTCGACGGTGTGCGGCGCATACAGGCCCATGATCGACGACATCACCGAGGGCGCGAGCTCGATCACGGTGTCGCATTGCGCGTCGAAATCCACCAGCGCCGCGTCGCCCGCGCTCGTTTCCACAGGCGGCCCGAACTGACCGAGAAACGCGCGCACCCGCGCCTCGTCCTCGGCATCGCGTTTGGGCGGCGGATCAGGAATCCACAGGTTCACCTGAAACGGCCCGCGGCTCTCCGCACGGAACGCCTCCACCCAGGTCCGAATCTCGGCGGGAGACATGATGAGCGCTCCACATGCGCCCATGCCGCCCGCATTGGCAATGGCGATCGAGAGCGATGCAGGACACGCACCCGCCATCGGCGCGAGAAGGATCGGCAAACGCAAGCCGAACTGCTCGCAAAACGTGGCTGCGCGCGCGCGCGCCGTACTCATGGTGCGATCCGGCGCAAATCCTTGCGCAAGCCCGCGTACGACGGCACTTCCGCCGCCACGAACAAAGGTCCGATCAAGAGTCCCACGATGTCCTCGACGAATGCGGGCTTGCCTCCTTCAAAGCCATGCCCCACGAGCTGGAACACCCAACCCACGATGAATGCGCCGGCCCCGATCCACAGCCACGTCGCCGTCGAGTGCGCTGAACACCACGCGCCGAACCATGCCGAGGGTATCGGCTTTTCCTTCCATGACGCGGATCCTAGGGTACATGTAATATTCTTGGATATTGAATAATTATGAACACCTTGTTCTCGATTGGAGCCGGTTCATGATGGACCTGACGAATCTGCGAGTCTTCGTAGCCGTGGTGGAACAAGGCGGAATCGTGAGAGCATCCCGCAAACTGCACCGCGTGCCATCGAACATCACCACCCGCATCAAACAACTCGAAGCATCTGTGAATACGCAGTTGTTCCATCGGCACAAACAGCGGCTGCATCTATCGCGCAGCGGTGAGCTGTTGTTGTCCTACGCCGTCAAGCTGCTTCGACTGGCGGATGAAGCAACTTGTGCGCTCGCTGGTGAAGCACCATCGGGTACTCTGCGACTCGGCGCTCTGGAGAGCACTGCTGCAAGCCGCTTGCCTCAGGTGTTGGCTGAATACCACAACGCCGCGCCCGAGGTGAAGGTGGAACTGATAACCGGGACCAACGACGCATTGATTGGGGCCATTTTGGACCGCCGGGTGGATGCTGCGTTCGTGGCCGAGGCTCCACCCCCCGGCGATCTGGCGTCGCTCCCTTTGTTCAGCGAGAGGCTCACGCTCATATCGGCGATGGCTCACCCGCCGGTGCGCAAACCGAAGGATGTCGCCCACGACTCGCTGATCTCATTCCCCAACGGCTGTGCCTACCGTCGGCGCTTGTACGCTTGGTTGGGTGATAGCAACGGTGCGACTACGAAAACACTGGATCTTGCCTCGTATCACGCGATGGTGGCGTGTGTCGGCGCCGGCGCCGGTGTCGCTGTGGTGCCGGAATCGGTACTAGAAATCATGCCACTCGCACGCGTGCAGCGCCACCCGCTGCCGCGTCAGCACTCGCACTTGGTGACGCCGCTGGTTTGGCGCCGTAACGAGCAGTCACGTGCACTGGCGGTGCTCGTGGAACAACTGAAGCGCAGATCCAGAGCGGGAGCTGCAGCCCGCTCGGCGAGACGGGGTTGAAAGCCGACCCGGGCAGTGTGTCCCACTAGCGACACTGGCTCGACTTGCCACGGCGAATGAGAGGAGACCGGAGTCACTGCCGAGTCTTGCGGTAGAACGGATGACAGCAGTCCCTCGTCGTCGAGGACTGACAGGCCTTCCGACGGCTCGTGGCGGCTGACAGTCGAGCCGATAGCCCGGTTCCGACCCCAAGCGGACGGTCGAGGTATCGAAAACCGGTCAGCGAGATGTGGGAGCGAAATCAAATGGCCGACCACGAAGCGCGGCCCTCTTAGGCACCCCATGCAGCGGTCCGAGGTGCAGAGCGCAACTAGTCACTCTAACTAGGACGTCTTTACCTTTAGGAGGTTGCGCACTGCCAAACCGAGAAGAAAGACGAGCACGACAGTCGCAAGAAATTGCAACGCACCGACTATATTGAGTATTAGGTGCCTCCACTCGCTGAGCCGCAAGGCGACTAGATGTTGCCGTAAGTCCTCCTGAATTCCAGGAATAATCGGAATCGACTGTGCCAAGGTATACCGAGCCACCAACGAGATGTGCGATGACATTGGTTCGGCGCTACAGGAGCTAGTCGTGACGCAGACGAAGCTGCCCGCATAAATCAACACGAAATTGACTAGGAATGCGCTCAGCAGCAGCGCACTAAGAGCGACAAGAGGGCGTTTGAGACTACCTCCATAATCGGAAAGCAGGTCATAAGCGCTCATCGTGAGTGCTGCCAATTTGTCGGTCTCTCGTAGCCGACGTGCTTGCATTTCCCTCGCGAAGAATTCCCTTTCTTCCCACTGGGCGTGCATACCCGCCATATGAAGCTTAAGCGTACGGAAATTGCGTTCCGCGTCCTCATGTTCGTTACGTGCAAAGACGGCACGAAGAAAGTCTGTATCTTGGTGCATCTTTGCATTATGGAACGCGGGTGGAACCGCAAAAAAGGCGGCTGTAAAGCGGGTTGTGCCTTCGAATACCCGGTTATGAAAATAGACCGGCCCGTGAAATTGTGCGTCGGTGAAATCCACCTCTCGGAATTGGCCCTCCGCTGAATACGCGTTGAACGTCGTCATGCCGTAGAAGTTCGTACGCACGAACGTTACCGGGCCGCCGAACGCTGTGTCGATACATTGGAGCATGTGCCCAAAAAGTGCGCCGTTAAAAGACGCCCCATCTTCGAACACTGCTGCCGAGAAATCGGCCGGAAAATGAAACTTGGTGCCATCGAATTCAGCAAATTTTGAGAACCGACAACGGCGAAAATCTCCTGTTCCATTAAACACCACTGCGGTTAGCTTAATTTTCCCAATCGTTGCGGCCGCAAACGTAGTGTGATGTTGACTAACCGCATGCGCCGTTTGCTCTGGCCAGGCGCCGCTCGGCGTTCGGCCCTTTAGAAGATGCGCTGCATGTGCAAGACTCGACGAACCAAATATGCAGTTCACGAGGGATACAGCGGATGCCTCGACTGCGGCGAACGAATTGTTGCCGATCAGTTGAACGTCCGTTAGGCGCAACGTCCCTGAAAATCTCGCGCGATCGAACGTGCAATGGTCCAGCTCCGTTGCTTGAAAGACCGCGTCGTCGTCGAACACCGAGTCTTCAAAAGTGGCGCGCCCGAGAAATTTGGTGTTGCTAAAGCTGCACAATTTGTTGAAGCGGGTCGCCTTGAAACTGATACCCGCCGGAAACGTCGCTCCATCAAAGAACGTTGGAACTGGGAAGACAAAGTCGTCAAACGCGCTACCGAGGCTCACTTCCTGAAAGTCCACATCGGTGAAATCAATCTGACGGGGTGGGTTGGCCGCGATCCAGCTGTTCCAACTTGCGCTCCCCATTTTCAGCTGAGAAATCCAAGCGCTCTTTTGAGTAGGGGTTGCTGGCAACAACATTGTGCCGATCCATGCGTCAATGGCACTGAAGGTATCTTCGAGGTTCGCCATGGAGACTCGCTCCGCCCGTTTACTTCGGGCAAGAATCGGGTTGGCTAGGATGGCTGAATCTTCCGTCGCGGGCAAACTCTCCGATTGACGCCCCGGGACGTTGTGGTACGTCCGCTTTTGGCCGTTAGCCGCCCGTGGAAACGTGGCAGTCGTGCACACGACATTGCGTCGTGCAACGTACTTGCAACCGCGCCCAGCACGCGAGCGCCCGTTGGAATGCTTCAGGCGGCAACCGCCAGCCAGACTCCCCACGCGACGAGCCCTGCCCCGAGCGGCATCCGCAGCCGCTTGCCCCAGGGCAGATTCTTCTCCGCCGCCATCACCGCCGCGAGCGCGAGCATCCAGCCGATGCTGCCGATGCCCACGACGAACATCACCAGCATGAGGGCCCAGCAGCAGCCGACGCAGAACAGGCCATGGTCGAGGCCGAGGCGAAACGCCTCGCGGCCGGGCGCGCGCCCGCGCCAGCGCGAGGTGACGAAGCTGAACGGCGTGCGGCATTGCTCCAGGCACCGATACTTCAGTGCGCTGAACTGGAACAGGCCGGCCAGTGCGAGCACGGCGGCGGCGACCAGCGCGCCGTGCAGCACGAACCAGTCCGAGCGCAGCGCCAGCATGCGCAGCACGCCATCGAGCGCGTGCGCGAGGATGCCGAATGCCAGCCACGCCGCGGCATAGCCTGCGAGCAGCCGGGCCACGAGCGCGTGCGCGTCGGGCCGTCCATCGGTGAGACGCTGAAACATCGCGACGAGCGGGAGCGCCGTGGGCAGCATCATCGCGGCGATCATGAGCACCCACGCGAGCGCATGCAGCACGGCCGGCACGGCGACCTCGCCCCCCGGCACCGCGCGGCACAACGCGGCAAGCGCGCCGGCATCGGCCCAGCCGGCATGCTCGACGTACCGCGCGTAGGGACTGGACGCCCACAAGGTGAGCGACAGCCACGCAGCGAGCGACACCGTCGCCACGATCAGCGCCGGTGCGGCCCGCCGGTCGAGCCACGCCGGGCGCAGCGCAACGCTCATGCCGGCAACGCGACGCGCGCGTGCACCAAGCCGATGGCCACGCTCAGGCGTCGAAGACGAACGTGCTCTGCAGCGCGTTGTGGCCGCTCATGTCGAGGTCGATGCCGACCTGCGCCTGCTTGCTGCGATACCGCGGGCTCTTGCCGACGTAGACGGGCGCGCCTGGCACGGTCGAGAACACGGTGTCCGCCAGCGTGGTCGTCGCGCCGCTCGCGTTGCGGTACGGCTCGAGCTCGGCGTAGCCCGCTTCGCCGATCTTGAGCGTGCCGTGCCCGCCTTGCACGTCGAACTGGATCGGCACCTTCTCCACGCCGACCACCTTGCCGACGAGCTTGGCGAGCTCGGCGACCGGTCCGCCGAGCTGGCCCGTGTAGACGCCCAGGATCGCCTGCTCCTGCTTCGCACTGACCTTGTCGTCGAGATACACCGCCGCCGTCCAGTTGCCCTGCAGGATGTTGCCGGGCACGTGGGCGATCATCGCGATGGTGTGACCGGCGACGTCGACGCCGTCGATCGTGCCCTTGTCGAAGTGCCAGGCGACGATTGTGTCGCAGGTGCCGTAGTCGGGGTCCTCGCCGATCCAGCAGGGACACAGCACCCGGCAATTGCAGACTTCGAGGAGCCGTCCTTCGAGGTGATAGGCCATCTCCGCCTCCCGAGGTGAATGTCGTGGGTCCCGACGGCCGCGCAGCGCACGCCGGGAAGCGGTCAGGCTACGCCCGCGGAGCCGGCACCACCTAGCGAATAATCCGGCGCTTCTGCTCGTGCGTCCGGCACGCGGCGTGGCTAGCCGCGTCCGCCGGCGAGCCTGGCGGCTGCCGGATGGGCCCGCAGCCGGGCCATGGCAATCACGCCGATCACCGGCCCCAGGGCGAGCGGCACGAACGCGAAGCGCCAGCCGAGCGCCGCGACCCAGTACGGCATGAGGTGGATCGTCGCGAGCGTGAGCGTGAAGCCCAGCGCCGTTTGCAGCGTGAGCATCGTGCCCACCCAGGCGGGGTCGGAGAGCTCCGCGATGGACGCCGAGAACTGCGCCGAATCGGCGACGATCGTCACGCCCCACACCACGCAGACGGCCAGCAATACCGCGGGAGGGCCGCCGAACAGCAGCCCGACCGTGGCGGCACATGTCCCGCTGATGGCCATCGCCGCAATCGTGAGGGTCGTGCGCCCCAGGCGATCGGCCAGATAGCCGGCTCCGACGCAACCGACGGCGCCGGCGGCCACCGTCACGAAGGCTGCCAGCCTGGCGTCGGTGGCCGCCTGTGCCGCGGGCATGCTGAGCGCGAGGCTCGCATCGAGGAACACGCCGATCCACGCCCACATGGCGTAGAGCTCCCACATGTGGCCGAGATAGCCGAGGTTGGCAAGGCGCAGCGGCACGTCGCGCCACGCGGTGGCGACGTAACGCGGGTCGAAGCGCGGCGCCGGGCGCTGGTTGGGGCCGGCCGCACAAAGCCCGATCAACCCGGCGGCGAGGAGCGCGCTCACCGACGACGCGCCGATCGGCATGCGCCAGTCGAGGCCGCCGAGCGCGTTGAACAGATGCGGCGTTGCTGAGCCAAGCGTGAGCGCGCCCACCAGGATGCCGACCATGAGCCCCATGTCGCCGCGCGCCCACGTCGCCGCCAGCTTCATGCCGACCGGATAGACGCCCGCCATGCAGATGCCCGTGACGATGCGCAACAGCGGCGCCACCCACGACGACGGATCGATGACCAGCAGCAATGCGTTCGCGATGCCGCCGAGTGCCGCGCACACGCCGAACAGCCGCCGTGGATCCACGCGGTCGGGCAGTCCCAGCAGCGCGCTTGCCAGGCACCCGAGGACGAAGCCTGCCTGCACGCCGCTCGTGAGCGCTGCCTGCATGAAGGGCGAAAGATGGAATTCAGCGACGAGCGAGGGCAGCGCCGCAGATGCGGAGAACCACACCGACATCGCCGCGACCTGGCAGATCGCGATGATGGTGACCGATGAACGCTTGCCCGGCCCGCTCATGCCCGGTTCCCTGACTGCATCGCACGACAGACGCGCCGTCGCAGGGCCCGTAGAGACGGCGGCGACGTACGTCGCGCGCACGTCAACGCTGGGTTCGGGCCGTTGCGGACAGCGCGGCGCGCGGCGCAGGCGTGGGCAGCGCCGGCAGCCGGTGCGAGATGCCCTTGTGGCAGTCGATGCATGTCCGCTCGCCGGACGCCAGTAGCGTGCCGTGCTGCTCGGCCGCGCGGGGACTCTGGCGCGTGAAGTCCATGTAATCGAAGCCATGGCAATTGCGGCATTCGAGCGAGTCGTTCGCCTTGAGCCGAGCCCACTCGTGCTGCGCGAGCTCCAGGCGACGCGCCTCGAATTTCTCGCGCGTGGAGATCGTCCCGAAGAGCTTGCCCCATACCTCTTTGGACGCCTGCATCTTGCGCGCGATCTTGTCCGTCCAGGCGTGCGGTACGTGACAGTCCGGGCATTTCGCGCGCACGCCGCTGCGGTTGGAGAAATGGATCGTCGACTGCAGCTCGACATAGACGTTGTCGCGCATCTCGTGGCAGCTCGTGCAGAACGGCTCGGTGTTCGTGAGCTCGAGCGCGGTGTTGAACCCGCCCCAGAACACGATCCCGGCCACGAAGCCTCCCACTGTGAGGAAGCCCAGGCTGAAGTACCTCGAGGGACGCCGTACGACGTGCCAATAGCGCTTCAAAAGGCCGCGCATGCGAATCGTCAGCGCTTGCCGGCCGGCGCCGGGGCGCGGCGGGAAGCGGTTTCGAAGTCCTCGAAGCGGTTCTCGACCAGCGGCTTCACTTCATCCTGCGGCACGTGACATTGCGTGCAGAAATAGCGGCGCGGCGACACGTCGCCGCGGACGTTGCCGTCGCGATCCATGTAGTGCGTAACGCTCAGCGGTATGGCGCGCGTCTCCTCGATGCGCGCGCGTGCGTGGCAAAAAAGGCAGCGGTTGACGTCGCGGTCGAGCTGGTAGCCGTCGATCTTGTGCGGGATCGTGGGCGGCTGCATGGGATGCGAGCGCACGCGGCGGACGTCCTTGTTCTCCTGGTTCTGCAGCGGCGGGGGATGCGGCTCGTCGAGGATCGGTGTCGGTCCGCGCAGCGGGTCGGCCAGCGCCGGCTGCGCAGGCTGCGCTGCCCACGCGCACGCGACGAACGCCGCCAGCGCAACGCCCGCCACGCAGCGGGCGGTGCGGCGCCCGCTCATGCAGACACCTTGACGATCTTCACCGCGCATTTCTTGAAGTCGGTCTGCAGCGAAATCGGGTCGGTCGCATCGAGCGTGACCTTGTTGATGAGCTGGCTCGCGTCGAACCACGGGACGAACACGAGGCCTTTCGGCATCTTGTTGCGGCCGCGCGTCTCCACCCGCGAGCGCATCTCGCCGCGGCGGGATATCACGCGCACTTCCGATCCGCGCCGCACGCCGAGCGCCCGCGCGTCGTCGGCGTTCATGTAGACCACCGCATTGGGAAACGCGCGATAGAGCTCCGGCACGCGGCGCGTCATCGAGCCCGAATGCCAGTGCTCGAGGACGCGGCCGGTCGACAGCCAGAACGGATACTCCTTGTCGGGCGCCTCGGCGGGCGGCTCGTACGGAAGCAGCCAGATGTACGCGCGGTTGTCCGGGTTGCCGTAGAACTGGAAGCCGGTGCCTGGCTTGACGTACGGATCGCTTCCTTCCTTGAAGCGCCAGAGCGTCTCCTTGCCATTGACCACGGGCCAGCGCAGCCCGCGCACCTTGTGATACGTGTCGAACTCGGCGAGGTCGTGGCCATGGCCGCGCCCGAAAGCCGCGTACTCCTCGAACAGCCCCTTCTGCACGTAGAAGCCGAAGGCCTTGGCTTCCGCGTTGGCGTATTCGGCATCCATGTCACCGGCCGGGAAGCGATCCACGCGGCCGTTGCGGAACAGCACGTCGTAGAGCGTCTTGCCCCTGACCTCCGGCTTCTTGGCGATCAGCTCGGCCGGCCATACCTCCTCGATCTTGAAGCGCTTCGAGAACTCGATGAGCTGCCACAGATCCGAGCGCGCCTGTCCCGGCGGGTCGACCATCTGATGCCAGAACTGCGTGCGACGCTCCGCGTTGCCGTACGCGCCTTCCTTCTCCACCCACATCGCGCTCGGCAGCACGAGGTCGGCGGCGAGCGTGGTGACGGTCGGGTAGGCGTCGGAAACCACGATGAAGTTGGCCGGGTTGCGATAGCCGGGGTAACCCTCTTGCACGAGATTGGGGGCGGCCTGCATGTTGTTGTTGACCTGCACCCAGTACGCGTTGAGCTTGCCGTCCTTGAGCATGCGGTTTTGAAGGACCGCGTGAAAGCCCGGCTTGTCGGGAATCGTGCCCGGCGGCAGGCCCCAGATCTCCTCCGCATGCGCGCGGTGCTCGGGGTTGGTGACCACCATGTCCGCCGGCAGTCGATGCGAGAACGTGCCCACCTCGCGCGCGGTACCGCAGGCGGACGGCTGCCCGGTGAGCGAGAACGGGCTGTTGCCCGGGGTCGAGATCTTGCCGGTCAACAGATGCAGGTTGTACAGGAGGTTGCCGCACCACACCCCGCGCGTGTGCTGGTTGAAGCCCATGGTGAAGAACGACGTCACCTTGATCTTCGGGTCCGCGTAGAGCTCCGCGAGCGCATCGAGCTTGGCCTTGGAAACGCCCGACAGCTTCGTCACGTAGTCGGCGTCGTACTTCGCGACGAACCGCGCGAACTCGTCGAAAGTGGATGGCTTCGAGCCGCCCACGTCGCCCGCGTTCTTCGCGGCTTTCTGCAGCGCGTGCTCGGGACGAAGGCCGTAGCCGATGTCGACATTGCCCAGCTTGAATGCCGTGTGCTTCTCGACGAAGTCGCGATTCACGCGGTTGGTGCGGATGATGTAGTTCGCGATGTAGTTGAGGATGGCGAGGTCGGTCTGGGGCGTGAAGACGATCGGCAGGTCGGCGAGGTCGAAGCAGCGGTTCTCGAACACCGACATCACGGCCACCTTCACGTCCTTTGGGGCGGA
Organism: Casimicrobiaceae bacterium; assembly: GCA_035475895.1. GTDB lineage: Bacteria > Pseudomonadota > Gammaproteobacteria > Burkholderiales > Casimicrobiaceae > VBCG01. Next base: position 32,106 of record DATILY010000122.1, on the reverse strand, counting down.
CAGGCGGCGGTCGGTCACGCGCGACCACAGCACCGGATGCATCTCCGCCATGTTCGAGCCCCACAGCACGAATGCATTCGCGGCCTCGATGTCGTCGTAGCAGCCCATCGGCTCGTCGATGCCGAAGGTGCGCATGAAACCCTGCACGGCGCTCGCCATGCAGTGCCGCGCGTTCGGATCGAGGTTGTTGCTGCGAAAGCCCGCCTTGAACAGCTTGAGCGCCGCGTAGCCCTCCCAGATCGTCCACTGGCCCGAGCCGAACATCCCGACCGCGGTGGGACCTTTCTCGCGCAGGACCCGTTTGAACTGCTCGGCCATGACGTCGAACGCCATGTCCCACGACACGGGCGTGAATTCGCCTTCCTTGTCGTACCGGCCGTTGCGCATGCGCAGGAGCGGCGTGGTGAGCCGGTCCGCGCCGTACATGATCTTGTTGAGGTAGTAGCCCTTGACGCAGTTGATGCCGCGGTTCACCTCGCTCAGCGGGTCGGCCTGCGTCGCGATGACGCGGCCGGCCTTCACGCCGACCGTCACGCCGCAGCCCGTGCCGCAGAACCGGCAGGCTGCCTTGGACCACTTGAGGGTCGCCGCCTCCGCGTCGGTGATGGCGTTCTGCGCGTGCGGCGCTTCCATCGGAAGGAGCGCGCCCGCGCCAGCTCCGGCAGAACGTTTCAGGAACTGGCGACGCGATGTTGACATGAAACCTCCGGACGGCGAGGGGCGCGCGGGTCAGCCTTGCGGCGGGCCTGCGAGCAGCTGATACATCCACACGAGGAAGCCGTAGCCACCCACGACCATCACCGCGAGCACGGGCGCCATGACGATCGTGAAAAAGAGGAAGCTGCGCCACTCCTCGCTTCGGGTCGATGGCGCATCCCTGCTTTGATCTTCGTTGGGCATGACGAGCGAACCGACGGGCGCAGTGACCGCGATGCTACCGTGCCAGGTCGAACCGCGGAAGCGCTGATTGCAGGCACGCCGCTTCGCTGCGCCGCAACACGGCGGTCACATCTTGGGGAGCGTGACGCCCTGCTGCCCTTGGTACTTGCCGCCGCGATCCTTGTACGACGTTTCGCACACTTCGTCGGATTCGAAGAAGATCACCTGCGCGACGCCTTCGTTGGCGTAGATCTTCGCGGGCAGCGGTGTCGTGTTCGAGAACTCGAGGGTGACGTAGCCTTCCCACTCGGGCTCGAGCGGCGTTACGTTCACGATGATGCCGCACCTTGCGTACGTGGATTTCCCGAGGCAAACGGTGAGCACGCTGCGCGGAATGCGGAAGTATTCGACGGTGCGCGCGAGCGCGAACGAGTTGGGCGGAATGATGCAGACGTCGCCCATGTAATCGACGAACGACTTTTCGTCGAATGCCTTGGGATCGACGATGGTCGAGTTGATGTTGGTAAAGATCTTGAAGTCGTTCGAGCAACGGATGTCGTAGCCGTAGCTCGACGTGCCGTACGACACGATGCGGCGGCCCTTCGCCTCACGCACCTGGCCCGGCTCGAACGGCTCGATCATGCGATGCTGCGCCGCCATGCGGCGGATCCAGCGATCCGACTTGATCATCGTGCTTTCCCGTGCGAGCGGGTCACGTGTTCTGGATGACGATGTTCGGGAATCGCGCGGAGAAGTCCGCCGCTTTCTGCGCCACCGACACCGCCACCTTGCGCGCGATGGCCTTGTACGCCTGCGCGATCGGACCGTCGGGGTCGGCGATCACGGTGGGGCGGCCCGAGTCGGCCTGCTCGCGGATGTGGATGTCCAGCGGAAGCGAGCCCAGGAACGGAACGCCGTAGTCCTTGCACAGCTTGGCGGCACCGCCTTCGCCGAAGATATGCTCGGCGTGGCCGCAGTTGCTGCAGACGTGGATCGACATGTTCTCCACGACGCCGACGATCGGCACGCCCACCTTCTCGAACATCTTGAGGCCCTTGCGCGCGTCGAGCAGCGCGATGTCCTGCGGCGTGGTGACGATCACGGCGCCGGTGACCGGCACCTTCTGCGACAAGGTCAGCTGGATGTCCCCTGTGCCCGGCGGCATGTCGACGATGAGGTAATCCACGTCGCGCCAGTTGGTGTCCTTGAGCAGTTGCTCGAGCGCCTGCGTGACCATCGGACCGCGCCACACCATCGGCGTGTCCATGTCGATCAGGAAGCCGATCGACATCGCCTGCACGCCGTACGCCTCGAGCGGCTCGAGCGTCTTGCCGTCGTTCGATTGCGGCCGCCCCGAGATGCCGAGCATCATGGGCTGCGAGGGTCCGTAGATGTCGGCGTCGAGCACGCCGACCTGCGCGCCTTCGGCGGCGAGCGCGAGCGCGAGATTGACGGCGGTCGTGGACTTGCCTACACCACCCTTGCCGCTCGCAACCGCGACGATGTTCTTCACGCCGGGCACGAGCTTCACACCGCGCTGCACGGCATGCGAGACGATCTTCTGGGTGATGTCGACCTGCACGCGGCCGGCACCGGGCAGCGTCGCGACCGCGTCCTGCACCATGCGGCGCAGGTGGTCGTACTGGCTGCGCGCCGGGTACGGCAGCACGATCTCGATGCTCGTCTGCGCGGGACCGACGGTGATCTTCTTCACCACTTTCGACGCGACGAGATCCTTGCCGGTGTTCGGGTCGACGACGCGCGCGAGCACGTCCTGGATGTCGGATTCGGAGAGTGGCATGACTGCCGTGGCGACGATGAAGGGGGAATGCGCCATTCTACCCGCATGCCCCGCGCGGCCTCCCGCGGTGCGCAGCGCGCTGCGTGCGTGGGCTCGCCGCGCCTGCCCGCCGACGACGCGCTGCTAGAATTTGCCCCTTCCCCTGCCCCGCGCTCGCGGCCGAAGCCGCCGCGTCCCGCATGCCCGCCGCTTCGCGCAAGCTTTTCGTCACCACGGCGCTGCCCTACGCCAACGGGCCGTTCCACATCGGCCACATCATGGAGTACATCCAGGCCGACATCTGGGTGCGATTCGAGCGGATGCAGGGGCACGAGGTGCATTTCGTGTGCGCCGACGACACGCATGGCGCGCCGATCATGCTCAAGGCCGAGGACGAGGGCATCACGCCGCAGGCGCTGGTCGCGCGCATCGCCGCGACCCGTCCGAAGCACTTGCGCGGATTCCACATCGGCTTCGATCACTGGCACTCCACCGACTCGCCGGAAAACGTCGAGCTGTCGCAGGACATCTACCGGCGGCTCAAGTCGCGCGGCCTGATCTACGGCAAGCCGGTCGAGCAGTTCTACGATCCGGTGAAAGCGATGTTCCTGCCCGACCGCTACATCAAGGGCACCTGCCCGGTCTGCGGCACGAAGGACCAGTACGGCGACGCCTGCGAGAACTGCAGCTCGACCTACGCCCCCACCGACCTGATCGACCCCTACTCCACGCTCACGGGCGTGCGCCCGGAGCTGCGCTCGTCCGAGCACCTGTTCTTCCGCCTCTCCGACGGCGAGGTCGTGCGCTTCCTCGAGCGCTGGACCGCGCGGCCTGCAGCCGACGAGGCGCTGCAGCCGGAGGTGCTCAACAAGATCCGCGAGTGGCTCGCGCTCGACCCGGACACCGGCGCAAGCCGCCTGTCCGACTGGGACATCTCGCGCGATGCGCCGTATTTCGGCATCCCCATTCCCGATGCGCCGGGCAAGTACTTCTACGTGTGGCTCGATGCGCCGGTTGGCTATCTGGCGAGCCTCAAGGCGCATCTTGCGGCACAGGGCATCGACTTCGCGGCGTTCCTGTCCGATCCTGCGGTGGAGCAGTACCACTTCATCGGCAAGGACATCATCTATTTCCACACGCTGTTCTGGCCGGCGATGCTGGAATTTGCGCAATCGCCCTACCGCCCGCCGAGCAACGTGTTCGTGCACGGCTTCATCACCTTCTCGGGCGAGAAGATGTCGAAGTCGCGCGGCACGGGCATCAGCCCGGACGTCTACCTCGACCTCGGCCTCGATCCCGAATGGCTGCGCTACTACCTCGCCGCGAAGCTCAACGGGCGCGTCGAGGACCTGGACTTCAACCCGGACGACTTCCAGGCGCGCGTGAACAGCGATCTCGTCGGCAAGTACGTCAACATCGCGAGCCGTGCAGCGCCGTTCATCGCGCGTCATTTCGGCGGTGCGCTGGCGACGCCCGCGGAGAGTGACGACGAGCGCGCCAACCGCCTCGCCGTCGCCCAGCGGGAAGCCGAAGCGGCGCGCGCGGGCTACGAGGCGCGCGAGTACGGCCGCGTGATGCGCGACGCGATGAAGACGGCCGATCGGCTGAACGAAGCGTTCGACGCGGCGGAGCCATGGCTCCTCGCCAAGGATCCGGCGGCCCGCGAGCGCCTGCAAACGGTGTGCACGCAAGCGCTCCAGGGCTTCCAGCTGCTCACCGTCATCCTCGCGCCCGTGCTGCCTGCGCTCGCATCGCGTGTCGCGCGCGAGCTGTTCGCCATCGGCCGCGACTACACCTGGCAGGACGCATGGCGCGAGCCATCGTCGCTGCGGCCCTTTCAACACCTCATGAAGCGCATCGACGCGAAGCAGATCGACGCGCTGCTCGAAGGACCCAAGATGGCTGTCACCAAGCCCCCTGTGCCGAGCGCCCCGGAGCCTGCGAAGACGCAGGGCGACAAGCTTGCCGCCGCCGTTGCCGCGGCAGGCGGCGCCGCCACCGCTGCGCCGCAGGCCGCGACGATCGGCATCGACGAATTCAACCGCATCGACCTGCGCATCGCGCGCATCGTCGCGGCCGAGCACGTCGAAGGCGCCGACAAGCTCTTGCGTCTCACGCTCGACGTCGGCGAGGCGCAGCCGCGCACGGTGTTCGCGGGGATCAAGTCGGCCTATCGGCCCGAAGACCTGGTCGGGCGCCTCACGCCGATGGTGGCCAATCTCGCGCCGCGGAAGATGAAGTTCGGCGTCTCCGAAGGCATGGTCCTCGCCGCATCGGGCGATGGACCCGGCATCTTCCTGCTCGCGCCCGACAGCGGCGCGCAACCCGGGATGCGCGTGAAGTAGCCTCGCCCGGTCTACGGTGTCTTGGAGTGCGGCACCGCGGGTGCCTTGATCGCCAGGTTGGGCGTGCGCTCGTCCTTGACCGCGCCGCTCATCGACTCCGACTGGCGGGCGCGCGCCTCTTTCAGGCAGGTGCGGCGTTCCTCACCGGAGCGATCGCTGCATTTGGCCTTGTCGACCTGGTAATCGGCCTTCGCCCCGGTCAGTCGGGCATCGGCGCGCGCGCGCTCGGTGGCCCGCAGCGTCGATTGCGCTTCGGCCTCGGCCTTGCGCAAGGTGGCTTTCGCTTCGGCGATGCACACGGTGCGGGGGTGGCCGCTTTGCGTGCGGCACTGCGCGCGCGCCGCCGTGTAGTCGGCGTTGGCCTGCTTCATGGACGCCTTGTATGCCGCGCGCGCCTGCGGCGTCGCCCCCTGCGCGCCCGCGCACACGGCGAGCATCACCATCGTCGTACAGATCGCGGTCCATCGGGCTCGTCTCATCTCTGGCGTCCTCCTCACGGCCCGCCGGCCGGCCGGGGGCCAGGCGGTGGCTCTACGCCAATCATAGCGCAAGCCCTGTGGCGACCGTCTATGTGCGCCGAATGGTATTTACATGCACATACTATGCACATATCATTGCCATGCCATGGAGCGCAAGACCGCCCGCCTCACCCTGCTCATCGACCCGCGCAAGAAGAAGCTGTTCGAGGAGATCTGCGCGGCCCAGGACCTCACGCCCTCGCAGGTCGTGCGCCGGCTGATCCGCGAATACGTGGTCGACCACGCGGGCAGCCGCAAGCTGCCGCCCTGGCTCGTCGAGGCGCGCACGCGCGATGCCGAGGAGAGGGACGGCTAGGTGGCAACGCCGTCGTCTGCCCTGCTCGAAGCGATGCTGATCGTGGTCGCCGCGTGGCTTGCGCTCGGCCTGATCGGCATCGCCCGGCCGCGCGATCTGTCGCTCATCGCGCGCGCGTTGTTTCCCGCGAGCGCGCTCATGAGCCTCGTGCTGGCGGCGCTCGCCCTGGCGGCGCTCGGTGCGGCGCCCCAGACCCTGGTCCTGCCTCTCGGCCTTCCGGACCTCCCATTCCACCTGCGAATCGACGCGCTGTCCGCCTTCTTCCTGTTCGTGCTGGGCTGCGGGAGCGCGGCGGTGTCGTGCTTCTCCGCGGGTTACTTCCGCTCGAGCGCAGGCACCTCCCCGGGCCTCGTGTGCGTGCAATACCACGTGTTCGTCGCAGCCATGGCGCTCGTGCTGCTCGCCGACGACGCCTATGCCTTCATGGTGGCGTGGGAAACGATGGCGCTGTCGTCCTTCTTCCTGGTCATCACCGACCATCGACTCGCCGAGATCCGCCGCGCGGGCTTCCTGTACCTGCTCATCGCACACGTCGGCGCGATCGCGATCCTGCTGTGCTTCGGCGTGCTCCAGGGCAGCACCGGCGATTACACGTTCGGCGGCATGCGGACGGTGACCCTGGCAGGCGCCTGGCCGGCGGTCGCGTACTTCCTCGCGCTGTTCGGGTTCGGCGCCAAGGCCGGGCTGCTTCCCTTGCACGTGTGGCTGCCGGAAGCGCATCCCGCGGCGCCTTCGCCGGTGTCGGCATTGATGAGCGGGGTCATGATCAAGACCGCGATCTACGGCATGCTGCGGATCACCTTCGACCTCCTCCACCAGCCGGTCTGGTGGTGGGGTGCCGTCACGCTGGCGCTCGGCCTTCTCACCGCGCTCTACGGCGTGGTGTTTGCGACGGTGCAGACCGACATGAAGCGGCTCCTCGCATGGTCGTCGATCGAGAACGTCGGGATCATCGTGTCGGGCATGGGCCTTGCGATGCTGTTCACCGCGTACGGCAAGCCGGTGTTCGCCACGATCGCGATGACGGCGCTCCTGTATCACACGCTCAATCACGCGGCCTTCAAGACGCTCCTGTTCCTGGCGACGGGCTCGGTGCTGCACGCCACGCGCCAGCGCAGCCTTGGCCGGCTGGGCGGGCTCATCCATCACATGCCATGGGTCGCCGGCGCCGCGCTGGTCGGGACGCTCGCACTGGCCGGGCTGCCGCCGCTCAACGGCTTCGTGTCCGAATGGCTGCTGCTGCAGGCGTTCCTGTTCACGCCGTCGCTGCCGCAATCGTTCGTGAACATGCTGGTGCCGCTGGCCGCCGGCGCACTGGCGCTCGTCGCCGCGGTGTCCGCGTACGTGATGGTGAAGTTCTACGGCGTCGTGTTCCTTGGGCAGCCGCGCGAGCCGGAGCTGGCGCACGCGCACGACGCAGGCGCGTACGAGCGCACGGCGCTGTGCGCGCTGGCGCTGGGCTGCGTGGCGCTCGGCCTGTTGCCGGTGCAGGTCATCAGCGCGTTGGACCGCGTGAATGGGCTGCTGCTGGGATCGACCGCCGGCGGGCACGGCGGGTCATGGCTGCTGCTCGCGCCAATCGATCCGGACCGCGCGAGCTACAGCCCGATCGTCGTGCTCCTCGTCGTGGTTGCGGTGCTGCTGCTGACGCTGCAGATCGTGCACCGGTACTACCACGGCCGGCTGCGCGTCGGGCCGGCCTGGGATTGCGGCTTTCCGCTGCAGACGGCGCGCATGCAGGATACGGCGGAAGGCTTCGGCCAGCCGATCCGCCAGGTGTTCGAGCCGTTCTTTCGCATCGAGCGCGTGCTGCCCGGTCCCGACGACGCTGCACCGCGTTACGCCGTGAAGGTGGGCGATCGCATCTGGTTCGCCGTGTACGAGCCGATCGCGCGCGCGGTCGACGCGACGGCGCGCTTCGTCGGCCGCATCCAGCAGGGGCGCATCGCCGCCTACCTGATCTACAGCTTCCTCACGCTGCTTGCGCTGCTGTTCCTCGCCCGATGATGCGGACGCCCGCGCCATGACGCTCACCGGAACGCTGTCGCAACTGCTGCAGCTGGCGGTCGCGCTGCTCGTCGCCCCGCTGCTGGTCGGCTGGATCAACCAGTGCCGCGCGTGGCTCACCAACCGTTCCGCGCCACCGCTGACGCTGCCGTACCGCACGATCGTCAAGCTCTTCCACAAGGATGCCATCGTCGCGTCCAACGCCTCGCCGATCTTCCGGCTGACGCCTTACGTCGTCTTCGGTGCGCAATGCTGCGCCGCGCTGATCGTCCCTTCGCTGGCCACCGACCTCCCGTTCGCGACCGCGGCCGACGCCATCGCGCTGGTGGGCCTCTTTGCGCTCGCGCGCGTGTTCCTCGCCCTGGCCGCGATGGACATCGGCACCGCGTTCGGCTCGCTCGGCGCGCGGCGCGAGATGTTCGTGGGCTTCCTCGCCGAGCCTGCCCTGCTGATGGTGCTCTTCACCGCCTCGCTCATCTCGGGCAGCACGTCGCTGCCGACGATCGTCGAGACGCTCGGCCATCGCGACCTCGTCATCTATCCGAGCCTGGCGTTTGCCGGCGTGGCGTTCACGATGGTGTCGCTCGCCGAGAACGCGCGGGTGCCCATCGACAACCCGGCGACGCACCTCGAGCTCACGATGATCCACGAGGCGATGGTGCTCGAGTATTCGGCGCGCCACCTCGCGCTCATCGAATGGGCCGCAGCGCTCAAGCTGTTCAATTACTCGTGCATCGGCCTTGCGCTCTTCGTGCCGTTCGGCATCGCACTGGGCAGCAACGACTGGTTGGCGATCGCCGCTGCCACGCCGGTGCTGCTCGTCAAGCTCGCCGGTGGCGGCCTCGGTCTTGCGCTGATCGAGATGGGATCGGCCAAGATGCGCATCTTCCGCGCGCCCGAGTTCCTCGGCACCGCATTCCTGCTGGCCGTGCTCGGGATGCTCGTCAACCGGCTGCTGGGCGCGTGAGCGGCCGTTACCGATGACCACGCCGCCCCTCTACGCCCAGCTGATCAACCTCGGCGCCGCGCTGCTGCTGCTGCTCGGCTTCGCCATGCTGTCGCAGCGTCGCGTGCGCATGCTGGTCAACCTCTTCGCCGCGCAGGGCGCCACGCTCGCCTGCTCCACGGCGATCGTGGCCTATGGCACGCACCAGCCGCACCTGTATGCGTCCGCCGCGCTGACGCTCGTCCTCAAGGTGCTCATCCTGCCGTGGCTGCTCCACCGCCTCATCCGGCGCCTGGACGTGCGCTGGGACATCGAGGGCCTGATCAACATCCCGACCACCATGCTGCTCGGCATCGTGCTGGTGGTGTTCGCGTTCAACCTGGCCGTGCCGATCTCGCAGCTCGCGAGCACCGTCACGCGCAGCACGCTCGGCATCGCCATGGCGATCGTGCTGCTGTCGTTCCTGATGATGATCACGCGGCGCAAGGCGATGCCGCAGGTGATCGGCTTCCTGTCGATGGAGAACGGCCTCTTCTTCGCGGCGACCAGCGCAACCTATGGCATGCCCATGGTGGTCGAGCTCGGCATCGCGCTCGACGTGCTCGTCGGCATGCTCATTCTCGGCGTGTTCTTCTTCCAGATCCGCGAGCAGTTCGACAGCCTCGACCTGGCCCACCTCGAGAAGCTGCGCGAGAACGACTAGATGGCCGAGCTCCTCGCCGTTTTGCTGTTGCCGGTCACGGGCGCCGCCGTCCTCGCGCTGTTCGGCCACCGCGAACGCGCGGCCGACGTCAACGTGGCGACGAGCGCGCTCACCTTGGCTGCCGCCGTGTTCCTGACCGCACGGGTGATCGGCGACGGGCCGCTGCTGACGCTCGACCGGCTCTTCTTCGTCGACCCCTTCAACGTGTTCCTGGTCGCGCTGACCGCCTTCGTCGGCTTCACCACGGCGCTGTTCTCGCATCCCTACATGCGCAACGAGCAAGTGCATGGACGCCTCACGGCCGGGCGGCTGCGGCTCTACCACAGCATGTTCCAGCTGTTCATGGGGACGATGTTCACGGCGCTGCTCACCAACAACATGGGGATCCTGTGGGTGGCGATGGAGGGCGCGACCCTTGCCACCGTGTTGCTCGTGTCCCTGTATCGCACGCCGGCGAGCCTCGAGGCAGCCTGGAAGTACTTCATCCTGTGCGGCGTCGGCATCGCGCAGGCGCTGTTCGGGACCATCCTGCTGTATTTCGCCGCGGAGAAAGTGCTCGGCGCCGGCGGCGGCGCGCTGCTGTGGACGGAGCTCAATCACGTCAAGGCCGACCTCGAGCCGACCGTGCTTTCGCTCGCGTTCGTCTTCCTGCTGGTCGGCTACGGCACCAAGGTCGGCCTCGCACCCTTGCACAACTGGCTCCCCGACGCCCACGCGGAGGGCCCGACGCCCGTCTCCGCCGTGCTGTCCGGCCTGCTCCTCAACGTCGCGCTGTACGCCGTCGTGCGCTGCAAGGTGCTCGTGCAGGGCGCCGTCGACACACCCGTCGCGTCGCGGCTCATGATGGGGTTCGGCCTCCTGTCGGTCGTGCTCGCGGCGTTCCTGCTGTCGCGGCAGAAGGACGTGAAGCGCCTCTTCGCGTATTCGTCGATCGAGCACATGGGCATCATCACGTTCGCGTTCGGCATGGGCGGTCCCGTGGCCAATTTCGCCGGCCTCCTGCACATGACCGTGCATTCGCTCACCAAGTCGGCGATCTTCTTCACCGTCGGCCACGCGGCGCAAAAGACGGGCACCCAGCTCATCGACGGCATTCGCGGCCTCGCGACGTTGAGCCCGATGATCGGCTGGGGCCTCGTGCTCGGAACGCTGGCCATCCTCGGCATGCCGCCGTTCGGCGTGTTCGCGAGCGAGTTCCTGATCCTCACGACGGCGATGCGCATCGAGCCGTGGGCGACGCCGCTCCTGCTGGGCGCGCTCGGCATCGCATTCGCGGCCGTGTTCGCCAAAGTGCAGCCGATGGTGTTCGGCCCGCCGACGGGTCAGCGGCTGCAGCACCGGCCCGCGATGGCGCCCGTGTTCGTGCACCTGGGCATCGTGCTGCTGCTCGGTCTGTGGATTCCGCCCCAGCTCGCCGATTGGTACCGGCAGGCGGCGCGCCTGATCGGCTAGCGATGGATCTGGCGGCCCTCGGCGTCTCTCCCGCACGCGTCAACGCGCCGTTGCCTGCGCAGCGCGGCTTCGTCGACGGCACGGGCCTGATCACGGCGTGCCGTACCGCGCGCCAGCAAGGCGCGTCCCTGGTGACGCTCTATGGCACCGACGAGCGCGACCGCGGACGCGGCTTCGTGCTGCGCGTGGTCCTGCGCGATCACGACGGGCTCACGGTGCTCGAGCACGCGCTCGCCGACGCGACGTGGCAATGTCCCGACCTCACGCCGTTCTTTCCGGCCGCCGGCCGCCTGCAGCGCACCGTGCACGACCTCCTCGGCATCGAATGGGACGGCATCGACGTGCGGCCCTGGCTGCGTCACGCTGCATGGGACGCCGACGCCTTTCCATTGCGGCGTGACTTCGACGGCTCGCAGGGGCAGGCCCCCGCGGACGATCGTTACGCGTTCGTGAAGGTGGAAGGCGAGGGTGTGCACGAGATCGCGGTGGGTCCCGTGCACGCCGGCATCATCGAGCCGGGTCACTTCCGCTTCCAGGTGGTCGGCGAGAAGGTGCTGCGGCTCGAGGAGCGGCTGGGCTACGTGCACAAGGGCATCGAGAAGCGCTTCGAGACCCTGTCGCTGCTCGACGGAAGCCGCCTGGCCGCACGCGTGTCGGGCGACAGCACGGTCGCGTATGGCTGGGCGTACGCACAGGCCGCCGAGGCGCTCGGGCGCTGCGAGGTACCACCGCGCGCGCTTGCCCTGCGCGCCGTATGCCTCGAGCGCGAGCGCATCGCCAATCACCTCGGCGACCTGGGCTACCTCGGCAACGACGGCGGCTTCGCATTCGGCCTGGCGCAGTTCTCGCGGCTGAGGGAGGACGTACTGCGCACCAACGCGGCCGCGTTCGGCCACCGGCTGCTGATGGATGTCATCGTTCCAGGCGGCATGGCGCGCGACATCGCGGCACCGGCACGGATCGCCATGGCTGAGCAGACTACGGTGATCGCCGCGGAGGTCGCGCGCCTGCGCGAGATCTACGACGAGCATGCCGGCCTGCAGGATCGTTTCCGCGCCTGCGGCATGGTTTCGCCCGCGCTGGCGGAGCGATTGGGCCTGTGCGGCCTGGCCGCGCGCGCAAGCGGCAGCACCGACGACCTGCGCCACGATTTCCCGTGCCCGCCGTACGACGCGCTCGACGTGCCGGTCGCGGCGAGCCGCGATGGCGACGTCGCCGCGCGCGTCGCCGTACGCTTCGACGAGCTGCAGACGTCGCTGCGCCTCGTGCGCCAGCTGCTCGATACGCTGCCCGACGGCAGCGTGATCGCGCCCATGCACTCGCCGGCGGTGGAGAGCCTTGCGCTCGGCTACGTGGAAGGCTGGCGGGGCCCGGTGCTCGTCGCACTCGAAGCGGGCGCGCAGGACACGATCCGCCGTTGCCATCCGCACGACGTCTCGTGGCAGAACTGGCCGGTCGTCGAGCACGCGGTGATCGGCAACATCGTGCCGGACTTCCCCCTCATCAACAAGTCGTTCAACCTGGCCTACAGCGGTCACGACCTGTAAGGACGCACGCCCATGCTGCTGCAGCTGCGACAGCTCCTGCGCTCCGGCATCGTCACGGAGCCCGCGCCCGACCTCGCCGTGGACGCCTCGGTGCACACGGAGCTCCGCGCGCACATCCTGCGCACGCTCGGTCGCGCGCTGACGATCCGGCACGTCGACGCCGGATCGTGCAACGGTTGCGAGCTCGAGATCCACGCCCTGCTCAATCCGTACTACAACCTGGAAGGCCTCGGGATCCGTTTCGTGGCAAGCCCCCGCCACGCGGACATGCTGCTCGTGACCGGACCGGTCTCGCGGCACATGGCGATCGCGCTGCGCCGTACCTACGACGCCACGCCGGACCCCAAGCTCGTGGTGGCGGCGGGTGGCTGCGCGTGTACGGGCGGCGTGTTCGGCGAAAGCTATGCGAGCCTCGGCCGCGTCGCCAACGTCATACCGGTGAACGTGGAAATTCCCGGCTGTCCGCCTACGCCGACGGCCCTGTTGCAGGGCATCCTCGCCGCCGTGAGGCACCACCCGGAGGCTGCGGCCGCGGGCGCCTGACGCGCGCGCGGCAGGAACCAATTGGCCGCGCGCGGTACGAACCGGTTTCACCGGTAATCCTCCGCATGCCGAGCCTGCCGGCCTGCGACGCCCTGGTGCTGTTCGGCGTCACGGGCGATCTTGCGAGCAAGATGATCCTGCCGGCGCTCGCGCGGCTCGCCGAGCGCGGCGTCGCGCCTCCGGTCGTGGGCGTGGCCCATTCGCCGCGCGAGCCCGCGGCCATCATCGGCGCGTCGCGCGAGCGGGTTGGGCACGGCGACCCCACGCTCGCCGCGCAAATGGATCGGCTGGTGCCGCGCCTGTCGATCGTCGCCGGGGATCTCGACGATCCGCAGACGTACGCAAGGCTCGCGGGCGCGCTCGCCACGTTCCGCCAGCCGCTGTTCTACCTCGCCGTTCCGCCGCAGCTGTTCGCCGCTGCGATCACGGGCCTTGCGGCTGCGGGACTCGCGCGCACCGGCCGGCTCGCCGTCGAAAAGCCGTTCGGGCACGACCTGGAATCGGCACGCGCGCTCGAGCGCACGATCGCGGCGGCGTTTGCCGAGGACGCCGTGTACCGGATCGATCATTACCTCGGCAAGGATCCGCTGCGCAACCTCGCCGACATGCGCGCGCACACCTCGTGGCTGGAGCCGCTGTGGTCGCACGCGCATGTCACGAGCGTGCAGGTCACCATGGCCGAGGCGTTCGGCATCGGCACGCGCGGCGCGTTCTACGAAGCGGTAGGCGCGCTGCGCGACGTGTTCCAGAACCACCTGCTGCAAGTATGCGCGCTGATCGCGATGGAGCCTGTCGCGCCGGCCGACGCCGAAGCGTTCACGGCGGCGCGCGTGGACGCGCTGCGCGCCATCGCGCCCATGGCACCCGGCGACGTCGTCTATGGCCAATACGAGACTTATCGCAGCGAGCCCGGCGTTGCCGCGCAGTCGGGCGTCGCGACGTATCTTGCCGCGCGCCTGTCGATCGACGCGCCGCGCTTCGCCGGCGTGCCGTTCTACGTGCGTGCGGGCAAGCGGCTTCCGCTCACCACGACACTGGTCACGCTCTCGCTGTCGCCCACGCGCCTGCTGCACCACGATTGCCCGGACGATGCGTGCGAGGAATTGCGGTTCCGGCTGGGTCCCGGTGAAGTGTCGATCGAGCTCGGCACGCGCCGCCTGGCACTAGGGTCGGCGCACGCGCACGCGCCGCTCACCTTGCAGGCCGCATTGCCGCGCGACGAGGATCGCGACGCCTACGTCAACCTGCTCGGCGCGGCGTTGGCAGGCGATCGATCGATGAGCGAGCGCGCGACGGGCGTCACCGCCGCCTGGCGCGTCGTCGAAGGCGTGCTGCGCGCGCCGATCGGCGTGCATCGCTATGCGGACGGCTCGTGGGGTCCCCCGGAGGCCGATCGCCTGTTGCGACCCGGCGAGCGCTGGATCGATCCTGCTCCGCCATGAGTCCCGCGCTGCGCAAGCGCTCGGCTGCGCCGCGCAAGTCACTGGCGGGCCAATCCGCCATCGAGGATTACGCGCTGATCGGCAACACGCGCACCGCGGCGCTCATTGCACGCGACGGCTCGCTCGACTGGTGGTGCGTGCCGCGATTCGATTCACCGGCGTGCTTCGCCGCCCTGCTCGGCGGTCCGGAGCATGGCCGCTGGCGCATCGGTCCTGCCGGCCACGCGCGCGTGACGCGCCGGTATCGCGAAGGCACGCTGGTGCTCGAGACGGAATACCGCGCCGGCCGCGCAGTCGCCCGCATCGTCGACTGCATGTCGATGCTGCCCAACCGCACCGACGTCGTGCGCATCGTCGAAGGCGTCCGCGGGACGATGCGCTTCGACGTCGACCTCACGATCCGCTTCGGCTACGGTGCCGTCGTGCCATGGGTGCGCCACGACGGCCACACGCTCGTCGCCACCGGCGGTCCCGACACGCTGGAGCTGCGCACGCCCATCGCGCTGCATGGCGAAGGCTATGCGACGCGCGGCCGCTTCGACGTCCATGCAGGCCAGCGGATCCCGTTCGTGATGACGTACTCGGCATCGCACGAGGCGCGTCCCGTGCCGGTCGATGCCGAAGCGGCGCTCGAGGCGACCTGCGACTGGTGGACCCGCTGGTGCGACCTGTGCGGCTACGAAGGTCCGTACGCCAGCGCGGTGAAGGGATCGCTGCGCCTGCTGAAGGCGCTCACCTTCGCGCCGACCGGTGGCATCGTGGCCGCACCCACCACGTCGCTGCCCGAATGCATCGGCAGCGTGCGCAACTGGGACTACCGGTTCTGCTGGCTGCGCGACGCGACCTTCACCCTGTACGCGCTGCTGCTCGCCGGGTATCGCGACGAAGCGCAGGCATGGCGCGAATGGCTGTTGCGCGCCGCCGCCGGCCGGCCGCAGGACCTGCAGGTGCTCTATGGCGTCGCCGGCGAGCGCGTGCGCGGCGAGATCGAGCTGCACTGGCTGCCGGGCTACCGCGCGTCGGCGCCGGTGCGCATCGGCAATGCCGCGGCCACCCAGCTGCAGCTCGACGTGTACGGGGAAGTGCTCGACACCCTCGCGCTGGCACGCAGCGCCGGGCTCGCGGACGATGCCGATGCATGGTCGTTCCAGCGCGCCCTGCTCGACTATCTCGAATCGAACTGGTCGCAGCCGGACAGCGGCATCTGGGAGATTCGCGGCGAGCCGCAACGCTTCACGCATTCACGGGTGATGGCCTGGGTCGCGATGGACCGCGCGGTCAAGGCGGTGAGCCACGGCGGACTGAAGGGTCCGGTGGCGCGCTGGCGGGCGGTGCGCTCGGCGATCCACCGCGACGTCTGCCGCAACGGCTTCGATCGCACACGCGGCGTGTTCGTGCAGCGCTATGGCGCGCGCGAGCTCGACGCAAGCCTGCTGTTGCTGCCGATCGTGGGGTTCCTGCCGCCGCGGGACCGGCGTGTCGTCGCGACCATCGAGGCGATCGAGCGCGACCTCACCGTCGACGGCCTCGTGCAGCGCTATCGCACCGAGCAGACGCCCGACGGCCTTCCCGCCGGCGAAGGCGTGTTCCTGCCCTGCTCCTTCTGGCTCGCCGATGCGCTGTGCCTCATCGGCAGGAAGCGCGACGCGAAGGCCCTCTACGAGCGGCTGCTGGACCTGCGCAACGACGTCGGCCTGCTCGCCGAGGAATACGATCCGCGCAACGGCCGCATGCTGGGCAACTTTCCCCAGGCGCTGTCGCACGTCGCGCTCGTCAACACCGCGCGCAATCTGGCGGCAGGCGGCGGTCCGTCGGAGCACCGCAGCGGGCAGCGCGCGCGGCCACCCCTGGCCGACGCGCGCGCCTCCCCCGACGGCCACGCCGTGCGAAAGCACGCCGATGCGCAGGCGAGCGTGCGTCCCGCGCAACTCGATGCCCGTCGGAGCGTCAAACGACCGCGTAGCGACGTATGACGAGGAGGCGCTTCATGATGCGTGGGCGGACCGCGGGGCACGAGGGGGCGCGCGTCGTGGTGATCACTGGCGCCGGGGCAGGCCTCGGGCGAGCGACCGTGGACGCCTTCGCGGACGCCGGTGCCAACGTTGGCCTCATCGGGCGCGATGCCGCCCGGCTCGCCGCGGCTGTCGATGCGGTGCGGGCGCGCGGTTGCGCGGCGCATGCGGTGCCGTGCGACGTCGCGGACGCGGCGGCGGTGGAGCGCGCTGCGCAGGCCATCGAGGACGCCCTCGGTCCCATCGACGTGTGGGTCAACAACGCGATGGCGACGATCTTCTCGCCGGTTGCCGACATCACCCCCGAGGACTTCCGGCGCGCCACCGAAGTGACGTATCTGGGCACCGTGTACGGCACCATGGCGGCGCTGCGCCGCATGCGCGCGCGCAACCGCGGCGCGATCGTGCAGGTGGGCTCGGCGCTCGCCTATCGCGCCATCCCGCTGCAGGCCCCCTATTGCGGCGCCAAGTTCGCGATCCGCGGCTTCACCGACGCGCTGCGCACCGAGCTCATGCACGAGCGCTCGCGGGTGCGCGTCACGATGGTGCACATGCCAGCCCTCGACACCCCCCAGTTCGACTGGGCGCGCAACCACATGCCATACCGGCCGCAGCCCGTACCGCCGATCTTCGCACCGGAAACGGCCGCGCGCGCAATCGTATGGGCGGCGACGCATCGGCGGCGCGAAGTCTACGTCGGACTGCCGACCGTTGCCGCCATCATCGCCAACAAGCTCGCGCCCGGATTGCTCGATCGCTATCTCGCGCGCACGGGATACCGGTCGCAGCAATCCGACGAGGCGGCCGTGCCCGGCCGGCCCGACGACCTGTGGCAGCCCGTGGCGGGCCCGTTCGCTGCGCGAGGGCGCTTCGACGCGCTCACGCGGCCGCGGCGCGCGCAGGTGTGGCTGACCCTGCATCGCGCCAGCGTGCTCGGCGTGGCCGCGGCGCTGGCCGGCTGGTGGTGGCTGCGCCGCAACGCCTACCCGGGAGACGCGGCCTCCTCGCGCCGCTGAACGTCGCTGCGCGTCGACGCGGGCGCGGCGTTGCGCAGCGCAAGCGCCAGCACCTGCGCCGGATGCAACGCCGTACGGCCGGTGCATTGCGCGATCTGTTCGCGGCAACTGTAGCCGTCGGCGATCAACAGCGTATCGGCGTCCGCGGCGCGCACGCGGGGCAGGAGCACCTGCTCGCCGATCTGCAGCGAGACCTCGTATTTGGCCCGCTCGAAGCCGAAGGCGCCTGCCATGCCGCAACAGCCGCTGTCCAGCACCTCGCCGCGCAAGCCCGCCCGCGACAGGAGGGTGCTGCCGCTCGCCTTGCCGAGCAGCGCCTTGCGGTGGCAATGCGCGTGGACGAGCGCGCTGCGGCCAAGCGCCGGGGGACGGAACTGCGGCGCGCGCGCGTCGAGGAACTCGTCGAAGAAATACGTTTGCGCGGCAAGCCGCATGCCGCGCTCGTGATCCGGCAGCAGATTGGGCAACTCGTCGCGGAACACCGACGCACACGCCGGTTCCAGCACGACGACCGGCATGCCCGCGTCGATCTGCGGACCGAGCCGATCCAGGATGCGCAGCAGGTACGCGCGGGCGGCGTCGAGGAATCCGTATTCGTACAACGGGCGGCCGCAGCAGAGGTGACCTTGCGGGAGCGTCACGTCGAACCCCGCTGCGGTCAGCACGGTGACGGCGGCATGCGCGACGTCCGGGTGGAAGTAGTTGTTGAACGTGTCGGGCCACAGCATGACGGCAGTTCGACCTGCGGGGCCGGCGCGCGGACGGAAGTCGCGCACGAAGGCACAGCGCGCGAAACGCGGTAACCGCCGCGCCGGCGCCACGCCGAGCATCCGCTTGGCGAGCGCGCTGGTGGCACGTGCCTGGCAGAGCGCATTCACCAGGCCGGGCGCTGCGGCGCTGCACTGCGCCACCCGGTCGAGGTAGCCGAACGCATAGGCGCGCAGCGGACGCAGGCGACCCTTGTAATAGCGCGCGAAGAACTCGGCGCGGTACGTCGCCATGTCGACGTGCACGGGGCAGTCGCCCTTGCAACCCTTGCACGAGAGGCACAGGTCGAGCGCTTGCTTGACCGCCGGCTCGCGAAAGCCGCCCGTGAGCACGTCGCCCGCCATCATCTCGAACAGCAGGCGTGCGCGGCCGCGCGTCGAGTGCATCTCCTCGCGTGTCGCGCGATAGCTCGGGCACATCGTGTCGCCGTGATGCTGGCGGCAGTTCCCGATGCCCACGCAGCGCAGGAGCGCGCGGTTGAAGCGACCGCCGTCCTTCGGATAGCCGAAATGACTGTCCACGACGCGCGGGTTGTAGGCAACGCCCAGTCGCAGGTTGTCGACCGGCCGCCACGGATCGACGATCTTGCCCGGATTCATCTTGCCCGCTGGATCGAAGATCGTCTTGAAGTCACGGAACGCGCCGACCAGCGTGTCACCGAACATGCGCGGCAGGAATTCTGCCTTCGACTGCCCGTCGCCATGCTCGCCCGAGAACGAGCCGCCGAAGCGCACGACGAGATCGGCCGCATCGGACAGGAACGCATGGAACTTCGCGATGCCGGCTTGCGTCTCGAGATCGAAGTCGATGCGGGTATGCACGCAACCGTCGCCGAAATGGCCGTACAGGTCGCCCTGGTAATGGTGCCGGTCGAGCAGCGCACGAAACTCGCGCAGGTATTCGCCGAGGCGCGCCGGCGCCACCGCGGCGTCCTCCCAGCCTTCCCAGGTGATGCGCTTGTTCGGCACGTGGGCCGTTGCGCCCAGGCCGGATTCGCGCACGGTCCACAGCATCTTCTCCTGCTTGCGATCGTCGAAGAGCTTCATCGCAGGCGGCGCCTTGACCTTGCCGAGCGCGCGCATGCACGCGTGCGCGGCGGCCTCCGCCTCCTCGCGCGTCCTGCCGCCGAATTCGGCCATCAGCCAGCCGCCGCCAGGCGGCAACAACTGCACGTCCTCGGGGTGCAACCCGATCGCCTTCATGTCCTGGATCAGGCGATCGTCGATGCCTTCGAGGCCGATCGGCCGATGCGCAAGCACGTCGGGCACGTGGTCGGCAGCGCTGAACACGTCGGGATAGCCCAGCACGAGCAGCGCGCGCTCGGGCGGACTGTCGACCAGGCGAACCCGCGCGCCGAGCATGGTCACGCACGTGCCTTCCGTGCCGACGAGCGCGCGCGCCACGTTGAAGCCGTTCTCGGGCAGCAGCTGGTCGAGGTTGTAGCCGGACACGCGGCGCGGGATCTTCGGATAGCGTGCGCGGATCTCGTCGGCGTGACGATCGACCAGCGCACGCAGCCGGCGATAGATGTCCGCGCGGCGGCCGCCCGCGGCAAGGATCGCGGCGAACGCGGCGTCGTCGGTCGGGCCCACGGTCATGCGGACGCCGTCGTAGGTCAGAACGTCGAGCGTCTCGACGTTGTCCACCGTCTTGCCGCCCATCACCGAGTGCACGCCGCACGAATTGTTGCCGATCATGCCCCCGAGGGTGTTGTGCGTGTGCGTGGACGGGTCGGGGGCGAACGTGAGGTGATGGCGCTCCGCCGCGTCGCGCAGCTGGTCGAGCACGACGCCCGGCTCGACGTCCGCGCGGCGCGCAGAAGGATCGAGCGCGACGATCCGATGGAGATATTTGGAAAAGTCCATCACGACCGCGACGTTGCAGCACTGGCCGGCGAGGCTCGTGCCGCCGCCGCGCGACAGCACCGGCGCGCCATGGCGCCCGCATGCGGCAACCGTCGCGACGACGTCGTCGAGCGTCCGCGGAATGACGACGCCGATCGGGACCTGGCGGTAGTTGGACGCATCGGTGGCATAGAGCGCGCGGCTGCCGGCGTCGAAGCGCACCTCGCCTTCGATGCTGCGGCGCAGGTCGTCCGCGAGCGCTGCGAAGCTGCGCTCCATCGCGTTCCCGCTCATACGGCGTAAGGCGCAGCGTCCGACCGCTTGAGCGTGAGGCCCAGGCCGGGCTGCGCACGATCGGGCTCCAGCATGCCGTCGCGCGCCTGCACGGCGCCATCGAAGAGCATGCGTTCGATGCGCACGTGGTCGAAGAAATATTCCAGATGCACGACCGGCGTGGCCGCGCAACAGGCGTGCAGGTGCAGGGCGGGCGCGCAATGGCTCGACAGCGGCAGGTGGAACGCCTCGCAGAGCGCCGCGACGCGCATGAAGCCCGTGATGCCCGCGCAGCGCGTCGCGTCGGCCTGCAGCACGTCGACTGCGCCGGCCTCGAGCATCGACCGGAAGTACCCTGTGTCGTAGCCGTACTCCCCGGCCGTGACATCCATGCCCGCGGGCGCGCGATCGCGCAACAGCCTCAGGCCCGCGAGATCGTCGCTGCTCACCGGCTCCTCGAACCACGTGACGCCCAATTGGGCGAACGTCTCGGCTAGGGCGAGCGCCTGCTTGCGCGTGTATCCGCCGTTGGCGTCGACGAACAGCGCCGCGCCGCCGATCGCCTCGCGCGCCACGCGCACGCGCGCAGCATCCGTGCCGGGATCGCGGCCCACCTTCATCTTGACGCGCGCAATGCCGGCATGGGTCCAGCCAGACAGCTGCTCGGCGAGCTCGGCGCTGGTGTAGGACGTGAACCCGCCGCTGCCGTAGACCGGCACGGCGGCCCGTGCATCGCCGAGCAAGCGGACGAGCGGCAGATCGAGCAGGCGCGCCTTGAGGTCCCACAGCGCGTTGTCCACCGCGGCGATCGCCATCGAGACGATGCCGGGCCGGCCCAGGTTGCGGATCTCGTGCACCATCACGTTCCAGCAGTCGGTCACGGCCAATGCATCACGACCGCGGACCAGCGGGACGAGCTTGTCGCGCACCAGCACGGCCGTCGCCGTGTCGGCGTACGTGTAACCCAGGCCGCGCATGCCGCCGGCGGAAGGCTCGACCACGACGAGCGTCGTGGCACGCCACTCGAGCGTGCCATCCGACTCCGGCGTGGCGGTCGGAATGGTGAAAGCAGCGACATCCACCCGCTCGATGCGGGCCTGCGGGCCCTTCATTGCCTGCCTACGCGAAAACCTGCTTCAGTGTCGCCTTGATGATGCCGCGGGCATCCGGATCGCCCTTCAGCAGCGCTTCGGTGTAGGCGCGCATCTCCTTCATGCTCACATGGGGCACGAGCGGCGGCACGTCGGGATCGGTGCGCACGTCGAGCACGCACGGACGGTCGCCGCCGAGCGCCTCGTCCCACGCCGATGCGATGCGCTCCGGATCATCGACCGCGATGCCGCGCAAGCCGATCAGCTCGGCAACCTGCGCGAAGGGCACGTGCGGCAGGTCCTGCGACGCCGAGAACTTCGGATCGCCCGCCATCGCGCGCTGCTCCCACGTGACCTGGTTGAGGTCGCCGTTGTTGAGCACCATGACGACCAGGCGCGGATCGGACCAGTCGCGCCAGTACTTGCCGATGGTGATGAGCTCCGCCATGCCGTTCATCTGCATGGCGCCGTCGCCCACCAGCGCGATCACGGGCCGGTCGGGATACGCGAACTTGGCGCCGATCGCGTAGGGCACCGCGGGTCCCATCGTGGCAAGGCCGCCCGACAGCGATGCCATCATCCCGCGGCGCAGGCGCACGTCACGCGCGTACCAGTCGGTACCCGAGCCGCTGTCCGCGGTGATGATGCAGTTGTCGGGCAGGCGCTTCGACAGCTCCCAGAACACGCGCTGGGGATTGATCGGATCGGCGGCCACGCGCGCGCGCTTGTCGAGCGTGTCCCACCACGCGCTCACGTCCTTGGCGAGGCCGTCGCGCCACTTGCGCTCGTCCTTCTGCTCGAGCAAGGGCAACAGGAGGCGCAGCGTCGCGGCGCTGTCCCCGACGAGGTTCACCTCCATCGGGTAGCGCAGGCTGATCATGCGCGGATCGATGTCGATCTGCACGCCGCGCGCCTGGCCTTCTTCGGGCAGGAACTCGGAATACGGAAAGCCGGAGCCCACCATCAGCAACGTGTCGCACTCGGTCATCATGCGATAGCTCGGCTTGGTGCCGAGCAGCCCGATCGTGCCCGTGACCCAGGGCAGGTCGTCGGGCAGCACCGCTTTGCCGAGCAGCGCCTTGGCGACGCCGGCCTGCAGGCGATCGGCCACCGCGATCACTTCATCGGTGGCGTTGAGCGCACCGGCGCCGACCAGGATGGCGACTTTCTTCCCCGCGTTCAGCACCTCCGTCGCGCGGGCGAGCAGGTCGTCGGAGGGCACGGGACGCGCGGTGGCGTACCCGATGCCCGAATGAATCGTGCCGTGCTCGCGCGGCGGCTCCTCGGCGGGCATCTCCTGCAGGTCGTTGGGCACGATGATGCACGTCGGACAGCGCTCGGCGGCCGCGATGCGGAACGCGCTGTCGATGACGTGGCGCATCTGCGCAGGCACGACCACCATCTCGACGTATTCGCGCGCAACGTCCTTGAACAGCGAGACCAGGTCCACTTCCTGCTGATAGTGGCCGCCCAGCGCAGCGCGGCGCTGCTGTCCCACGATCGCGACGACGGGCTGGTGATCCAGCAGCGCGTCGTACAGGCCGTTCAGCAGGTGGATCGCGCCGGGCCCCGACGTTGCAAGGCACACGCCGACCTGCCCGGTGAACTTGGCATGCGCAGTGGCCATGAAAGCGGCCATCTCTTCATGGCGCGCCTGGATGAAGCGCGGCCGGCCTTCGGCGCGGCCGAGCGCACCCATGATGCCGTTGATCCCATCGCCCGGATAACCGAACACGCGCTCGACGCCCCAGAGCGTCAAGCGGCGTACCAGAAAATCGCTGACCGTCGTCGCCATGGTTGCCTCGCTTGCCACCGCACCATTGGATGGGAGCGGCGCGCGAACGGCAAAGTTCCACCGGCGCAAGCAGCGCGCAAGGTTCGCGGTACGATGACGCACCGGCCGCGGAATCCGCCATGACGATCCGTCCTTCGAGCACCCGCAAGACCGCATCGCGCGCAGGGGTACAGCAGCGCACGATGCTCTCGGTGGTGATGCAGTTCCGCGTCGTGGTGCGCTCGATGCGCCGCCACTACCAGTCCGTCGAGCGCGCCGTGGGCGTCACCGGTGCGCAGCTGTGGGCCATGGCGGAGATCGACGCCTCGCCGCAGATGACGGTCGGACAGCTGGCGCGCGACCTGGCCATCCACCAGTCCACCGCCAGCAACATCGTCGCCGACCTCGAGGCCGCCGGCCTCATCACCCGCGAACGGCCGCGCGAGGACCAGCGGGTGGTGCGCCTGGCCTTGACCGCCGCGGGCCGACGCATCATGCGGCGCGCGCCGCGTCCGCTGCGCGGTGCGCTGCAGGAGGCGCTCATGAGCCTGCCGCCGGCCCGCCTGTCCGCCTTGCACCGCGACCTCGCCGCGGTGATCGCCCATCTCGACGGCGGCGATCCCGACGCCCGCCACGAGCTCCTCTCGCAGGTGATCGTGCGCAGCTAGCGCGGGTCGCACCGCGCGCGCCACGACGTCAGCCGCGCAGCAGGCTGCCGGGCCGCTGCCGCGTTGCATGGCGTCCAATTGTATTGGTAGCAATATTATATACGGGGCGTCGGTCGGGTCGTTGGCTCGGAACTTGCCACGCCGGCGTATGGCCGCACGACCGCAACACCCGGGCGGCCGCGCCTGATGCACGGCAATGCGCCCGTTCTCCCAGCCGATCCACGACGTCGCGCGTGCGCTGCCCGCACGCGCGCTGCACGCCGTGCCGCGTCCTCGCGTCACCAGGATGGCAAGAATTGCCGCCGCTTTGAACAATTTGCGCGCAGGCACGCAGCCGGCGACCGGTCGCTGCCGGCGTGCGCTGCACGTCGCTAGGGCGAAGGCGGCGCGTCGCTCATGGCACAGGTGTTCTCGCGCCGCTTCGTCCTGGTACTGCGGGCCGGGTTTCTCGCAACGGGCCTGGCGATTGCCGTGGCGGCCGTCGCATACCGGACCACGGTGCGCGCCGACGCGCCGCTGGACGACCCGATCGAGCAGCCGATCCCGTTCAGTCACCAGCACCATGTACGCGACGATGGCATCGACTGCCGGTATTGCCACACGTCCGTCGAGACATCCGCCTTCGCCGGCGTGCCGCCCGTGTCCACGTGCATGACGTGCCATTCGCAGCTGTTCGTCGACGCGCGCGTGCTCGCTCCGCTGCATCGCGCGGACCGCGGTCAGGAGACGCTGCGCTGGAACCGCGTCCATGACCTGCCCGACTTCGTGTATTTCGACCATTCGATCCACGTGGCCAAAGGCGTCGGATGCACGACCTGCCACGGCGCCATCGATCGCATGCCGCTGACGCGCCGCGTGGCGTCGCTGTACATGCAATGGTGCCTCGAATGCCATCGCGCGCCCGAGCGCTACCTGCGGCCGCACGATCGCGTGTTCGACGTCGACTGGCGCGCGCCACCCGACCAGCTTCAGCGCGGCATCGCGCTGCGCAAGGCATACGGGCTGCGCACCACCCGCGAGCTCACCGACTGCTCCACGTGTCACCGTTGAACACGCCCGCCGACCAACCCGCAGCCGTGCCCGCGCCGTCCAGCGCATCGGCGCACGCGCGCTTCTGGCGCAGCATTGCCGAAGCGGAGGGCCTCGCCGAGACGGCGCCTGCTGCAGCTCCCGGTGCGACGACGCTGTCGCGCCGACGCTTCATGGGTCTGATGGGCGCATCGCTTGCGTTGGGCGGCGCGACCGGTTGCTCGCGTCCTCCACTCGAGACGATCGTGCCTTATCGCGACGGCCCTGCGCAGGTCGAGTACGGCAAGCCGGTGTTCTACGCGACCGCGCTGGCCTGCGACACGGCGAGCATCGGCGTGCTGGTGGAATGCAACATGGGCCGCCCGACCAAGATCGAGGGCAACCCGCTGCATCCTGGCAGCCGTGGCGCGACCGACGTGCCGACGCAGGCGGCGATCCTCGACGTATGGGATCCGGAACGCTCGCAAAGCGTGCGCCAGGGAACGGCGACCGCGACGTGGGACGATGCGATCGCAGCGCTCCAGGCGCGCGTGCGGCTGGCCGCCGGCGCGAGCGGCGAAGGACTCTGCCTGCTGACGGAAACGGTGCGCTCGCCGACCCTGCACGCGGCCATCGCGCGCCTGCTCGCGCGGCTGCCCGGTGCATCGTGGCACCAGTGGCAGCCGCTCAACCGCGACCGGACGCATGAAGGCGCCCGGCTGGCCTACGGACAGGCGCTCGAGCCGCTGTACCGCTTCGCAGAGGCGCGGGCGATCGTCGCGCTCGACGCGGATTTCCTCGGCACGATGACCGGCCACGTGCGTCATGCAAGCGACTTCGCGGACACGCGGCGCGCCGAAGCCGCGGCCGATGCGCGCAGCCGCCTGTACGTGCTGGAGCCGGTCGCTTCGCTGACCGGCGCGGCGGCCGACCATCGACTGCCCGTGCGGGCGTTCGACGTCGCTCTCGCCGCGCATGCGCTCGCCCATGCGCTTGGGATCGTCGCAACGCCACCCGCGCGAAGCGTCATGCCGCCCGCGTGGCTGGCCGCTGCGGTGGCGGACCTGCGCGGCGCAGGCGAGCGCGCGCTCGTCGTGGTCGGCGAGCGTCAGCCCGCCGCGGTGCACGCCCTGGCCCATGCGATCAACGAGCACCTGCATGCCAGCGGCACGACGGTGGTCCTGATGCCGCCCGTGGCCGACGCGCCCGTGGACCACGCGGTCTCGTTGCGCGAGCTCACGGACCGCATGCGCGCAGGTCGCGTCAAGACGCTCGTGATCGCGGGAAGCAATCCGGTGTACGACGCGCCTGCCGACGTGCGTTTCGACGAGGCACTCACGCACGTCGAGTTCACCCTGCATCACGGCCTGTACCGCGACGAGACGGCAGCCCGCTGCGCCTGGCACGTGCCGGCGGCGCACGCGCTCGAAAGCTGGGGCGACCTGCGCAGCGTCGACGGCACGCTCGCGCTGCAGCAGCCGTGCATCGAGCCGCTGTATGGGGGCCGGAGCACGCTGGAGCTCGTCGCCTCGATGGCCGGCGATGCAGCCGCGCACGGCCGCAACCTCGTGCAGGCGCAGTGGCGCGACCAGCATGCTGCCTCGTTCGACGTCTTCTTCGAGGATGCCCTGCGCAAGGGCGTCGTGCCGCGGACCGCAGCGGCGCCACTGCGTCCTGCACTGCGGCCCGGTGCACCGGACTGGATCCATGCCCTCGACGCCGCAGCGCCCGCAGCGGCGTCGGTCGACATCGTGTTCACGCCCGATCCCCATGTGGGCGCAGGCGCGCAGGCGAACAACGCGTGGCTGCAGGAGCTGCCGCGCCCGCTCACGCAGCTCACGTGGGACAACGCGGCCGAGATCGCGCCGTCGCTGGCTGCGCGCCTCGGCCTGGCCAGCGAAGACGTGGTCGAGCTCAAGGTCGCCGACCACAGGCTCGAGGCCCCGGTGTGGATCGTGCCCGGCCTGCCCGACGACACGGTCGTGCTCGCGCTCGGCTACGGACGCACGCACGCCGGCAGCGTGGGCAACGGCCGCGGCGTCGACGCCAATGCCTTGCGCACGACCGCTGCGCCGTGGTTCGCCAGCGGCGTGACGGTCACGCGGCTCGGGCGGCGTCACGCGCTCGCGAGCGCCCAGTCGCATCACAGCATGGAGCGCCGCGACGTCGTGCGCACCGTGTCGCTCGCGCAGGCAGGCGCTTGCTCTTCGGAATGCAAGGCCGGTACGCCGGACGATCGCACGCTGTACGACTCGCCGCCGTTGGGGCCGTACGCGTGGGCCATGAGCATCGACCTGTCCGCGTGCATCGGATGCGGCACGTGCACGATCGCGTGCCAGGCGGAGAACAACATCCCGACGGTCGGCAAGGAAGAGGTGAAGAACGGACGCGAGATGCACTGGATCCGCGTCGACCGTTATTTCCAGGGCCCGGTGAGCCAGCCGCGCACCGTGTTCCAGCCGGTTCCGTGCATGCAATGCGAGCACGCGCCCTGCGAGGTCGTGTGTCCGGTGGAAGCCTCCGTGCACGACGCGCAGGGCATCAACGTGCAGGTCTACAACCGCTGCGTGGGCACGCGGTTCTGCTCGAACAACTGCCCGTACAAGGTGCGGCGGTTCAACTTCCTGCAGTACGCGCAGGACGTTCCGCAGCTCGACGCCCAGCGCAACCCGGAAGTGACCGTGCGCATGCGCGGCGTCATGGAGAAATGCAACTATTGCCTGCAGCGCATCACGACGGCGCGCATCGGGGCCGACCGCGAAGGCCGGCGGCTGCAGGACGGCGAAGTCGTCACTGCCTGCCAGGCCGCCTGCCCGACGCGGGCAATCGTCTTCGGCGACCTCAACGACCCGGCCAGTGCCGTCCGCCGCCGCAAGGCGCTGCCGCTCGACTACGCGCTGCTGGCCGAGCTGAACACGCGGCCGCGCACGACGTACATCGCGCGCATCACCAATGAGCAGGCCGCGTTGCGCGACGCAGGGCCCGGCGCGCCGCGCTGATCGCATGAGCTCGCCCACCGCACTTGCCGCCGCACCGCGCGCGACCTACAGCGGTGCAGTCATCACCGATCGCATCGCGGACATCGTGCTCGAGCGCCCCGTGCACTGGGGCTGGCTGCTCGGGCTCGGCATCACGCTCGCGTTGACGGTGCTGTTCCTGGTCGCGATCAGCTACCTGTTCGCGCGTGGCGTCGGCATCTGGGGCGTGAACCAGCCGGTCGCGTGGGCGTTCGCGATCACCAATTTCGTCTGGTGGGTGGGGATCGGTCACGCGGGGACGTTCATCTCGGCATTCCTCCTGCTGCTGCGCCAGCACTGGCGCACGTCGATCAACCGCTTCGCCGAGGCGATGACGATCTTCGCGGTCGCCATGGCGGGCCTCATGCCGATCCTTCACCTCGGCCGCCCATGGTTCTTCTACTGGCTGATTCCCTATCCCGACGTGATGAACGTCTGGCCGCAATGGCGCAGCCCGCTGGTGTGGGACATCTTCGCGATCGGCACGTACGTCATCGTGTCGCTGCTGTTCTGGTACATGGGCCTCGTGCCCGACCTTGCCACGCTGCGCGATCGCGCGCGGGCCCGCTGGAAGCAGGTCGCCTACGGCCTGTTGGCGCTGGGATGGCGCGGCGAGGCGCGGCAATGGAAGCGCTTCGACAGCGCGTATCTGCTCATGGCGGGTCTCGCCACGCCGCTCGTCATCTCGGTGCACAGCGTGGTCTCGCTCGACTTCTCGGTCGGCCTCGTGCCGGGGTGGCATTCGACGATCTTTCCGCCTTTCTTCGTCGCGGGCGCGCTCTATTCCGGCTTCGCGATGGCGCTGGTCCTCGCCGTGCCGATGCGTGCCGTGTTCCGTCTGCGCGACTACATCACGACCGCCCACCTCGCCAAGATGGCCACGCTGATGCTGGTCACCGGACTGCTCGTCGCGTACAGCTACCTCACCGAGCTGTTCACGGCGTTCTATGGCGGCGACCCGTACGAGATCGCGGTGCAGGCCAATCGCTATTTCGGCCCGTACGCGCCGCTGTCGTGGTCCGTTTTGCTGTGCAACGTGATCATCCCGCAGGCGCTGTGGTCGCGCTTCGTGCGGCACACGCCCGCGGCGCTGTTCGCGATCGGGCTCGTCGTGCTGGTGGGCATGTGGCTCGAGCGCTTCATGATCATCGTGGTGAGCCTCGAGCGCGACTTCCTGCCTTCTTCGTGGCACATCTTCCATGCGACGTTCTGGGACCTGGCCACGCTGGCCGGCTCGATCGGGACATTCGCACTGCTGTTCCTGCTGTTCCTGCGCTGCCTGCCGGCCATCTCGATGTCCGAGATGCGCAAGCAGGCGCAGGAGTCGCCGTCCGCCACCGCATCATGAAGGATGCCCCGACGTACGCGTTGATGGCGGAGTTTGCCGACCCCGCCGCGCTGGTGGAGGCCGCACGCGCGAGCCGCGCACGGTATCGCGACGTCGATGCCTACGCGCCCTATTCCGTCGAGGGCCTGCCCGAGGCGCTCGGGTTCGTGCACGATCGTGTCGCGCTCATCGCGCTCCTCGGCGGCATCGCGGGCGGCGTGGCGACGTATTTCCTGCAGTGGTACACGGCCGTGTTCGACTACCCGATCAATTCGGGCGGCCGGCCGCTGCACAGCTGGCCCGCGTTCATCCCCGCGACGTTCGAAGTCACCGTGCTCGCCGCCGCGCTGGCGCTCTTCGTCGGCATGTGGGCGCTCAACGGCCTGCCGCGGCTGCGCCATCCGGTGTTCAACGCGGCCGAGTTCGACCTCGCATCGCGCAATCGCTTCTTCCTGGCGATCCGGGCATCCGATCCGCAGTTCGACGCCGCGCGCACGCGCGAATTCCTCACACAGCTGCAGCCGTTGCGCGTGATCGAGGTGCCCGATGAAGCGTAGCTGCGCGACCCTGGCGGTGCTGTCGGCGGCGCTCGCGTTGACCGGCTGCGAGCGGACGTTTCGCGACATGTACGACCAGCCGCGCTACAAGCCGCTGGCCGCGAGCTCGCTGTGGGCCGACGGTCGCGCATCGCGCCCGCCGGTGGAAGGCAGCGTGCCGTTTGCTGCCGGCACGTTCGCCGGGTCGAGCAGCGGCTCGCGGGGTCCTGTGGAGGCGCCGCCACGCCTGCCGCCCCAGGCCAGCGTGCGCGACGACCTGCGCCCGCCCGCCACGGGCACGGACCCGATCGCATTCGAGCTGCCGCCGATCACGGCGCAGCTGCTGGCGCGAGGCCGCGAACGTTATGACGTGTTCTGCTCGCCCTGTCACAGCGTTGCGGGCGATGGCGATGGATTCGTCGCGCGCCGCGGCTTTCCGCATCCGCCCTCGTATCACACCGATCGCCTGCGTGCGGCGAGCGACGGGCACCTGTACGCCGTCATCACGCAAGGCTATGGCGCGATGTATTCCTACGCGACGCGCATCGCGCCGGCGGACCGGATGGCAATCGTGGCGTACGTGCGCGCCTTGCAGCTCAGCCAGCACGCCCCAGTGGACGTGGTCCCCGCCGACGCGCGTGCCATGCTGGAGGCAACGCGGTGAGGCGCTTCCCCGGACACGCAGTGACAAGCCGCCAGATGGCGCTGGGTGCAGGCGTGATCGGTCTCATCGGATGCGCGCTCGGCGCATGGCTCGACCGCGCCGTATTCTTCCAGGGCTGGCTCGTGACATGGCTGTTCCTGCTCGGCATCGCGCTGGCCGGCATGGC
This sequence comes from Casimicrobiaceae bacterium, assembly GCA_035475895.1. GTDB lineage: Bacteria > Pseudomonadota > Gammaproteobacteria > Burkholderiales > Casimicrobiaceae > VBCG01. The sequence goes on along the minus strand of DATILY010000122.1, from coordinate 1,464 downwards.
GCAGGTGATGATCCACGAGCTGACCGGGGGCGACTGGGGCCGCGTGCTGCGCCGTCCGCTCGAGGCGGTCACGCTGACGTTGCCCCTGCTCGCCTTGCTGGCGGTGCCGCTCGCCTTCGGCCTGCCTGACCTGTTCGCGTGGGCGCGACCGGACGACGTGGCGAAGAGCGCGTCCATGCAGGCGCGCGCGTGGTACCTCGCCCCGGCGCCGTTCCTCGTCCGCAATGCCGCGCTGCTCCTGCTGTGGAGCCTGCTCGGCGTGGCGATGGTGCGTCGCGCCAATGCGCCTGGTGGAGCAGAACGCGCGCGTCACGTCGCCGTACCGGGTCTGCTCATCTATCTGCTGACGGTGACCATCGCAGCGTTCGACTGGGTCGCAGCCCTCGTGCCCGGCTGGTCGTCGACCGCGGTCGGCGTGCGGCTGGGCACCGCGCAATTCCTGGCGTCGCTCGCATTCGCCGTCGTGTTCGTGGTCGTGCGCGACCGGCGCGAGGTGTCCGTGCTGCCGGCGCGCGATTGCCAGGATTTCGGCAACCTGCTGCTGACTTACGCGATGATGTGGGCGTACATCGCGTTCACCCAATACCTCATCGTGTGGTCCGAGGACCTGCCGCGCGAGACGCTGTGGTTCTGGCCGCGCGCTGCGACGAGCTGGCGCTGGCTCGTCATCGTGGTCGTCGCGCTCGAGTTCGCATTGCCGGTCGCCGCGATGCTGTTCCGGCGCATCAAGCGCAATCCTTTGGCCCTGGGCGTGGTGTGCGCGCTGGTGCTCATCGGGCAATGGCTCGACGCGCTGTGGCTCGTCGCACCGTCATTGCGGCCACAGGGATTCGAGCTGCATCTGCTCGACTTCGCGGCGCTCGTCGGCATGGGCGGCATCTGGCTCTACGCCGTCCTGCGGATCGCCGAGCGCCTGCCCGCGGCGCGTGCCTCGAACGGGCTGGTGACCGCGCATGCCTGAACACGCCAGCTCCCCGATGCAGCACGAGCCCGACCAACCGCGCCTGACCGCGCTGATGCTCGGAGCGGGGGCCGTGCTCGTGACGGTTGCAGCAGCCGTCGGTGTCGCGACGCTGATCAGCCAGCGACCCGCGAACCCTGCGGCATCGCCTGCCGGCGCGGTAGCCGAAGCACCGCGCCTGGAGGCTGCGCCGGCGCAGGACATCGTGGCCTATCGGACGGAGAAAGATCGCCTGCTGCACGGGTACGCGTGGGTCGATCGGTCGCAGGGCATCGTGCGGATCCCGATCGAGCGGGCGATGACGCTGCTGGTCCAGCAGCAGGCGGCGAAGGGAACGCGATGACGTTGCGTACGCTTGCCGTTGCGCTCGCGCTCTGCGTCGCGTTCGCGGTGCCAGGCGCACGGGCGCTGACGCCGACGCAAGCGGCTGGCGTCGATGCGCGCTCGGTGGTCGGCGCAAGACTGCCGTCGACGTTGCGCTTTCGCGACGAGCGCGGCCGCGA
>DATILY010000121.1:0-7702 GCA_035475895.1 Casimicrobiaceae bacterium | reverse complement strand
ATGCGCCGCGCGGCAACGCTCCCCCTCGCTCAACAATTCATCAAGAAGGAATGACAATGTCGAAGTGTCCGCACCCAACTCTCAATCGTCATGCCCGCGACAAGCGCAGGCATGACGAATAACCGGATGCCGGTGTAACCGGCTCAAACATCCAGCGCCTTGTAATGCCGGAAGATGCCGTCCTCGTTGAAGGCGATGCGCCGCGGTGACGCGAGGTACGCCGCGACACGCGGGCGCGCGGCGACGCGCGCGGCGACGTCCATCACCCGCGGATGGCGCGGCGCGAGCCGCTGCATCGCACGCGGATAGGCGTACGACAAGCCGGCGACGACCTGGAACAGCGACAGGTCGGCGTAGCTGAGGCGCGCGCCCGCGATCCAGCGTGCGCGTGGGGTCGCGGCAAGCACGCGCTCGCAATAGCGCAGGAATTTCGGCACGCGCTCGTCGAGCAGATGGCCGGTACGCCGGCGCGCTTCCCTGCGCTGGTCCTCGTAGTAGAGGCTGCTCGCAATGGGGTGATGCGCGTCGTGCACCTCGGCGACGAGATCCGCGAGCGTCAGCTGGAGCTGGTGCACGAACAAGCGTCCGGCGCAATCGCGCGGCGCGAGGCCATGCCGTTCTCCGATGAAGAGGAGGATGTTCGCCGTCTGCGCAACGAGCATGCGGCCGGCCTTGAGGAACGGTGGCGCGAAAGGGGGACGGGCAAGGCGCGGATCGTCGAGGATCGCCTGCATGCGCTTCATGCCGGCCTTGCTGCGCGCGACGTCGACGTACGGTGCGGCCGCTTCCTCGAGGGCGAGACGCACGAACTCGCCGCGTCCCTGGATGGTGGGCCAGTAGAAGAGCTCGTAGCGCATCGACGCCTCGCTAGCGCCGCCGGCGGGCAATGCCGGCTGCAGGCGTCATCGTAGCAGTGCGGCGTCAGCCCGCGGCGACCTGGCGCGGAACCAGGCGCAGCACGCGCCCCGGCTCGCCGAACGGCGCCGGCGCGGCGATGCCGAAGCCCTGGGCGTAATCGACGCCGATCGTGCGCAGCGCCTCGAGCGTCGCGGCGTTCTCCACCGACTCTGCGATGGTGAGCTTGCCCATGAGATGGCCGATGCGGTTGATCGCCTCCACCATCGCGCGGTCCACCGGGTCCTGCAGCAGGTCCTTCACGAACGCGCCATCGATCTTCAGGTAGTCGACCGGCAGGTGCTTGAGATACGTGAAGGACGACACGCCCACGCCGAAGTCGTCCAGCGCGAAACGGCAGCCACATCCACGCAGCGCGCTCATGAAGTCGATCGCCTTGGTGAGGCTCGTCACCGCCGTAGTCTCCGTGATCTCGAAGCACACCGACGCGTGCGGCACGCCGTGGCGCACGAATTGTCCCTGCACGAAGTCGAGGAACTCCTCGTGGCCGATCGACGCGCCCGAGAGGTTGATCGCAACCACGCCGAGCCGCTCCAGCGCGTTGGCCTCCGCATACTGCGCGATCTGGCGAAATGCGGTTGCGATGACCCAGCGGTCGATCGCGGGCATGAGGTGATAGCGCTCGGCCGCTGGAATGAACGACATGGGCGGGACGATGTCGCCAGCCTCGTCCTGGAGGCGCAGCAGCAGCTCCGTGTAGGGCACCAGCTCGGCACCGCGGCGGATCGAAGCGACCGGCTGCGCATAGAGGCAGAAGCGGTCCTGCTGGAGCGCGGCATGCAGACGGTTGGCCCATTCCATCTCGCCGCGGCGCACGAGGAGCTCGTCGGATCCCGAGCTCCACGCCTGCACGCGATTGCGGCCCTTGTCCTTGGCCATGTAGCAGGCCGCGTCCGCGGCGGAGAGCACCTGCGACAAGGTGCGCGTGCCATCCGCGAGGCTGACGAGGCCGATGCTCACGCCGACCTTGAACGGCCGCTGCTTCCACACGAAATGAAAATCGGCGATGGTCTTGCGCAGTCCTTCGGCCACGCGGACGGCAGCCGACGGCGCGCAATGCAGCAGCAGCACCCCGAACTCGTCGCCGCCCAGACGGGCGAGCGTGTCGCCTTCGCGCAGCCGTGGCCGCAGCATGGCGCTCACCTGCCGCAGCAGCTCGTCGCCGGCCGCATGACCGCAGGTGTCGTTGACCAGCTTGAACTCGTCCAGGTCGAGGTAGAGCACGGCATGCTGCATGCCTTCGCCGCCGCTGCCGAGCACGCTCGACACGCGGCGCTCGAACTCGCGCCGGTTGGGCAGGCCCGTCAGCGCGTCGTGGCTGGCCAGATGCGCGAGCCGGCTTGCATATTGCCGCTCTCGGCTCATGTCGTGGAACACCAGGACGACGCCGACGATCGCGCCGGCGTAATCGCGGATGGGGGCTGCGCTGTAGTCGATCGCCACCGGCGGGCCGCTGCGCCGGTGCAACGTCACGTTGCCCTCGGATTTGACGGCGGCGCCGTCGCGCAGCGCGAGCGCGATCGGGTCGGGCAGCGCGCGCCCGGTCGTGCCGTCATGCACGCTGAACACCGTCGTGACCGCCTGACCGCGCGCGTGCGCGCTCGACCACCCGGTGAGCCGCTCGGCGACGGGATTGATGAGCTCGATGGCGCCGGCCACCGAGCACGTGATGACGGCGTCGGCAATCGAGGTGAGCGTCACCTGCGCACGCTCGGTCTGCTCGAACAGTTGTGCCTCGGCCTGCTTGCGCTCCGAGATGTCGGTGAGCGAGCCCGCCATGCGCACCGCGCCGCCGTCGGGGCCGATGAATGAGCGGCCACGTGCGCGAAACCATCGGTAGCCGGCCGCTTGCGTGCGCAGGCGCAGCTCCACCTCGACCGGAACGCCGGTGCGCAGGTGACGGCGGAAATGCTCGAGCGTGCGCCGCCGGTCGCCGCCGTGCACCAGGCGAAGGAACGAGGCCGGCGTCTTGCGCAGCGCCCCCGGTGCATGGCCGAGGAGAGCCTCGAAGCGCGGTGAGAAGTAGAGCGCCGGATGGGCGAGGCTCCAGTCCCAGATGCCGTCGTTGGTCCCGGTGATGGCGTGATCGTAACGCTCCTCGGACAGGCGGAGCGCGCGCTCCACCGCGGCGCTCTGGTGCAACAGCCGCCGCGTGCGCAGGACGGCGATGGCGAGGAGCAAGAGCGCCGTCGCCGCATTGATGGCAGTGAGGATGACCTCCATGCGTCGCGATGCATCCTCGAACGTGGCCGCGAAGGCGCGCGTGATCGAGCTGAGATCGCGATCGAGCATGCGCACGCGTGCGACGTGTGCCATGAGATCGGACGGGTCCCGCGCACCCGCGGCGATGGCTTTTTGCAGGTCGTGCGCGGCGACGTCGATCTCGGCGATCTGTGCGTCCGCCTGCACCCACAAGTCCACGGCGCGGGCCATGAACCCCACATGGCGGAAGCGCAGGAAGACGTCGATCATGCTCGGGACGTCGTCGGCGTGATTGCGGCCCTGGAGCAGCCCGTCACGTGCCCGTGCGAGGTCGGGGTGCGGATGGTCGAGCGCCAGGCGCGCCTTGCGATCGCCGAGCGTGACCGCGAGCTCGCTCTGGTATTGTGTGAAATAGTCCTCGTTGCGCGTCTGCGCGTACTGCTCGAGGAACCCGACCGCGTTCTTCTGCGCGTTGGACCACAGGCTTTCGGCGCTGACGTATGCCCGCACGCCGCGGATCATGTGCAGCGTCGCGTCTCCCAGGAGCAGGAGCAGCACGACCGTGGCGACGAACGGCCAGATCATGCGCATGAGGCGGCGCCAGTCGCGCGCAGCGGCATGGCGCGGGAGGAGCGTGCGTACGACGTCCGTGGTCACGACAGGCCGGGGGGAGACGACAGCGAAGCCGGGCAGGGTAGCAACGCCGCACGCTCCTGCGGGCGCGTGCCGACCGGCGGCGGCGGTACCGCGTGTTCGATACAGGTTGTCGCGCACCCTCTTGGCCGACCCGGCCCATGCCCCAACATCGAGCCCATGCCTCCCGTCACGCTTGCCTTGATCGTCGCCAACGTCGTCGGCTACCTGCTCCAGACCACGGCGCCCGCGCTGCTCGGCCCCTTTGCCCTGTGGCCGCTCGACAGCGCCGCTGCCACTGCAGGCGAAGTGGGCTTTGCGCCATGGCAGCTCGTCACGTATGCATTCCTCCACGGAAGCCTGCTGCACATCGGGTTCAACATGCTGGCGCTGTACATGTTCGGCAGCGCGGTGGAGCGCGTGTTCGGCGAGCGCCGTTATCTCGTGTACTACTTCGTGTGCGTCGTGTCGGCGGCCGCCACGCAATTGCTCGTCGCCAGCATGATGAACGCGGTGTATCCGACCATCGGCGCGTCGGGCGGCGTGTTCGGTTTGCTGCTCGCGTACGCGATCTACTTCCCGAACAATCGCGTCATGCTCCTCTTCCCGCCCATTCCGTTGCCTGCGCGCGTATTCGTCCTGCTCTATGCGGCACTCGAGCTGTATCTCGGCGTGACGGGCACGCAGGAAGGCGTCGCGCATTTCGCGCATCTGGGCGGCATGGCGGGCGGCTACGCGATGTTGCGATTCTGGCGCACCCGTTCCACGGCTTTTCGCCGCCGCTGAGGCTACCGTCGGGCCGGTTTACACCGCGACCGTTGGTCGGCGTCCGCGTGCGCGCAAGTACGCGTTGGTGAACGGAACGGCGGCTGCTGGCAAAGTTCTTGCAATCCATGGCTCACCGTCCCGGTCCAACGTCGCATCGCGAGGTCGTCGAGCGTGGCGTGCCGGGCGAACGGAGGTGCGCATGAAGTCGATTCTCGATCCTTCATTTCGCTATACGTCGAGTGCCAACACGGACATCCGCAAGACGTTCGCGCGGGTGCGGCGGGAGTTGCGCAGGCAAACGCCCGGTAACGGTGCGCAGGAGCCCGCCAGCGCTGGCAAGGTCACGCTGATCTTCCGCAATCACCGGCCTGCGGCCTGACATTCACGGCGGCGGCTGCGCGGCCGCCCCGGTCGTGCACGCGCGCATGCGTTTCGTCATCGAAGCCGCGTGCGCGTCGGGTGGCTGAGACCGGCCGCTTGTGAGCGGGCATGAGCGAGGCCGGCCGTCGTCGGCACGTGCAAATTTTTCCGAAGCGCGCAGTTTTTTCCGCTCGCCGCGGTTCCTTTCCCTCGAGAACGCAGCAGTCGGACCGCCTGCCTGACTCCTAGTCCGGGGGTGCCCGGCGCGCACCGTCGCACCGGACCGGCCGTTTGGGGCACACTGAGGTCCATGCGCCAAGGCGCGACCGTGTCCCGTTGAGGGTTTCCGGCACGGTGGTGCACGCGCTTCTGCGATGACCCCATGATGCCAACCTGCTCCATCATTCCACCGCACCTGCTGCGCCGCATCGCCCTGAACGGCTCACCGGCCCAGCGGGCGGCGGCGCTGGCTACGATGGCCACGGATCAGACGGTCCGCCTGGGTCGCGCGACTTACCAGCTCATGGAAGGTGGCGCGCACAAGGTGCTGATGACGACCACCGGCACCGCGAAGCAGCGCACGATCTACGACGCCGCAGGCGCCGAAGACCTGCCGGGCAAGGTGGTGCGCAACGAAGGTGCGACCGCCAGCGGCGATGTCGCGATCAACGAAGCGTACGACGGGCTGGGCGCCACGTTCGATTTCTACCTTGCAGCCTACGAGCGCAACTCGATCGACGACGAAGGCATGCACCTCGATGCCACCGTGCACTACGGCCATCGGTACGACAACGCCTTCTGGAACGGCCAGCAGATGGTCTTTGGCGATGGCGACGGCGACCTCTTCAACCGGTTCACCATTTCGCTCGACGTGATCGGCCACGAGCTGACGCACGGCGTGACCGGAGACGAAGCGCAGCTCGTCTATACCGGCCAGCCGGGCGCGTTGAACGAGTCGATCTCCGATGTGTTCGGCTCGCTCGTCAAGCAGTATGCGCACAAGCAGGCTGCCGGCGACGCCGACTGGCTGATCGGCGCCGGGCTATTCACCGCGCGCGTGCACGGTGTCGCGTTGCGCTCCATGAAGGCGCCCGGCACGGCGTTCGACGACCCTGTGCTCGGCAAGGATGAACAGCCGGCCACGATGAGCGGCTACGTGCGTACCACGGACGACAACGGCGGCGTCCACATCAATTCCGGCATCCCCAACCGCGCGTTCTATCTCGCGGCCACGCATTTCGGCGGCTATGCCTGGGAGAAAGCCGGACGCATCTGGTACGAAACGCTGCGGGACAACCGGCTGCGCAAGACGGCCACCTTCTCGCAGTTCGCGCACTACACCGTCCTCAACGCCGACCACCTGTTCGGCACGACCGCGCGCAAGGGCGTCGCGGACGCGTGGAATGAGGTCGGCGTGAAGGTGCGGTGAAAGATGCGCATCGCGTTCAGCGTCGATGGCGGCGTCGCGAGCTTTCCCGGCCTGCGCCGACCCGTCACGCTCGAATGCGACCGCCTGCCACCCGAGCGCAGCGCGCGGCTCAAGGCCCTGGTCGAGGAGGCGCACTTCTTCAGCGCCGCGCCGGCGCCGCCATCGCCCGCTGCGCGTGACGTGCGCAGCTACACCGTCGAGGTCGACGACGGGGCGCGCTGCCGCACGTTGACGCTCACCGAGCCCATCGCCGATGCCGCGCTGCGCGCGCTGGTCGAGGAGCTGCGCGTGTGCGCCCGCATGCCGTCCACCTGACGGACGCTCTTGCACCTGGCCGCGCCCGGCCGCGAGAATGGCGTGGGGAGGGGCCATGAAAACAACGATGCTGGTGGCCGCCGGCTTTGCCGGCGTGTTGTGTGCCTGCGCGCCTGCGCTGCGGCCTGAGGCGCCGGTCGAGGGCAAGCCGGTCGACGAGCTGGTGAACGAACTCAAGGACGACCTCGCGCAGGTGCATTGGCGGCTGCGCACCGCCCGCCCCGCATGCGGCGCAGCTGCGCAGCGCGAGGTCGATCTGCGCGAAGCGGCGATCGTGCTGACGCTCGAGCGCGTCGCGCAGACGAGCGTCGGTGCCAACGTGCGGCTCATTGCGCTGCCGCTCGGCGCCACTGCGGTCGAGCCGGCCTTCGGGGCGGACTACGACCGTCGCGCGGCGCGCACGCTCGTGGTCAAGCTGTCCGCGACGGGAAGCGCGCCGATCGTCGACGTCGACAGCGCACCTGCCGCGAGCCGTCCGGTTGCGCAGGCGCTCAACGCCGCCATCGACGGCTTCATGCGCTCACAGAGCGACGAGCCGTGCCTTCACCTGACCGGCCTCAAGCTGACGCTGGTCATCGACGTCGAGCGCAAGGCAGAGGGCGGGTTTCGTGTCGTCGTGCCGTCCGTCAGCTTGAATGCGGGTCGGGGGACGCAAGCCGTGAACACGCTCACCCTCGAATGGGCGCATGTGGGGTCGAATGGATTTATGTAACGTCGCCAAGTTCGTTGACGTCGCCAGGTTTCGCGACCGAAGTCGCCTTGCGGCGGCTGCGCCGCCGCTCGCGACAGCGGTCGCACGATACTTGGCGCCGGATTGAAGTGATCGGCCGCCTTCAGGCGGCTGCGCGTCGGCCTCACGACAAGAGCGACGAAGCGCGCTGAGCAGAGTTTGCTGCGCAAACTCCTTCAGTTGTGCGCGGCATGCGACGTGACTGCACTTGTACACTGCTTTCCTTGCAAAGCCGACTTTGATCTGTGCTGACTTGTCAGACCGGAATGACGACCAGCGCTTGCCTTTCGTCCCGGTCGGAGCGTTCATGCGCGCAACGGCCGGTTTGGCAGAAGGCAGCCACGCAGCGC
>DATILY010000120.1:0-52718 GCA_035475895.1 Casimicrobiaceae bacterium | reverse complement strand
CGTACACAAACGCGCGCATGCCTGCTTCGCCGACGCTGTCCCATAGCATCTCGCAGCAGCTTGCGGCAGAGATCATCGGCCGTGAGCTCGCGCCCGGGACACGCCTCGATGAGGTGTCGCTCGCGGCGCGCTTCGGGGTCTCGCGCAGTCCCGTGCGCGACGCGTTGCGGCAACTGAGCGCCACCCGGCTGGTGGCGTATGCCCCGCACCGCGGCTTCTCGGTCGTCGCCATCGATCGCGCCGAGCTTGGCGGCCTGTTCGAGGCCTCGGGCGAGGTCGAGGCGCTATGCGCGCGGCTGTGCACGCAACGGGCGCTGCCGGCGGAACGCAAGCGCATCCAGATGATCCATGCGAGCGCGGCGAAGGCCCTCACGTCACGCAACGTCAAGGTGTACGCCAGCCTGAACGAGGAGTTCCACCAGGCGATCTTCGCCGCGGCGCATAACGAGACGCTTGCGGAGGTGGCGAAGAATCTCCGCCAGCGCCTGGCGCCGTTCCGTGGCCGCCTGTTCTTCGTGTCGCGCAACCGCATGGCGCGCTCGCACGACGAACACGACGCGCTCGTAGCGGCCATCGTCGCGCAGGATGCCGATGCAGCTGCGCACGCGATGCGCGAGCATGGCGCGCACTCGGCCATGAACGCACTCGAGCGCATGCGTGGAGAAGCCCCGGCCATGGCACCGCTCTGACCTTCGCCGAGGTTGACCCCGCGCCGCCGGCACGTCCATAATGTATACAATGCAGGCGGACAGCATACAGCGCCTGCACCGACGCACATCCCTTCGGCACCCGACGCGGAGCACGCATGACCTGGATCGCACTCGCTTCCTATCGTCTCGAGGGCCGCACGGCGCCCGCCGTCGTCCACGACCGTCGCCTGTACGACCTCGCCGACCTCGCGCGAAGCGGCATCCCGGCGCCGGATCCGCGCTGGCTGGAGCGAGGCGTGAGCGCCATGATCGCGGACTGGGATCGGTGCGCGGGCTGGCTTCGCGACGCGACGCCGCGCATCACGGATGCGATCGCGCGCGGCGCTGTGCAGGTGCTGCCCGACGATCGTGCACGCCTCGCTGCCCCGCTCGTGCCCGAACGCATCTTCTGCGCGGCATCGAACTATGTCGAACACGCGAACGAAATGGGGACGGTGCTCGCGGCCAAGACCGACAGCAAGCCCTACATGTTCCTCAAGCTGCGCAATACCGTGATCGGCACGGGCGACACGATCCGCATGCCGCCCGAAACCGCCCAGCTCGACTGGGAGATCGAGCTGGCTGCGGTCATCGGTAAGCGTTGTCGCCGAATCGGTGTCGAGGCAGCGCTCGACGCGGTGGCGGGCTATACGATCTGCAACGACATCTCAGCGCGCGATCTCAACGTGCGCAGCGATTACCCGTTCAAGTTCGACTGGTTCCAGGGCAAGTGCCACGATACGTTCGCACCGCTCGGGCCGTGGATCGTGCCCGCGTGGCAGGTCCCTGATCCCCAGGCGGTTCATCTGCATCTCGAGGTCAACGGCAAGTCGATGCAGGACGACACGACGGCCAACATGATCTGGACGGTGCGCGAACAAATCGCCTACCTGTCGACGATCGTCACGCTGGAGCCGGGTGACGTCGTCGCCACGGGCACGCCCACGGGCGTGGGCATGGGCCGCGGCGTGTTCCTGAAGGACGGCGATCGCATCGAAGCAACGATCGACGGCATCGGCACGCTTGCCAATCAAGTCAAGGCGGACGTCATCCGCTGACCCGCAGTCCAGGAGGAGGAATCGATGCAATCGATCCACAGAATCGGCGCGACGTTCGCGGCTGCCGTTGCGCTGGCATTCGCAGGCGCGAGTGCCGCACAAAGCCTCGAAAAGGTCACGTTCAACATGTCGTGGCTGCCGCAGGGCAGCTCGATCGGCGTGATCGTCGCTCAGGCGCAGGGCTACTACAAGGACGCGGGCCTCGATGTCAACATCGTTCGCGGGTATGGCGGCAACCGCACGGCGAACGAGCTCGACCAGGGTCAGTTCGACTTCGCGTACGTGGATCCAATCAGCCTCGCGCTGACGCGCTCCAACGGTGGCCACGTGCGGTTGATCGGCGCCGTGAACACGATGTGGCCGGCGCGCATCTGCTACGTCGAGAAGAACGGCAAGCGGCTGAAGCTCGATGACATGAAGGGCATGACCATGGGCGGCGGCTCCGCCTCGCCGGTGCAGAACATCGTTCCGGCGTGGCTGGAGATGAACGGCAAGCCGCGCGACTTCATCCGGCTCCTCCGCATGGATCCGGCGGTCGTCGATGCCTCGCTCGTCGAGGGCAAGATCGACCTCGCAGAGTGCTGGAAGGCGAGCAACCTCGCGACGATCATGAAGCAGGCCGATGCGGCCGGCGTCAAGATCGGCTGGATCGAGTACAGCGACTACGGCATGAACGCGTATGGCAGCGGCATCGCCACGACGGACGAGCGTATCGCCAAGAACCCCGATCTCGTGCGGCGCTTCGTGAACGCGACGTATCGCGGCTACCAGTTCGCGATCGAAAGGCCTGATGCAGCGGCGGACATCATGGTGAAGATGTTCCCGACCGTCGATCGCAACGTCGCGCTGCAGCAGATCCGCGAGATCGACCAGCTCATCGTCGATGCCGGCGCCCCGAGCAAGACGCTGGGCTACCTGCGACAGGACCGCATGCAATCGACCGCGGCGTTCGTGGACAAGGCCTTTGCGCTCAACGGCAAGGTCGCGGCGACCGATCTGTACTCGGACAGTTTCATGAAGTAGCGCCGACGCGCCACGCGCGTCGCCTGGAGGACCGATTCATGGATCGTCCCCGTCCCCGCCGGCTGGGGCACGTCGTGCTCAACGTGCGCGACCTCGCAGCGTCGGTGAAGTTCTACACCGAGATCGTAGGCCTGGAGGTTTCGGACTACATCGAGGACCAGATGGCGTTCCTGCGCTGCGGGCACGACCATCATGACCTCGCGCTGGCGCAGATCGACCGCAACGCCGGAATGGCGAGCAACACGTACGCCCCCGGGCGTCCGGGTCTCGAGCACTTTTCCTACGAGCTCGCCTCGCTCGCGGAGATCGAAGACGCGGCGCGCTTCCTGCAGTCGCGAGGCGTCGACATCGTGCGCGGCATCGGCAAGCACGGGCCCGGCGAGAACCTGTTTCTGGTGTTCAAGGATCCGGACGGCAACTATGTCGAGTATTACGCCGACATGGTCCAGGTGACGGCCGACAAGCCGTACACGGCACGCGTCTGGCCGAACGACCTCGATGCGTTCGACCGGTGGCACTTCGACCGCTTCCTGGTCGAGCCGCCGCAATGGGGACCCCGCGAAGACAAGGATCGATCGTGACGGCAGCGCTCGCCGCAAGTCACGAGCGCTGGCGCCGCTTCGTCGACCCGGCGATCGTCTTCCTGGTGCTCGCGCTTCTCTGGCAGAAGGCGGTCGATCTGTTCGGCGTCAAGCGCTATCTGCTGCCGCCACTCAGCGATGTGCTGGCGACATTGTGGAAGAGCCGGAGCCTGTTGCTCTCCGAGTCGTGGGTCACGGTGCACGAGGTGGTGGTGGGCTTCGTGCTGGCAGTCATCGTCGGCATCGCGCTCGGCCTGCTCATTCACGCGATCCCCATCGTGCGACGCACCTTGTACCCGACGATCGTGGTGTTCCAGGGGCTGCCGAAGATCGCGCTCGCGCCGCTGATGGTGATCTGGTTCGGTTACGGGCTTGCGTCGAAGGTGCTGATGGCGTTTCTGTTCGCGTTCTTTCCCGTCGTCATCCAGACCATGGGTGGCCTCGCCGGGACGCCGGTGCACCTGCTCGAGCATTTTCGCGCGATCCGCGCGCCGGCATGGACCACCTTTCGCCGCCTGCAGGCGCCTGCAGCGCTCCCCTCGATCCTCGACGGCTGCCGCGCGGCGATGCCGTTGGCGGTGATCGGCGCCGTCGTGGGCGAATTCGTCGGGTCCGAGAACGGCCTCGGCCACCTGATCCTCGATGCCAACGCCCAGGCGCGCACCGACCTGCTGTTCGCCGCGCTGGTCACCATTTCGATCATGGCGGGCATGCTCTACGCCGTCGTCGACATCGCTGCACGCCGCGTATGGTGGCGCGCATTCTGATCGTTCACACGAGGAGGAAGTCATGGCCAAACTGCGCCACATCGCGCTCGCAGTGCCGGATCCGGAGAAGGCGGCGAAGTTCTACAGCGAAGTCTTCGGCCTGCAGATCATCGAGCCGACGGAGTCGCCCATCGCCTCGGGGGTTTACCTCAGCGACGGCACCATTTGCCTGGCGCTGCTGAACTACAAGACGGACGAGGCTGCCGGAAAGGAGCGCGGCAAGCACTGGGTCGGCACGCATCATTTCGGGTTCTGGGTCGATGATCTCGACACCCAGCGCAAAGCCATCGAAGCGCATGGGGGCACGTTCTTCATGGATCTGCCGCACGACAAGGAAAGCCTGTATTACGAGGCGAAGTTTCGCGATCCGGACGGCATCGTGTTCGACATCTCCGCGGGAGGATGGGTCGGGGCGCGCAAGTGACATTGCTCGCCTCGCGAGCGCAGGCGGCCACCAGCCCGGCTGCGTCGGAGGCGACGGCGGTTCGCGTTCGTCGGGTCGCCAAGACGTTCGCCACGCGGCGAGGCGAGGTGCAAGCGCTCGAAGCGCTCGATTTCGACGTCCCCGCTGGCCAGTTCGTGTCGATCCTCGGACCGAGCGGGTGCGGCAAGAGCACGCTGCTGCGCATCGTTGCGGGACTGATCGCGCCGGACAGCGGCGGCGTGGTGGAAGTGCTCGGACGCGTCCGCGCGGGCGTTCCGCAGGACGTCGGGGTCGTCTTCCAGACGCACAACATGCTGCCGTGGGAGACCGTCGAGCGAAATCTCGGGCTCGCGGCGGAAGTGCAGCACCTCTCGCGCGACGAAATCGACGCGCGCGTGACGCAGATGCTGGACGTCATGGGCCTCGCCGCGTTCCGCAAGGCGTATCCGCACGAACTCTCGGGCGGCATGCGACAGCGGGCGGCGCTGGGTCAAATACTGGTGCTGCGCCCGCAGATCCTGCTGCTGGACGAGCCCTTCGGGGCGCTCGACGCGCTGACGCGCGACCAGCTCAACGTCGAACTGCTGCGGCTGTGGCAGGAACTGCGCAAGACCGTTTTGCTGGTGACGCACAGCATTGCAGAGGCGGTGTTCCTGTCCGACCGCGTGCTCGTCATGAGCGGTCGGCCGGGACGCGTGCTCGAGGACATGATCATCGACATGCCGCGACCGCGCGATCCGCGCAGGACCAAGCAGGCACCGGAATTCGGCCAGTACGTCGTTCGCCTGGAGCAGCTGATGGGCGTCGAGTAGTCGCTAAAGGAGGCAACACATGTGGTTCTTCTGTCGCCGCGAGAATCTGCGCGCCCCGGGTCAGCGGCGCTCGTCGCTCGACGAGCATTTCGCATGGATGAAGGCGCAGCACGACGCGGGCACGATCTTCATGTCCGGCCCGTCCCCGGACCTGAAATTCGGGATGTATCTCATTCGCGCAGCCACCCGCGCAGACGCCGAGCGCATCGCAGCGAGCGACCCGTACAACGTCGTCGGCGACAGCCGCTTCGAGGTGTTCGAATGGGACATCCGGCAAATCGCCGGGGTGGGCGCGTTCAGCGCGGCAGGCGTCGGGTTGGCGGACAAAGGCTATTGACGTCATGGGCAACGAGGAGAGCAGCTTGGGCGGGAAGGGCATGGACAACCGCTTCTTTGGCGTGGTGCCGGCCATGGCCACGCCTTTTCGCGACGACGATCACGCGCTCGACGAAGGACGGGTGCGCGCGCTGATCGAGTGGTATCTCGAATCGGGGGTACACGGCATCTCCGTCGCCGGCAGCCAGGGGGAATTCTTCTCGCTCGATGACGACGAGCGATTGCGGCTCATCCGCATTGCCGTCGACACGATCCGCGGACGTGTCCCCGTGTATGCCGGCACCGGCGGCGTCACGACGCGCGACGCCATCCGGCTCACGCGGGCGGCAGAGGAGCTCGGGGCGGACCTCGCGCTGGTCATCACGCCGTATTTCGTGCAGCCGACCCAGGACGAGCTGGTCGAGCATTACGTGTCCATTGCACGATCGACGCGGCTACCGGTGATGCTCTACAACAACCCGCCGCGCACGTCGGTCAACGTGCTGCCCGCTACGCTCGCGCGCTGCATGCAGGCGGCGAATGTCGTGGGCATCAAGGACTCGAGCGGCGATGTCACGCAATCCGTGGAATATCTCCTGCAAGCCCCTCGGCCTGCGCTCCTGTTCTCCGGCCGCGATACGGTCGCGCTTGCGATGATGATGCACGGAGCGCAAGGCACGATCTCGCCCGCCGCCAATGTGTTTCCACGGCTCATGGTGCGACTGTACGACGCGTTGCGCGGTGGCGATCTTGCGGAGGCGCGCCGCATTTCGGATGTCTTCGCGCCGTTGCGGTCGGCGTGGGCGCTTGGCTCGTTTCCAGTCGTGATCAAGGAAGCGATGGCCCTGGTGGACCACGGCGCTGGCCCTGCGCGTGCGCCGATTGCCCCTCTGCCGGAAGGACGCCGCGCAAGCCTGCAGGACGTCGTGCAGCGCATAAGGACCGAAGAAAGCCGCATCTGCGGCAATGCAACCTAGGTTGCCAAAGGCAACGCAGGGGACGCTCATGAAGAGAATCGCTGCAATCCTCACGCTGTTCCTCGCGGTCAGCGGCCACGCAATCGCCGACGAGCGGGTGTTGCACCTGGTCGGCTTCCCCGGTGGACCCAATTGGCCGCTTTGGGTTGCAGACGAGAAGGGCTACTTCGCCGCAGAAGGCTTGCGCGTGGAGTTCGCCCCGACACCCAGCTCCGCCTTCCTGGTAAGCGGCCTGATGGACGGGAAATTCGACATCGCCCTGGCCGCCATCGACAACGTGATTGCATACCAGGAAGGCCAGGGTGAAGCCCTGGTGGGCACCCAGCCCGACATGTTCGCCTTCCTCGGCAATCTCCGCGGCTCGCTGCGGCTCATCGCGTTGCCAGAGATCCATTCCATCGCAGACTTGCGCGGCAAGTCGATCGCAGTCGACGCACGTACCACCGGCTTCGCGTTCGTGCTCATGAAAATGCTGGAGGCGGGCGGTCTCAAGGAGTCCGACTACCAGCTCGATGCCGTGGGTGGCACGGTGCAGCGCGTCAAGGCGCTGTTCGACCGAACAACCTCGGCGTCCCTCATCAATTCGCCCCTCGAAGCGGGACTGCTGGATAAGGGCTACTCGGACCTCGGTAATGCCACTACGCTCATCGGCCCGTATCAGGGCACTGTCGGCGTCGCACGACGTTCGTGGGCAACGGCGCACCGACAGGACATGGTCCGCTTCATCCGTGCGTACGTGCGCGCCACGGACTGGTTGCGGGACGCGACGCACCACGACGAGGCGCTGAAGATCTTCGAGCGGGTCGCGAAGGCCACGCCCGAATCAGCCGAGACGGCGTACCGGCTGCTTCTGACAACGGACGACGGCATACAGCCGCATGGCAGCATCGACATGGCAGGTATCGACACAGTGCTCAAGTTGCGCACGCAGTACGGACAACCGCACCGCGATCTGAAGGATGCGGCACGATACGTGGATGAAAGCTACTATCGTGAAGCCATCGGGAGGTGAACCGAATGAGCGACGCGCTCGACTCCGGAGGCAGGCCGTCATGGACGCCGGGACGAATGGCGTTCCAGCTCGACGAAACCAGGGAAGCCTACGTGCTTGCCAGCAGCGCAGGTTACGGCCGGGCAGCCGATGCGCTTGCGCGCGAGACGACGGCGCTCGGCGAGCCGGCCGTCATGATGCTCGCGCGCGAGCAGTTCGCGCTCCTGAAGTTCCTCGTTCATGGCAGCCGGCTTGCCGTCGACCTCGGGACCTTCACGGGCCTGTCCGCGCTCGCGCTCGCCGAAGGAATGCCGGACGGACGGGTCGTCACCGTCGACCGGTCGACCGAGTGGGCGCCGATCGCCGAGCGACATTGGCAGGCCGCGGGCGTGCGGCCGCGCATCGATGCGCGGCACGCCGAAGCGGACCAAGCGTTGGCCGACCTCAGGGCAGCGAGGTCGCAACTCGATTTTGCGTTCATCGATGTCGACAAGGCGGGCATGCGCCGCTACGCCGAGACGCTCCTCGGCATGCTCCGCCCCGGCGGAATGCTGGCGGTGGACAACACGCTATGGCACGGTTGGGTGCTGGACCCGGCGCGGGATGATGCGGATACCGAGGGCGTGCGCCGCTTCAACGCGTGGATCGCGCAGGCACCCGGTGTAGAACCCGTGATGGTGCCGATCGCCGACGGCATGACGCTCGTGCGGCGATGCTGACCGACGTACGCCGCTAGTCCTCCTTCACTCGGAGGAGTCGATGCGCGGAGCCGATTTGCCGACGAGCAGATCGTGACCATTCTGCGGGCGTCGCCAGCTCGAAACCGCGGACAGGTGCACGCAGGAGCGACCGCGTGAAATCATAGTCCGTCAGGAGGCAACGGCCCGATGAGGAAGAGGCGTCAAAGACGCGACGAGCCCCTGCTCGGCAAGAAACGCCCACGTGCGCGTCGGTGAAGGCGCCGCCATGAACGACGTCAGGTCGTCGGGATGATCGACGTCCAGGCCGATCCCGGCCATGCGCACGATGCGCGGCTCGATGCCCTGACGCCGGGCAGCCGCGACATGCGGCTCGAAGCTGTCGTTACCGAACGCCAGTGGCACCGCCATCATGGGCGTCATGACGACTGCGTTGGAGCCGCGACCGTCGTGCGCAGGGACGATGCTGAACGCGGGTACCGCGGCATGTCCTTCGACCAGTAGCTGCACTTCGGCAGCCGTGGCAAGCGGAATGTCGCCGGGCACGGTCAGCATTCCGGCATGGGTCGCGCAAAGCCGCCGCGCAGCGGCCACAACCGCTCCGGTATGGCCGTCCCGTGCGCCGGCGTCGATCACCCGTGCGCCCCATTTGCGGGCCATGGCACGCGCGACGGGATCGATGGTGACCAGCGCCACGTCGGCCAGGACGCCCGACCCGATCAGGGCGGCGAGCACATCGTCCAACATCGCCTCGGCGAGACCGCGCCGGAACCCCGGTGTGTAGCGACCGGAAAGCCGGGTCTTGGCCAGTGACATGTCCTTCACTGGTACCACCCCTACGATGTCGCGCTCCGACGCCATTTCCAGCCTTTGCCGCCTTGTCACTTTACATCATGTAAAGAGGGCACAAAACGTAAGACAAGATCTACCTTCCATTGGTGTGAATATGCTACCGTATCGGTCGATGTCTCGGTACAGGTCGCTTACCGCGCCCCAATCAAAGGATCGAACCATGCACCTCAGCAATCCGACACTCGGGAAGAACGAGGCCTACGTGCCCGGGCAGACCAAGGAGTTCGTCGCGCACACCTACGGCGTGCCTGCACAGGACGTCGCGAAGCTCGGCTCGGCGGAAAACCCCTTCGGGCCCTCGCCCAAAGCGGAGGCCGTCGTGCGCGAGGCATTGCGCATCGACAACTACCCGGAGTGGACAGCGCGGGCGCTGCGTGAGGCCATCGCGAAGAAGTACGGCTATTCATCGGATCAGGTGATTTGCGGCGCCGGCGAGACGGAGCTGATGTCCCTGATCATCCGTGCCTTCTCCTCGCCTGGCGACAAGGTCCTCATGTTCGTGCCGGCCTTCCCGATCTATCACATGGCCGCGCAGAACGAGGGCCGCGTACCCGTGTACGTGGAACTCGACCAGGACATGGACTTTCGATGGGACGCGTTCCTCGCGGCGATCACGCCGGACGTGCGCGTGGTGTTCCTCACCAACCCGCACAGCCCGACCGGCCGACTGCTGACCGAGGCGCAGATCCGGCGCGTGGTCGAGGCCGCGAAGGACCAGCTGGTCGTGCTCGACGAGGCGTACATTCACTACTCGCGCACCGAGGGCGGCATCCATCTCGCGAAGGACTACCGGAACCTGATCGTGCTGCGCACGTTCTCGAAGGTCTATGGCCTGGCGGGCCTGCGGGTCGGGTTCGGGATTGCCGACGCGGCCATCATCACGCCGCTCATGCACCTCAAGCCGACGTGGAACATGGGCGCGCTGCAGGTGGCTGGCGCCATTGCGGCGCTCGGCGACGACGAGCACGTGCAGCGGACCGTGGACGCCATCAGCGAGATGCGCGCCTATGTCATGGAAGGCATTCGCAAGCTCGGCGGGTACACCGTGGTGGGGCAGCCGTCCTCCAACTTCTTCCTCCTGCGCATCGACGATCCGAAGCTCGACTCGAGCCGCGTCTTCGAGGAGCTGCTCAAGCGCGGCGTGATCGTCAAGGACGGCGCCGTCTCCTTCATCGGGCTGGGCAAGCGGTACCTGCGCATCGACGTCAGCCTCAAGCCGCAGATGGACCGTTTGCTGTGGGCTCTCGGCGACATCCGCGCGAAGTCCTGACGGGCGTGGACAGCGCTGGCGAAAACAGCATGGTCGCCCGTGCATCGGATCGCGTCGATCGCGCTCGCCTGTGGGGCCGCTTGATGGAGCTTGCCGAACGCGGCGCAACGCCGGCAGGCGGCGTATGCCGGCTCGCGCTCAGCGAGGAGGAGATCCAGGCGCGCGCGCTGCTGCGGCGCTGGGCCGGCGAGGTGGGGCTCGCCCCGGCGGTGGACGAGGCCGGCAACCTGTTCCTGCGGCTGCCCGGGCGCGATCCGGCGCTTGCTCCAGTGCTGACCGGCTCGCACATCGACACGCAGCCAACCGGTGGAAAGTTCGATGGCGCGTATGGTGTCGTCGCTGCGGTGGAGGCGCTGCAGGCCATCGTGACCTCCGGGCATCGTCCGCGGCGTTCCATCGACGCGGTCGCGTGGATGAACGAGGAAGGCTCGCGGTTCGCGCCGGGCATGATGGGCTCGGCCGTGTTCACCGCCGTGCGTGCGATGCGCGACATCGAGCCGGTGGCCGATCGCGCCGGCGTCACCGTGCGGCAGGCGCTCGACCGCATGCTCGACCGCGAGCGCGACCTGGAGCGGCGACCGCTGGGGTTTCCGGTCCACGCGTTCATGGAGGCGCACATCGAGCAGGGACCGCTGCTGGAGGCCGAAGCGATTCCGATCGGGGTCGTCACCGGCATCCAGGGCAAGCGCACTTATCGGGTGACCGTCGACGGCGAGGCGAGCCATGCCGGCACGACCCCGCGCCGTTCGCGTCGCGACGCGCTGGTCAGCGCAGTGGCGATCGTCGGCGCGCTGCAGCGGGCGCTGTGGGACGAGGCCGACGAGGTTCGTTTCACCATCGGAATGTTCACGGTGACGCCCAACGCTCCTTCCGTCGTGCCTGCGAAAGTGGTGTTCTCGGTCGACCTGCGCCACGATTCAGCCGAAGTCGTCGAAGCACTTGGCGCGCGCCTCAAGCAGGTGTGCACCGAGGAGCGCGGCCGTTGCGACGTCCGGGTGGAGGACCTGCTCTACGATGCGCCGCTCGCTTTCCCGCAAGCGATGCGCGAGCAGGTCGCACGCGCCGCGGCGGATCTCGGACTGCGGTACCGCGACATCGCCTCGCCGGCCGGCCACGATTCGCGTTACCTGCACTATTACTGCCCGACGGGCATGCTGTTCATCCCCTGTCGCGCCGGGATCAGTCATAACGAGGCGGAGAGCATCACCGTGGATGACGCATGGAATGGCGCCCGGGTGCTGGCGGACGTGCTGGTGCGCCTCGCCGACGCTGCGTGAACCGTCGCATCGCTAGGAAACCGGCATGCTCGATGTCCTGATCACGAACGCGACCATCGTCGATGGTTCAGGGTCGCGCGAGGGCAGCCTTGCGATCGCCGGATCGCGCATCGCCGCGCGCTTCGCGTCCGGTGAGGCGCTTCCCGCCGCCCGGCGCGTAATCGACGCGCAGGGACGACTCGTCATGCCCGGCATCGTCGATCCACACGTGCACTTCTATGGCGAGGGCGTAGGGGCCTATTCCCGCCTGGCCGTCCGCGGGGGCGTGACGACGTTCATCGGCATGATCCGCCGCGATCCCGAGACGCCACTCGCCGAGGTGGTCGATGCGCATTGCCGCGACGGTACGGCGGAATCCGTCGCCGACTTCTCGTTTCACGTCGTGCTGTATGACCGCGCCGACACGTTGACGCAGATCGAAGCGCTCGCGGCCCGGGGCTTTCGCTCGTACAAGATGTTCCTCGCCTACAAGCGCCGCGGCATGATGGTGAGCGACGCGTTCCTGTTCTCCGCGATGCGCACGATTCGCGGCGTGGGAGGCATAGCCCTCGTCCATGCCGAGCACGGCGAGTTCGTCGACGTTCTGGAGCAGGCGGCCATCGCCGCGGGCCGCACGTCCGCGGAGCACTACGAGCCGACGCGGCCGGCCGAAGCCGAGGCCACCTCCATCGACGTGGTGGCCCTGGCGGCGCAGGCCACTGGTTGCCCGGTCTACGTCGTGCATCTGTCGTCCAGCCTGGGACTGGCAGCGGTGACGCGGGCCAGGCGGCGCGGCATCGCCATGTGGGCGGAAACCTGCCCGCAGTACCTGCTCGCCGACGACGCGCTGCTGCGGCGAGTCGGCGCGGGCGCCAAGATCGCTCCGCCGCTGCGCGCCCCGGCCGACTGCCGCGCGCTTGCCACGGGTCTCCTGACCGGCACCATCAACACGGTCGGCAGCGATCACGCGAGCCACCGCGCGGAGGCCAAGCATGCCGCGGGTGACGACATCTTCGCGGTGCCGTTCGGCATGCCGGGAGCACCGGTGCTTTGGCCAGCCATGTTCACCTGGGCGCTCGACCATGGTGTGCCGCTGTCCGTGATCGTGCGCGCCATGGCCGAAATGCCCGCGCGGCTGTTCGGGCTCGCGCACCGCAAGGGCAGCGTCGCGCCGGGAGCCGACGCCGACCTCATCCTGGTCGACCCCGCCGCCCGACAGCAGCTCGATTGCGCGCGCGTGTGGCCGGACGTATGCCCGAGTCCGCTCGCCGACCGTCCACTGGCCGGCTGGCCCTCCATGACGATGAGCCGCGGCGAGGTCGTGTTCGACGGTAACGACGTCACTGGACGTGCCGGCCGCGGCGAATTGATCGCGCAGCAGGAAGCGCGTCCATGATCAGGCTCGCGGCCGGCGCGCCGCCGACAACAGCCGCGCGAGCGCGCACATGAGTCGCACGCCCACCCTGACCGAGCGATTCGCCGATCTCGCGACGGCGGTTCCCGATGCAACGGCCACGCACGCAGCCGCGCGCATGGCGCTCTACGTGCTCGACACGCTGGCGGTATCGCTGGGTGGCAGCCGCGCCGATTCCAGCCAGCCGGTCACCCGCACGATCCTCGCTGCAGCGGGCAAGGCGGAGAGCACGGTTCTCGGTGTGGGCCGCGTGACGTCTGCCTGGGACGCTGCGCTCGCCAACGGCGCATATGCGCACGCGCTGGAGCTCGACGACGATCATCGCGTCGCCGTCCTCCATCCCGGCGCAGTCGTCGTGCCTGCGGCGCTCGCCGCATGCGAGGCCGCCGGAACCGACGGCCAGACGTTCCTGCGTGCGTGCCTGCTCGGCTATGAGATCACGTGCCGGCTCGGCATGGTGTTTCGCGGCAGCCAGTTCTACCACGGCGTCCATCCCACCGCCCTGTGCGGGGTGTTCGGCGCCGCTGCCGCCGCCGGCGTCGCAATCGGGCTCGATCGCGAGGCTGTCGTGCGCGCGCTGGGCATCGCGGGCACCCAGGCGTCGGGACTCACCGAATGGCGAGCAGACGGTTCGTGGATCAAGCGCCTGCATCCCGGCCGCGCCGCGCATGCGGGAATCCTCGCGGCGCGCCTCGCGGCCAACGGCTTCACCGGTCCTTCGACCATCCTCGAGGGAGACAACGGGTTCTTCAACGCCTTCGGATACGGCGAGCCGCTCGATGTCGAGGCGGTTACGCGGGACCTCGGGCGGCGCTTCGAAGCGCTGGGAACGGCGATCAAGCCGTATCCGTGTTGTCGCTTCGAGCATGGGGCCATCGACCTTGCGCTCGAGGCATGGCGCGAGGGTCTGCGCGGCACGGACATCGCGGAAACCGCGGTGCGCATCTACCGCACCGACGTGCTTTCGTATCATCGGACGCCACGCAATGCCGTCGACGCGCAGTTCAATGTGCCCTACGCGGTCGCCGTCGCGCTCACGCGCGGTGCAGTGACTCTGCACGACTTCAGCGAGCAAGCGATTCGTGACGAGCGCGTGCTCGAGCTCGCCCAGCGGGTGGAGGTTGTTGAGGACGAGGCCTATTCACGGCGCTACCCGGCCGAGTACTGCGTCGAGCTCGTGGTGCGAACGCGCGCTGGCGCGAGTCGCCGCTACTTCAGCGATTGCCCCAGCGGCGACCCGGACGCGTCACGTTACGCCGGCCGCCCGGAGCTGCTGCGCCAAGAGGTGGAGGCGAAGTGCCGGGCCGTCCTCGAGCAATGCGGCTTCGGGGATCGGGCGGAGATGCTCGTGCGGGCCGTCGGCGCGCTTCCCGGCGCCGAATCGCTGGCCGAGCTCGCTGCAGCGCTGGGCGCGCCCCAGGACCAGCCCGCGGTCCACATGCAGAAACGCAGCAAGGAGGAAAGCGCGCGATGAAAGTCGGCCTGTACATCATGACCCAGTTCACCGCGGAGGACGACGTTGCGGCCCGCCGCCACGACCTGCTCGAGCAGGTGCGAGTGGCTCGTCAGAGCGGCTTCGCGTCGCTATGGGTGCCGCACCACTACGCCACGCAGCCGATGCAGATGCTGGCCGCCATTCCGACGCTCGCCTGGCTGGTGCGCGAGGCGGAGGGCATGACGATCGGGACGAACATCCTCATCATGCCGTTGCTCAACCCGATCCACGTCGCGGAGGACGCGGTCACGCTCGACCTGCTTTCCGGCGGCCGCTACGTGCTCGGCATCGGAATCGGCTACCGCGAAGCGGAATTCAATGCGTTCGGCGTGCCGCTCAAGGAACGCGTGCCGCGCATCACCGAGGGGATCGAGGTGATGCGCCGCCTGTGGACCGAAGATCGGGTCAATTACCATGGCAAGATCTTCACGATCGACGACATGGGGATCGGGCTCAAGCCGCTGCGCAAGGGTGGCTGCCCGATCTGGATGGGGGCAATCGTGGACGCCGCGGTCAAGCGCGCCGCGCTGATCGCGGACGCCTGGCTCATCACCAACTTCGCGCATCTGCGTGACGTCGTACCCCAGATGAAGCTCTACCGCCAGACCTTGCAGGAAGCCGGCAAGCCGTGGCCGGACGAGGTGCCGATCACCCGTGAGTGTTACATCGGTCCCACGCGCGAGCAGGCGCTGGCCGAGTGCGAGGCCGCGCTGCGCTACAAGTACGCGGCGTACTCGTCGTGGGGACTCGACCGGCAGTCCGAAGGCGCGGAGAGCTTCAACCAGCCGTTCGAGGAATTCGTGAAGGACCGCTTCATCATTGGCGACAAGGCGTTCGTGCGCGACGAGGTCGAGCGGTATCGCGAGCTCCTGGGCGTCAACCATTTCCTGATGCGTGTGCAATGGCCGGGCCTGCCGCAGGACAAGGTGCTGCGCACCATCAGGACCCTTGGCGAGATGTTCGCCTAGTCGCCGCCGTCAATGCCGGCGTCCCACCGCCCCAACGAAAACTCACCCCAAGGAGCACGAGATGGCTCGATTCACCCGTCGTGACGCGATGAAGGTCGTGCTGGCTGCCGCGGTCGCGCTGTTCTGCGGCGCCGCTGCAATGGAGCCGGCCGCCGCTGCGGATCTCGCCCCGGTGTCCCTGCGCCTCAAGTGGCTGCCCCAGGCGCAGTTCGCCGGCTACTACGTCGCGAAGGCCAAGGGCTGGTACGCCGACGAAGGCCTCGACCTGACGATCAACCCGGGCGGCCCCAACATCATCGGCGAGAACATGGTCGGCGCCGGAAGCGATACGTTCGGGCACGGTGGTGGCGCAGCTTCGCTGCTGCAGGCGCGGGAGAAGGGTCTGGGTATCCTGGGCATCGGCATGCTGTTCCAGGAGACGCCCTACCGCCTGGTCGCCCTCGAGAAGTCCGGCGTCAAGACGTTCAAGGACCTCAAGGGCAAGACCGTATCGACGTGGTTCACGGGACCGCAGTTCATGGTGCAGGCGATGCTGCGGGCGAACGGCCTCGACCCGAAGGATGTGAAGATCGAGGCGCAGGCGAACAGCATGGTGCCGTTCATCGAGGGCAAGGTCGACGTCGCCACCGTCACGGTGTTCAACGAGGCGCTGGTGCTGAAGCGCCGCAACGTCACGCCCGCCGTCACCTTCAATCCGGCCGACATGGGGGTCAACATCCCGAACGAGTCGCTGATCGTCAACGAAAAGTTTGCGCGTGAGCATCCCAAGCTGGTCGAGGGCTTCCTCAAGGCGAGCCTGCGCGGCTGGAAGTACGCGCTCACGCATCAGGACGAGGCGGTTGACATCCTGCTGAAGCAGGCGCCGACCGCCGACCGCACCGAGCAGAAGGAGCAACTCGCGGCGCTCGTGCCACTCATGACTTACGGCCCCGCGAAGGACAAGGGCATCGGCTACATCGATCCGAAGGCGCTGACGTTCGCCGACAAGTTCCTGGTGGAGAACGGCGTGCTCAAGCAACCCGTGGACCTGAAGGCCGCCGTGGACACCTCCTTCTGGGAGAAAGTGCCTGCGGCTGACAAGGTCATGACGGCGGCGCAGTAGCGTGCAGGCACGAGCGCCCGGCGCCGCGGTCGCCGGGCACCCCATGCACCCTGAATCCGGCGGCAGCGTGGCAACGCCCAAGATCCGGCTGCAGCACGTCTCGAAGCGCTTCGCCTCGGGACCGGCTGCGGTTCCCACGCTGCACAACGTCGATCTGTCGATCCACGAGGGCGACTTCGTCACGCTGATCGGGCCGAGTGGCTGCGGCAAGAGCACGCTGTTCAACATCCTGGTTGGGCTGGTCCCTCCCGACGAGGGTGGCGCGCTGTTCATCGACGGCAAGCAGGAGCGGCCCGACCATCTGCTCGGGCGCGTGGCCTTCATGCCCCAGCGCGACATGCTATTGCCGTGGCGCACGGTGCTGGACAACGCGATCCTTGCCGCGGAGATCGACGGTGTGGCCCGCGCAGAGGCGCGCGAGCGGGCCCGGCGGTCACTCGACCGCTTCGGCCTGAACGGCTTCGAGCACTACTACCCCGGGCAGCTTTCGGGCGGCATGCGACAGCGCGTGGCGCTCATGCGCACGTTCATGTTCGACCGGGAGATCATGCTGCTCGACGAGCCGTTCGGTGCGCTCGACGCGCTCACCCGCGCGCTCATGCAGCGGTGGCTGCTCGAGGTGTGGGAGGGCGCCCGGCGCACGGTCCTGTTCATTACGCACGATATCGAGGAGGCGATCTTCCTCGGCGACCGCGTGCTCGTCATGTCCGCGCGGCCCGGCCACATCAAGCTCGACATTCCGGTGCGGTTGCCGCGACCGCGCTCCCCGGATGTGGTGACGAGCCCGGAGTTCGTCGCCATCAAGCGCGATCTCCTCTCGGCCGTGGAGGACGAGAGCATGAAGGCGTTCGCCGCGATGAACCGTGCCGTGGTGGAGCAGGCGGGCGGCTGATGGACGCGCCCGCCGTTCGTGCGCGGTTGCTGCCGCAACTGCTCGCGCTGCCCGCGCTGCTGCTCCTGTGGGAGGCGAGCGTGCGCGGCCTCGCGGTGTCCCCGGACAAGCTGCCCGCGCCGAGCACCGTGCTTGCGACGATCTGGGCGGCGCACACCATCTTCGCGCAGGCCGTCGGCACGACGCTCTACGAAGCCGTGCTCGGTCTCGTCGCGGGCACGCTCTTCGGCGTCGCGAGCGGCGTGCTGTTCTCGCGCTTCCGTCTGCTCGAGCGCATGTTCCTGCCTTATTTCGTCGCGTCGCAGGCGGTGCCCATCATCGCGTTCGGCGCCATCATCATCCTGTGGTTCGGCAACGGTGTCGTGTCCAAGGCGTTGATCGCGTTCTACCTCAGCTTTTTCCCGGTCGCCGTCAACACGCTGGTCGGCATCCATGGCGTACCGGCCGAGCAGGTGGGCCTGCTGCGCACATTCGGCGCGTCGCCGCTGACGATCCTGCTGCGGTTGCAGCTGCCCGCGGCTTTGCCGGCCATCTTCACTGCGGTACGGCTCGGCGCGAGCCTCGCGCTCGTGGGCGCGATCGTGGGGGAATGGTTCGGGGCCACGCGCGGGCTCGGCGTGGTGCTGCTGACCGCGATGTACGAGTACCGGATGACGTACCTGTGGGCGGGCATTCTGCTCACGGGTCTCACGGGCGTCGCGCTCTTCGTCGTCATCGCGGCGCTGCAAAGACGCATCGCGTGGTGGCAGGTCGAGACGTGAGCGACGCGACCGTGACGACGACGCCCACGCGCGTCGCCATGCAACGCCGCGCAACGCCGCGGTGGCTCGCCAGCTTCTGGCCGCCGGCGCTCGCGGCGCTCCTGATATTCGCCGCCTGGGAAGGCGCGATCTGGTGGTTCCATCTTCCGAACTTCGTGCTGCCGCATCCCGCCGAGATCGTCGGCGTGGCGGTGCAGAACCACGAGCAGCTCGCGGCCGACACCGCCGTGACGGTCGTCGAATCGCTGAGTGGCTACGTGCTCGGCTCCATCATGGGACTGGTCGTCGCGATCATCTTCGTCCTCATTCCGCGCCTCGAGCACGTGCTGCTGCCGGTCTACGTGGTGGTCAATTCGGTGCCGATGATCGCGTACGGCCCGCTCGCCATCATCTACCTCGGCATCGGTTCGGCATCGAAGATCGTGCTCGTGACCATCGCCGTGAGCTACACGGTGCTGATCAACGCGCTCGCGGGGCTGCGCAGCACCGATCCGCGAGCCATCGACCTGTTGCGCACGTTCGGGGCAACGCGCGGTACGGTGCTGATCAAGCTGCGCCTGCCGGCGGCGATGCCCGCGATCTTCTCGGGGCTGCGCGTCGCGGTGGTGCACGCCATGATCCTCGCGGTCGTGCTCGAGATGCTCGGCGCCAATGCCGGCCTCGGGTGGGCGGTGTACAAGTCGACGCAGATGATGAGCTTCGTCGAGGCATGGAGCGCGGTTGCCGCATCGGTCCTTGCAAGCCTCGTCATTTACCTCGTCGTGAGCTGGGTTGCACGGCGATTCGTATGGTGGTCATGAGCCTGGAAGGCGGCACCTTGGGGCAGCACGTGGCAAGGAGCGTGGTGCGATGCACGCTGCATTGACCATCGCGATCATGGGCGGAACCGGCGAGCTCGGCTCAGGCCTTGCCCTGCGGTGGTCGCGGGCAGGGCACGCCGTCGTGGTGGGTTCCCGCGACGCAGAGCGGGCACGCGAGGCTGCGCAGCGTATCGGCCACGGCTGTCGCGGCGAGGCGAACCTGGGCGCCGCGGAGGCGGCCGACATCATCGTCCTTGCGGTTCCTTTCGCCGCGCACGAGGAAACGCTGACGCAGATCCGGCCGGCCGTGCGCGGCAAGATCGTCGTCGACGCAGTCGTGCCTCTCGTGCCGCCCAAGGTCGGCACCGCGCAACTCCCGGCTGAAGGCTCCGCGGCGCAGATCGCCGCGCGGCTGCTCGAAGGCGAAGCGCGGGTGGTATCGGCCTTCCACAACGTGGCCGCGGCGAAGCTGCACGCCGACGAGCGCGTGGATTGCGACGTGCTGGTCTGCGGAGACGACAAGGATGCCCGCGCGCAGGTGATCGACCTTGTGGGGCAAATCGGATTGCGCGGCATCGATGCAGGGCCGCTGGGCAATTCCGCGGCGGCCGAGGCGCTCACCTCCGTACTCATCACGATCAACCGTCGCTACAAGGTCCGGGCAGCGGGTATCCGGATCACGGGCATCCCGGACGCCGAGGCGCCGTCCACGTGATCGATCGTGGCGGCGAGCCTCTCGTCCTCACCTCCGTTCGGGGGCTGCCGCTGGTCGAGCCGGGCGACGACCTCGCCGGCCTGATCGTGGACGCCATCCGCGCCGCCGCCCTCGCGCTCGCAGACCACGACGTGCTCGTGATCGCGCAGAAGATCGTGTCCAAGGCCGAAGGCCGCTACGTGGACCTCGCGTCCATCACGGCCTCACCGCGCGCGCTGGAGCTCGCCGCCGCAGTCGACAAGGACCCGCGCTTCGTCGAGGTCGTGCTGTCCGAGTCGAGCGAGGTGGTGCGCTTCCGCAAGGACGTCCTGATCGTGGCGCACCGGCTGGGCTTCGTCATGGCCAACGCGGGGATCGACCAGTCGAACATCACGCACCCCGATGGCCGCGAGCGCGTGCTCCTGCTTCCGCGCGACCCGGATGGCGCTGCGCAGTCGCTCAAATCGGCGATCGACCGCGCGTTCGGCGTGACGGTCGGCGTCGTGATCAACGACAGCTTCGGCCGCGCGTGGCGCAATGGCGTAGCCAGCGTCGCACTCGGCGCGGCGGGCATTCCGTCGCTGATGAGCGTGATCGGCGCGCCCGACCTTTTCGGCCGGCCGATGCGCATGACCGAGATCGCGTTCGCCGACCAGGTGGCGTCCGCTGCGGCACTGCTGATGGGCGAAACGGACGACGGCGTTCCGCTCGTCCATGTTCGCGGCCTGCAGTGGCATGTGCCCGCGCTGCCTGCGGCGGCGCTGCTGCGACCGCGCGAGCGCGACCTGTTCCGATGAGCGCTCGCTCGCACGCGAAGGTTCTCGCGCTTTCAGGCGGCGTCGGCGGTGCCAAGCTTGCGGCGGGCCTCGCCGGCATCCTCCATCCGGGCGAGCTCACGGTGCTCGTCAACACCGGCGACGACTTCGAGCATCTCGGCCTGCATGTCTCGCCCGACATCGACTCGGTCGTGTATGCCCTGTCCGGGCGCAACGACATCGAACGCGGGTGGGGCCGCGCCGATGAGACGTGGCAGTTCATGGGGGCGCTGCGCGAGCTTGCCGGCGACGACTGGTTCAGGCTTGGCGACCGGGACCTCGCCATGCACGTGTTGCGCACGCAGGCGCTGCGTCAGGGAGAAGCACTCTCGGCACTCACCGCCCGCGCTGCCGCGGCCCTCGGCATCCGCAGCCAGGTCGTGCCCATGACCGACGCGCCGGTCCGCACGCTGGTGCACACCGACGAGGGAGCGCTCGCGTTCCAGGAGTATTTCGTGCGCCGCAAATGCGTGCCGCGCGTCACCGGTCTATGTTTCGAGGGTGTGCAGCGCGCCATGGCGCCGTCCGCAGTGCTGGCCCTGCTGCGCGATCCCGCGCTTGCCGCGGTGGTGCTCTGTCCATCGAATCCGTTCCTCAGCATCGATCCGATCCTCGCGGTTCCCGGCTTGCGCGACGCGCTCTCGGCCTGCGAAGCGCCCGTCGTCGCCGTGTCGCCGATCATCGGTGGGGCGGCGGTGAAGGGGCCGACCGCCAAGATCCTGCGCGAACTGGGTCACGAGGTGTCGCCTGCGGCAATCGCCGAGCACTATGCGGGGCTGCTCGACGGCATCGTGATCGACGAAGAGGACCGCGACCTGCGCGCGCGGATCGCTATCGCCACATGCGTCACTCGTACGCTGATGACGCGCACCGACGAGCGCGCCAGCCTTGCGCGGAGCGTCCTCGACTTCGCTGCGACGCTGCGTGACACGCCGGCCATCCGCGGGGATTGCAGGCAGATGAGGCAAGCATGATGGACTTCGACCTGGGTGCGCTCGATCCCGAGCAACGCCTCTCCAGCGAGGAAGGGCTGGCCCTCGTCGCCTGCACGGATCTCGACGCGCTGATGCGCGCCGCGGCGCGGCGGCGTGACGCTGCACACGCGAACCTCGTCACGTACTCGCGCAAGGTGTTCATCCCGCTCACGAAGCTGTGCCGCGACTTCTGCCACTACTGCACCTTCGCGCAGCGACCGTCGGCAGCGGAGTCACCGTACCTGACGATCGAGCAGGTGGTGGAGATCGGTCGCGCGGGTGCGCGGGCGGGTTGCAAGGAGGCACTGTTCACGCTCGGCGACAAGCCCGAGCTGCGCTGGCGCGCGGCGAGGGACGCGCTGGCCCGGCTGGGCCACGCATCGACGCTGTCGTACCTCGCCGCTGCGGCACGCGCGGTTTACGAGGAAACCGGGCTGCTGCCGCACCTCAATCCGGGACTGATGACGGCCGACGACCTGCGCGCGCTGCGCGAAGTATCGGTCTCCCAGGGCATCATGCTGGAGAGCACTTCCGAGCGGCTTTGTGGACCCGGCATGCCGCACCATGGCTCGCGCGACAAGCGACCCGAGGCGCGGCTTGCGACCATCCGGCTCGCCGGCGAAGCGCGCGTGCCATTTACTTCGGGCATCCTCATCGGCATCGGCGAGACGCGCGAGGAGCGCGTCGACGCTCTGTTGAAGCTGCGCGAGCTGCACGATCGCCATGGTCATCTGCAGGAAGTGATCGTGCAGAACTTCCAGCCCAAGCCGGGCACGCGCATGGCCGATGTGCCGGGCGCACCGCTCGCAGAGCAGCTGTGGACGATCGCGGTGGCCCGCCTGCTGTTGCCCTCCAGCATGAACATCCAGGCGCCTCCCAACCTGCGGCCCGGCGCGCTGGAGGCGCTCGTGCACGCCGGCATCAACGACTGGGGCGGCGTCTCGCCGGTGACCCCGGACCACGTCAACCCCGAGGCGCCGTGGCCCCAGATCGACGTCCTGCGCGACTTCACGGAGCGCACGGGCATGACCCTGCACGAGCGGCTGCCCGTGTACCCGGCCTACCTGCGGGAGGCTACGCGCTGGCTCGACCCGAAGTTCGTCACGCCCGTGCTGCGCGCCATCGATACGGACGGGCTGCCGCGCAGCGGGGCATGGTCGCCGGGTACAACGGTGCCTCCGCCGCCGGTCGATCTGGCGCTCGTTGGCCGCCGCGCACCTGGCCTGCGGGCACGCGCGTCCCTTGCACGGGCCATCGATGCGGCGCAGCGCGGTCAAAGGCTGACGGAGGCCGCTCTCGTCGACTTGTTTCGCGCGCGCGGCGCCGACTTCGCCGCCGTATGCGCTGCGGCGGATGCGCTGCGTGCGACGGTGGTCGGCAACGACGTGACCTACGTCGTGAACCGCAACATCAACTACACCAACATCTGCAGCTACCGCTGCCAGTTCTGCGCGTTCGCCAAGGGTCGCGCCACCGAGGACCTGCGCGGCAAGCCATACGACCTGCCGCTCGAGGAGATCCAGGCGCGGGCACGCGAGGCATGGGCGCGCGGCGCGACCGAGGTGTGCATGCAGGGCGGCATCCACCCGTCCTACGACGGATCGACCTACCTGTCGATCTGCCGGGCAGTGAAGCAAGCGGTGCCGGCCATGCACGTTCATGCCTTCTCGCCGCTCGAGGTGTGGCAAGGCGCGCGGACGCTCGGCATGCCGCTGCGCGAGTTCCTGACCGCATTGCGAGACGCGGGCCTCGGAACGTTGCCTGGCACGGCGGCGGAGATCCTCGACGACGAGGTGCGCGCGATCATCTGTCCCGACAAGGTCACGACCGCGCAATGGCAGGAGGTGATGCGCACGGCTCACGGCGTGGGCCTGCGCTCGACGTCCACCATCATGTTCGGCCATGTCGAGCGATTGGAGCACTGGGCGCGACACCTGCTGCGGCTTCGCGATCTGCAGGAAGAGACCGGCGGATTCACCGAATTCGTGCCGCTGCCGTTCGTGCACATGGAGGCCCCGATGTACCGCAAGGGCGTAGCGCGCGCGGGACCGACGTTCCGCGAAGCCGTGCTCATGCATGCCGTTGCGCGGCTGGCGCTCCATCCGCTGATCCCCAACATACAGGTGTCCTGGGTGAAGATGGGTGCACCAGGCGTCGCCGCCTGCCTCAACGCCGGCGCCAACGATCTTGGCGGTACGTTGATGAACGAGTCGATCTCGCGTGCCGCCGGCGCTGCGCACGGGCAGGAGATGGACGCGCACGCGATGCAGACCCTCATCACCTCCATCGGCCGGGTGCCGCGTCAACGAACGACCCTGTACGGCCCGTGCACGCCTCCGGTGGCCGTTGAAGAGATACGACCGGGTGCGCCCGCTCGCATGGGCACGAGCAGGATTACGCTGATTGCACGCGCTGGCACGGGATAGGGGGTCCACATGGCCGCCAGGAACAAGGAAGCGCGTCGCCAGGAGCCCAAGCAGGTGCGGTCACCTGCCCGGCCTATCGCGGCCTGGCTGCCTCGCCTGAGGCGCACGAGCGGTGCGAAGTACATCTCGCTCTTCGACGCCATCAACGAGGCGATTGCGCATGGCGACCTCAAAGGCGGGGAGCGCCTGCCCACGCAACGCGATCTCGCCGCAATGCTTGGCGTGAACATCGCGACGGTCTCCAAAGCGATCGCCGAAGCCGGGCGGCGAGGACTGCTGCTGACGCGCCGCGGCGGTGGCACGTTCGTCGCGCCGCCGCATCACGGTGGGCCGCGCGATGCGGCGCCGGACGCCGTCGTCGATCTATCGATCAACGTACCGCCCATGAGCCCGGTGCGGTCCATCCTCGAGCAGGCCATGGCTGGCCTGTCGCGCAACGCAGGCACCGACGCGCTGTTCGGCTATTCGCCGGTGGGCGGCAAGCACCAGGACCGCGACGTCGCAGCGCAATGGCTCGCCGCACGCGGCGTGGCGGCATCGCCCGAGGATCTCATTCTCACGCAGGGCGCCTACGAGGGACTCTTCGCGGCACTGACGGCGCTGGCCCGGCCGGGGGAAGCGATCGCCTGCGAAGCCCTCAATTACAGCGGCATTCGGCGGCTCGCCGAGTTGTGCCGGCTGGACCTCGTGGGTGTCGACGTCGACGAGCAGGGAATGCGCCCCGACAGTCTCGCGTCCGCGGTTCGCGGCGGCAAGATCAAGGCCATCGTATGCACCCCGGTCACCTTGAATCCGACGACCGCTACGCAGGGAGCCGAGCGGCGCCGCGCCATCGTCGACCTCGCCCGGCGCAATTCGGTTCCGATCATCGAGGACGACATCTACGGGCGCCTTGCGGGGGACGAGCTGCCTCCGCTTGCAACGCTATGGCCACAGGGCGTGGTCTACGTGTCGGGCCTGTCCAAATGCGTAGCGCCGGGGCTGCGCGTGGGCTACCTGTGCCCGCCGCCCGCGTTGCGCAGTCGCGTCCACGACGCGCTCCTCCTGCTGGCCTGGACCGCGCCTTCGCTTCACATTGCGCTCGCGACCGAGCTGATTCGCACCGGAAGCGCGGCCGAGTGCGCGCTCGCCCAGCGCGCGGAGGCGTCACGGCGTATGGCACTCGCCCGCAAGCTCCTGCCCAGTCTGTTCGCGTCACGCATCGCCTTGGCGTCGTATCACGCGTGGCTCAACCTTCCCGAGCCGTGGCATGAGCGGGAAGCGACCGGGGCGCTGCGCCGGCATCGCATCCTCGTCTCGCCGGCGCACGACTTCGTCGTCGGTTCGCGCGCCGCACCGGCCGCGGTGCGGATCGGGCTTGGTGGGGTCGAGGATGCCAACGTGCTCGAGCGCGCCCTCGTGACCATTCCCGATCTCCTCGCCACCCAGTCCAGCGGTCTTGGGTCCATCGCCTGACGCAGGCGCGCCGTGCGAATTGCCAGCGGCTCCGTTCACCTCAAAACGGAAGCCCGACGTAGTTTTCCGCCAACGACGCGCGCGCAACATCGGACGACCGCAAGTACGAAAGCTCGGTTTCCTGCAAACGCTGATCGTAGTCACCGCGCTCCGGAAAACGGTGGAGCAGCGCCGTCATCCACCACGAAAAGCGCTGCGCCTTCCACACGCGTGCGAGGGCTCGCTCCGAATAATTGTCGAGGCACCCGTCGTCGCCGTGGATGTAGTGGTGGACCAACGCCTCATGCAGGTAATGGACGTCCGACGCCGCGGTGTTCAGTCCTTTGGCCCCCGTCGGCGGCACTATATGAGCTGCATCGCCGGCAAGGAACAGCCTGCCGTGCCGCATCGGCTCGACGACATACGAACGCAGCGGCGCGACGCTCTTCTCGATCGATGGTCCGGTCACCATCGTCGCCGAGACCTGGTCTGGCAGCCGACGTCGCAGCTCCTCGAAGAAGCGCTCGTCCGTCCAGTCATCGACCGAGTCCGTCAGCGGCACCTGTATGTAATACCGGCTGAGCGCAGCTGAGCGCAACGAACAGAGCGCGAATCCTCGCTCATGCCGTGCGTAGATCAATTCGCTCGACACGGGAGGCGTCTGCGTGAGTACCCCAAGCCACCCGAAGGAGTACACGCGCTCGAATTCGCGGACCCGGTGCTTGGGAAGCGTTTGCCGGCTCACGCCGTGGAAGCCGTCGCATCCGACGATGTAGTCGCAATCCAGGCGGATCGCCTCGCAACCGCGGCGAAACGTGATGTAAGGCGCTTGCGTCTCGATATCGCGAGGCTCGACCTCCTCGGCGCGGTGTATCACGGTGCCGCCGAGCGCGTCGCGGCCTTCGTAAAGATCGCGTGTGAGCTCGGTCTGACCGTACACCAGGACGGTGTCACCTCTGGTCAACCCTTTCAGGTCGATGCGATCGAGCGTTCCGTTGCAGGCGATTTGGAAGCCTTCATGGACCTGTCCCTCGCGGTCCATCCGATCTCCGACCTGCGCCTCGCGCATGAGACGCGCAAAGCCACGTTCGAGCACGCCCGCACGGATGCGCCCGAGCACATGCTCGCGACTGTGCTTTTCGAGTACGACGTTGTCGATGCCGCGTACGTGCAGCAACTGGGACAGCAGCAACCCGGACGGACCACCGCCGATGATGCCGACCTGCGTCCTCATCGTGCGCCGGAGCGAAGCAGCGGTTCGGCGTCCGAATGGACTCGATTACGGCTGCTTGCCCGGGTCGACGACGTTGTCGAACTTGTCGAACTCGACGTTCCACAGCTGCCCGTTGCGCTTCTCGACGCGCCGCACGTAGATCGTCTGCACGATGTCACGCGTCTGGGCGTCGATGGCGATCGGGCCCCGCGGGCTCACGTGCTTCCAGCCCTTGACGATCTCCATGGCCTTGTCGGCATCGATCTTGCCATTGAGCTTCGCCACCACGTCGTAGATGAGCGCCATGCCGTCGAACGCGCCGACGGCCATGAAGTTGGCGCGTCCTTCCTTGGAGGCGACCTGCGAGTATGCCTGCAGGAACGCCTTGTTCTCCGGCGAATCGTGAGCGGCCGAATAATGGAACGTGGTGATCAAACCGAGCGCGGCATCACCCATGGCGTCGAGCACGAAGTCATCCGTCACGTCGCCGGTGGCGATCGCCTTGATCCCGGCCTGCGCCAGCCCGCGCTCGGTGTAGGCCTTCATCACGGCGATGCTTTGCTCGCCGGCGGGCACGAAGATGAACACGGCGTCGGGCTTGGCGTCCCTGACGCGCTGGATGAACGGCGTGAACTCGGGGTTCTGCAAGGGCGTTCGGATCGACTCGATCACCTGTCCGCCGCCCGCCGTGAAGGTCTTCTGGAACGCCGATTCGGCGTCCTTGCCGGGACCGTAGTCGGCTACCAGCGTCACCACCTTCTTGATGCCGTTGCGTGCGGCCCAAGTGCCGAGTGGCGCGCTCACCTGCGGCAGCGTCATCGAGGTCCGCGTGACGTACGGCGACTTGGTGGTGATGATCGATGTAGCGGCGTTGAAGATCACCATCGGCGTCCTGGCCTGCGTGGCGACGTCCGCTACGGCCAGCGCCTCCGGCGTCAGCCCGAATCCCGCCAGGAAATCGACGTGCTCCTGCACGACGAGCTCTTGCGCGTGCCGCTTCGCGGCATCGGGCGCGGCGCCGGTATCCTTGATGATGAGCTCGATCTTGCGTCCGGCGACCGTGTCACCGTGGAGCTTCTGCCAGGCCTTGGCGCCGGCCTCGAACATCTTGCCATAAGCCGCGAAGGGCCCGGTGAACGGCGCCACGATGCCGACCTTGACAGCGTCCTGCGCGCAGGCAGGCACGACGACCAACCCCAGAGCGAGCAGGGCAAAGGCGAGCGTGCGTTTCATGGTGCTCCCGATCAGACAGGTCGTCGTGGGCATCGCCGGTGATCCCTAGCGGCACACGAAGTTGGCGGCATCGTCCGTGCTTCCATGACCGGTCCACTCCGCCACGGCAGGATACGGACAGAGGGGACGGGTTTGCGTACCGCCCGGAGGCAATGCCTTCGATGCCAGGATGGAGTCTGGCGCTTTCCCGTTTTCCACCCAGTTCACAACGGCGTCGAACAGGCCCTGCGGCTGCGGTCCATTACCGCCGCCGCAGTGACCCACGCCCGGTGCCATGAAGAGGCGTGCGAATTTCTCCGTGCGCGAATAGCCGCCTCCGAGTGCTTGCGTGACGGCGTCGTAGTAGTCGATGGACCCCTCTGGCACGATGAGCTGGTCGGCGAATCCGTGCCACATCACAACCTTGCCGCCGCGATCGCGAAAACGCGACAGGTCCGGATTGTCGGACGCCATGACGGGCCCGACCATCGCGACGTTGTCCTTGAAGAACTGAAGGTAGTTGTCGTAGTTGAGGGTGGCAGGATCCCAGGTAGGATCGAAGTACACCCAGAACTTCGCCTGCTCCGTGGTGGCAATGAACGGCGCCGCACCACCCAGGGCCGACAGGTCGGTGCCGCGCTCGTTCGGATACCACAGACGCCTGTTGGCCTTGCCGTTGAGGTTGCGCGTAGCGTAGTCCTGCACGGGGCAGCTGGCGCCCGGGTGCCCGTTGGAGCAGCTCACCGGACCTTTCCACATGTGATCGATCGCGAGAGCTTCGGTCGGCGTGAGGCATGTCGCGTCACTCGCGGTGCAGCTCGCCTGCGTGATCGAGCCATCCGCCTGGGCGCTGTAGTTGCAGGCGCGCGGATCGGTGAGCACGCCATCGATGACCCCGTCGAGCGCGTCGCACGCGGCGATGGCCTTGCTCGTCGCGAGGGTTTCCTTGGCCGCCAGGTTGCTGCCGCCTCCGATGGGTCCGCCGTTGTCCACCTGCTGGACGAGCCAGTACCACGCCTGCGCCGCCTGGAAGCGATCCCAGTGGATCGCCGGCGCGCCGGCAAGGACGCCGTCGTAGTCACCCGGATAGTCCTGCGCCATGCGCAGTCCCTGTCGGCCGCCCGTCGAGCAGCCGTTCCAATACGAATAGGTCGGTCGAGTGCCATAGAAGGCTTCTACGAGCTGTTTGCCGATAACCGCCATCATGTGCTCGGACCGCGACGCAAAGTCGACCTGGGCGGCGACGTCCGGCTGGCCCGGATTAGCTGCGCTATTCCCGGTGCAATTGTTCACGCAGCCGAAGCTGCCATCGAGGAAACTCAAAAATGGAGGGAAGCGCGGTGGACCGCCAGCATGACCGGTATCGGTTGTCGCGCCCGCGTAACCGTCGAGCAGGGCGCTCGTGGGAACCGCCAGTGCCGCGGTTCCCGCGTAGACGCCGCCGCCCAGCGATTGCCAGCGGCCATTCCATTTGCCGCCCATTGGCAGCCCGACCCAGATGTTGATGGCCTTCGGGACCAGCACCTTGACCAGGCAATACGGGACCGAAGTTGGCCCACTGGTCGCAACGCCGCTCGAAACGGCGGTGATCTGCGTCCCCGGGACATCCGCCACGAGCGTTGTCGACCCGATTCCCGCGTTGTCACAAGTCGTTACCTGGGCGACCGACAGGCTCGCGAAGCACCAAAGCCCCGCGGCGATGGCGCACCCCAACACTCTGCGCGACCCGGACGGCGACGCCGTGGACGTTCGATTCATAAGCTTCTCCTGCTGCGTGACCTGGCGGTACGGCACCTCGCGTGCCGTTGGACTGGACAATGCTCATCACCGCCCCGACGTTGGCCGGGCGATGCTCGTGACAGTAGCCAAGCAGTGATGTATTTTCAATGCAACTGGAACGATATTCGTTATCAATCTCATCGATACCATCGTGGCCCGAACGCGCTCGGTCGACCTCAATCTTCTTCCCGTGCTGCTGACCGTCTACGAGCATGGCAGCGTCAGCGCCGCGGCGCAGCATCTAGGGCTCAGCCAGTCGACGATCAGCATGGCGCTCGCGCGATTGCGCAGCGCCTACGGCGATCCATTGTTCAATCGGGCTGGCCGCGGCATGGAGCCAACGGCACGTATGCGCGCGCTGATCGGACCGTTGCGCGACGCCCTGTCGCGCGTCGACCGCACGCTCGCATCCGAGACAGGGTTCGACCCCAGGACGACCACACATACGTTCACATTGGCCATGTCGGACCTCGGCGAGATCGTGTTCATGCCAAAGATCCTCCGGCGTATCCGGCAGCGCGCACCCAGTGCCTCGGTCCGGTCGGTCGCCGCCAGTCCGCTTCAAATCGAACGCGGCCTCGAGAACGGCGAGATCGACCTCGCAGTAGGCTACTTTCCCGATCTACGAGAAAAGTCGTTCCTCGAGCAGCACCTGTTCTTCCATCATTTCGTCTGCCTGCTCCGCGCAAATCATCCGATCAGAGCGAGCACGCTGTCGCTGCAGCAGTTTCTGACCCTCGAGCACGCGGTCGTGTATGGCGCCGGCCGGTCTTACGAGATATTCGAACGGTTTCTGCGCGCAAAGAAGCTCGCGCGCCGCGTCGTGCTCGAGACGCCCCACTTCATGAGCATACCGCCCATCATTTCGCAGTCCGACCTTGTCGTGACGGTACCGCACGCGGTCGGCGTTTTCGTGAAACGCGTGCACATGAACATCCGCATCGCGCAGCCGCCGATGCGCACGCCGAAGATCGATCTGAAGCAGCACTGGCATCGGAACTACCAGCGCGATCCCAAGAGCCGGTGGCTGCGGGATCTCGTTGCCGCTCTGTTTACCGATGAGCTGGACGAATGGCGGGAGCTGTCCACACGCGATGGTGGCGGCCCTTGACCCCATGATTCGACCCGTCC
Organism: Casimicrobiaceae bacterium; assembly: GCA_035475895.1. GTDB lineage: Bacteria > Pseudomonadota > Gammaproteobacteria > Burkholderiales > Casimicrobiaceae > VBCG01. The sequence continues at coordinate 21,895 of DATILY010000120.1, read as the reverse complement.
CTCGAAATCCTGCATTTGTTGCGGCCGCCTTCGTTGCGCTGACGGAGCGTGAGCCCCGCCACGCCGCGACTTCGTGGAGTCGTCGCCCTGGGGCGTTACACTAGGCGCTCGTAATGCCCGACCCTGATCAGCACGATGGCCGCTCGCCTGCGCGTACTTCCGCAGTACATCATGCCCAAGCAGGCCATGACCACGCTGGCGGGCAAGATCGCCTCGCGGCGCGGCGGCCGCATGACGACGACACTGATCGACGCGTTCGTCGCTCACTACGGCGTCGACATGAGCGAGGCCGCCAACCCCGATACGGCGGCGTACGCGACGTTCAACGATTTCTTCACGCGCGCGCTCAAACCCGGCGCGCGGCCTTTGGCCGAGACGCCCTGGATCTGCCCGGTCGACGGCGCGATCAGCCAGTTCGGGACCACCGATCGCGACCGGATCCTGCAGGCCAAGGGGCACCACTATGCAATCGCGGCCCTGCTCGGCGGTGACGAGCGGCTGGCGGAGCAATTCGAGCACGGCAGCTTCGCAACCCTGTACCTGAGCCCGCGCGATTACCATCGGGTGCACATGCCGTGCGCCGGTCGCCTGAGGCGCATGATCTACGTGCCGGGTTCGCTGTTCTCGGTCAACGCCGTCACCGCGCGCGGCGTGCCACGGCTGTTCGCTCGCAACGAGCGCGTCGTGTGCGTGTTCGAAGGCGATCGAGGCGCGTTCGTGATGACGCTGGTTGGTGCGACGATCGTCGGCAGCGTCGCCACCGTCTGGCATGGGACGGTGAACTCGCAGCGATCCGGCCAGCTGCGCGAATGGCTGTACGCGGACGATCAGGTGGTGCTTGGCAAGGGTGAGGAGATGGGCCGGTTCCTGCTCGGCTCCACCGTGGTGCTGCTATTCCCCAAAAGCACGCTTCAGTTCAATCCTTCGTGGGCGCCCGGACGCGCCGTGCGCTTGGGAGAGGCCATGGCAACCGAGCCGTCGCGAGACTGAAACCCGCCTCAGCGCGCCAGGAAGGTCGGCCGCAACACGCCAGCAACGTGGTCGCCATCCCGACACCTTGGTGCAATCGACGGCGGCCGCGCTGTCTGATTACATCCCTCCACCTGGCCATGAGCTCGTGGCGGACGATGCCGCAGTGCGCGCTGGCTTCTTTTCCATCGTAATGGGTCGCTGCCGTCGTGCAATCCACGGACGCCGTCGGGGTGATGCAATGACGGCGTGAACGATGATCCGGAAAGGGCTCCCATGGACGCATCCGTCATCACGCTCGGCGCCGGCGCGCCCGAGGCTGCGCTGACGCTCAACCGCGTGGCGCTGGGCGCTTTCTTCGCCATCTCCGGCTACCTCAAGCTGTTCAATGCATCCCGGCACGCGACCATGACGGAAACGTTGCAGAGGGCCGGCGTTCCGGCGGTGCCTCTCATGCAGTGGCTCGTGCCTGCCGTCGAGTTCAGCGGCGGGGTGGCGCTGATCCTGGGCCTGCTGTCGGCGCTCGCTGCTTTTGGGCTTCTCGTGATCTGCCTGTTCGCCTTCAAGCTCGACGCCATCAAGCGCATCAATGCATGGCAGCCGATCAACCGTGCCGATTGGATCGGCGATGTGCTCTATCTGCCCGAAGCGCTTTATTGCATCGGTTTGACCGTCGTGATGCTGGCGGGCCCGGGACCGTGGAGCGTCGACGCCCTGATCTTGCCATTGCTTGCCAATTGAGCTTCGTCGGCGAACGAAGCGCGCCATCGACCAAGGTGGATCCCATGTCCATGACCGTGAATCACGAGCACACAACGCGCAGCTTCAATGTGGCACCGATGGACTTGAAGCTCGAGGTCGTCGTCATTCCCGTGTCCGATGTCGACCGCGCGAAGGGCTTCTACACGAACCTCGGCTGGCGGCTGGATGCCGATTTCAGCAATGGTGTCGATTGGCGAGTGGTGCAGATGACACCGCCCGGCTCGGCGTGCTCGATTCACTTCGGCAAGGGCGTGACGACGGCCGCGCCCGGCTCCTACCGCAACCTCTATCTCGTGGTTTCCGACATTGCGCAGGCGCGCGACGAGCTCACCAGTGCTGGCGCCAGCGTCAGCCCGCTGTTCCACTTCACCGCGCTTGGGGGCGCTCAGGCGCCAGGTCCGGACCCTCAGGGCCGCTCCTACGGAACCTTTGCGACGTTCAGCGACCCCGACGGCAACGGGTGGCTGCTCCAGGAAATCAAGTCGCGCCTTCCCGGACGCGGGTTGAGCGGGGATGTTGCCACGCTCACCGAGCTTCTGCGCGACGCAGAGACGCGCCACGGCCAGTACGAGCCCACTGCGCCGAAACATCATTGGTCCGACTGGTACGCCGCTTACATCGTTGCGCGCGAGCGGGGAAGCGAGCCCGACGCTGCGGTCCGTGATGCGGCACGGCACGTCGCGGGCACGCAGGGATGAGGGCCGACATCGTTCCCGGAGCGGTCTTTCCGGACTACGAGCTGCCGGACCATCGCGGCACGCACCGCACGTTGTCGGCGTTGCAACAGGGAGACCCGCTCGTGCTGGTGCTGTCCCGTGGTGGATATTGCCCGAAGGAACGACGCCAGCACGAGGGCCTGCTGCAGCTTCACCGCGAGATGCAGGTGGGCTATTGCCGCCTCGTCACGCTTTCCACCGACAACCTGTTCGAGACCAATGAGTTCCGCACGGGGGTCGGCGCGGCATGGACCTTCCTGTCGGACCCGATGCGCAAGGTTCAAAAGGATCTCGACATCGCGGAATACACCGACCCGCAGCACGATCCGATGGTCCCGCACACGCTGGTGCTCGAGCCCGGCTTGCGTGTGTACAGGATCTACAATGGCTATTGGTTCTTCGGTCGGCCGACCGTCGAGGAGCTCCGGCACGATCTGCGCGCTGCGCTGCAGCGTTGCCGTCCTGACTGGGATATCCTCGGCGTGTCGCAGCGCGCCCTGTGGGCCAAAGGGGAGAAGGCGGCGTTTTTTCCCTATGGCAAGACGCAGGCGCAGGTCATGCGCGAAGAGGACTGACCAACGTTCCGAGTCGTGAAGCAGGACGTACGTACTCGATCTGCTGTGCAAGCAACGCCATGACGGCATGGTGATCGCACGTCGCCGTTGCGGCAAACAACTTCCCGAGAACGCGCTGGCGACATTGCGGCGTCACGGCGAAGCGCGCGCGGGCGGCGCGGAGCCGTCTGTGGGCGCGATGAACCAGCTGGCGGCAGGCGGGTTCGGACTTGCTCAGGGCGCCTGCCACATCGGCATAGTCGTAGTCGAACACTTCGCGAAGCAGGAACGCGGCCCGCTCGTCCGGACCCAGACGCTCGACAACGGCGACAAACGCTGCCGACACTTCTTCGGCGGTCTCGCATTGCTGTTCCGGTGAAGGAACGCAGTCCTCCTCGTGCGCCTCGGGTACGCAGTACTCTGTGCACCCATCACGCTCCTTGCTCCGATGGCGGAGACGGTCCAGGCAGCAGCGTGTCGTGACGGTGATGAGGAAGCCGAGGGGCGATTCGATGTCCTTGCTCGGCGTTGCGTGCCAGCGCAGGTAGACGTCCTGCACGACATCGTCCGCGTCGGCATGCGCCTTCAGCATGCGATAGGCAACTCCGAATAGCCGGGACCTGTGGGATTCGAAGATGTCGACTGGCGACTCATTCAAGCAAGCGCCCATCGTGCGCGTCCTGTCGGATCCTAAAACAGCCACCGACTTCGCGTAGTCGGGCCGGCGCGAACAGTACCGATTGCCTGACGTCGCACGCGGGGGGTGCGAGCGGACGGAATGCCGCGGGACCGTCAGCTGTCGTCGCGCAGTCGCGACGCGCCGACCAGGTCTTCGACCACGAGTGCTGCCTCGCTCTCGTCCCATTCGAGCTCGGGCGGCGTGCGCTCGAGCCAATAGCCGTCGCTGCGGACCAACGAATCGTTGACCTCTGCGCCCACCGTGTCGTCCCTGACCATCGTCGCCTCCGTGCATTCGGGTAGGCGCCCGCCTGGCATCCTCAGTGAACGCCAGAGCGCGCGCACGGTTGGAGGATGCATCGCGAAGGTGGCGCGAACATGCCATGGCGGCCGCGTTGCATGTCGTTCGATACAACCAAATTGCATGGGAAACGCGCGCGGCGCCAGACATTGTTGGAGTGCGACGCGCCCGCCGGCAGGCAGCATGGACGCTTCGGTGATTCGCGAGTCTGGAGCTGAACACCCGGCCCACGAGGTTGCCGCGGCGGGAATGGTTGACGCAATCGGCGCCGGCTGATCGAGGTCGCAGGTGACGCGGCCGCGCAAGAGTCGATGGTGAGATGGTCAATCCATGAAGATGCACGCGGTTGAAATGCCGTTCAGCACATCGCATTCGCGTGGCTCCAGGATTCGCTCCGAGTCGGGCCGATCCCATTGAGCGACGCGCGGCAGTGTGGTGGTGCTCGTCGCCAGCAACGAAGCGCCGAAGCGCGACTCCGCGGCCTGCGCTGGCAGGGCAAATGCTCCTGCATGGTTGCTGGACGACGCAGGGCCCTGCGTGGTCATCACCAGGGGGAAGCCCGCGATCGTCAAAATAGACAGCACGATGCCGGACCGCGAGAATAGAGGATGCCGCTCTGCGTGCGTGGATGTTCTCATGATGTGTCCCGTCAGGTTGACGAAGCGCGTCACGCGATTCGACGCGTGCCTGGGCCTCACATTCAAGGACGCGCCGGCGTGGCGTCGTGTGACGTCTCGCGAGCGCAATCCGCGCTGTCACATCTCGCGTTCGTCGAACGTCTCCCCCATGTGGTGACCTGATTTGGCGTTCTTCGCGCACAGGGGTCGCCACTTGGTTGCCATTCGGACATCCCCGGGCGAGGCACGCATGAACATCGTTGTCATCCGCGGTCTACTGTGTGCCCTGGTGCTTGCGGCGACACCGCTCGCCGACGCTGCGCGGGGCCGCGCCGAAGGCGTCCGCGAGCGTGTGACCCTCGTGTATGAACACGAGCTGCCGAATGTTCCCGGCAAGAGCATCAAAGGAGTGCTCGTCGAATATGGCCCGGGTGGTCGTTCGGTGGGCCACATGCATCCGGCATCGGCGTTCATCTACGCCACCGTGCTGGACGGTGCGATCGCAAGTCAGGTAAACGATGGGCCGGTCACGGTCTACCGCGCCGGCCAGACCTTCTCCGAGCTGCCCGGTGACCGCCACCAGGTAAGCGCCAACGCGAGCAAGACCAAGCCGGCCAAGCTGCTGGCGGTGTTCGTGGTGGACACCAACGATGAAGCGCTCACCATGCCCTTGGGACCATCCCGGTGACGACCATGGACCGGACGTACATGCCCTGCGCAATCTGGGCCAGCCTTCGCGTTCCCGACACGCCGTTCAGCAAATGACGATGAGCCCAGGCGATGCATCGACCGGATCGGCCATGGGCCAGCTGCCCGTACTTGGCGTCACGTGTGCCGTGTGCCAGCACGAGGTGCCGCTCTCCGAGGCAGTCGTCCCTGAAGCGACCGACTATCTGATCTTTCTCTGTGGTCTGGATTGCTACCAACAATGGCGCGCGTCGGGGACCGATGGTTCGTAGCGCCCGACGTCAGCAGGGCCGGCTTCGCGCGGATATCGTCATCGTCCGCTCGTTCGCGCCAATGACGATCACGGACTGTCGATGTCGTGCCCGCCCACGGCGTTCACGGTGCGCTGCGCAGCGGTCGGAACGCCTCGCGAAGCTCCGATGCGAACAGCTGCGGCTGCTCCCATGCAGCAAAGTGGCCGCCCTTGTCCACCTCGTGAAAATAGACGAGGTTGCGATAGGCCCGTCGCGCCCATGTCTCCGGCGGTCGGTAGACGTCCTCGGGAAACACCGTGATCGCCACGGGCAGTGCGATCTCGGCCGTCTTCTGCGCGGCAGCAACAATGACGCTGCCGCGCGCGCCATTCTCCCAGTACAGTCGCCCTGCCGACGTCGCCGTTTCGGTGAGCCAATAGAGCGTGAGGTTGTCGAGCACTTGATCCCTCGTCGGCGCGCTGGCGCGATCCGCGCCGTAGTTCCACTGCGCGAAGCCAGGATGGACGAGCGTCCACGCGGCGAGAAACGCGGGCGAGTCCGTCACGCCGTACCCGATCGTTTGCGGCCGGGCGGTCATGATCGCAAAGTAGGACGAGTTTCCCATCCTGGCCGATGCGACGAGCAGGTCGAATTGCGCCCGTTCCTTGTCCGAGAGACCGGCAGGCGCAGGCCCGCCGGTGGGCAGTGCGGCAGCCACTTCCGGAGGCAGCGTGGCCGGCAGGTTGAGATGGATGCCGAGCAATCCTGCAGGCGCCTGACGCGCCATCGCACCGGAGATCGACGCGCCCCAATCGCCTCCCTGCGCGACGTAACGCGTGTACGCGAGCCGCTTCATGAGCTCGCCCCATGCGCGCGCAACGCGTTCGGGGTCCCATCCGGCGCCCGTGGGCTTGCCGGAGAAGCCGTAACCGGGAATCGACGGTATGACGACGTCGAAGGCGTCTTCGGCGCGGCCTCCGAACGCCGTCGGATCGGTCAGCGGACCGATGACGTTCAGGAATTCGAATACCGAGCCGGGCCATCCATGCGTCAGGATCATCGGCAACGCGTTCGGATGACGCGAGCGGACATGGATGAAGTGGATGTCGACGCCGTCGATGGTCGTGATGAACTGGGGCAAGGCGTTCAGCGTCGCTTCCGCCTTGCGCCAGTCGTACCCGGCCACCCAGTAACGCAGGAGCTCCTGCAATCTCGCCACCTGGACCCCCTGCGAGCGGTCGCCCACCGTTTCCCGGTCGGGCCAGCGGGTGGCGCCGATCCGCTGGCGAAGGTCATCGAGGGCGGCTTGCGGCACATGCACGCTGAACGGCCGTAGCGTGCGATCCTCGACCGCGGCTGCAGGGGCGTCCGCGGCCGCAAGCACGACGCGATCGATCTGCAGGTCGGACGTACCGCGCGCCCGCGGCGACACGAGCGTGAAGATGCCGATGACGAGCGCCATCAACGCCAGGCCAAGCATGCGCCGCGGTGAGCGCGCGCTTCCTCCGGCCCGTCGTTGCCAAGGAGCATGGACGCGCGGGCCATGCGCGAACAGGCAGTGCTCGCGGTGCATGTTGGTCTCCTGGAGCTGTTGGGTGCCAGAAGATCAGATCAGAAGGCCGGCCAGGTTCGTATTGGACACTGGTATTGGTTCACCGAACCCGGCCGGCCGACCGATACCATCGTACGATCGATCGAAACCGCTCGTCGTGCTGGAATGCCGGTGCGCCACACCCACTCGGCGACGGAGACGCTCCCATGAACGCAAGACGCATCGTGACGATGACAAGTGCCACCGCCGTGCTCGCCGTGCTCGCCGGAGCGGCCCTTTCGGCGCAGGACAGGTCGACGCTGCAAGTGCCGAACGGACTCGCGTTCGCGGAGTTCAAGGGATACGAGACCTGGCAGGTGATTTCGATCAGTCAATCCGACGACCTGGTCGCGGTCATCGTCGGCAATCCGATGATGATCGACGCGTACCAGACGGGCATCGCGGACAACGGCAAGCCGTTTCCCGATGGCGCGAAGATGGCGAAGATCCACTGGGTGCCGAAGAAAAGTGCGGAGGCGCCTGCTCCGACGATCGTGCCGGGCGCCCTGCACGACGTCGACTTCATGGTGAAGGACAGCAAGCGGTTTGCCGACAGCGGCGGATGGGGCTATGCCGAATTCGACTACGACGCGGGCGCGGATGCGTTCAAGCCGCTCGGCAGCGGTGCCAATTGCGGGCACGCATGCCACACGATCGTCGCGAAAAAGGACTACGTGTTCACCGCGTTCCCCAAGCGCTAGTCGGCGCGTGGCGTCACAACGGCCGGCTCAGCCGCAGCTCGGCGCTCCCGCCGCGCCGCCCCGTTCGTGGACGCGCCCGAGCATGGCTTGCGCGGGCCCTTGCATCGCCGGGCCGTATTGCGCCACGGCCAGGCGCGCTGCGCGACATGCCCACTCCGGATTCCCGCTCACGCTCAGCATGACGTACAGCGCCTTGGCCGCGTCCGCCTGGCGGCCTTCGAGGGAGCTCGCGACCGCCAGCGTTCCCCAATCCTGCACGCGTCCCGCCGGGAATGTCCGGCCGCGTGCCGCGAGCGCGTAGAGCGCGAGCCGGCGCGCCATGGCCGGTTGCGCGGGTCGCGCCTTGAGATAGTAGAACGCGAGATTACCCGTCACTTCGGCATCGTTCGGGTTGGCGCGAAAGGCGCGTTGCTGCAAGCGCAGCGCCGTGTCGATGTCCTGGCGCTCCCACGCGGCGCGCGCCTGCGCGTTGAGCCGCCGCGCGAGGCCCGGCGAACCGGCGGATCCGTGCGGCGCACCGCTGACGGGTCGGATCGAGCGCGCCACCTGCATGATTTCCTGCTCCGCGGCAGGATCGCGCGCCTTGGCTGCCACTGTCAGGACGCGCGCGACATCGCGTTCGGTTCGCGCCGCCACGTCTTCGACTGCAGGCGCGACCGTCGCGATCGCGGCGTCGTCGGGCGCCACCGACTTTGCCGCGGGTACGGCGGGCCGGGGTGGAGGAGGGGCATCGGACGACGCCCGTTCGACGGCCGGGGGCGCGGCCGATCGCGATCGTGCAACTTGCGCGCTTGCCTTCGCGCTGGTTGGACCAGATGACGGCTGCTCGAGCGCGGCTCGTTGCGAAGCCGTCTCGTTGGCGGCGCGCGCTGGCGCCAGCTGCGCTTGGGTTGCTTGCCCGGACGGCGTCGCGGGCACCGCTGGCGTCGACGCAGTTGTCGATGTGCCGGGCGGCGGCTCCGGCGGCGTCTCGCGTGGTTGCGCGGACGGCGCATCCACCGATTCCGCGTCGGCCGCGCGTCTTACCGTATCGGCATCCACAGGAGACTCGCCGCTCGGCCGTTTGACCGAAGTCGCCGCAATCACAGCGGGCGAGCCGGCCGCCGCGTTGGACGGTTCGGGTTGCGCGCTCGCGGGCCCCGCGTCTTGCGCGGCGCGCGCACTCGCCGCGTGGCTCCCGGCCGCACCCGCAGCCGCCGCGATCACCGGGCGCTCCTGCGATCCATCGCGCAGGTAAGCGACGACCGCTGCTGCGCACACCAGTGCCAACCACACGATGACCACCGCGCTGCGCGCGCCGAACCGCCGTCGCGGCAGCCGCGCAGGACGGTGCATCGCGAACGCGTCGTCGTGAACCGGCCAGGCTTGCATGGGGCCTACGCGGCTTGCCGGGGTGTCGGCTTGCGCGGCGACAACCACGGGTAGGGCGGGCGTCCGTGGCCGCACGACGGGGATCGGCGGTTTCACGACGGTTTCGGCTCGGTCGATGGTCTGCGGGGCCACGAGGCAGGTGAGCGGCGTGCACGGGCCAGGTGCACCAGCGTCGGCGGACGCGAGCGTGAATCCGTGCAGCAGCGATTCCACGAGATCCACCTCCTGCATTGCGGCTTCGCACATTTCGATCAACGCGCGATGCGGCCAGACGGGCTGCACTTCCCGGTCGTGCGCGTCATCGAGCGCGGCGAGGAGCGCGAGCGCGCGCGCATGTCGTTCGCGGGTCCAGCCGTCATGCAGCAGGGATGGCGCGCCATCATCGGAGGGCAGATACAAGCGGAGCATCGCCGCGAGGCTGTAAAGGTCGCAGCGCCAGTCGAGGGCCTGGGTCGCGCGAAGGTCGCCCGCGCGGCCAGCCGCCAGCGCCTCCAGCAGCCGGGGCGACTGGTACGGATAGTCCGGTTGTGCGCCAATCGGCAAGGCGAGCGCGAGCGGCTCTACCGGCGACAACGCGAATGCGAAGTCGATGACGGCGAGGCGCGCGAACTTCAGTCCCGCGGGCGAGCCCACGGCCACGTCGCCAAGCAACGCGGGCACGCAGACGTTGTCGGCCTTGATGTCCAGGTGCACCACGTGCAGGACATGCAGCGTCTCCAGCGCGCGCAACAGGTGATGCGCGAGCGCCCACCAGTGCGCGCAATCGGCGAACGCGTGGGGCAGGACACGCTCGTCGCGTTCCACGCGAAGGAGCGTCACCCATTGCTCGACCGTGACGCCGGCATCGAATGTCGACAGCGCACCGTCACCGCGGTTGGCGCCGACCAGTTCGGGGACGCAGCGCGCCCCGCGTTCGATGAGATGCGCGAGCACGCGCGATTCGCGCGCGGTCCAGGGACCGAAGTCGCCCTGTGCGGTGGCCAGGAACCGCTTCGCATAGCGCCGCCGCTCGCCCGGCGCTGCCTCCTCGCGGACGACCTCGACATGCCGAGTCGTCGGCATGTTCAAACGCGATCGGCCGAAGACCTGCTCGAACGGGGAGACCGCGATCGTCGAATGCCGCCGGCGGACGCCGGGCGCTACGCTGTGCCAGGACATTGCATGCTTTAGGAGGGTCGCCTCCTAGGACCCGCGCGCGACAGCGCAGGTTCGCTGGTCGAAATGTTTCAGTTTGCGGCGGCGTGCCGTTTGAACGCGAGATCAACGCATGAGCGCCACGGCGGCCGCTTCATTCGGGCCGCGCCCGCTCCATGGCCGCTTCGGCGGACAGGCTTTCGAGGTCCCGGTAGATCGATGCGACGGCCAGTACACGGCTACCGCGCTTGTAGCGCACCACACAGTCGCGGGCCGCGATCGTGCCCTCGACCGACAGCGCGTCCCAGCCTTCGGCGTGCCCTACGTAGTTGATCGGCACGTCGTAATGCTGGCTCCAGAAGAAGGGCACCGTGTCGAATTTCTCGCGCGCACCGAGCATGTTGCGTGCAGCGGTCTGCCCCTGGCGCTGCGCGACGACCCAGTGCTCGACGCGGATCGCGCTCCCGGTGTGCGGATCCGGCCAGCGTGCGATGTCACCCGCCGCGAACACGCCCGGCGCGCTCGTCTCGAGCAATGCGGAGACGCTCACGCCGCGGTCGATCGCCAGCCCGGCCTGCTCGGCGAGCGCCAGCCGCGGGCGCACGCCGACGCCGGCAACGACGAGGTCCGCCGGAATCGTCGCTCCGGTTTTCAGGGTCACCTGGTGCGCGTCGAATGCAGCCGGGGTCTCCTCGAGATGAAACACCACGCCGTGCTCCTCGTGCAGGCTGCGCACGAAGTCGCCCATCTCGGGCCCGAGCACACGCTCCATCGGCCGCTGGTCCGGCGCTACGACGTGCACCTCGATGCCACGTGCACGCAGCGATGCGGCGACCTCGAGGCCGATGAAGCTCGCGCCGATGACGACTGCGCGTCGCGCCGTCGCAGCGCCCTGGATGATCGCCCGGCAATCCGCGAGCGTGCGCAGCGTGTGCACATGTGGCAGATCCATCCCGGGCAGCGACAAGCGGACGGGCTCCGCGCCGGTCGCGAGCAACAGCCGATCGAAGGAAAGCTCTCCGCCATCGACGAGGTCGACCTTGCGTGCACGCGCGTCGATTGCCGCCACCTTCGTGCCCAGCCGCAACTCGATGCCGTGCTCGGCGTAGAACGATGCGTCGCGCAACGGCACCCAGTCCTCGGGCGCCGTGCCGGCGAGGTAATCCTTGGAGAGATTGGGCCGGTCCACCGGCGGTGCATCGTCATCGCTCAACATGGTGATGTCGCCATCGAACCCCTCGCGGCGCAACATCTGCGCGCACGCGAATCCCGCGGCGCCCCCGCCGATCAGGACGATCTTCCGCGGCAGGCCCGTGCCGACGCCGAGCTGCTTCGCTGGCGCCTGCGGGACCTTGTCGCGCACATAGACCTTGCCGTCGCGCACTTCGGTGGACCAGCACGCAACGGGGCTGAGCGCCGGTGCCCGCAGCGCTTCCCCCGTGCGCAAGCTGAAGCAGGCGTGATGCCACGGGCATCGGACGGTGTCGTCGACGACGAGTCCTTCGGCGAGCGGGCCGTGGTAGTGCGTGCAGCTTGCCCCGATCGCGAAGAATTCGCCCCCCGCACGCGCAAGCAGCACCGGTTCATCCCCGACATGGCCGGCCAGTGACGCGCCATCGGCGAGCGTGTCGATCGATACGCCCGATGTCAGGTCGGGACCGGTCTTCTCGGCGCCTGGTGCACTCATGGCGATCTCCAGTGGGAACGACGATGCGTTACACGTCCACGTTGGACACGGATCAGCGTGTTGTGCTGCGTGATGAGACGAGCCCGCGCTCGCATGGCATCAAAACCGGTCGGGGGCGAGCAACGTGAGGTCGAGCGGGGCGGGCTCCCCGGCAAGCAGCATCGCGACGATCTTGCCGGTGATGGGCGCCAGTGTCACGCCCATCATCGCGTGTCCTGTCGCGATCACGAGGTTCGCTCGACGGTTCGTGCGTCCCACGTAGGGCAACCCGTCCGGCGAGCATGGCCGCAGTCCGCTCCAGGGCACGATTCCGGCGAAGTCGTCGGTTTGCATCGATGCGTAGTATCGCGGCACCGAATCCACCACGGCGCGAACCCGTGCGTCATCGATGGTGCGTGTCAGGCCTGCCAGCTCCATGGTCCCGCCCACGCGGACGCCGTCGTCCATCGGCGTGACGGCCACGCGGTCCTCGGTGAGGATTGCGCAGTGCGCCGGTGCAGGCGAATGACGCGGCAACGTCAGGGTATAGCCCTTGCCACCCTGAATCGGTATCGCAAGGCCGAGGTCACGCACGCTCTCCGGCGACCAGGCGCCTGCGCAGAGGACGAATTCGTCCGCCTCCAGCTCGCGGCCGTCCCGGTCCTGCGCGGCGCGCACCTGCATGCCATCGGATCGCCAGCCGACGATATCGGTGTTCCACACGAACGAGCCGCCAGCCCGCTCGACCGCGGCTGCGAGGAACGTCATGAGGCGATCGGGCGACAGGTGACAGTCCAGCGGGTAATGAACCGCTCCCGCGATGTCCTCGCGCAGGGTCGGGTCGAGCGCGCGCGCATCGCGTCCGACGTGCGGCTCGGCAGGCAGGCCAAGCCGCCGAGCGAACGCGGCCGTCTCCATCTCTTCGCGCAAGCCATGTGCTGTCCTGCAGAGCATGAGGAGCCCGGTGCGCACGAGCCCGAAATGCGCGTCCGGCTCCGCCGCAAGCTCTTCGTAGCATTGGCGGCTCGCCAGGCAAAGGTCGCGCAGGAGCGGTGCCGCGCGCTCGACATGCGCACGCGTCGCCGAACGGGCGAACCGCGCGAGCCACGCGAACAGGTCGAGCGACCACCGCGCCCGGATGTGGAACGGCGCGGTCGGATCGAACATCCAGCGCAGCCCCAGCCGCACGGCGCCGGGTGCTGCCAGCGGCACGAAATGGCTGGGCACGATCATGCCGGCGTTGCCGAACGAGCAACTGCGGCGGGAGCGTGAATCGCGGTCGACCAGCGTGACGGCGAAACCGCGACGCAGGCAGTACAGCGCCGCGCACAGGCCGATGATGCCGGCGCCGACGACGAGCACGCGCTTGCTCAACTGCGAATGCCCCAGCAATACGGGTCTTCGTCGTCGAGCACCAGGGTCGCCTCGGCGTTCACGAATGCGCGGCCCGTGATCGTGGGCAGGACCTGTCCACATGCGCGGTCGAGCCAGCGAAAGCTCGCGCCGAACGTGCTGCCGACGATGCTCTCCTGCACCCAGGCATCGCCTTCAGCCAGCGTACCGTCGGCACCGAGGCAGGCCAGCTTGGCGCTCGTACCGGTGCCGCACGGCGAGCGGTCGTACGCCTTGCCGGGACACAGCACGAAGCTGCGCGCATTCGCGCCCGGCGCGACCGGGTCGCCGAAGAGCTCGACATGGTCCACATCCGGATGGCCCTGCGCATTGAGCGCCTTGCGCACCGCCCAGCAGTAGCGGGTGAGCTCATCGACGCGTTCGAGCGCCAGCGCCTGTCCATGCTCGGCGACCAGGAAGAACCAGTTGCCGCCCCATGCGATGTCGCCGACGACCGGGCCGATTTCCGGTACCTCCACGGTTACCCGCTTGTGCGCGCGCCAGCTTGGCACGTTCTCGACGGACACCGCGCCGTCCTGCGACAGATGGGCCGTGACGATGCCCACGGGAGTGTCGATGCGATGCGTACCGGGCTCGATCGTGCCGAGGTAGGCGAGCGTCGCGACGAGCCCGATCGTCCCGTGGCCGCACATCCCGATGGAGCCGACGTTGTTGAAGAAGATGACGCCGGCAGTGCAGGCGGGGTCCTCCGGCTCGACCAGCAGCGCGCCGACGATCACGTCGGAGCCGCGCGGCTCGTTGACGACGGCCGAGCGGAAAGAATCGAAGTCCCGCGCAAAGCGATCCCGCCGCGCCGCGAGCGTGCCGCCACCCAGGTCCGGAGCACCCGCGACGACGACGCGAGTCGGTTCACCTCCGGTATGCGAGTCGATCACGCGAACGGTATGTCGTGCCATGGCTGCTCCTGGAGATCAGGCATCGGGACGCCTCCGCGCGAGGTCGCGCAACGTCGCGCGGAGGTTGCGCACGACGGGCGTGTCGCGATGACGCACCGCGGAAATGAGCCCGATCGGCGGCATGCTGAGAGTGACCGGGAAAGGAACGCAGCGTACGCCACCCAGCTGCTGGATATCGCGCCCCGTGTCGGCGGGTACGATGCTCAGCATGCGCGGGTTCGCCCGCAGCGTCAGGTGGATGATCTTGGTGGACGACGACTCCACCGTCGCCACCGGAGGCGCTACCATCGCCGCGGCGAAGACGGCGTTGATCGCCGCGCGTGTCGGCGTCCCGTCCGGCGGCAGCAGCCAGCTGAACGCGTCGAGGTCGGCGAGCTTCACGCGTCGTCGCTGCAGCAGCGGATTGTCGGGGTGGACCAGGAGGCAACCCTCCTGGCTGATCAGCATCTCCTGCGCCAGCCCGGGCGGCAATGGCCCGGTCGAGCAGCGGCCGATCACCGCGTCGAGCTGCTGCAGGCGCAGATCCTCGAGCAGCGTCGTGGTCGATGCCTCCGTCACGATGACGGACATGCGATGGCGTTCGCCCGTCAGCTCGGCGATCAGGCGCTCGATCAGAGGACCCGAAACGAATGGAATGATGCCAAGGCGCAGGCGGCTGCCGGTGCCGGCGCGATAGGCATCGAGCTCGGCGGTCAGCGCCCGATAGTCGGCGAGCAGCGCGCGTGCGCGGACCAGCACGAGCTCCCCGGCGGCCGTGAGGCTCATGCCCTTCGCCCGGTCGCGCTCGAACAGGTGCACTCGCAGGAGCTGCTCGATATCGCGCAGTGCACGGCTCGCGGCGGGCTGCGTGAGCGCGAGCTCGCGCGCCGCCGTGGTGATCGACTTGTGCGCGTGAATGGCGAGCACAAGCTCCATGTCGCGCGGACGCAGCCGCGTCACCGTCGCGGTGCTGACCGGCTGCGTGGAAGCGCGCATGGTGCGCCCGCGGAGGCTCGGATGGGTCGACGGCATGTATACCAGTTATGGTATGTCGCGATGCACTGACATCTCGGATAGATTATGCGCCGCACTTCCTTGTCGAGTCCATCATGAAGTCAGCCTGGTTGACGTTGCTCGCGCTGCTGCTCGGCCTCGTCGCGACGCCGCATGACGCTTGCGCGGAGCCCTATCCCTCCCGCCCGATCAAGCTCGTCGTGCCCTATGGGCCCGGCGGCGCGGGAGACGTCATCGCGCGCATCGTCAGCGCCCAGCTCACCAGCGAGCTCGGTGTTTCCGTCGTCGTCGAGAACAAGCCCGGCGGTGGCGGCATGATCGGTGCGCACGCGGTCGCGAGCGCCGCGCCCGACGGGTACACGGTGCTGCTCGGCAACACCACCGAGATGGTCGTGTCGCCGTACCTCGTGAAGTCGGCCACCTACGAAACGCAGCGCGACTTCCGTCCCGTGGCGCTCGCCGGATACCTGCCGCAGCTCCTGGTGGCCAATCCATCCATCAAGGCCGGCACGCTCGACGAATTCATCGCGCTGGCCAAGGCAGATCCGGGCAAGTATTCGTACGCCACTGCAGGCGTGGGCAGCACCGCGCACATCGCGGGCGCGCTGCTCGAGCGTCTCGCGGGCATCAAGCTGTTGAGCGTTCCGTACAAGGGCGGTGCGCAGGCGGTCGCCGACGTGCTGGCCGGAAACGTCAGCATCTATTTCTCCGGCATCCCGCCCGCCATCGGCCACGTCAAGTCGGGTCAGCTGGTGGCGCTCGGCATCGCAGGCACGCGCCCCGTCGCCTCGCTGCCTCGCGTGCCGGTGCTCGCCACCGGTGCGCTGCAACGCCTCGACCTCACGGCATGGTTCGGCTTTTTCGTGCCGAAGGACACGCCCGACGACATCGTGGGCTTGCTGCATGCGAAGCTGCGCAAGATCATCGACGCGCCGGACGTGCGGACCCGCCTCGTGGACGTCGGCGTCGAGCCGGGCTCCATGAGCGCCGCCCAGTTCGAACAGTTCGTGACCGCTGAGCGCAAGAAATACGGCGACTTCCTGTCCGAGCTCGCCATCCACATCGAGTAGGTGGCGCGCGACATGAAATTGTGGCTCCTCGGAACCGGTACGCCGACGCCGTCGCTGCGCCGCATGTGCTCCGGCTACCTGCTGCAGATCGGCACGGATCGGCTCGTGTTCGACCATGGCTTCGGCGCGCACCATCGCTTGCTCGAGCTCGGTGTGCAAGCGGTGGAGGTGTCCCACGCCTTCTTCAGCCATCACCACTACGATCACATCGGCGATTATCCGCGCCTGTTGCTCACGCGGTGGGATCAGGGGGCCGGTCGGGTCGCGGAGCTGCAGGTGTACGGTCCGCCGGGCATGAAGCAGATCACGGATCGCCTGATCGCCGATGACGGCGCGTTCGGCCTGGACCTCATCTCGCGTACGCGGAACCAGGCTAGCCTGGACGTCTACCGCGCGCGCGGCGGCGAAGGCGAGCGGGCCCGGCCGCAACCCGTGGTCCACGAGCTCGCGGCAGGCGACCTGGTGCGCAACCCCGGCTGGAGCGTGCGCGTGGTGGAGGTGCATCACTTCGCCCCGCATCTCGTGTCGCTCGGCTACCGGGTCGACGCCGACGGCCGTTCCTTCGTCTACTCGGGGGACACGGGCCCCTGCCGCGCGTTGGAGGAGCTGGCGCGGGACTGCGACGTGCTGGTTCACATGTGCCATTATCTGAGCGGGACCGCGCCGTCCCGCACGTTCGCCGCGTTCACCATGGGGCATCGCGAGGTCGCGGAGCTCGCCGCGGCCGCCCGCGTGCGCAACCTGGTGCTGTCGCATGTGACCAGCCAGTTCGACCGGCCCGGCATGCGCGAGCGCGTCATCCGCGAGGTCGGCGCGATCTTCGAAGGCAACGTGTATTTCGGCGAGGATCTGATGGAGATTCCGTTCACGTCTCCAGAGGCCGCGAAGCTGGACTGACGCTGCCGCCACTCCACTGCATTCCGGAGCCAGCCAATGCCAGAGGTTCTCTCGATGAAATGGACCGGCGTCATCGCCGCGATGACCACGGCGTTCAAGCCGGACGAAAGCGTCGATCACGACTTTGTTGCAACCCACGCCAGATGGCAGGTCGAGAACGGCGTCGACGGCGTCGTCGCGCTGGGCTCGCTGGGGGAGACGGCGACGCTCTCGTTCGACGAGAAGGTCGCCATCCTGAAGACGCTCGTATCCGCCCTGGACGGCAAGCCCGTCGTGGCCGGCATCGCGTCGTTGAGCACGCGCGACGCCGTCGCGCTCGCGCGGGCGGCCGAGCAGGTGGGCTGCGCCGGGTTGCTGGTGCTGCCGGCATACGTGTACAGCACGGACTGGCGCGAGATGAAGGCGCACGTGGAGGCGGTGATCCGCGCGACGCGTCTGTCGTGCATGCTCTACAACAACCCGCCCGCGTACAAGACGGACTTCCTGGCGCCGCACATCGCGGAGCTCGCGGCGGAGAACGACAATCTCCACGCGGTCAAGGAATCGAGCGGCGACGTGCGACGCGTTACTGCGACACGGGCGATGTGCGGCGACCGCCTGGCGGTGTTCGCGGGGCTCGACGACATGATCGTGGAATCGGTGCGCATGGGTGCGGTCGGCTGGATCGCCGGACTGGTGAACGCGTTGCCGCGCGAGACCGTCGCGCTGTTCAGGGCCGCGATGAGCGGCGATGCGAAGAAGGCGGATGCGCTGTACCGGTGGTTCCTGCCGCTGTTGCGCATGGATACCGTGCCCAAGTTCGTGCAGCTCATCAAGCTCGTGCAGCAGGAAGTCGGCATGGGACACGAGCGCGTGCGCGGTCCGCGGCTGACGCTTGCCGGCACCGAGCGCGAGGACGCCCTGCGCATCATCAGGCAGGCGCTTGAGCGACGTCCTGTGCTCTGAACGGGCCGGTCGCCTTTAACGCTGGCTGGTGCGGTCAGCGTGCGCGAATGATGCGCCCGATGCCGACGATCCGCTCGATGGCGGCGACCATCACGATGATCAGCCCCACCTGCAACGCGGAGGCGGCCGCGATCACCAGCTGCCCGCCCTGGAACTGCAGGTAGCTGAAGATCTCGATGGGGAGCGTCGTCAGCCCCGGGCCGGTCAGGAACAGCGCGGCATTGAGCTCGCCGAACGAGACGATGAATGCGAACAGCCACCCGGAAACCACGCCCTGCCAGACCAATGGGAGCGTGATGACGAACAGCGTTCGCAGCGGCCCTGCGCCGAGGCTTTGCCCGGCCTCCTCGAGCGCGGGATCGAGCGCCTGCGCACTCGCCAGCACCGTGCGAAATGCATAGGGCAGCCCGATGACGCAGTGGGCCACCACCAATCCCGCGAAGACCGGCATGCCGATCGTCTTGTACAGCAGGAGCAGGGCCACGCCGAGGATGATGGTCGGGAACACCAGCGGCGCCAGGAACAGCGACTGGAGGACGCCGGCCATGAAGCCGCGTTGCCGGACCAGGAACAAGGCGCCCATCGTGCCGAGCACGCTCGAAAGCGTGGCAGCGAGCACGGCGAGCTCGAGGCTCAGGGCGAAGGCGCTCCGCATGTTCTCGAGACGGAAGAACTCGACGAACCAGCGCAGCGACAGCGAGCGCGGCGGGAACTCGAAGTAGTCGAGCGGCGAGAACGCGGTGACGACCACGATTGCGATCGGCACGATGATCAGCGCGAACGCGATCGTCGCACAGACGCCGCGCAGCGCGGGTCCGAGCATGCGCGCGGACGTCACCGGCCCATGCCCTGGACGCGACGCGGACGCAGGACCGCCAGGATGAGCGCCGTGACGACGAGCGCCAACGCCAGCAGGATGAACGCCAGCGCTGCGGCGCGCGGCCACTGGAATGCGGTGACGCTGTCGTAGACCATGCTGACCAGCAGCTTGGAGCGCGGGCCGCCCAGGAGCGTGATGGTGACGTACGCGCTCAACGACAGCAGGAACACGAGCAGCATGCCCGACGCCACGCCAGGCGTGGACAGCGGCAGCGTCACGTGGACGAAGGTGCGCACGGGCCCCGCGCCCAACGCCTGCGCCGCCTCTTCGTAGCGTGGGTCCAGCGAGGACAGCGTGTTGGCGATCGAGATCACCATGTAGGGCAGCAGGATGGTCATCAGGCCGATGACGACGGCCTCGGTCGAATAGAGCAGGTCGAGCGGAGCGTCGATCAACCCGAAGCTGCGCAGCCCGCTGTTGAGGACGCCGCGGCGACCCAGGATGGCGACCCATCCGTACGCTCGCACGACGTTGCTGACCATGAGCGGAAAGAGCAACAACAGCAGCACGATCATGCGGCGCCGGGGTGGCTGCAGCGCGACGAAGTAGGCCACCGGATAGCCGATCAGCAGGCTGATGGCCAGGATGAGCGCGGCGACACCGAGCGTTCGGCGAATGATGCCGAGGTAGAACGAGTCCGTCAGGACCGCGCCGTAGTTCTGCAGCGTCAGCGCTGCACCGTACAGCTCGCTCTGCGAGCTCGTATGCAAGCTGACCCAGAAGAGGTGGAGCAGCGGGCCGACGAAGAACAGCAGCGCGATGGCGAGCGGTGGAATCGCGAGCATCCACGCCCAGGCGCCTTTCATGTGCGCTCCGCGACGACCGCGACGCCGCTCTGCGCGTCCCATGCACAGCGAACCTCGTCACCTACCTGCCATGCCTGCGCGCCGGCGTTCTGCTGGTAGGACAGCAACGATCCGGCGGCACTGTCCATGTAGAGATGCGTGATCGGGCCGCGATAGACGATGTCGCGGATACGCGCGGGCAAACCTTCGCTCCCTGCCGGGCCGACCCGCACGCGCTCGGGCCGAACCGCAATGCGCACCTTGCTGCCGACGGCGGCTTCGGCGCTCGCCGGTATGCGGCCGGCGGCAGTCTCGACGATGGCGCCCGCGTGATCGCGCGCGAGCACGGTACCGTCGAGGAAGTTGCTGGCCCCGAGGAATCCCGCCACGAACTCGTTGCGCGGGCGCTCGTAGATCTCGCGCGGCGGTCCCATCTGCTCGATGGCGCCGTTGCGCATCACGGCGACCTGGTCGGACAAGGTAAGCGCCTCCTCCTGGTCGTGAGTGACGAAGACCGCCGTGATCCCGAGGCGCTGCTGGAGGCTGCGCAGCTCGACCTGCATTTCCTCGCGCAGCATCTTGTCGAGCGCGCCGAGCGGCTCGTCGAGCAGCAGGACCGCGGGCTTGACGATGATGGCGCGCGCGAGCGCGACGCGCTGCTGCTGGCCTCCCGACAGCTGGCGCGGGTAGCGATCCGCATGCGCGCCGAGCTGCACGAGGTCGAGCGCCTCGCGTACGGCGGTGGCGCGCTCGTGGCGTGGAACACGCCGCATGCGCAGCCCGAAGGCGACGTTTTCGGCGACGCTCAGGTGCGGAAAGAGCGCGTAGCTCTGGAACACCATGCTGAAGTCGCGCCGGTACGGCGGTACCGCGGTCACCTTGTTGGCGCGAATGGTGACTTCGCCGCGGTCCGGTTGCTCGAACCCTGCAATGAGACGCAAGGTGGTCGTCTTGCCGCAGCCGGACGGCCCGAGCAGCGAGAAGATGCTGCCCCGCGGGATGTCGATGCTGACGTCGTCGACGGCGACGACCGCACCGAACGTCTTGCGCACGCGCTCGAGCCGCACGTCGATCGGTTCTTCGCTCATGCTCGTCCTGCGATCGTCCGGTCGAATTGCGCGACGCGCGTCCAGCATTCCAGCAGGGCAACGCCGAGGTCGAGCTCCATCAGCGCCTGCGCGGCCGAAGGTGCCGGCATGCTGCGCGCGTGCTCGCTCATCGTGCGGACGAGATGCGTGTACGAGGCGCGCAGCCGCGTGCTGCCTTCCACCGTCTCGGCAGCCGCACGCGCGGGCCCGCGCAGCCGCGCGAGGCGCGCGCGAATGCCCGCCGCGACGTCCTGCAGCAGATCGCCCTCCTCGCCGGAGCCGAACGGCGGCAGGCGCGCCGATGCCGCTTCACAGACCTCAACCAGATCGGTCTCGACCGTTTCGCTCGCGATGGCAGCCGGAGCGCCGGCACCGGCAGGGCGCGCATCGCTCATGACATCGTGCAACGCGTTGACGATCAGGCGAAAGCTCGGGGCCTCGGTGACGCGGTAGTGTCGCAAGGTATCGCGCAGCGTGCCGAAGCCGCGGATCGGCAGGTAGTGGCGGACATAACCGTCGAGCGCAATGTACTTGCGCACGAGATCGCCCATTTCAGGATGCGGCGAGAAGAGCACCGCGCGATGCGCCACGCGCGCAGGCGAACCGGCGCGCGCAGCGTGCATGCCGGCGGCACGAGGGTCGGAGGCGAGGAGGATGGCCGGCTTGCCCGCCATGTCGCGCCGGAATCGCGCATCGTCGAGGGGATTGTCGATCGCAAGCCGCGCCGGAAGCGTCAGTGAATGGAACGTCGCAGCGACCTCGACGCCGGCACCGACCAGATCGTAGAGCGGTCCGTGGTAGTAGGGCATCTCCATCGTCGGAGGGCATCCGAGACCCAGCGGGCCGGGCCGCATCGCGACGCTCACCACGCCGGCGCCGCTCTGCAGGTACTCGTGCGTATAGAGCGGCTTCGCTTGCGCGGTTGCCGTCCATCCCGGGCGACCGGCC
>DATILY010000119.1:0-8149 GCA_035475895.1 Casimicrobiaceae bacterium | reverse complement strand
CCGACATTGAGCGCCGGAGCTCCAGCCGCTGCGCAACGGCAGCTGTCTGTCCCCCGGCACGTTCCATCGACTCGGCCGCCAGGTGGCCGCGGACCGCGGCGTCGACGAGATACGAGCCGTGAAGACGGGCGACTCGCCGTTGCATTGCTGCTTTCGGGCGTCATGCATGCGTCGTTCCTGATGCTGATGTTCGGCGGCCACGGACTGGGGCTTCCTGCCTTGGGCGTGCCATGGGGCGATCGCCGGAGCGACGCACCCGACCTGAGGCTCGCGCTCGTTCCGACGCTGACCAGGAACGAATCACCGGCGGAAGCAGGCGGGGCGGCGCCTTCGCTGCCATCGGCCGAAGGGCGGCCGACCAGCTTGTCGCCTCCCGTTCCGTCGGGGCCGGCGGTAACGTCGCACCCCGCGACGACAACGCCGCTCGTGCCCCGGCCTCCGCCAACTGCGCAAGCGCGCTCCAAGCGAAGCACCGCGTCTCATGCGCCGGCAGCGAAGGCACCGTTACCCGCGGATGCGGCCGCACAGCTCGCGCCTGCCGTTGCGGAACCCGCGCCACTCGATACGAGGGCGCCGCCTGATGCCGCGCCCATTGCGCCGACGCCGCCCTCGATTCCCACGCCGGCCATCGTCGCAGAAGGCAGCGCTTCGAGCACCGATCGCGCGATGTCGGTCGTGGCGCCAACACCGGACGTTGCGCAGGAAGCCGAACGCTCGGCAGCGGCGGAAGCCGGGGCGCAGCGCGAGCTGATTGCGCGGCGGGAAGAACAAGCGCGTCTGTTGGCGGCAATGCAGGACGCTGAACGTCAGGAAAGCGAACGGCTTGCAGCCGCGCAACGTGAAGTCGAGCGTCAAAAGGCCACGCGCGAGCAGGAAGAATCGGCGCGGGCCCAGGCCGTACGGCAAGAGACCCAACGAAAGGAATCAGCCCGAGTGGCTGCGGCACAGCTGGAAGCGCAGCGTCAGGAGGCTGCGCGCCAACAAGAACAAGCTGCTCGCGCGGAGACCGCACAACGCGAGGCTGAAAATGCGGAAGCGGCACGGGCAGCAGCCGCGCAACGGGACGCGCAGCGTCAGCAGGTCGCAGGGCAGGAAGAGGAGGCAGCGCGCATCGAAGCGGCGCGACAGGAAGCGGCACGACAGGAAGCGGCACGACAGGAAGCGGCACGACAGGAAGCGGCACGACAGGAAGCGGCACGACAGGAAGCGGCACGACACGAAGCTGAGCGAAAGGAAGCGGAGCGACTTGCAGCGGCGCAAGCCGAGGCGCAACGTCAACGGATCGCGCGCGAGCAGGAAGAGGCCGCGCGTGCCGAGGCCGAACGACAGGAAGCTGAGCGAAAGGAAGCGCAGCGACTGGCAGCCGCGCAAGCCGAGGCGCAACGTCAACAGGTCGCGCGCCAGCAACAAGAAGCGGCGCGTGCCGAAACGGCGCGTCGAGAGGCTGAGCGCCAGGAGAGCGAGCGCCAGGCGGACGAGCAGCGCGCCGCGTCGTCCCCCAGCGCGCAGAACCGGGACACCGCCCGGGCTCCGAGCGCGGCGCAAGATACGGATCGGCCGCCGGGGGGATCCTCGCAAGGCTCCGGCCGACCGCCCGGTGTAGCGCAGGCGCCCGCGCGAGCGCCCGGGAATTCGCAAGACGGCGCAGGCGACAGGGCCGACGAAGAAGAAAAACGCGAAGCCAGGCTTCGCGCCATAGGACGTCAGCTCGACGAGGAGGCTGCGCGGCGCGATGCCGTCCCCGGCGATGGTCGCGCGACCTCGACCTTGCCGCTGTCGTTGAGCAACGGGCGCCGGGTCAGGTTATGGGGCCGGGCCCATCCCAACGCGCAGCTCGTCCGCTACGCCGAGGCGTGGGAACAGAAGATCCAATCGAACACGCCGATCGAGATGGTGCGCCAGGTGGCGAAGCAGGTTCGCACCAATCCCATGGTGACGGTTGCCATCCGAAGCGACGGATCGGTCGAATCGGTGAGCTTCGTGCTCTCCAGCGGAGTTGCCGAAGTTGATGAAACGATACGGCGCCTCGTGCGAAGCCTCGAGCACTACCCGGCATTTTCGCCGGAGCTGGCGCGCGATTACGACGTGATCGAGATTCGTCGAACCTGGAGCTTCGACGTGGCCGTGCGGTTGAACTGATCGCGCGCCGCTACCGGAACTGCGCCAGCTCGGGGTCGTTCACGACCTGCACGGGAAGCCGGGTCATCGACGGCAGCTGCGAGAGCCGCGGCACACCGACCTTGACGTGCACTTGGCCAGCACCGTCCTTCCATATCACGACCGGCGTGCCCGGCGCACCGAAGGCCTGCATGAGCCGGGTATTGCGCTCGAGCTGCGCGACCAGTGCGCTGGGCACGTCGTCCATCGGCGCGATGCCGCCATCGAACCGGGCACGGTCGTAGCGGGTTTCGTTGAGGCGCAGCGCGGCCGCCCGGTCGGCGGCTTGCACGATCGCGCCTGCGCGTCCGACCGAGCTCGGCTTCTGGTACGCCACGGGAATCCAGCGCACCTGAAGGCCCACGCGCTCATACGGCTGCAGCGCCTTCCACGTCAGGTGGCAGTAGTAGCAATTCGCGTCGAAGAATACATAGAGCAGCGCTTGCGACTGCGTCGCGCCCTCTTGCACGAAATCGGCCTTCTGCAGTTCGCCGAACAGCCGGCTGTACTCGGCACGCGAAGACGATGCGGTTGTCGAGGCAGCGGCCGCATGCGCCGGCATCGCGGCGATCGTGCAGGCGATAGCAAGCGCGAAAGCGGTGCACAGCAGGCTGACGCGTAGTGGGTGATTCGCGCGTGACCTCATCAGTCGACCTGCGCGTGGGCCTTCTTGACGACGTCCTTGTATTTCACGAGGTCCTTCGCGATGCGCTGCGCGACTTCGCTCGGCGTGCCGGCTGCGATGGTGAAGCCCTGTGTCACGAGCGGCTCCGCGACGTCGTGCTCGCGCAGGATGGCGAGCACTTCGGAGCTGAGCCTCGCGATGACATCGGATGGAGTGCCCGCGGGTGCCACGATGCCGTTCTCCGCCTCGAGGTCGAACCCCGCCGCGCCCATCACCTCGTGCATCGTCGGGGCACCGGGAAGCTGGGGCATGCGCTGCGGCGACGTCACTGCCAAGCCGCGGAACGCGCCAGCCTTGATCTGGTTCAAGGCCGAGTTGAAGACGGGCAACGAATAATCGGTTTGTCCCGACAGCACCGACTGGAATACCTCGGGAGATCCCTTGTACGGCGTGTGCAGCACATCGATGCCGAAACCGGCCTTGAACAGCTCGCCGCACAGGTGAGCCATCGAGCCGTTGCCGCCCGACGAATACGTGAGGCCGCCGGGCTTTTCGCGTGCCCGCTTCACGATTTCGGCCACCGATTTGAACGGTGAGTCCGTTCGCACGATCAACACCGACGGCGTGCGAATCAGTCCGGCCACCGGTGCGAAGTCCTTCTGTGCGTCGTACGGCACGGTGTGGAACAGGCTCGGATTGACGGTGAAGTTGATGCCATACGCCAGCAGCGTGTAGCCGTCCGCGGGCGCGCGTGCCACGAGCTCGGTCCCGATGTTGCTGCTTGCACCTGGCTTGTCCTCGACCACCACCGGTTGACCGAGCCGCTCGGACAAGTGCTGGCCGATGACGCGCATCAGCACATCCAGCGGCGTGCCGGCCGGGTACGGGACGATGACCCGCACCGGCCGGGTCGGATAGCGGGCGCCCTCTTGCGCGTACCCGGCCCGCGGCACCGCGGCACAAGCCAGGACGCTGCCGCCAATGGCGAGGAATTTCCTGCGCAGGGGTTTCATGCTCGATTGTCCTCGTGCAGTTCCAGAGTTAGTCCAACGCCCGGGTGCCAGGTTCGATCCACACGCCGGCGATCGAGCCCGAATAGCGGAACGCCCCGTGGCGCTCGTACACATCCCAGCACACCGGCGCGCGGCGGTCCAGGCCGACGTCGAAGCCCTCGAACGGTCCGAACATCAACGTGGGCGAAAGGTCCGTCCAGGACACGCGCTCGACGTCGTCGACCAGCAGCCGTCCGCGACCGCGGCGTGCGCCGAGCGCCTCGTAGTCGAGCATGGCGGTGTGGCTGCCGACCTCGAGGTCCACCGGCGCCAGGCCGACCTCGTTGCCGAATCCGTTGTAATGCACGTGCAGCCGACCGGCCTCGATATACGACACGATGCCGGCAATGATGTCGCCGAGCGCCCAGAGTACGCCCTCGTCGTCGCGCCGTTGGTCGAAGGTGACGCGGATTCGAAACGCGCGATTCGACACCAGCGGAATGACATCGTTACGATGTGCAGACTGAGCGCCAGGCGGGAACCGCCGCGCCTGATCCGCAAGCGCCCGCAGCCATCCCGCGGCGTCGGACAATTTTCCCATCAGCGTGCGGTTGTCGAGCGGATAGACGTCGTTCTTCCGCGCGGCAGCGTCGAACGCATCGACCAGTTCCGCGAGCTTGGCGGGCGCCCGCTGCGCGAGGTCGATCGATTCGGAGAAATCCTCATTCAGGTTGTGCAGGGTCCAATTGTCCATGTCGATGGGCTGCCCGCGAACCTGCAAGGACCGCGCCAGCCAGCCATCGCGAACGTACGCGCGATTGGACCAGCACTCGTAATACTGCTCGGTGCGGGGCGACGCAGCATCGTGCGTCAGCACCGCGGCGCAATCGAGGCCATCGAGCGCTTGCGTGCTGTTGCCATTCAGCCGTTCCAGCCGTGGCACGCCGGCAAGCGACAGGATCGTCGGCATCACATCGGTCACATGCATGAACTGGCGACGAATTGCACCACCGGCCGCGATGCGCGCAGGCCATGACACGATCATGGAGACGCGCCGGCCTCCCGCGCCGGTGTACGTCTTGAAGCTGGGAAACGGCGTGTTCGATACTTCGCCCCAGGCAGTGGGATACAGCGCCGAGCTGCGCGGTCCACCGAGCGCGTGCGCGGTTTGCTGCTCGTCCGCGGCCGTGCGCGCGGCCAGCCCGGCATACAGGCGGTTGAGGTTGAAAGCGCCGTGCGCGCCACCCGCGTCGGTTCCGCCGTTGTCCGAGGTGAAGACGATCAACGTGTTGTCGAGCTCCTGCAGCTCGGCAAGGCAACGTACGAGCTTGCCGACGTTCTGGTCGGCATTGTCGAGCATGCCTGCATAGGCCTCCATGTGCCGCGCATATAGGTCGCGGTGGTGCGGCTCAGTGTCGTCCCAAGGGCGCACGCGGCGATCGGACGGCGACAGCGCCGTGCCGGCTGGAACGATCCCCATCTCGATCTGCCTTCGAAAGCGCATGGATCGCGCGGCTGTCCAACCGGCGTCGTAGCGGCCGCGATAGCGCGCCATGTCGCTCGCCTTCGCTTGCAACGGCGAATGCATCGCGTTGTTCGCGACGTAGAGAAAGAAGGGTTTGGCCGGCCGGCTCTGCCGCAGCTCGCGGATGAAGCGCACACCCTGCGTCATCCAGTCGTCGCCCGAGTAGTAGTCCCGCGGGTATTCGTCGATGGGCAGGAGGACGTTGTTGAGCATCAGGCGGGACGGAAAGAAATGGTGCGTCTCTCCGCCGAGGAAGCCGTAGAACGTATCGAAGCCTCGCTGCGTGGGCCAACTGCGCTTCGAGCCGCCGGAGACGGTGTCGGCGACGGGGGTGTTGTGCCATTTGCCGACCATGATGGTCTCGTAACCGGCCGCGCGCAGCGTCTCGGGCAGCGTTGCAGCATGCAGCGGAATCTCACCGACATAGCCCGGGAAGCCCGCGGAATGATTGGACAGCCAGCCGCTGCCGACCGCATGGGCGTTGCAACCGGTCAGGAGAGCCGCGCGTGCCGGTGAGCACAGCGGGTGGGTGGTGTAGTGCGTCAGCCGCACGCCTCGAGCGGCCAGGGCGTCGATATTCGGCGTGTCGATCTCCGACCCGTAGCAACCGACGTCCGACCACCCCATGTCGTCCATCAGGATGACGACGATGTTGGGCGCGCCGGAAATCGATGCGGGCTCGGGCCACCATGGCGTCGAGTCGGCGTATGTCCGGCCGATTGCGGGCTGCTTCAGTCCAGGCGTCATGCGGCGATACCGCTCCTCTCTTGCTGGGTCAAGACGCCGTGGCGTTACGCGCTATGGTTTGCCCAGTGCGCATAGCTGCCATGCCAAGGCCGGGCGCGCTCGAACGCGCGCGCCGCTCGAAGCACACCGCGATCGTCGTGCATTGCACCGATGATCTGAAGCCCCACCGGCAGGCCCGACGCGGTGAAGCCGCACGGGACCGTGGCGGCAGGCTGCTGCGTCAGGTTGAACGGGAACGAGAACGACGCCCAGCGCGTCCAGTCGCTGCCGATGTTGCCGAGTGCTTCCGGCGCGAGGCGGCCGGCCGTGAACGGCGAGACGGCGACGGTCGGCGTGACGAGGAAATCGTAGCGCGTGTGGAATTCGCGCAACATCGCGCCAAGGGCCGCGCGCGCGGCGATGGCGTTCAGGTAGTCGGGCAGCGCGATCCGTGAACCTTCCTGCGCAACCGACGCCAGCCCGGGGTCGAGAAGCGCGCGTTTTTCGGGCGGCAGCGCGCGCACGGCGTTGTAGCAGCCAACCCACCAGTGGGGCGTGAAGATCGCGTGCACGTCCGGCAGCGATGGATCCACTTCCTCGACCAACGCACCGATTTCGTCGAAGGCGCGGACCGCAGTTGCGACGACTTCGGCGACGTCGCGCTCGACGTCGAAGCGTCCGAGGCCGGGCGACCACGCGATGCGCGCGCCGGCGATGCCGTCATCGAGTCCGGCGAGGTAGTCGCGCGCATCGTACGGCAGCGAATGCCAGTCGCGCGAGTCGGGACGCGTGATCGTGTTCAGCATCAGCGCCGCGTCGGCAACCGTGCGCGTCATCGGGCCGAGATGTGCGACGGTTCCCGTGGGCGACAGTGGCCACGCCGGCACGCGGCCGAAGCTCGGCTTCAGCCCGAAGATCCCGCAGAATGACGCGGGGATGCGAATCGACCCGCCGCCGTCGGTGCCCACGTGCAGCGCGCCCATGCCGGTTGCGGCCGCGATGGCCGCGCCGCCCGAGCTGCCACCAGGCGTCATCGCGGGATTCCAGGGGTTGCGGGCGACGCCGATCAGCGGGCTGTCGGTCACCGCCTTCCATCCCATCTCAGGGGTCGATGTCTTGCCGAGGATCACGGCGTGCGCTTCGCGCAGTCGGGCCGTGACGGGCGCGTCGCTCTCCCAGGGACCCGCCGGATCGACGGCCTTCGAGCCACGCCGCGTCGGCACGCCACGCGTGAGGATCAAGTCCTTGATGGTGACCGGCACGCCGTCGAGCGCGCCGGCCGGAGCACCTCGCTGCCAGCGCTGCTCGGATGCGTGCGCAGAAGCGAGCGCGCCGTCGGCGTCGACGTGGACGAACGCGTTCAGTGCGGCGCCCGACCGCTCGATGCGGGAAAGGCAGGCGCGTATTACCTCGACGGGTGAGAACGCGCGTTGCCGATAGCCTTCGAGAAGCTCCACGGCGGAGAGGAATGCGAGATCGGACATCGGGCCTCCGGGCGGCAACCTGGCGGTCACGCGCTAGTCGCCATCGAACTGCGCCGCCGTGTAGGAGAAGAAATCGCGGCCTTCCGGCATCAGCTCCGAGACGAATGCCAGATCGCGCATATCCGTCATGCGCATCGGATAGAGGACTCCGTCGAGATGATCGCATTCGTGCTGCAGCAGCATCGCATGATACCCCCGCGCGATGCGCGTTTGCGGCTCGCCCGAAAGCGTCGTGTAGGTGAGCCGCACATGGTTGTAGCGTGGCACGCGCCCGTAGAGGTTCGGCAAGGACTGGCACCGCTCCCAGATCGGCCGCTTCTCGTCGTCTTGGGGTGTCACCACGGGATTGATCAGAGTCGTCCACGGCACAGGCTGCTGCCGTGCGCCGGCAGGAATGCGGTGGGGCGGAACGCGGTAGACCACGACGCGCAGATTGACACCGATCTGCGGCGCCGCGAGGCCGTTGCCATCGACTGAATTGATGGTGTCGAGCAGGTCGTCGACGAGCGTGGCAATCGAGGGCGACGCGGGATCTTCGACCGGCGCGGATGCGCGTCTCAGATGTTCGTTGCCCATGAGGAGAATGCGATGGATCGTCATCGTGTTTGCCTGAATCGAGAAGAGTGAGCGCGGTGCACCG
>DATILY010000118.1:0-48772 GCA_035475895.1 Casimicrobiaceae bacterium | reverse complement strand
GCGTGGGTCGACGTCGAGCGCGTCACGCAGCCCCTTGCGCCAATCGCGGTCTGCGCTCACTTGCGCAGCGCGTCGACACCTTGGGCGATGCCGTCCAGCGTCAGCGGATGCATGCGCGGGCCGAGCGCCTGCAGGATCATCTGTGTCGACCGTGTGTATTCCCATCCGCGGCGCGGCTCGGGGTTCCACCAGATGACGCTGCGGAAGTGCTGGAACAGCCGCGCAAGCCACGCGAGCCCCGGCTCGTCGTTGGCGTATTCCACGCTGCCGCCCGCCTGCGTGAGCTCGTACGGGCTCATCGCTGCGTCCCCGACGACGATCACCTTCCAGTCCGGGCCGTACGTTCGAATGAGCTCCAGCGTTCCGGTGCGCTCGCTGCGCCGCCGCCGGTTGTCGCGCCAGACGTGGTCGTAGATGCAGTTGTGGAAGTAGAACGTCTCGAGGTGCCTGAACTCCGCGCGAGCCGCGGAGAACAGCTCTTCGCACAGCGTGACGTGCGGATCCATCGAGCCGCCTACATCGAGGAACAGCAGCACCTTGACGCGATTGCGCCGCTCCGGCTGCAGGCGCAGGTCGAGCCAGCCGGCGTTGCGCGCGGTGCCGTCGATGGTCCCATCGAGGTCCAGCTCCTCGGGGACGCCCTCCCGCGCGAAGCGGCGCAGGCGGCGCAGCGCGACCTTGATGTTGCGCGTGTTCAGCTCGACGTCGCCGTCGAGATTGCGGAAGTTGCGCTCGTCCCAGACCTTGACCGCGGTGCGGTTGCCGCCGCTCTCGCTGCCCATGCGCACGCCTTCCGGGTTGTAACCTGCGCGGCCGAACGGGCTCGTCCCGCCGGTGCCGACCCATTTGCGCCCTCCGGCGTGGCGCTCGCGCTGCTCGGCCAGGCGGTCTCGCAGCGTCTGCATGAGCGCGTCGAGACCGCCCAGCGCCTCGATCGCGCGCTTGTCCTCCTCGCTGAGCGTGCGCTCGATCTGCGCGCGCAGCCAATCGTCGGAAATCGGCTCGCGGACGTCGAAGATGGATTCGACGCCCTTGAAATACGACCCGAACGCCAGGTCGAACCGGTCGAAGTGCTCCTCGTTCTTGACGAGCGAAGTGCGCGCGAGCAGGTAGAAATCGTCCAGCGAAAGGGACACCACGCGCGCCTCGAGGCCCTCGACCAGCGTCAGGAATTCGCGCGTCGACACGGGCAGCCGATGCGCCTTCAGGTGCAGGAAGAAGCCGGTCAGCATGGTCGGGAGCCTGGTGCGTGGATGTGCGCGCGGCGCAATCCGCACGGCAGCGGTTGATTTTTAGCGTGACCCGTCGCTACCGGTGGGGTTCAATCCGATCAACAACACGAGGGAGAACGCATGACACGCACGCGCACCGGGGCCGCAGGCGACATGCCGGCGCGCCGCTTCGGTGCGCGCGCCATGCGGCAATCGGGCTCGGTGCTCGCGGCGTCGCTGCAAGTGGGCCTCGCGGTGTTCATCGCGCTTGCCTCGATCGGACTGGCCGGCATTGCCACCGTCATGACGCCCTCGCCCGTGCCGCCGGTCGACATCGTCGCGGCCATGGCGCATGCGCGACAGTCCGCGCCGTCCGCGCCGTCCGCGGCGCCCGCGGATGCGCCGGTCAGCGCGGCCGCTCGAGCAGGAAGCCCAGGTGCCGCTTCACCGCCGGCCATTCGCTGTCGAGAATGCTGAAGACGACGGTGTCGCGGCGGCTGCCGTCGGGCATCAGCTGGTGATTGCGCAGCACGCCGTCCTGCTTGGCGCCGAGCCGCGCAATCGCGGCCCGCGACGCGTGGTTGAACCAGTGGGTGCGGAACTCGACCGCGATGCAGCCGAGCGTCTCGAACGCGTGCGTGAGCAGCAGCAGCTTGCATTCGGTATTGATCGCCGTGCGCTGGGCGCGCTGCGCATACCACGTGTGACCGATCTCGAGGCGGCGATTGGCGGCATCGACGTTGAAATAGCGCGTGCTGCCCACGATGGCGCCCGTCGCGTCGCGCACGACGAACGGCATGGCGCCCAGGTTGTCGCGCATGGCCAGCGCGGAGGCGAGCCAGGTGCCCGTGGCGTCCGGCGCGGGCACCGACGTGTACCACAGGCGCCATAGCTCGCCGTCGGCGGCGGCCTGCCGCACGGCGCTTTCGTGCGCGGCCGCGAGCGGCTCGAGCGTGGCGTGGCGGCCGCGCAGCGTGACGGGCTCGACGAAGCGTGCCATGCCGGTGCCGATCAGCGGCCCGCGCGCGCCATGAAGGCGACGCGCTCGAACAGGTGCACGTCCTGCTCGTTCTTGAGCAGCGCGCCATGCAGCGGGGGCACGACCACTTTGCGGTCGCTGCTGCGCAGCGCCTCGGGCGGGAGGTCCTCGGCGAGCAGCAGCTTGAGCCAGTCGAGCAGCTCGGACGTCGACGGCTTCTTCTTCAGGCCGGGCACTTCGCGCAGCTCGAAGAACACCTCGAGCGCCTCGGCGAGCAGCGCCTTCTTGAGCCCGGGAAAGTGCACGTCCACGATGCGCGTCATCGTCTCGCGATCGGGAAAGCGGATGTAGTGGAAGAAGCAGCGGCGCAGGAAAGCGTCGGGCAGCTCCTTCTCGTTGTTCGAGGTGATCACGACGAGCGGACGATGGCGCGCCTGGATCGTCTCGTGCGTCTCGTAGACGTAGAACTCCATCCGGTCGAGCTCGCGCAGCAGATCGTTGGGGAACTCGAGGTCCGCCTTGTCGATCTCGTCGATCAGCACGACGGCGGGCGCGTCGCTCGCGAAGGCGTCCCACAGCACGCCGCGCTTGATGTAATGCGCGATGTCGGCGACTCGCCCGTCGCCAAGCTGGGAATCGCGCAGGCGCGACACCGCGTCGTATTCGTAGAGACCCTGCTGCGCCTTGGTGGTGGACTTGACGTGCCACTGGTACAGCGGACGGCCGAGGGCGCGTGCCACTTCCTCGGCGAGCAGCGTCTTGCCGGTGCCGGGCTCGCCCTTCACCAGGAGCGGCCGCTCGAGCGCGAGCGCGGCGTTGACGGCGAGCTTGAGGTCGTCGGTGGCGACGTAGGTGTCGGAGCCTTCGAAGCGCATCGGCAAAGTCTACCGCAATGCCTGCAGGGTCCACAGCGTCGCCATGCCGACGACGATGGTGGCGATCCCGTTGCGCGTGGCCAGCGCAACCACGGCGGCGACGAGCGCTGCAGCGATGCGCAGCGTCGCGGCGCCATCGGCGCCCGTCGACGGGCTCGCGATCATGGGAACGACGAGCGCCGTCAGCATCGCGGCCGGGACGAACTTGAGCGACCGGGCGAGGAGCGGCGGCATTGACCGACGCGCAAAGAAGGCGATGAACGACAGGCGGGAGAGGTAGTTGAGCGCGCCGACCACCACCACCATCACCCACAGCTTCAGCGTCGCGTCCATGGTCTCCGCAGCGTGTCGACGAGCGTGCCGGCCGCGATGCCGAGCAGCGCTGCGACGATGAGGTTGAGCCGCATGGGGAGCGCCGCGAGCGCCACCACCGCGACGCCTGCGGTCGACGCAGCGGCCAGTGACGCGACGTTGCGCAACAGCGGAACCACGAGCGCGAGGAAGCACAGCGGCACCGCGAAATCGAGGGACCAGGTTGCCGGAATCAGGTTGCCGGCGAAGAACCCGATGACGTTCGTGATTTGCCACCACAGCCACAACGCGAAGCCGCCCCCGAGGAAATGGCGCGCAGCGGCGCGCGTGTCGCCACCCGAATCGAAGCGCCGGATGGATTGCGCGAACGCCTGGTCGGTGAGCACGAAGGCGACCGCCTGCTGCCAGCGCGGCGGCAGCGGCTTGAGATACGGCGCCATTGCCGCGCTGTACATCAGGAAGCGCAATCCCGCCACGAAGCAGGTCAGGATGATGACGGCAAGCGGCGCACCCGCGGACAGCAGCTGGATCGCCAGGATCTGCGCTGCACCCGAGAAGATGATGGCGCTCATTCCGAGCGCTGCGGCCAGGCTGGCGCCGGCGGAAGCGGCGCCGAGCCCGCACACCAGGCCGAATGGCGTGAGGCCGACGTTGCCGGGCATCGCCTCGGCGAAGCCGGCGCGAAAGTCGGGATCGAGCAAAAGCGTGCGCATGGGACGATGGCGGGCTGCAGCGGGCGCAATCGAGTCGCGCTATCCCTTCACGCCGCCGGCCGTGAGCCCACCCACGACGCGCTCCTGGAACAGTGCGATCAGGATGGAGATCGGCACGATGGCCACGATCAGCGCCGCCGAAATGAGCGGCCAGGGGAACGCGAACTCGCCCTGGTAGAGCGTGATGCCCACCGACAGCGTGCGCATGCTCACCCGGTTCATCATGGTGAGCGCGAGGAGGAACTCATCCCAGGCGTTGACGAAGGCGAGGATGGCGGCGGTGAAGACACCGGGCGCGGCGAGCGGCACGACGACCTTGAACAGCGCGCCCACGCGCGAGCAGCCGTCGATCATCGCCGCCGCCTCGAGGTCGGGCGGGATGTCCTGGAAGAAGCTCGCCATGACGAGCGTGCACACCGGCATCGACAGCACCGCGTACGGCAGGATCAGCGCGAGATAGGTGTTGAGCAGGCCCAGCTCGCGCATCACCTTGAACAGCGGGACCATGAGCGAGATCAGCGGGAACATTGCGACCGCGAGCAGCACCGCCATGATCAGGTTGCGCCCGGGCAGGCGCAGGCGCGTCAGCGCGTACGCTGCGAGCGCGGACACGAAGACGCACAAGGCCGTGGACAGCGATGCGACGACGAAGCTGTTCCACATGAAGCGCAGCAGCGGTTGCGTCGTGAAGGCGACGGCGTAGTTGTCCAGCGTGGCCGCCTCGGGCAGGTAGGTGATGGGGCTGCGGATGAGCTCCGTCTCCGTCTTGAGCGACGTGAGGAGGATCCACACCGCCGGGAAGAAGCCGTTCACCACGATCACGATCGCGGCGAGCCACACCGTCGCACGGCGCTGCAGCGGCAGCCTCATGCGGCGGCGTCGCGGCCGGCGCTGCGCCGTGTGTAGCGCAGGTAACCCGAAGTAGCGAGCATCGACAGCACGAACATCAGGGCCGCGAGCGCGGAGCCATAGCCGAAATCCAGGAAGTCGAGCGTCGTCTTGTGGATGTACATGGCGAGCGTCTCGGTCGCGTCACCGGGCCCGCCGCCGGTCATGGCATATGGAATGTCGAATGTCTGGATCGCAGTGATGGTGCGAAAGATCAGCGCGACGAAGATCGCCGGACGCAGCATGGGCAGCGTGATCTCGACGAATTGCTGCCACGTCGATGCACCATCGACCTCCGCGGCCTCGTAGAGCGAACGCGGAATCGTCTGCAGGCCGGCGAGCAGCATGAGGCCCATGAACGACGATGCCTTCCAGACGATCGCAATGCAGATCGCCGCGAACGCGAGCGACGGCTCCGAGAGCCACTGCAGCGGCTCGACGCCCACGCGCGCGAGCACGTCGTTGACCACGCCGGTGCCGTATTCGAAGAACCAGCGGAAGATCAGCCCCGCGAAAACCAGCGGAAGTGCCCACGGCAGCAGCAAGCCAAGGCGCACCGGCCACTTCACGCGAAACGGCAGGTTGGCGAGCAGCGCGAGGCCGAGGCCGATCAGCAGCGACCCGGGCACCGTGATCAGGATATAGAGCACGGTGTGCAACGACGACGCCCAGAACCGCTCGTCGCCCGCCGCCCGGAGATAATTGTCGAGGCCGACGAAATGCTCGCCGGCCGCGGGGTTGGCGTTGTCGACCGCGTAGAAGCTGTTGACCAGCAGCGTGGCGACAGGGTAGACGACGATCACCAGCAGCAGCAACGCCGCCGGCGCAAGCAGCACCGCGCCGAGCGCGCGCTCGGAAAGGTCCCGGCCTGCGCTGACCGGCTCGCTCATGACGCGATCGTCAGCCCCGCGAAGGCGGTGACCCAGTGTCGAGGTTGGCTCGGTCGCACAACCATCCCGTGGTTGAACAGCAACGCCGCTGGGTCGCCGCTTTCGCGGGGACGATCGGCATGCGTCACCTGAACAGCGGCGTCAGGCGATTCTTCATGTCGTTCAGCGCGACGTCGCTCGTCTTGGTGCCGGCCAGATATGCGTTCATGTTGCTGCGGATGACGTCCGACACCTGCGGATACTGCGCCGACACGGGCCGCGACTTCGCACCTTCGACCACGGGCAGCGCGTCGGCGAACCACGGATTGGCCTTCAGCACCTCGGGATCCTTGTAGACGCTCGGGAACACGGGCATGTGCGACGCCATGATGGCCTGCATCTTCGACACTTCAGGCGAGGACAGCCAGCGCGCGAACTTCACCGCCTCCGCCTTGTTCTTCGAGTACGCGGACACGGCGAGCTGCCACCCGCCGATGCACGTCGCGCTCTTGCCGCCCGGGTCGTGCGGCAGCGTCGTGACGCCGATCTTGCCCTTCACCTTGCTGTCCGCATCGTTCTCCAGGCGATTCCACACGTAGCTCCACGTCATGGCGAACAGGACGTTGCCCGCCTGCATGTCGATGCGGATGCGATCGGTCGGGATCTCGGCGATGTTCTTCGGCAGCACGCCGGCCTGCTTCATGCGGCCATACAACTGGAACGGCTGCTTGGCCTGCGCGGAATCGAGGTTGAGCTTGCCGTTCGCCGTGAGGTCCGCGTTCATGCCCCACAGTGGCACGAGGTACGTGCAGACCGTTCCCTCGATCGGCGAGCCGGCCGTGGAGAACCCCTGCAGCTGCGGATTCTTCTCGCCTTCCATCACGACCTTGGCGGTCTCCATCATCTCGTCCCACGTCCTGGGAACGGGACGCTTGTACTTCTCGAGCAGGTCCTTGCGGTAGTACAGGAACTGCGCGTCCGCGAAGTACGGCAGGGCGATCAGCTTGCCGCCGACCTGGTCGGCATCGGCATAGGCCTTCAGGTACTGGCCGACCACCTTGGCCTTGTCGGCACCGAGATAGCTGTCGAGCGGCTCGGCCCAGCCCTGCGCCGCCCACTGTGCCGGGCGAATCACGTCGATCAGGATGACGTCGAGGACCGAATCCTTCGACGACAGCACGGTCGACAGATATTGCTGCTGCGCGTCCGACGTCGCGCCGCCGACCTCCACCTCGATCTTCACGTTGGGGTTCTTCTTCTGGTATTCGTCGGCGATCTTGCGCATCACGTCGGGCCGCTGCTGGCCGCCGGTGAAGATGCGCAACGTCGTCTGGGCGTAGGCGGGCAACGCGAGCGCGCCGGCGAGTGCGGCGCACAGGAACAAGCGGGCAATTCTCATGACGGTCTCCTCCTGGCTCACCAATCGGCGCCGCGGATGGCGACGCCGGTGTCTGGTTCGAACAGATGAAAGCGGTTCATCGCAAGCTCCACGGTAAGTCCCTGGCCTACGGCGACGCCGGCCTCGGGCGCGAAGCGTCCCGTGACCTCGCCGCCATCCTGCGCTGCGCCGAGCTTCACCAGCGCCAGCGTGTCTGAGCCGAGAGGCTCGACGAGCAGCACGCGCGCCGGCACGGCAGCGCTGGCGCGCTCCGCGCGCATGATGCCGACATGCTCGGGACGCATGCCGAAGACGAGTGCGCGCCCCGTGTGGCGCGCGCACTCCGCGATGCGCGCGGGCGGCACGGGGAGATCGACGCCGCCATCCAGGTGCAGCATGCGCCCGCCGTCGCCCACGCGACAAGGCAGGAAGTTCATCGGGGGCGAGCCGGTGAAGCCCGCCACGAAACGCGCGGCCGGACGGTTGTAGATGCCATCGGGCGTGTCGTACTGGATGAGGTTGCCGGCCTGCAGCACGACGATGCGGTCGGCCAGCGTCATCGCCTCCACCTGGTCGTGCGTGACGTACACGATCGTCTCACCGAGGCGCTGGTGCAGCTTCTTGATCTCGACCCGCATCTCGGCGCGCAACAGCGCATCGAGGTTGGACAAGGGCTCGTCGAACAGGAACGCCTTGGGCTGCCGCACGATGGCGCGGCCCATCGCCACGCGCTGGCGCTGGCCGCCGGAGAGCTCGCGCGGCCGCCGTGCAAGCAGATGCTCGATCTGCAGGATGGCCGCTGCGTCGCCGACCCGCTGCCTGACCTCCGCATCGGGGCGCTTGCGCAGCCGCAGGCCGAACGCCATGTTCTCGAACACCGTCTTGTGCGGATACAGCGCGTAATCCTGGAACACCATGGCGATGTCGCGCGCGCGCGGTGGCAGGTCGTTGACCACCTTGCCGCCAATGGCGATCTCCCCGCCCGTGATGTCCTCCAGTCCCGCGATCATGCGCAGCAGCGTCGACTTGCCGCAGCCCGAAGGTCCGACGAAGACGACGAACTCGCCGGACCGGATGGCGAGATCGATGCCGTGGATGACCTCGGTCGCGCCGTAGGCCTTGACGATGCGGGTGAGCGTGACCTCGGACATGGGCGCGGCTGCGCGCGTCAGCTTCGCAGGACGCGCGAGTGTAATGCCGCGCGGCCGGAAGGCAAACGGTACAGCCTGTTGCGCCTCATGCAACGACCGACGTCTGGGCGAGGCCGGCGTCCACCACGAGGCTATGTCCCGTGATGCCGCGCGCCTCCTCGGACGCCAGGAACAGCGCCGTGCGCGCAACGTCCTCCTCGGACAGGCGGTATTTCAGGCACTGCTGGTCGAGGAACTCGCGCTCCTTCTCGGGCGTGGACCACAGCGCCTGCTGGCGCGCGGTCACGATGGCGCCCGGCACGATGGAGTTGACGCGGATGTTGGCCGCGCCGAGCGAGCGCGCGAGCGTGCGCGTCAGTCCCATGATGGCGGCCTTTGCCGTCGTGTAGGCGACCATGTGCGGGCGCCCGCGCATCCACGACACCGAGCCCATGTTGATGATGGCGCCTCCGCCTGCCGCCGACATGCCCGGCGCGACGGCTTGTGCGGCGAAAAAGTGATGGCGCAGGTTCACCGCCAGGTTCTCGTCCCAGTAATCGGGCGTCACCTGGTCGAAGCCGTGCCGGTCGTCGCGCGCGGCGTTGTTGACCAGTACCGTGATGGCACCCAGCGCGCGCGCGGCTTCGGCGAGCACCGCGCGCAGCGCGGCGATGTCGCGCACGTCGCAGTGCCAGTAACGCACGCGCGGGCCGAGCGGCGCGGCAAGCGCGTCCGCAGGCTCGTCGGCGATGTCGATGAAGGCCACCGCGGCGCCTTGTGCGGCGAAGGCCCGGACGAACGCTGCGCCGATGCCCGAAGCGCCGCCCGAGATGAACACGGTGCGCGTCGCCAGGTCGGGATAGTGCGCCGTTCCAGCCAAGCGTCCTCCTTGCGGCCGCCGTGCTGCAGCGGTCATTTAGATGATCTATATCACATAGATGATGTGACCGAAAGGCAGGCGTAGAATCGACCGCCTCGCCACCTGCCCTTCGCCACGATGGACTTGCCGGTCAACCGTTTCAAGCAGTCGTTGCGCGCGGGTCCGCCGCCGGTCGGCACCTGGCTCATGAGCGCCGCGCCGGCGGCCGCCGAGGCGCTCGGGTGCGCGGGTCTCGATTTCCTCGTCGTCGACACCGAGCACGTGCCGCTCGACATCGCCCAGACCATCGACATCCTGCGCGCGATCGCCGGCACGCCGGCCGCTGCCATCACGCGCGTGCCGTGGAACGACATGGTGATGGTCAAGCGCGCGCTCGACGCGGGCGCCCACTCGCTGATGTTTCCGTTCGTGCAGACGGCCGAGGAAGCGCGCCGGGCCGTGTCGTACACGCGCTACCCACCCAAGGGAATCCGCGGCGTGGCCGCCATGCACCGTGCGAGCCGCTACGCCACCGTGCCCGATTACCTCGGGCGCGCGAGCGAGGAAGTGTGCGTCATCGTGCAGCTCGAGACGCCCGCGGCGCTCGACGCGCTGCCCGCGATCGCAGCGGTCGACGGCGTCGACTCGCTCTTCGTCGGACCCGGCGACCTGTCGGCGGCGATGGGCCGGCTCGGCGACATCGCGCACGCGGACGTGCAGGCACAGCTCGCCCGCGCGGCGCGCGAATGCCGCGCGCGCGGCATGCCGTGCGGCATCGTCGGCCCCAACCCGGACATGGTTCGCCGCTTCCTCGACTACGGTTACTCGTGGGTCGCAGTCGGGTCGGACATGAGCATGATGCTCGGCCGCGCACAGGAATGGGTGGGACAGGTGCGCGGCCACGCGCCGCAGCCGCCTGCGCCGCAGGGCGCCTATTGATCGGATGTCGGTGACGCTGGACGTTGCGGCGGGCGACGCCCGCCTGCGCGTGGCGCCCGGGATCGGCGGCGCGGTGGTGTCGCTGCGCTGGCGCGGCATCGACGTGCTGCGGCCCACGCCGGAGGCGGCGCTGTCCGAGCGCAACGTGCGCGCATGCGCAAGCTTTCCACTGGTTCCCTATTCCAACCGGATCCGGGACGCGCAGCTGCATTTCGGCGGCCAGACGTACGCCCTTGCGCGCAACTTCGGTGACCATCCGAACGCCATTCACGGCGTGGGCTGGCAGCGCCCGTGGCGCGTCGCGCTGCACACGAACGACACACTGGTGCTCGCGCTCGAACACGATGCGCAGGCGCAGGCGGACCGGCTCGCCTGGCCATGGCCGTTCCGGGCACGCCAGGCTTTCCGGTTGTTCGCGCGCGACGACGGAGCGTGCGTCGTCCAGGCCACGCTCGCGCTCGAAAACGCCGGCGCCGCGCCGTTTCCGTTCGGCCTCGGCTGGCATCCCTATTTCCCCAAGCGCGCAGACACGCGGCTGCAGTGCGCGGCCGCGTCGGTATGGATGAATGATCCCACGGGCCTGCCGGTCAGCTGCGAAGCGATTCCCGCGCCATGGCGCTTCGACCGGACGCGTGGTGTGCAGGACCTGGTCGTCGACAACGTGTTCAACGGCTGGAACGGGCCTGCGCAGCTCGAACAGCCAAGCGAGGGCTTGCGCGCGTCGCTCGATGCCGATCGCGCGTGCGGCCGGCTCGTCGTCTATGCGCCGGCTGGCCGGGACTTCGTCGCGCTCGAGCCGGTCACGCACGAGACCGACGCCTTCAATCGTGCTGCCGCCGGCGCAGCCGGCACCGGCATGCGCGTGCTGCCGCCCGGCGGCGGATTTTCTTGTACGATGCGCCTCACCGTCGCGGCGCTCGCCTGACATTGCCGTGCCGGCCTTGGCCCATGACGACCGCGCCTGCCGCAACACCCACCTGCGTGCTCGACGCCAAGGCAAGTCTCGGCGAATGTCCGGTGTGGTCGGCCGCCGAGCAGGCGCTCTACTGGATCGACATCAATGCCCCGGCGCTGCATCGCTTCGACCCTTCGACCGGCAACGACCACGCGATGCCGATGCCGTCGTCGATCGGTGCGGTCGCCTTGCGTGCGCGCGGCGGCTTCGTGCTTGCGCTGCGCGACGGCATCCATGTCGCCGATGCGGATGGGCGCCTCGAGCGCAAGGTGGCCGACGCACCGTACGACCCGCACCACCACCGGTTCAACGACGGACGGTGTGACCGGCACGGCCGCTTCCTGGTCGGCACGATGAACGAGGCGCGCGACGGCGCGAGCGCTGCGCTGTATCGGCTCGATCCCGATTATTCGCTCACCCGCCTGGCCGACGGCATCACGATCAGCAATGGCCTGTCGTTCAGCCCGGATGGCCGCACGCTGTATCACGCCGACACGCCGGCGCGCACGGTGCGTGCCTACGACTACGACGGCACGACGGGGAACATCAGCCGCGCGCGCGTCTTCGCGCAATGGAGCGGCGAGGACGAGCGTCCCGACGGCGCAGCCGTGGACAGCGCGGGCCACTACTGGGTCGCTTTCTACCGCGGCGGTCGGATTGCGCAATTGTCGCCAGCCGGCGATCGCGTCCGCATGCACCCGCTGCCTGCGCTGTGTCCCACCATGCCGGCGTTCGGTGGTCCGGACTTGCGCACCGTTTACGTAACCTCGGCGCGCCAGCAGCGCGACGCCGAAGAGCTTGCGC
Organism: Casimicrobiaceae bacterium; assembly: GCA_035475895.1. GTDB lineage: Bacteria > Pseudomonadota > Gammaproteobacteria > Burkholderiales > Casimicrobiaceae > VBCG01. The sequence goes on along the minus strand of DATILY010000118.1, from coordinate 36,860 downwards.
GGCTGCCCTTGTCGGGCGGCATCTTCACGATGCGGGTGGACATCCCCGGCTTGCCCGAGCCGCTGTTCGAAGGCTGATGGATCCATGCAGCTCGACCCTGCCGCGTATCTTCGGCTTGAAGCGCCTCACAGCCTCGGCAGCACGGCGTCGGGCGCGTCCTTCGCCACATCGAGCGGCGACATCCTCGAAGTGTCCAGCTACGGTGCGGGCATCTTCCGCCTGCGCCTTGGACCGACCACGCGACCCGACTACGGCATCGTCACCGGGCGCGCCAAGCCCTGCCAGACGACGCAGCTCGCCTCCGGCGCGTGGTCGTTCACCGCAGGGGATGCGACGCTCGAGGTCACCGGCATACCGCTGCGCGTGCGCCTGCTGTGGAAAGGCGCGCTGGTGCTGCAATCGATCACGGACGAGCACTTCCGTGGCACCGCGCGCTTGCCGACGTTCGGCCGGCTCCGCCAGGGCGGCCTGTGGACCGCGGCGCTCGCGCTGTCGAGCGGCGAAGCCGTCTATGGGCTCGGCGAGAAATTCGGGCCGCTCGACAAGCGCGGCCAGCTCATTCACTCGCAGGTCGAGGATGCGCTCGGCGTCAATACGGGCCTGTCGTACAAGAACACGCCCTTCGCGTGGAGTCCGGGCGTCGGCGGCGGCACGTGGGGCGTGTTCGTGCACACGCCCGGCATGGTGACGCATGGCGTCGGCTATCCGGACTGGTCGCATCGCAGCTACGCGTTTCTGGTCGAGGACGAGGCGCTCGACCTCTTCTTCTTCGCGGCCGAGACGCCGGCCGCGGTGCTCGACCTGTACACCCAGCTCACCGGGCGCGCGCCCGAAGTGCCGCGCTGGAGCCTGGGCCTGTGGATTTCCCGCGCGTATTACAAGACGCCGGAGGAAGCGGTGGACGTGGCCGCGCGGCTGCGCGAGCGCAAGGTCCCTTGCGACGTGCTCACGCTCGACGGCCGCGCCGCATGGAGCGTCGAGACCCGCTTCGACTTCACGTGGGATCCTGCGCGTTATCCCGATCCGCGCGCAGCCCTTGCGCGCATCAAGGAGCACCGGCTGCGCGTATGCGTGTGGGAATACCCCTACGTGTCGATTCATTCACCGCTGTTCCAGGAGCTCGCCTCACGCCGCTATCTCCTCACCAGCCAGGCGGGCGACCCGTACGTCTTCGCGTGGGACACGACACCCGGCTCCACCCCGTTCGGCAGCGTGCTGACCCCGCTGCCCGAAAGCGGCATCCTCGACTTCACCAATCCCGCGGCGTATGCATGGTGGCGCGACGCGCACCAGTCGCTGTTCGCCGACGGCGTCGACGTCATCAAGAGCGATTTCGGCGAGCACGTGCCCGACGACGCCGTGGCCTTCAACGGCGATCGCGGACGCCGGCTGCACAACGTCTATCCGATGCTCTACAACAAATGCGTGTACGAGGCGACCGCGCGCTTCAAGAAGGATCCGGGTCCGCCGATCGTCTGGAGCCGCGCTGCATGGTCGGGCAGCCAGCGCTATCCGATGGGCTGGGGCGGCGATCCGCAGAGCGACTGGGAAGGACTGGCCGCGTCGCTGCGTGGCGGCCTGTCGTGGGGCATGACGGGCAATCCGTATCACAGCTCCGACATCGGCGGCTTCTACGGCTCGGCGCAGCCGTCCGCAGAGCTTTTCGTGCGGTGGCTTCAGGCGAGCGTGTTCTCGTCGCACATGCGCATGCACGGCATCGGCGAGCGCGAGCCGTGGGCGTTCGGCGCCGAGGCCGAAGCGGTCGCGCGCAAGTGGCTCGCGTTGCGCTACCGGCTCATTCCGTACCTCGAGCGGGTCGTCAAGCAGGCGAGCCGCACCGGGCTGCCCGTCATGCGCGCCATGCCGCTCGCGTTTCCGGGCAACGCGCTCACGCGCGCGTTCGACACGCAGTTCATGTGCGGTGAAGCGCTGCTCGTCGCGCCGATCGTGCAGCCGGGCGGCGAGGTGGAGATCGCGCTGCCGCCGGGCGCGTGGTACGACCTCAACAGCCGCGCGCGCTACGCGGGCCGGCAGGTGCTGCGCTACACCGCCAAGCTCGACCAGTTCCCGGTGTTCGGCCGCGAAGGCTACGCGCTCCCGCTCGGCCGCGCCGTCCAGCACACGGGCGAGATGGATCCCGCGCGGCCGCTCGAGTCGCTCTGGGTGTTCGGCAAGCCGACGCACTCGCTCGACGGCTTCACGCAGGCGCGCATCGACGCCGACGGCGAAGGCGGCTTCACGCTGCGCGCCGTCGGCGGCTTCGACGTGCAGGTGTTCGGCTCCGACGCGGTGAACGTGCAGCTCATGTAAGGGCCAGGCCTTGGTGTTCACCGATGGCGCCGCCGAGCGCCCCACGATCGCGATCACCGCAGGAGAGCCAGCCGGCATCGGGCCCGAGCTTTGCGCCATGATCGCCGTGCGCCATGCGACCCAGCCGTTCGCTGCGCGGCTCGTGGTGATTGGCGACGCGGAGCTGCTCAGCGCGCGCGCGGCGCGGATCGGCCTTGCGCCGCGCTACGCGCCGTACGATCCCGCCTCGTTCGGCCACGCGGGCGGCGTGGTCGACGTCCTGCACGAGCCGCTGGCTGCGCCGGTCACGCCGGGTCATCCGGATGCCACGAATGCGCACAGTGTGTTGACGACGCTCATGCGCGGCTGCGATGCGTGCACGGCCGCCACGTTCGACGCGCTCGTCACGGCACCGGTGCAGAAGAGCGTCATGCTCGATGCGGGCATCCCATTCACCGGCCATACCGAGTTCTTCGCCGAGCGCACGAGCACGCCACGCGTCGTCATGATGCTCGTGAGCGACCCGGGGCCCGACGCGCTGCGCGTGGCGCTCGTCACCACGCATCTGCCGCTGCGCGACGTGCCCGCCGCGATCACCCGTGCCGCGGTCGCGCAGACGCTGTCCATCGTGCACCATGACCTCGTCGCGCGCTTCGGCGTGCGTGCGCCGCGCATCGCCGTGTGCGGCCTCAACCCGCACGCCGGGGAGTCGGGCTACCTCGGCCGCGAAGACCTCGACGTCATCGCGCCGGCCATCGCCGACGCGCGCGCGCACGGCGTCGGAGCCGAAGGACCCCTACCGGCCGACACCGTGTTCGTGCCGAGCCATGCGCGCGGATACGACGCGATCCTCGCGATGTATCACGACCAGGGCTTGCCGGTGCTGAAGGCGGCGAGCTTCGGCCACGGCGTCAACGTCACGCTCGGCCTGCCGTTCGTGCGCACGTCCGTCGACCACGGCACCGCGCTCGATCTTGCGGTAGACGCCGAGCGCGCGCGCACCGCCGACCCGGGCAGCCTCGCGGCTGCACTGGACCTGGCCATCGCGCTCGCGCGTCACCGCACGTCTGCGCACGCCTGAGTGCGCGAGCACGCCACGCCGGCGCACGTTCCGCGCCGCCGCTTCGGCCAGAACTTCCTGGTCGATCCGCATTACATCGAGCGCATCGTCGCCGCGATCGATCCGCTACCCGGCGACAACGTGGTCGAGATCGGCCCGGGCCTCGCCGCGCTCACGGCGCACCTCGTCGCGCGCACGGGCCGCATCAGCGCCATCGAGATCGATCGCGACCTGGCGCGCGGGCTGCGCGACCGCTTCGCACCCGACACGCTCGACCTGCACGTGGCCGATGCGCTGGCGTTCGACTTCGCCGCCCTCGGCAATGGGCTGCGCGTGGTCGGCAACCTGCCTTACAACATCAGCTCGCCGATCCTCTTCCACCTCGCCGACCATGCCGCGCAGCTGCGTGACGTGCACGTGATGCTCCAGCGCGAGGTGGTCGCGCGCATGACGGCCGCGCCCGCGACGGCAGACTACGGTCGCCTCACCGTCATGCTGCAGGTCCGCTTCGCCATCACGCGGCTGTTCACCGTGCCGGCCGGCGCGTTTCGACCCACGCCCAAGGTCGAATCCGCGGTCGCGCGGCTCACGCCGCTTGGTGATGCCACGCCTGCCATCCGCGATTTCGCGCTGTTCGAGCGCATCGTCGCCGCTGCGTTCGGCCAGCGGCGCAAGACGCTGCGCAATGCGGTATCGGCGCTGGCGACGGCGGCTGACCTCGAAAGCGCAGGCATCGCGCCAGGTGCGCGCGGCGAGACGCTGGCGGTGGCGGATTTCGTGCGGCTGGCGAACCGGCTGGCGAGCTGACGCGCTTTCACGCCAGCCAGTCGTGATCGGGACGCCGCACGGGCGCCTCGATGCGCACGACCTTGTCGCGCGACGCCGCGCCGCGCACGAGCGTCACGTTGCGCACGGGCACGCCGAACGCATCGGCCAGGAATGCACGCAGCGCCGCGTTCGCGCGGCCGTCGACCGCCCGCGCCATCAGGCGAAGCTTGATGGCATCGCCATGCAAGCCCGTCACCTCGCTGCGCCCCGCGCCCGGCTGCACGTGCAGCGCGAGGATCAGCGCGCCGGAAGGCTCTAGAAGAACAGGCGCGTGACGCTGCTCTCGAGCCACGGCACGAGCGTGATCTGCACGAGCTGCGCGAGCACGATGACCACCAGCGGCGAGAGGTCGAGCGTGCCGCCGATCGGCGGCAGCACGCGGCGGACCGGCCGCAGGAACGGAAAGGTCAGCGCATTGAGGAGCCCGGCCGCCGGACCGTCCGGCGCGACCCACGAGAGAAGCGCCTGCGCGAACACCACGATGATGAGCAGCCACAACGACGCCTTGAGCAGCGCGACGAGTGACGCGACGAGCAGGAACGCGATGCCGTTGCCGTCGAACGCAAAGCCCCTGCCGAGCAGCAGGTATTGCGCCAGCAGCCAACCGATCTGGAAGAGAACCGTCGGGATGAGCGAGGCCCAGTCCACGCCACGCCAGCCGGGCAGCACGCGGCGCAGCGGCTTGACGATCCAGTCGGTGAGCGCGATCACCGCCTGGCCCACGGGGTTGCGGAACGGCGCGCGCAACACCTGCATCACGAAGCGCAGCAGCAGCGCGTAGGTGAACAGGCCGAAGATGACGTCGATCAGGTAGCCGAGCGCGCGATCGAGCATCCTCAGCTCCCAGGCGCCGTCGCGGGGCACGGGCACGCCTGCGACGGCAATGAGCGAAGCGAGCACAGGAAGCTCATCACGCGGCCCCGAACTCGTCACCCAGCGCGCGCGCACGCGCGGTCGCCGCCGCGACTGCATCGCGCAGCGCCTGATCCACCGCGCGCTCGGACAACACCGCCAAGCCACGCTCGGTGGTGCCCGCCTTGGACGTGACGTTCGCGCGCAACGTGGCGGGCTCCTCGCTGCTTGCCTGTGCAAGGGCGACGGCGCCGGCGAATGTCGCATAGGCGAGCCTGCGGGCGGTCGGTGCGTCGAACCCCTGGTCGATGCCCGCCCGCTCGAGCGCTTCGAGCAGGAAGAACACGTACGCGGGTCCGCTGCCCGAGATGCCGGTGATGGCATCGAGCGCTTCCTCGCGCTCGCACCACACGACGTCGCCCGCCGCGCGCAGCACCTGCGCGGCCGCTTCGCGTGCCGCCGCGACGACCGCAGGATCCGCATACACGCCGCTGATGCCACGCGCGATGAGCGCCGGCGTGTTGGGCATGGCGCGCACGATGCGCCGATAGCCGCCAAGCCAGCGAGTGAGATCGACCGTGCGGATGCCCGCCGCGATGCTCAGCACGACCGGCACGTTTGCGATGAACGGCGCGAGCGCCTGCGCCGCCGTGCGCATCTGCTGCGGCTTCACGGCGAGCACCACGATCGACGCGCCGGCGAAGGCGTCTGCCGTGATGCCGTCGTGCAGCCGCACGGACCCGAAGCGCGCCGCCAGCCGCTCACGCGCCGCGGCGAGCGGTTCGACCACGTGGAATTGCGGCGCGGGCGACGTGCCTGACGCGAGCGCGCCGATCAGCGCGGTTGCCATGTTGCCGCCGCCCACGAACGCGATCGTGCGCAGCGGGTTGGACGACACCGATTGCGTGGATGCCTCGTTCGCCATGGCTTACAGCATAGCGAGGATCGAAAAGCCTCAGGCGCGCGGGCCGAACAACGCGGTGCCCACGCGCACCTGGGTGGCGCCTTCGGCAACCGCGGCCTCGAGGTCCGCGGACATGCCCATCGAGAGCGTATCCACGGCCAGGCCTGCCTCGCGGCAGCGCTCGAAGCAGCGGCGCAGGACGGCGAACTGCGCCCGCTGCACCGCGGGGTCGGCCGCGGGCGCCGGAATGCCCATGATGCCGCGCAACCGGAGGTTCGGCAGCCGCGCGACGGCCTGCGCAAGGCCGACCGCCTCGGGCGGAGAAACGCCGCTTTTCGTCACTTCCTCGCTCGCGTTGACCTGGATCAGCACATGGAGCGGGCCGCGCGCCGGGTCTCGCCCCGCGGCCAGACGCTCGGCGATGCGCAGGCGGTCGACCGTCTCGATCCAGTCGAAGGTGTCCGCGGCGAGCTTCGCCTTGTTGCTCTGGAGCGGTCCGATGAGATGCCATGCGAGCTGCGGCAGGTCGGACAGCACCGCGCGCTTGGCGACGGCTTCCTGCACGTAGTTCTCTCCGAACGCGCGCTGTCCGAGCGCGTGCAGCGCCCGCACGGCGGCGGGCGCGACGGTCTTCGAAACGGCGAGCAGGCGCACCTCGTCCGGCGCGCGTCCGGCCGCGTGCGCGGCTGCTGCAAGGCGCGCGTGCACGGCTTGCCACGCGCTTTCGTACGGGACCATAATCGATTGGAGATTGGAATGCGGGGGTTTGGCACGTCTATTGCATGCTACAACGCGCTCCCCCGTTGGCAAGCCCACTTCGCGGCCGAGGATTATAGAGAATGGACATCACCGAGCTCCTCGCCTTCGCCGTCAAGAACAAGGCGTCCGACCTGCACCTGTCGGCCGGCCTGCCGCCGCTGATCCGCGTCCACGGCGACATCCGGCGCATCAACCTGCCGCCCATGGAGCACGAGGACGTGCACGCCATGGTGTACGACATCATGAGCGATGCGCAGCGCAAGACGTACGAGGAAATGCTGGAGTGCGACTTCAGCTTCGCGGTGCCCAACCTCGCGCGCTTTCGCGTCAACGCATTCAACCAGCAGCGCGGCGCGGCAGCGGCGTTCCGGACGATTCCGTCGAAAGTGCTCTCGCTCGAGGAGCTCAACGCGCCGAAGGTGTTCGCGGAGATGACCAACCGGCCGCGCGGATTGATCCTGGTCACCGGGCCGACCGGCTCGGGCAAGTCGACCACCCTCGCCGCCATGGTGGACTACGTCAACCAGAGCGAATACGGCCACATCCTCACCATCGAGGATCCGATCGAGTTCCTGCACGAATCGAAGAAGTGCCTGATCAACCAGCGCGAGCTCGGGCCGCACACGCTGTCGTTTCCCAACTCGCTGCGCGCGGCGCTGCGCGAGGATCCCGACTACATCCTGATCGGCGAAATGCGCGATCTCGAAACCATCCGCCTGGCTCTGACCGCCGCCGAGACGGGCCATCTCGTCTTCGGTACGCTGCACACGAGCTCCGCGGCCAAGACCATCGACCGGATCATCGACGTGTTTCCCGCGTCCGAGAAGGACATGGTGCGTGCAATGCTGTCCGAATCCCTCGTGTCGGTGATCTCCCAAACGCTGCTCAAGACCAAGGACGGCCAGGGCCGCGTGGCCGCGCACGAGATCATGATCGGCACGCCGGCGATCCGCAACCTGATCCGCGAGAACAAGGTTGCGCAGATGTACTCGTCGATCCAGACCAGCCAGTCGGTCGGCATGCAGACTCTCGACCAGTGCCTCGTCGAGCTCGTGCGGCGCAACGTCGTGAGCAACGTCGAGGCGCGCCAGCGGGCCGTCAACAAGGACCTCTTCGGCGGCGCTTAAGACAGAAGAGCCGGCGACGCCGGCAAGGGGAGTGCATGGAACGCGAACGCGCCACCAAGTTCATCCACGAGCTGCTCGAGCTGCTCGTCAAGCAGAAGGGCTCCGACCTCTTCATCACCGCGGGCTTCCCGCCGGCGATCAAGGTCGACGGCAAGATCACGCCGGTGTCCAAGACGGCGCTCACGCCCCAGCACACCATCGAGCTCGTGCGCAGCGTGATGAACGACAAGCAGGCGGCCGAGTTCGAGTCGAGCAAGGAATGCAATTTCGCGATCGCGCCGCCGGGCATCGGGCGCTTCCGGACCAATGCGTTCGTGCAGCAGGGCCGCGTCGGCATGGTGCTTCGCACCATCACCACGCACATCCCGCGCTTCGAGGAGCTGGGACTTCCGCCGGTGCTCAAGGACATCATCATGTCCAAGCGCGGGATCATGATGTTCATCGGCGCCACGGGCGCCGGCAAGTCGACGTCGATGGCGTCACTGCTCGGCTACCGCAACGAGAACAGCTACGGGCACATCATCACGATCGAGGATCCGATCGAATTCGTCCACGAGCACCGCAACTGCATCATCACGCAGCGCGAGGTAGGCGTCGATACCGAAGGCTGGCAGATCGCGCTCAAGAACACGCTGCGCCAGGCGCCCGACGTCATCCTGATCGGCGAAGTGCGCGAGCGCGAGACGATGGACTACGCGATCTCGTTCGCCGAGACCGGCCACCTGTGCCTCGCGACGCTGCACGCGAACAGCACCAACCAGGCGCTCGACCGCATCATCAACTTCTTCCCGGAGGAGCGGCGCGCTCAGCTGCTCATGGACCTTTCGCTGAATACCCGCGCCTTCGTGGCGCAGCGCCTCATCACCCGCCGCGACGGGCGCGGCCGCGTGCCCGCAGTGGAGGTGATGCTCAACTCGCCGCTCATCTCCGACCTGATCTTCAAGGGCGACGTCTCCGGCATCAAGGAGATCATGAAGAAGTCCCGCGAGCTCGGCATGCAGACGTTCGACCAGTCGCTCTTCGACCTCTACGAAGCCGGCCTCATCAGCTACGAGGACGCCCTGCGCAACGCCGATTCGCTCAACGACCTGCGGCTCGAGATCAAGCTGCATGGCAAGGAAGCGAAGAACCGCAACGTGTTCTCCGGCATCGGCAACCTCGATATCGTGCCGGACGCGACGACGCAGAATCAGATATAGCGTCGTCGCAAAGTTTCGCGACCGTCGGCGCGTCGCTTCGCTCGCGCCAGCGGTCGCACGATACTTTGCGCCGGTTCATTCAGTTCGCCCGGCTCCGGGCGGCCGCGCGCCGGGCTCACGACAAAACTGTAAGAACCGAGCGCCTGATCGCGGGCCGCCAGGCACGGCGCGGGCGGGCCCGCGCAGGCGCCTGAACACCAGAAGCCGGAGCGGGCCCGCCCGCGCCGTGCCGCGCGCATTGCGGCGGGTTTGACGTCCACGTGTCAATGCCCGGACCGGATGGTCTATCCTTCCATCCGCCATGTCCGCTCAGGTCCGCGTCCCCCACCCCACCGAGGTGAAGCTCCACCAGGCGTCGCACGTGCTCGAGATCGCCTTCGACGACGGGCGCACGTTCCGGCTGCCCTACGAATACCTGCGCGTCTACTCGCCCTCGGCCGAGGTGCGTGGCCACGGGCCGGGACAGGAAACGCTGCAGGTGGGCAAACGTGACGTGACGATCCAGAACGTCGAGCCGGTGGGGCATTACGCGCTGCGGCCGACGTTCTCGGACGGGCACGACACGGGCATCTATTCGTGGGAATACCTGCACGAGCTCGGCGCGCACCACGACGAGTTCTGGCAGCGCTATCTCGATCGACTCAACGCCGCGGGCGCGAGCCGCGATCCGCCGCCCAAATGACCGAGCCCGCTGACTTCGGCTACGAACGGGTGACGCCCGAGGAGAAGACGCGCCGCGTCGGCGGCGTGTTCGACTCGGTCGCCGCCAAGTATGACGTCATGAACGACCTGATGTCGGGCGGGCTGCATCGCTGGTGGAAGCGCTACGCGGTCACGCTGGCGCAGGTGCGGCCGGGTGCGCGCGTGCTCGATCTCGCGGGCGGTACGGGGGACATGGCGCGCCTCTTCGCGCAACGTGCAGGCCCGTCGGGCCTCGTGGTGCACACCGACATCAACGCCAGCATGCTCGCTGCCGGGCGCGACCGCCTGCTCGACGACGGCATCGTGCTGCCGACGGTGCGCTGCAACGCCGAGGCGCTGCCCTTCGCGTCGCGCTCGTTCGACTGCGTGTCCATCGCGTTCGGCCTGCGCAACGTCACGCACAAGGATCGCGCGCTCGCCGAGATGCAGCGCGTGCTTCGCCCTGGCGGCGTCGCGCTCGTGCTGGAGTTCTCGCGCGTCGCGCGGCCGCTCGCGCCAGCCTACGACTGGTACAGCTTCAACGTGCTGCCGCGTCTCGGGCGGCTCGTGGCGGGTGATGCGGCGAGCTACCGCTATCTCGCCGAATCGATTCGCATGCATCCGGACCAGGAGACCCTGCGCACCATGATGGAACAGGCGGGGTTCGAGCGGGTCGAATACCACAACCTGACCGCCGGCGTCGTCGCGCTCCACCTGGGTCGCGTGTATTGAAAATGCGCCGGACCGGTTGATCCGGCGGCTGCAACCACCATCTTCGAGCCGCGCCGCAACTGCGGTGCGCTCGGCGGAGAAATCATGCAACGTCCTTGGATCCTCGTTCTCGCGCTCGTGACCGTCGTCGTAACCGTCACCGCATCCGATGCGGACGCACGGCGCATCGGCGGTGGGCGCAGCTTCGGTGCGCAGCGCTCGATCGCCCCGGCGCCCGCGCCGTCGCCCTCGCCCTCCGTCACCGCGCCGGGTGCGGCGTCCAATCCCGTCATGCCGGCACCGTCCGGCGTTGCGCCCGCCCGCCCTGCCGCGCCACCCACGGCTCCAGCCATGGGCGGCGCATCGCGCTGGCTCGGTCCCATCGCCGGCATCGCCGCAGGTCTCGGGCTGGCCGCGCTGTTCTCGCACTTCGGCTTGTCCGAATCGTTCGGCAGCTTCTTCCTCATCCTGCTCGTCGTTGTCGCAGGTGTTTGGCTCGTGCGCGCGCTCTTCGCCCGCCGCATGACGTCCGCACCAGGCTATGCGGCCAACAACGCGGGCGCCGGCGTGAATCCGCGCTTCGACGCACCGCGCATCGAGCCGGCGGTTTCACGGCCCGATGCGCCGGCGCCACGCTTCGAGCCCGCCTGGGGCGGCGGCACGAGCGCCACGGCGACGGGGGCGCGCCGCTTTCCGCCGGGCTTCGAGCCGGCACCCTTCGTCGCTGAAGCCAAGCGCCAGTTCCTGCGCCTGCAGGACGCGTACGACCGGGGCGACGAAAGCCAGCTCGCGGACGTGCTGACGCCGCAGATGCTCGCGGACATCTCCCGCGAGCTCGCCGAACGCGGCCCGCACGTGCCGACCGAAGTGGTGTCGCTGGACGGCGAAGTGCTCGAGGTGACGACCGAAAACGGCGAGCATTGGGCCAGCGTGCGTTTCAGGGGGCAGACGCGCGAGGACGGCCGCGCCACGGCCGAGCCGTTCGACGAAGTGTGGAACCTGGTCAAGCCGGTCGACGGCTCGACCGGCTGGCGCCTCGCCGGCATCCAGCAATACGCCTGAGTCATGGCAAGCGGCCCGGACAGCGTCACGGCCAGCGCCTTCAACCGCGCGATCGACCGTGCGCCGTGGGCGCGCGAGAAGCTCGTGCCGTATGCGGGCCGCACGTTCGCGCTGACGGTCGGACCGCTGTCCTCGACGCTGCGCATCGCGGCCGACGGCCGCGTCGAGGCGGCGGCCGGTGCGTCGGTTCCCGATGTGAATCTGTCGGTGTCACCGCTCACGGTGCCGTCGTTCCTCGCCAACCCCGCGCGGTGGAACGAATTCGTCGCCGAAGAAGGCGACGTCGCGCTGGGCGGCACGCTGAAGGAGCTGGCACAGACGCTGCCCTGGCTCGTCGAGGACGCGTTCGCGCGCGTGTTCGGCGCGGTCGTCGGACAGCGGCTCGCCGATACCGGGCGTCGCCTTCTCGGCTTTCCCGAGTATGCCGCCGAACGGCTGGCCGACAGCGTCACGAGCTACGCACGCGACGAAGCCGATCTGCTCGCACGCGGCGAGGACATGCGGCCGTTTGCGCAGCAGAGTGCGGAGCTGGCCACGCGCGCCGAGGCGCTCGAAGCACGGATCGCCGCGCTGGCTGCGCAGTGGACCGGGCCAACGACCGATGCCGGCTTCGCGGATGCTCCCGACGTGGCGGCGATGAACGGCTTCGTCGACGCCGGTAGCGTTCGTCCGCCCGCCGGCGCGTGACGTGCAGCGACCCCATGACACTGGCGCGCGACGCCAAGTCGCGCTAACGTAACGCCTCGGGCCGCCTGCAATCGGCCCGCTGCGTTTTCACCGATGCCCCGAAAACCGCGCGCCGCGCCTGCGGCGCCCGCGTTGGCCAAGTTCAGCCGGCCGCGCCTGTACAACGTGCTCAAGCGCGAGCGGCTCTTCGAGCTGCTGGACACCGCGCGCGCACACCCGGTCGTATGGATCGCCGGGCCGCCCGGCGCGGGCAAGTCGACGCTCGTCGCCAGCTACATCGAGGCGCGCAAACTGCCGGGCGTGTGGTTCCAGGCCGACATCAACGACGCCGACCCCGGCACGTTCTTCCACTACCTCACGCGCGCCGCGTACGATCTCGTGGGATCGCGTGCAGGCGCGCGCGATGCGCTGCCGCGCTTTGCGCCCGAGACGGCCGGCGACCTGGCGGCGTTCACGCGCCGGTTCCTGCGTGCGTTCTTCGCGCTGTTCGAGCCCGGCTCGCTGATCGTCGTCGACAATTTCCACGAAGCGCCGGCCGGCGCCGCGTGGCGCCTTGCGTTCAGCGAAGGACTGCGCGAGCTTCCGGCGAACCTGAACCTCCTGTTCATCTCGCGCACCCCGCCACCGCCCGAGATGGCACGCATGATCGCCGACCAGACGATCACGCAGATCGCATGGGATGCCCTGCGCTTCACCGCGGCTGAAGCCGCCGGGATGGTGGGCGGCGGCCGCCTTTCGCCCGACGTGGTGGAGACGATGCACCGCGCGAGCGATGGCTGGGCGGCCGGGCTCGTGCTCATGCGCGAGCACCTCACGCGCAACGGCGGCAACGTCGCAGCCGCGCTGCCGGAAGGCAAGGAAGCGGTGTTCGAGTATTTCACCGGCGAGATCTTCAACCGTGCCAAGCCGAACAACCAGCGCACGCTCATGCTGGCCGCGCTGCTGCCCACCATCACCGAGCGCGATGCGCTCGCGATCACCGGCGACGCCGATGCGCCGCGCGTGCTCGACTACCTGTTTCGCCACCACCTGTTCACCGACCGGCGACGCACCGGCGGCGAGCCCGTCTACCATTTCCACGCGCTGTTTCGCGAGTTCCTGCTCACCGAAGGCCGGCGCCGATTGAGCGAGGCGGAGCGGCGCCAGGCGATGGACCGCGCGGGCAGCCAGCTCGTGGCACGCGGGGATTTCGATGCCGCCGCCACCCTGTTCCGCGAGGCAGAGGCATGGCCCGCACTCGCCGATCTCGCGCTGCACACGGGGGCGTTCCTGCTCGCCGAAGGCCGCGGCAAGACGCTGGTCGACTGGGTCGCCGCGCTGCCGGAGCCGCTGCGCGCACGCGAGCCGCGCCTCGCGCTCTATCTTGGCGTTGCATTGCTCTACAGCGACCCGCCGCAAGCCAAGCGGCTGCTCGACCGCGCGTACGAAGGGTTCGTGGCCAACGGCGACCTGCGCCGCGTGCTCATGACGGCTGCGCACGCCGTCGAGTGCCACTATTACGAGTGGGCCGATTTCGCGCCGCTCGACCGCTGGATCAGCGTGTTCGAGCAGCACCTGGACGCCGGCTTCACGTTCAGCGCGGCATACGACGCGCTGCGTGTGTGGTCGTCGTTCCTCATCGCGCTGCTGTTCCGCCAGCCGGACCATCCGCGCATCGCGCATGTCGCAGCGGAGGTGGAGCGCCTCATCGGCGACGAGTCCGTGCTGACGGTGCCGCTCAATTTCCGCCTGAGCGCGGCGTCCATCCTGTTCAACTATTACAACTGGAAGACCAAGGGCGACACGGCCGACCCGCTGATCGCGCGCGTCACGCCGTGGCTGTCCGACCCGCACGCATCGCCGGTGAGCCAGGTCTGGTGGCGCGTGCACCTCGCCTTCAACCACCAGATCCTCGGCCGCTACGCGCAGGCAAAGCGGATCATGGACGAAGCAGAGGCGATCGCGCGCGAGAACGGTCTGCGCTCGCTGCTGTTCGAGATCTACTATGCCGAGGTCGCGCCCGTCGCTTCCACCAACGACGTGCAAGGCTCGATCGCCGCGCTCGAGAAGCTCCGCACCGTGCTCAATCCGTCGCGCCGCATGGACGTGGCGTACTTCAAGTTCCAGGAATCCACCGTGCGCGTCATCGAGGGACGGGGGCAGGAAGCGGCTGCGGCCGCGGCCGAAGCGGTTGCGATCGGGCGCGCGGCTGGCTTGCCGTCCATGCAGGTGCCGCACTTCCTCGTGCGTCATGCCATGTGCCTGCTGCAGATCGACGACACCGCCGCTGCGCTCGCGCGCTACGATGAGGCCGCGGCGCTCGCCTCGGGCATCGACCGGCGCAATTTCGAGATCCAGCGCGGCCTCGTGAGCGCCGAGGTGGCACGCAGAAGCGGCGACATCGACGCTGCAGTCGAGGGCCTCGCGCGCTGGCTGCCGCAAGCGCGCGAGCACGCGTACTACGGATTCCTCCGCCAGGCGCCCGCCATCACGGTGCCGCTCTTCTCGCTGGCCCTCGAGCGGGGCATCGAGCCCGCGTTCGTGCGCGAGCTCATCCGCCAGCGCCGTCTGGCGCCGCCTACGCCCGACATTGCGGCGTGGCCGTGGCCGCTCTCCGTGCGCACGCTCGGTCCGTTCGTGCTGCTGCGCGACGGCGAGCCGATCGTCTCGAAAGGCAAGGCGCAGAAGAAGCCGCTCGAGCTCCTCAAGGCGCTGATCGCGCACGGTGGCCGCACGGTCGACGCTGCGATGCTCACCGCGCTCGTGTGGCCCGAAGCGGAAGGCGACGACGCCAAGGCGTCGTTCGACAGCAATCTGTATCGCCTGCGCAAGCTGCTCGCGGTCGATGGTGCGCTGGCGCTCGCCGAAGGCAAGCTGTCGCTCAATCCGGCGATCGTGTGGCTCGACACGTGGGCGTTCGAGCATGCGCTCGATGCCGATCCACCGCGGGTGGACGCCGCGCTCGCCCTGTACGGCGGACCGTTCCTTTCCGTCGATGCAGCGCTGCCGTGGGTGCTCCCGCTGCGCGACCGGCTCGCCGCACGGCTGGCGCGCGCGGTGCTCGCCGCAGGGCAACGCCACGAGGAAGCGAAGGATTATGGCGCTGCGCGCGCGTTGTACCAGCGGGCGCTCGAGCTCGACAACCTCGCCGAGGCGATCTACCGCCGCCTCATGATCTGCCAGCGCGAGGAGGGCGATCCCGCAGGAGCGCTGACGACGTATCGCCGCTGCCGCGAGCTCCTCTCCATCGTGCTCGGCCGCAAACCCGGGCCCGAGACCGAAGCCGTGCGCGCGACCCTCGCGTGAGACGCTAGAACAGCGCCTCGACCAGGCAACCGAACTCGCGCGCGAAGTCCACCGACACGCGCGCGTGCACTGCGCCCTGCTCGTCGTAGAAGCGCTGGCGCCCGCGCCGCGCGAACACGCCTTCGTGCCAGACGTCGGGGTGCAGGTAGAGGCCGCGTCCGCCTTCGACGGCAAAGCACACGAACTGCCCGGGGGTCACGTCGTCGCCCGGCAGCGCGAGCGGCACGTAATACGGCGCGTCGTCGAGCGGGAAGAACAGCTGGCCGCCATCGGGATGGTAGTTGGCGTGCCATAGCAGCATGCGTGACGGATCGCGCGTGTGCCCGCGCTGCGCGAGCTCTGGCAGCGACCCGTACGCCAGGACGTAATGGCCGTCCACTGCCTCGTTGCGGCCGAACAGCACGTCGCCGTCCCATTCGCTGACGAACACGCCGCGTGTCGTCCCCGCCTCATCCCCGGTATCGTCGTCGACCGGGCGCCGGCCCGTCGCGGGCCAGCGCACGACCTCGATGGCGCAATCGTCCGGATCGTCCACGAGCCGGCCGTAACCGCGCAGGCTCGCGGCGTTCGCCGGCACGACCGGCATGCGCACCGTGCGCAGCCCGGCAGGCAGGCCGGGATTGAGGTAATCGAAGGGCGGCAAAGGGATTTCTGGTGCCGTGGAAGACCGCCACGCTAGCACGCTGACGGTGGATTGCGCGATCCGTCAGCCATCTGCAAGCGCGCGCGGCGGACCATGCGGTCCATGAAAGCCGAGCCCGTTGCGGCCCTGGAGTCCGCCATGAAGCCCTTCACCACCCGTGTAATCGCCTGGAGCGCCCTGGCGCTGGTGGCGACCGTCACGTTCACACCCTGCATCGAGCCTGCGCTCGACGCCAGCCTGGCCGACGTCGCGGCGCTGTGCACCCCGGCCGCTGCCGTGGCCGCCGTCCAGCCGGGCGTGCGACCCGCGCGTACGCCGCTGCGGGTGCCGCGCTGCGGCGTGGCCTGAAGCACCGTTCCTGCAAGGAGAAGTCATGTCCGTTTCCGCCATGGCCGGCACGCCTGTCCCCGGCCTCGCCCACGCGTTGAAGCTGTCGCCGGTCACGCCGGACACGGGGATCGCTGCGCTGCCCTGGTTTTCCTTTGAAGTGCTGGCCAGTGCGGGCTGCCGGCCCGCCGCCGGCCGGATCGCTCGCCGCGTCGAGCGGGCGTACTGGTTGCTGCGCCAGGCGCTCGACGTGGCGCCGCCGGTCCGCCTGCTCGTCCTCGACCGGGCCGATTGGCGGCAGTTTGCCGCGCGCGACGACTTTGGCGTCGTGCATCTCAACGACGCGGGCGACCTCGTCGTCGGTTCGGAGCCCGCGCAGGCGTGGTCGGACTTGAGCGCGTGGCTGCGCGACGCGGTCGACGGTGCGAGCCTGCAGGTGCTGCTGCGACTGTACGGACGCGATCCGGACAGCGGCGGCCCGGCGCTCGGCAGCCTGGCCGAGGCCCTGGTGGCACACGAGCTCGCGCATCGCTTCGCCGCGTACGCGGGTGCGCGCTTTCCCCGCCGCTGGCTCGACGAGGCGTTCGCCAACTACGCGATGGTCGCGGTGCTGGGCGAGGCCGATCCCGTCGGCCTGCGACGCCTCGGCGCGCTCGCGCAGGCGGTGGAAACGCTCGACGTCGAGCTGCCTTCGCTCGTCCGCTTCGAGCGGGCGTTCGGCATGCTCGAGCTCGTTCCCTCGGTGGTCGCCCAGCTGGCGCTGACCCGCGGCGTCTACCAGACGTACGCGGTCGCAGGGATCGCGCCGCTGGCCCGCATGCTGCGGCTCTTCCGCGCGGGGATCGCGACCGATAAGCTGCCGGACCACGAGATCGCCCGCCTGCTCGGCTTCCACGCGCATCCCACGCTCGCCGCGATTCCGTCGCTCTTTCCTGCCGCACGCCTGCGCGCTGCGGCTTGACCCACCCGCAAGGAGGCTTCTTTGGCTACCCGCTTCATCAAGATCGCCGTGCTCTATCTCGTTGTCGGTGTCAGCTTCGGCCTGTACATGGGCATGACCACCAAGTTCACGCTGACCCCCGTCCACGCGCATCTCAATCTGCTCGGCTGGGCCAGTCTCGCGCTGTGCGGACTCGTGTATCACGCCTATCCGGCAGCGGCCGAGACGCGGCTCGCGCGCATCCACTTCTGGCTGCACAACGTCGGCCTGCCGCCGCTGCTGCTGTCGCTGGCGCTGATGCTCTCCGGCAACGCGGCGTTCGAGCCCGCGGTCGGCATCTTCTCGATCGTCGTCGCACTCGGCATCCTGCTGTTCGCGATCAACGTCTGGCTCGCCGTGCAGCCCGCTTCGAGCCCGGCTGCAGCCGTGCGCCCGACGGCCGTCGCAGCCCGATGACGGGCGCCAGGCGGCGGCCGCCCAAGGTGCCCCCCAAGGCGCCGGTGGCCCCCGGTCAGCAAGGGCCCGTCCCTGCCGCGTCGGAGGTCGCACGCGCCCCGAGCGCCAAGTCGGCGCGCAAGCGAAGGCCCCGCTTCGTGCTTTGACGCCGCGCCGCGCCCGATCGCGGCGCGGTGCGTCCGGCGGGGGCCGCGCAAGCAGTTGGGCGCGGCTCTCGTACAATCGCAGGCATGCGCATCACGCGGCTCGCCCGGATCGTGTCCGTCGCACTCCGGCACGGGCTCGACGACCTGGCCCTGGGCCATGCGCGCGTGCGCTTCATCCGGCCGGTTGCGCGCCTCATGTTCTGGCGCGACCTCAAGTCGCCGCGCGCCGTGCGCATCCGCCGTGCGCTCGAAGAGCTCGGTCCCATCTTCGTCAAGTTCGGGCAGATGCTCTCCACGCGGCGCGACCTCCTCGCGCCGGACATCGCCGACGAGCTCGCGCGGCTGCAGGACCGCGTGCCGCCGTTCTCCTCCGCGGAAGTCGTGGCGACGCTCGAGCGCGTGTACGGCCGGCCGGTGGATGCGGTGTTCAAGGCGTTCGACCGCACACCGGTCGCCAGCGCATCGGTGGCGCAGGTGCATCTGGCCGAGCTGCCCGACGGCACGCCCGTCGCCGTCAAGGTGCTGCGGCCCGACATCCACGAGGTCATCGACCACGATCTCGCGCTGATGCGCAGCGCGGCCGCGCTCGTGGAGCGGCTGTGGACCGATGCCCGCCGGTTGAAGCCGCGTGAGGTCGTCGTCGAGTTCGAGAAGACGATCACCGGCGAGCTCGACCTCATGCGCGAGGCCGCCAACTGCGCGCAGCTGCGGCGCAACTTCCGCTATTCGCCACTGCTGATGGTGCCCGAAGTGCACTGGGACTGGACTGCGAGCGAAGTGCTGGTGATGGAGCGCATGACGGGCATTCCGATCGGCCGCATCGACGAGCTCGAAGCCGCCGGCATCGATCGCAAGCAGCTCGCGCGCGCGGGCGTGGAGATCTTCTTCACGCAGGTGTTCCGCGATGGGTTCTTTCACGCGGACATGCACCCGGGCAACATCTTCGTCGCGGTGGACCAGGCCAACTTCGGCAAATACATCGCGCTCGACTTCGGCATCATGGGCACGCTGTCGGAGCGCGACAAGAGCTATCTCGCCCAGAACTTCCTCGCGTTCTTCCGTCGCGACTATCACCGCGTCGCGACGGCGCACATCGAGTCGGGATGGGTGCCGCCCGAAACGCGGGTGGACGAGCTCGAGGCCGAGATCCGCGTCGTGTGCGAGCCGATCTTCGACCGGCCGCTCAAGGAGATCTCGCTCGGCAAGGTGCTCGTGCAGCTGTTCCGCGCGTCGCGCCGCTTCAACGTCGAAGTCCAGCCGCAGCTGACGCTGCTGCAGAAGACGCTGCTTGCCGTCGAGGGCCTCGGCCGCGAGCTCGATCCCGACCTCGACCTGTGGGTGACGGCCAAGCCGTTCCTGGAGCGCTGGATGCACGACCAGATCGGCTGGCGCGCGCTCGAGCGCCGGCTGCTGGCCGAGGCGCCCTACCTCGTCACCGCGCTGCCCGAGCTGCCTCGCCTGCTGCATCAGAAGCTGGTGGCGCCCCCACCGGCGTCGGACCTCGCGCTGATCGTGCTTGCGCAGGGCCAGCGCGCGCGCAACCGCTGGCTCGCGGCCATCGCGGTGCTGCTCGCTGCCATCGTGGTGGTGCTGGTGGTGCGGCCGATCGTGCCGCTCTAGCCCGTTCGCACGCTCGTGGTCGAGGCCGAGCCGTTCAGCGGTCGTGCCTTGAACCCCGCCAGCGGCGCCCGCCGCAGGAAGCTGTTGGGTTCGCCGAGCACGAGCTTGATCAGGTCCTCGAGCGCCGTTTCGTCGAGCTTGTTCGGCTGGAACTCGAGCGACACGGATTCGAAGCGATCGACGTTGCGCAGCGTCACCTCGACGACTTGCCGGTGATAGTCCGGCTCGAAGCGCACGTTGGCCGCGATGGCCGGCGTGATCGTGAACACGCCGTGGCGCACGATGCGGTGCTCGTCCATCTCGGTGACGTATTGATACGGCATCGACGAGGGCCGCAGCCGGTCCTCCATCGATTGCGCGCTGCCTGGATGCACCTTGAGCACGACGGGTTGCGGTCCCACGAGCCGGTAGAAGAGCTCGATATGGGCGAGCAGGTCCTGGCCGCCAAGCGCACGACGGCGATAGCTTACGAAGCCCCGCTCGAACTGCGGCCGCTCGATGGTGATCACGCCCGGAATGGTGAAACGGTGCGCGACCTCGGGCTTGATGACCTCGAGGTGACCGAGCGCCTCGTCGAGCCAGCGAAACGCCCGCCACAGGAGCTGGTCGATCTCGGCCAGCGCTTCCTCGACCGGCCGGCGTGCCGCCTCGCCCTGCGCGCGCACCTGCGTCGACTGCGCTCGCAGTGTGTCGAGGAGTGAGCCGGGCTTCGAGGCGTTGGCCATGCGCGAGGTCTATCGGGTGTTCTGCGGCAGCACCGGGCGAGCGTGATCATGTCCCGCCCGGAACGAGGGTACGCCGATGCAAAGGGCGTGCCCGGTGTCCAAAAGCCAGGCGCGCCCGCTTTTCCGGCCGGATTGCCATGATCGCCTGGCGCGACACGCTGCACCGCACGCGCGCTGCGGCGAGGAGTGACGCACAGCGCCGCGGCCGCCCCGGGACACCGTAACGAATCCGCTACAATCGTCCGGCTCTTCCTCCCACCTCCCGCTCGGAGAAACGCGCCGGTGGCGCTCCTCGAAATTCAAGGCGTTACCCGGCGTTTCGGGACATTCACGGCAGTGGACAACGTCACCCTCGGCATCGAGGCCGGGGAGTTCTTCACGCTGCTCGGTCCCTCCGGCTGCGGCAAGACTACCTTGCTCCGCATGATCGCCGGCTTCGACCTTCCGGACGAGGGTCGCATCCTGCTCGAAGGCCGCGACCTGGCGGATCGGCCGCCCGAAGCCCGGCCCGTGCGCACTGTTTTCCAGAGCTACGCGCTGTTCCCGCACATGACGGTGGAGGGCAACATCGCCTTCCCGCTGAAGATGGCGCGCGTCGCACCGCGCGACGTGCCGGCCCGGATCGCCGCGGCGCTCGAAGACGTGCGGCTGCAGGGATTCGCGACGCGCTATCCGCATGAGCTCTCGGGTGGCCAGAAGCAGCGCGTCGCCATCGCGCGCGCGCTCGTCACGCACCCCACGGTGCTGCTGCTCGACGAGCCGCTCGCAGCGCTCGATGCGAAGCTGCGGGAAGAGATGCAGATCGAGCTCATCGGCCTGCAGAAGGAAGTGGGCATCACGTTCGTGTACGTCACGCACGACCAGACCGAGGCGCTGGCGCTGTCGCACCGCATCGCGGTCATGAACCAGGGTCGCGTCGAGCAGGTCGACGAGCCGTCGCGCATCTACGGCTTTCCGCGCACGCGCTTCGTCGCCGATTTCATCGGCCAGTGCAACCTTCTGCACGGACCGGTGATCGCGAATCGCGCGGGCGTCGTGACGCTCGACGTGCCCGGTGTGGGCGCCGTGCGCTGTGCGGCCGACAGCGCCATTGCGCAAGGCGTCGAGGCCACGGTCGCGTTGCGGCCCGAGAAGATCCGGCTGGCCGCTGAAGCGCCAGCCGGCGCCGATAACCAGTTTCGCGGGACGGTGCACGATTTCCTCTACATGGGCGACGTCACCGTGTATCGCGTCACCACGCCCGACGGCGCGCGCCTCGAGGCTCTGCTCGCCAACTCGCAGAGCGGCCGTGCGCAGTTCTTCGAGGTCGGTGATCCCGTCGCCATGAGCTGGCCGCTCGACGCAGGCCATTTCCTCGAAGCGTGATGGGCAGGCGACGCGCTGAGCGGCTGGGCAAGTGGCTGGTGAGCGGACCGCCGCTGCTGTACCTGCTCGTGTTCTTCGCCGCGCCGACGCTCATCATGGTGCTCGCGTCGTTTCGCACGCCGGGCGAATTTGGCGGGCTCGCGCCGTTCATCGACGAGGCGGGCAAGGCTGACCTCAATCTCGAAAGCTGGACGCGCTTCTTCACGGAGAGCATCTACCTCGCGATCTTCCTGAAGTCCGTCGTCTACGCGACGATCACGACCCTCGCCTGCCTGCTCCTCGCCTACCCCCTTGCCGCACTGATCGCCCGCAGCGACCGGCGTTATCGCGACCTGCTGCTGCTGCTCGTGATCCTGCCGTTCTGGAGCAACTTCCTCATCCGCGTCTACGCGTGGATGATCATCCTCGGCCCCAACGCGGCGCTCGCGCGGGTGGTGAACGGTGCGCTCGCGATGTTCGGCCACGAGCCCGTGCCCCTGTTGTTCAGCTCGTTCGCCGTGCTGGTGTGCCTCGTCTATGTGCATTTGCCGTTCATGGTGTTGCCTCTATACGCGAACCTCGAAAAGCACGACCAGGCGCTCCTCGATGCCGCACAGGATCTCGGCGCCGACGCGTGGCAGCGGTTCTGGCGGGTCACCTTCCCCTTGTCACTGCCGGGGGTCTATGCCGGCGCGGCGCTCGTGTTCATCCCGGCGCTCGGGATCTTCGCCATCCCCGACATCCTCGGCGGGCCCGAGGACACGATGATCGGGAACCTGATCAAGCAGCAATTCCTCGAGACGCGCGACTGGCCGTTCGGCAGCGTCCTGTCCATCGTGCTCACCGTTGCGGCCTTGGGCCTGGCGGGCGTTGCCGCGCTGGTCGGCCGGGGTGGCGCACGCAGTGGAGCGCCGGCGCGTGCGTAAGGGCTCGCGCTGGCTGTGGGCGGCCGCGCTGGTGGCGTACGGTTTCCTGTACCTGCCGCTCGTCATCGTGGTGGCGTACTCGTTCAACGACTCGCGCCTCAACGCCGAATGGGTGGGATTCACGCTCGACTGGTACCGCAAGCTCTTCGCCGACGAGGACATGCTCGCCGCGGCGGGCAACTCGCTGCTCATCGCGCTCGCGGCGAGCCTGGTGTCCACCGTGCTGGGCACCATGGCGGGCGTGGCGATGTACCGGTATCGCGTACGCCTGTTGCCGGTCCTGGTGCTGACGCCGATCGCGATTCCCGAGATCCTCATGGGCGTGAGCCTGCTCATCTTCTTCGTCCTGCTCAACTTCACGCTCGGGCTGCTGTCGGTGGCGCTCGCCCACATCGCGTTCTGCATCGGCTTCGTGGCGATCGTCGTGCGCGCTCGCCTGGCCGGCATGGACGAGAGCCTCACCGAAGCCGCGCGCGATTGCGGCGCTTCGCCGGCACGGGCGTTCCGCCACGTGACCCTGCCGCTCATCATGCCGGGCGTGATCGCGGGCGCGCTCATGGCCTTCACGCTGTCGATCGACGATTTCGTCATCACGTTCTTCACCGCCGGCGCCGGCACCGTGACGCTGCCCCTGCAGATCTATTCGATGATCAAGATCGCGGTGACGCCCGAGGTGAATGCGGTGTCAACGCTGCTCATGCTGCTGACGTTGGTGCTGATCGTGATCGCCACCAAGGTCTCGCCGTCCCTGTTCCGAACCGCTTCGGAGACCGCTCCATGAAGAAGCTCCTGCAACGCGCCGCCGCCTGCGCCCTGCTGCTCGCCACGTCGGCCTTCGGCGCGGACCAGCTGCACCTGTACAACTGGAACAATTACATCGCGCCTGAGACGGTCAAGCGCTTCGAAGCGCAGTGCAAGTGCGAGGTCGTGCAAACCTACTATTCGGACAACGAGGAGCTGCTGGCCAAGCTCGCCGCGGGCGCCAAGGGCTACGACGTCCTGGTACCGACGTCCAACGCCGTCCAGGCACTGATCAAGGGCGGCCAGCTGCTGCCGCTCGACAAGACGAAGCTGCCCAACACCCGCAACGTCGACCCGGCGTACCTGAATACGCCGTTCGATCCGGGCAACCAGTATTCCGTCCCCTACGCCATGTCGACGACCATCATCGGCTACAACGACGTGAAGATGAAGGAGCTCGGCCTGCCCACCGACACGTGGGCGGTGATCTTCGACCCGCAATATCTCGCGAAGGTGAAGGGCCGCGTGACGGTGCTGGACAGCGCCGCGGAGTTGTTCGCCGCCGCGTTCAAGTACCTCGGGTATTCCGCCAACGACACGGATCCGAAGCACTGGGACGAAGCGACCGCGCTGATCAAGAAGGCGCGACCGTACTGGGCGGCCTTCAACGCGTCGTCCTACATCAAGGAGCTCACGGTCGGCAACATCTGGCTCGTGCACGGGTACAGCAACGACATCTTCCAGGCCAACCAGGACGCGCAGGCGGCCGGACGCAAGTTCCACATCCTGCAAGGCCTGCCGAAGGAAGGCGCCGTGCTGGCCGTCGACAACATGGTCATCCACAAGAGCGCGCCCCGCCCGGATCTGGCACTGCAGTTCATCAACTTCATGCTGGACGGCCGCAATTCCGCGGAGCTCACCAACCTGATCGGATCCGGCAACCCCAATCTCGAGGCCCGCAAGGTGATCAAGCCCGAGCTGCTGGCTTATCCGGCCATCTTCCCGCCGAAGGAATACCAGGCGAAGCTCGAGCAGCTGCACGACCTGACACCCGCGCAGCGGCGGTTGCGCAACAAGCTCTGGACCGAGATCAAGGCGGGTCGCTAGCGCGCGAAGCCCGCTAGCGACCCGTCCCCACGAAAGTGGGGATCCAGCGTCGTTGGTTTGTCATCCGCGCGAACGCGGGAACGCAGTGTCGTTGCCTGGGCTTGTTTGCGGTTTACGGCTGGTCAGTACAGCGGCGCAGGCCGCGGCAGCGTCGGCAGCTCCGCCGGCAATTCATCGTCACCCGCGAGGAAGCGCGCGACCACCTGCACCACCGCGGGCTCGCGCAGGATGCGCGTATGCCCGAGGCCGTGCGTGCGGACGAGCCGGGCGTTGGGCATGCGCGCTGACAGCGTCACCGCGTGGCGGAACGGGATCTGCGCGTCCGCCACGTCGTGCACGAAGAGCGCAGGCAGGTGCACGCGAGCGAGCTCCTCGATGCGATCGATGTCCGTGAAGCGCATGCCGTAGCGCGCCTCGAGTTGCTGCCGCATCGCCTCGCGTACGGCAGGGGCGATGCCGATGAAGCGCGCGAACGCGTGCGTGTGGTCGCGCATCGACGCCGGCACGCTGATGAGGGCGACGCGTTCGAGCGCAAGGCCGCCACGAAGCGCGAGGCCGAGCGCTGCCGCACCAAGCGAATGACCGACTGCCGCGCGGAACGGCCCCAGCTGTTCGGCGAGCGCATCCACGGCGCGCGTGAAATCGGGCAGTCCGACGCGTCGGTGTCCTGTTTCACCGTGCCCTGGCTGATCGAACCAGACGACCCGAAAACCTGCCGCGCGCAACGGCGCCACGAAACTGTCGAGCTGCACTCCGCGCCCACCCCAGCCGTGCACGAGCAAGGCGGCGGGCCCATCGACGGGACCCGCCTGCCATACCGCCAGCCGGTCATCACCGCAGTGGACCGTGGCGCTCCTGGCGTCCGGCACTTCGCCGGCGCGCCCGGCGTAGCGGGGCGGTGTCGTGAAGAGCCGCTCAGCCTGGCGTCGCGCAACGGTGGGCGCGAGCCTGGAAGCCACCCGAAACCACGCGCGGGTCGCCGCCAGGTATAGCGTCCGCATTTTTGGAACGATCGTGCTATTTCTGCTCGAAGCGATGACGGAAGTCATGCCAGCTCCTCCGGGTGTGATCAGGCCGCGCGCTGCGCGGATGAGACCAGCTGCTCGAACGCCGCGGCGGCGCGCGTCGTCGCCTGCTCGCGGCGCATCAGGCGGGCGGTGTGCTGATGGGCCAGCAGGATGCCCATCAGGTCGAAGACGAACTGCTGCACATCGAGGTCGGCGCGCAAGTGCCCCTGCTGCACGGCCAACTTCACCGCGCGCGCAAGCTCGTGGTCCAGACGCTCGTAATGCCCCATCACAGCGTCCCGCACGGGACCTGGCCGATCGTCGAATTCGACCGATGCGGCGTGCATGGGACAACCATGGGCCAGCCCGGAGCTGGTGGTCCAGCCAAGCCACGCGGTGAGCAGCGCGCGCAGGCGCGGCAAGCCGCGCGGCGCCTTCAGCGCAGGGACGAACACGGTCTCGGCGAAACGGGCCGCCGCGTACTCGATCGCCGCGATCTGCAACTCCTCGCGCGAGCCGAAATGCGCGAACAGGCCGCTCTTGGACAGGCCCGTGCGCTCGGCCAGGCCGCCGATGGTCAGCGATTCGAAGCCGGCCGTGCTCGCCTGCGCCAAAGCGGCATCGAGGATGGTCGCGCGGGTCTGTTCACCTTTGCCCATGGAGAACAATACGAACGATCGTGCTTTTTGTCAAACAGCGGCTGATACCGCCTGCCCGACGCTCCCACGGCACGGCGGCGACTACCGTTCCACGAACGCGCGCTCGACGACGTACTGGCCCGGCGTGCCGATGTGCGGCGACATGGTGAAGCCAAGCCCATCGAGCAGGGTGGTGGTGTCCCTGAGCATCGTGGGGCTCCCGCACACCATCACGCGATCGACGGCCGGGTCGAGCGCGGGCAGCCCCACGCCCTGGAACAGCCGGCCACTGCGGATCAGATCCGTGAGCCGGCCCTGGTTGCGGAACCGCTCGCGCGTGACGGTCGGGTAGTAGATCAGCTTCTCGCGCACGTTCTCGCCGAAGTACTCGTTGGCCGGAAGCTCCTCGGTGATGACCTCGCGATACGCCAGCTCGTCGACCTGCCGCACGCCATGGACCAGCACGATCTTCTCGAACCGGTGATACGTCTCCGGGTCCTTGACGATGCTGAGGAACGGCGCGAGCCCGGTGCCGGTTCCGAGCAGGTACAGGTGCTTGCCAGGCAGCAGATCGTGCAGCGTCAGCGTTCCCGTCGGCTTGCGACTGACCAGCACCTCGTCGCCGACGTCGAGGTGCTGCAGACGCGAGGTGAGCGCGCCGTGCGCGACCTTGATGCTGAAGAACTCGAGGAACTCGTCATGGTTGGCGCTCGCGATGCTGTACGCGCGCATGAGCGGCCTGCCGTCGACCATGAGGCCGACCATGACGAAGTGGCCGTTCTCGAAGCGAAAGCCGCGATCGCGCGTGGTGGTGAAGCTGAAGAGCGTCGCGTTCCAGTGATGCACGGACAACACGCGCTCGGTGCCGAAGCTCGCCATGCGCGCCGATTCTACGGCCAGGCGCTCGGGCTAGGAGGCGGCCTTTGCGGTCACCCGGCCGCGTGCCGTGAGCAGCGCGTCGAAGTATTGGATCGTGCGCATGAGGCCCTCGCGCAGGGGTGTCACGGGGGCCCAGTCGAGCAGCGAGCGCGCGCGCGTGATGTCCGGCCGCCGCTGGCGCGGATCGTCGCTCGGGAGCGCGACTTCCACGATGCGCGACGAGGAGTTGCACAGCTCGACGACGAGCGCGGCGAGCGCGCGCATCGAATGCTCCTCCGGATTGCCGAGGTTGACCGGCCCGGTGACGTCCTGCCCGCTGTCCATGAGGCGCAGCAGGCCGTCGATGAGGTCGTCGACATAGCAGAACGAGCGCGTCTGGGCGCCGTCGCCATAGACCGTGAGCGCTTCGCCGAGCAGGGCCTGCACGATGAAGTTCGACACCACCCGTCCATCGTTCGGGTGCATGCGCGGACCATAGGTGTTGAAGATGCGCGCGACCTTGATGCTCAGGCCGTGCTGCCGGTGATAGTCGAAGAACAGCGTTTCGGCGCAGCGCTTGCCTTCGTCGTAGCACGAGCGCAGGCCGATCGGGTTCACGCGGCCCCAGTACGCTTCCGTCTGCGGATGCTCCAGCGGATCGCCATACACCTCGCTGGTGGACGCCTGCAGGATGCGCGCGCGCGTGCGCTTGGCGAGACCCAGCATGTTGATGGCGCCGTGCACGCTCGTCTTCGTGGTTTGCACCGGGTCGAACTGATAGTGGACCGGTGATGCGGGGCACGCGAGGTTGTAGATGGCGTCGACCTCGACGTACAAGGGAAACGTGACGTCGTGCCGCAGCAGCTCGAAGCGCGGATGGCCGAGCACGGCCGCGAGGTTGTCACGCGTGCCGGTGAAGAAATTGTCGACGCACAGCACCTCGTCGCCGCGCGCGAGCAGGCGCTCGCACAGGTGGGAGCCCAGGAATCCTGCCCCGCCGGTCACCAGCGTTCGCTGGCGCGTGAGATCGCGCATGGTGCATGCCTCGCAATGGACGCGCTTGACGAAACGGCACGTCGAGCCGGTTCGACCGCCGCCCGCATGGATGGGTTCGTCGCTTGGCGGCCACTCGGGACATGGTGCGAGCGACATGTCATCATCGCGGCATGCCGGCGCCGGGGGACGTTCGCATCGAGCCGCTCGTGCCCTCGCGGCGCGAGGATTACCTGCGCTTCTTCGACCACGAGCGCGGCGCCGCTTTCGCGGACAACCCGGGATGGGCGGCCTGCTATTGCCATTTTCACCACGTCTCGCCAGTCATCGATTTCGATGCGCTCGACGCGCATGCCAACCGGCTGGCAATGGACGCGCGCATCGCATGCGGCGAGATGGGCGGCTATCTCGCCTATCGGGGCGACGCCGTCGTCGGATGGCTGAACGCGCAACCACGCACGCGATTGCGCGACTGCGATGCCCGGATTGGCGTGCCACCGCCCCCCCTTCCCGTGCCGGAGCACGAGGCCGCCGCAATCGTCTGCTTCGTCGTTGCGCCGCACGAGCGGCGGCGCGGCATCGCGAGCGCGCTGCTCGCCGACGCCATCGCCGACTTTGTTGCGCGCGGTATCCGCATCGTCGACGCGTATCCGCGCGCCGAGGAAACCGGCGAGCCATTCGCACAGGACCATTACCGCGGCCCGCGCGCGCTCTTCGCTGCGCATGGCTTCGTGCCGCTGGCGCGCGGAGGACGCGTGCAGATCATGCGCAGGAGGCTCGACGCGTCATGAGGCACGGATCGCCGACCCGCCTGCCCCACGTGCTGGCGGCGCTGTACGCATTGGCCATCGCGTACGCGTCCTTGCAGCCGTTCGGTCCGTGGCTTCCGCCGCCGCCCGGAACGCCGTACTTCCTGCTCGGTCCGTGGCCTTCACGGCTGCCGCGCTACGACATCGTCATCAACCTGCTCGCGTACCTGCCGCTCGGATTCTTCGTCGCATTGCTGCCGGCGCGCGCACCGCCATGGCGGCGCATCGTCACCGGCGCCGGCGCCGGTGCGGCGCTGTCGCTCGCGATGGAATCGCTGCAGATGCTCGTGCCGCCGCGCGATGCCAACGCGTACGACTTCGTGTTCAACGCGCTCGGCGCCCTGATCGGTGCAAGCCTCGGTGCGGGCCTCGCGCGGAGCAGCCGGTTGAAGGAGCGCATCACGGCCGCGCGCGTGCGCTGGTTCATGCCCGGCAACCTGGGCGACATCGGGCTTGCGCTGCTCGCCGTGTGGCTCGTGGCACAGCTCAATCCCGGCATTGCGCTGTTCGCCGTGACCTACGACCCGCGTCCGCTCACCGTAGGTCTTCCGGTGGATGGGGCTGCCCTGTTGCTGGACGCAGCAGGCAGCGCTTTCCAGCTGATCGGCATGGCGCTGTTCGTGACGTTGCTGATGCGTGAGCGGGACGATGCGCGGGGGGGCGTGCTGCTGCTCATCGGCGCTGCGCTGCTGATCAAGGGTTTCGGTGCGGCGCTGCTCCTCAAGCCCGCCGTATGGCAGACGTGGATCCAGCCAGGCGTGCTCATCGGCATCGCCACCGGCGCACTGCTCCTGCCCGTGGCGATGACGCTGCCACGTCCGGCGCAGGTGGCCACCTGCGGCATCGCGCTGCTGGCTTCGCTCGGCACGCCGTTGCTCGCACCCGAGCTGATCACGGCGCCCGCACCTCTCGCGATGTTCGAGTGGCGCTACGGACAGCTCCTCAACTACAACGGTCTCACCCACGCCGCGTTGATGCTGTGGCCCATCCTCGCCGCCGGTTGGCTGTTCGCACTGGCGGGCCGGCCTGCATGGGGCCGGCCGAACCAAGCGGCGTAGGCGCGGTCGGCTTCATCGAAGGACCTCCTCCATTGACCCCGCGCACCATCGAGCTGCACATCATCGACGGCCCCGCCGGTCCGCTGCAGGTGGTGCTCAACGTGCCGGAGGCGCCGACCGGAATCGCGCTCATCGCGCATCCGCATCCGCAGCAGGGCGGCACGCTCGACAACAAGGTCGTCCAGACGCTGGCGAAGACGTTCTTCGCGCTCGGCCATGTCGCCGTGCGCTTCAACTTTCGCGGCGTGGGCCAATCGGTCGGCACGTTCGACGACGGCAACGGCGAAACCGACGATGCGCTTGCCGCGCTCGCGTTCGCGCAGGCGCGCTTTCACTTCGCCAAGCCGGTGCTCGCGGGCTTCTCGTTCGGCTCGTTCGTGCAGACGCGCGTCGCGCAGCGCATCGAAGCCGGCCGGCTGGTGCTCGTGGGGCCCGCCGTGAAGCGCTTCCCCGTGTCGAGCGTGCCGCCCGACACCATCGTGATCCACGGCGAACAGGACGACGTGGTGCTGCTTGCCGACGTGTTCGACTGGGCCCGGCCGCAGCATCTGCCGATCGTGGTGTTCCCCGGCACCGGCCACTTCTTCCACGGCCGCCTGCGCGAGCTCCAGCACGTCGTCACGGCGCTGTGGCGCGGCGGCCCCGGCTGATGACGCCGCGAGGCATGCGACCCCTCACGCGGCTGCACCAGCCTTGACAACCCCAACGACGCGGGGCACATTGCCCTTTGGCCAACACTGAAAGGAGGTGACCGTGAGTAAATTGCTAGGGGTAGCCGTGATCGCGTCGCTGACGTTCGCGCCGATCACCGTCTTTGCCTGCGGCGATTCCATGGCGTACGACGCACCCGACAAGGTCGGAATGCAGTCGGCGCCGGCGGCCACCAAGGCGCCGGTGACGGTTGCCAAATCCGCTTTGCCGGCCGCGTCCAAGCAGGCCGCGAAGGAGGCGAAGGCACCCGCACAGGACGTGAAGCTCAAGGTCGCGTCCACGAAGTAGCGGTGGCAAGCCCCTCTGAGAAAGCCCGCGGTGACGCGGGCTTTTTCTTTGCCCTCACTCCTGGGTACCGCGATCGAGCGCCGTGAAATCGATCAGGTGCGCGTCGAGGTGACGGGCGAGTGCGCGTCCGCCCTCCTGCATCACCGCATGATGGTTCCAGGCGAACGCGGGTGCGAGCAGCGGCGCGAGCCGCCAGCGCGTGAGCAATGCGTACGGCGCGACGGGCTGCGCGGCTGCGGCCCGCGCCATCGCGCGTGCTACACCCAGACGTCGTTGGGCGCGGTGTACGCGCCGCCGGCCGATCCCGTGTTGACGGTATCGCGCGGCTCGACGAGGAGGATCCGGCATTCCTCGCGTGCGACTGGCCTGTGCTCCACACCGCGCGGGACGACGTACAGCTCGCCAGGTCCGAGTGCCACGCTGCCGTCGCGCAGCTCGATGACCATGTGCCCCTCGATCACGATGAAGGCCTCGTCCGTGTCGGCATGGCTGTGCCACACGAACTCACCCTGGATCTTCGCGACCTTGAACTCGTAGTCGTTCATGCGCGCCACGATCTTCGGGCTCCAATGCTCGGAGAAGCGCGCGAGCTTGGCGCGCAGGTTCACCGCCTCGTGCGTCATCGAACCCTCCTTGCAGCGGCTGTTCAGAACGCGAAGATCCGCCGCGCGTTGTATCCGCGCACCTTGTCGCGCTGCGCGTCCGGGAGCCCGTTCACCCGCGCGAGGCATCCGGGCATGTCGCCGATCGTGTGCGGATAGTCGGAGCCGTAGAGCACGTTGTCGGCGCCGAACGCATGCACGCACAGCGCCAGCGCCTCGGGCGCGAAGAGGACGGAATCGGCATAGATGCGCGACATGTACGTCGAGGGCCGCGCATCGATCTTCTCCCGGCACGCGGGGATGTTGTCGAAGCATTGGTCCAGGCGTGCGATCAGGTAGGGCAGCGCCCCGCCACCATGCCCGGCGATGATCTTGAGCCGCGGGTAGCGATCGAAGAAGCCGTCGTAGATCATGCGGGCGACTGCGAGTGAGGTGTCGAACGTGAAGCCGAGCGACGCGGTGAGCTGGAAGCGCACCATGTCCATGTCGGCCACGCCGGGTGGCGCAGTGGGATGCACCAGCACCGGCAATGCCCTGGCGTCGATCGCTGCCCAGATCGGCGCGAATGCTTCGTCGGTGAGCGAGCGGCCGTCGATGTTCGCGAGCACCATCACGCCGGCCGCGCCGGCAGCGCATGCCCGGTCGAGCTCTGCGAGCGCGCGCTCCGGGTACTGCCAGGGAATGGAGGCAAGCCAACGCAGGCGGCCGGGATGCGCGGTCTGCGCAGCCGCCATGTCGTCGTTCATGATGCGCGCGGCCTGCAGGCTGACATCGGGCCCGCCCCAGAAGACGTTGGGACACGTGAGGGACACGATGCATACGTCGACGCCGCACTGGTCCATGGTGCGCAGCCGGAGGTCGTAATCGAACATCGGCGGCACCGGGGTCATGAACGGCGCGCCGTCGAGATGGATGGCACGCAAGCCACCTGTCACGGGCTTGACGCTGTAGCGGGGACCGCCGTGCTCCTGCAGCAGCTTGAACCAGGCCTCGGTGAGGCAATGCGTATGCACATCGATGACGGGACTTGCCACGTTCATTGCTCCAGTGAAATCAATCGACCTTGGCGCCCGACTCGCGGATCGCCTTGATCCAGCGCGGCTGCTCGGCCGTGATGACGGCGGCGAACTGCTCGGGCGTCTGCGGCGCGGACGGCTCCATGCCGAAACGCACGAGCTGGTCGCGAAATTCCGGCGTCGCCTGCATGCGTGCGAGCTCCGTCGACAGCCGCGCGATCACGTCACGCGGCGTGCCGGCCGGCGCCACCACGCCTTGCCACGCCTGCCAGTCGAACCCCGGAACGGTCTCGGCGACCGGCGGCACGTTGGGCACGAGCGCGGTGGCCTTTGCGGCCGACGTTCCCAGTGCCACCACCTTGCCGGCCTGGATGTTCGGCAGCGCAATCGTCGCGTCGCAGAACATCACCTGCACGGTGTTCGTCAGGAGGTCCGTGAGCGCCGCGGGCGTTCCCTTGTACGGAACGTGCTGGATGGACAAGCCCAGCTCGCTCTTGAGCGTTTCCATGAACAGGTGGTGCGGGCTGCCGCTGCCGACCGACGCATAGTTGTACTTGCCCGGGCTGGCCTTGATCGCGTCGATCATCTCGCGCACGGTGCGGGCCGGAAAGGCGGGATTGGCGATCAGGAAGAAGTTGACCGAGCCGACCTGGCCCACGGGCGCGAAGTCGCGTATCGGGTTGATGGGCGACGGCTGGTAGAGCGCGGGGCTGATCCCGAGCGTCGTGCTCGTGGCCATCAGCAGCGTGTAACCGTCCGGCGCGGATTTCGCCACGTACTCGGCACCGACCAGGGTCCCCGCGCCCGGCTTGTTCTCGACGATGACCGGCTGCTTCAGCGCCGTGCCGAGCCGCTCGCCGATCGCGCGCGCCAGCAGATCGGTAAGGGCGCCGGGCGGATAGGGAACGATGAGATGGAGCGGCCGGCTCGGCCAGGCCGATTGCGCGAGGGCGGCTGGCGCAAGACCGGCGAGCCCCGCGGCAAGCAGTGCGCGCAGCGTGCGCCGGCGCGTCGAACGTTCGGACATGACCCGCGATCCTTTGCAAAACGAGCGCGCACCATAAGCGGGCACGCGCGCCAGTGTCAACAGGTAAAGTAACGCCCGTGCGGGACGCTCACGTACGACGCCTGACCGAGATCGATTCGCTGCGCGGTGTCGCTGCGCTGTCGGTGCTCGCGTTCCACTTCACCTACAAGTACGGCGAGCTGTACGGCTACGCCGACCCCCTGCCATTCGCTGCCTCGTGGGGCTACCTCGGGGTCAACCTCTTCTTCGTCATCAGCGGCTTCGTCATCTTCATGACGCTCGACCGCACGCGCGTGCCGATGGACTTCATCGTATCGCGCGCAAGCCGCCTGTATCCGTCGTACTGGACGGCGCTGCTGCTCACGTTCGTCGTCACGCACGCGCTCGGGTTGCCCGGGAAGGAAGTCTCGGCCGGCGTGCTGCTGCTCAACGTGCCGATGTTCCAGCAGCTGTTCTCCGTCCCGCTGGTCGACAACGTGTACTGGACGCTGATGGTCGAGCTCCTGTTCTACGGGCTCGCCTTCGCGCTGTATCTCGCGGGCTGGCTGCATCGCGTCCTGTGGGCGCTCGTGTTCCTGCTCGCGCTTCGCGCCGGATACTGGGCCGCGGCAGCGTTCCTGCACGTCGACCTGCCATGGCGCATCAATCAGCTGCTGATCCTCGAGTACATCCCGTTCTTCGCGCTCGGCATCGTGGCGTACCGGCTCGCCATGGCCCGCGACCGCACCCCGCTCGCCGACGCGGCCGTCGCCACGCTGGCGCTGGTATCCCTCCTCACCGATTCACCGCTGATGGCCGGCGTCGGCCTCGTCTGCTTTCTCGCGGTCTGGATGGCGGCGGCGGGCCGGCTGCCGTTCCTGCGCTTTCGCGTCATCGTGTGGTTCGGCGTCATTTCGTATCCCCTGTATCTCGTGCACGAGAACATCGGCTGGTCGATCATCCGCACGCTGGAGCGCGCCGGGTGGCGCTCGCTGCCGGCCGTGGCGCTCACGACGGTCATCGTGATTGCGCTCGCGGCGGCCGTCTCCCGCTGGGTCGAGCGGCCCGCGATGGCGGCGATCCGCGGACGTTATCGCGCACGCCGCGCGCCCGATGCGCCGCACAGCGCGTCGCCCGCGCGCTTCCTGCGCGTGCGCCAGGGCGCATTGACCGCCCTTGCGGTCGTTGCGGTTGCGAGCGCCGGCGTGGCGGCGTGGCGGCGTGTGGAGGCAAGCGACCGTCAGGCAGCGGCGCATCTGGCGGCGGTCCAGCCGCCGCGCGAAGCCGAGATCGTTCCGTGTCCCGCGCCCGACACGCGACCGATCGTGCTGCTCGCACTCGGCCAGTCGAACGCGGGCAACCATGGTGGCGCGCCGCAACGCTCGGCGAGCGGAGCGTTATGGTCGAGCGGTCGCTGCTATGCCATCGCCGATCCGCTCGCCGGCGCCACGGGCAACGCGGGCAGCATCTGGTCGCGGCTTGCCCAGGCGGTCGGTGTGCGCGAGGCTGCGCATCCGCTCCTCCTTGCAGTGATCGCCGTCGATGCCAGCCGGGCGTCGGACTGGCATCGGCCCGATCGCCTCGCGCCACTCGTCGCGCGCACGCTCGAGGGCCTGCGCGCCCAGCAACTGCAGGTCGGTGCGGTGCTGTGGCAGCAGGGCGAAGCGGACAACCTGGCGCATACGCCGCCCTCGATCTATGCGCGCGACCTCGCAGCCCTCGTGGCCGAGCTGCGCGCCCACGGCGTGGATGCCCCCGTGTTCATCGCCGCATCGACCCGCTGCCGCACCGCGTCGAACGACGACTTGCGGGCGGCGGCTGCGGCGCTGATCGCGCGCGATCCCGGCGTGCGGCCTGGCCCGGACACCGATGCTCTCGCCGACGGCTTGCGCAGCGACGGCTGCCACTTCAACGATGCAGGACTCGAGCGCGCGGCACAGCTGTGGCTCGACACGCTGCAACGCGGCGGTGTCTTGGCGGGCCCGCCGATCACCAGGGCGGCGAGCCGCTGAGCGGCGGCGACCGCGCGAAGCGCCCATGTCACTCCTCGTCCTTGCCACGTCGCCGATCGTCGAGGCCCAGCTCGCGGCGCTGCGCCGCATCGCGCCGGACGAAGTGATCGAGACCGATGCCGAGCGCGCGCGGCCGGCGGACGTGGAAGCGATCTTCGCGTTCAAGCTGCCGCCCGGATTGTGCGCGCGGTTTCCGCGCTTGCGCTTCGTTGCAGGAGCTGGCGCAGGCGTCGACGAGTTGCTCGCCGGCGGCGACATACCCGCCGACATTCCGGTCACGCGCTCGGTCGATCCCGCGCAGGCGCGCCGCATGGCGCAATACGTCGCGTTGTGCGTGCTGCGCTGGCATCGCGAGCTGCAGCGCTACGAGGCGCAGCAGCGCGAGCGCGCATGGTCCCGGCGGGTGCCTGACGTGGAAAGCCTGTGGTCCGTCGGGCTCATGGGCTTTGGCGTGCTGGGCACCGTGGTGGCGGAAGCGCTTCACGCGCTGGGCTACCCGCTGCGCGCCTGGACGCGCACGCCACGCCAGCATGGGCTCGTGACGTGCTTCGCTGGCCCGGAGCAGCTCGCGGCGTTCCTCGCCGGTACGCGCGTCCTCGTCTGCCTGCTGCCGCTCACCGCGGACACGCGCGCGCTGCTCGCTGCGCCGCTCTTCGCGCGCCTGCCGCGTGGTGCGTACGTCGTCAACGTCGCACGCGGCGCACTGCTCGACGAGCGGGACCTCATGGCAGCGCTCGACTCGGGCCAACTGGCCGGCGCGGCACTCGACGTTTACGCGCACGAACCGCTGCCGGCCGACAGTCCATTGTGGTCGGACGCCAGAATCCTCGCGACGCCCCACATCGCCGCCATTCCCGATCCCGAGGCTGCCGCGCGCCAGGTCCTCGAGAACCTCGCGCGCGTCCGCAGCGGCGCGCCTCTGCGGCATGTCGTCGAGCGTGCGCGCGCATACTGAAGCCCCATGAGCGCCCTCTACGCGATCGTCAAGACCCTCCACGTCGTGTTCATGGTGACGTGGTTTGCCGGACTGTTCTATCTGCCGCGGCTGTTCGTCTATCACGCCATGGCTGCGCCGGACGATCGTGTGGGCATCGAGCGCTTCAAGGTCATGGAGCGCAAGCTCTACTTCGGCATCATGACGCCCGGCGCGGTGCTCACCGTGGCGTTCGGCCTGTGGCTGTGGCTCGGTTTCGGCATCGCGGGCGGATGGCTGCATGCCAAGATGGCGCTCGTTGCGCTGCTCGTCGCGTTGCACGTGTATCTTGGTGTGCTGATGCGCGCGTTCGCGGCGGATCGAAATGCGCATGGACACGTCTATTACCGGTGGCTCAACGAAATCCCCGCCCTGCCGATCCTCCTCGCGGTCGTCTACCTCGTGATCGCGAAACCGTTCTGAGCCGCACTGCACCCGGTTCGCCTGCGGCAGCCGAGCGCTTCTTCGCG
>DATILY010000117.1:0-39263 GCA_035475895.1 Casimicrobiaceae bacterium | reverse complement strand
GGGCTGCTCGCACTCGCGCTGGCCGCCTGCTTCGCGGCGGCCGCGCCGCTCGTGGCCGCGCAGGAGTATCCGACGCGGCCGATCCGCATGATCGTGCCGTATCCGCCGGCGGGCGGGACCGACATCGTGGCGCGCGTCATCGCGGAGCCGCTCGGGCAGGCCCTCGGGCAGCCGATCGTCATCGAGAATCGTGGCGGCGCTGCCGGCAACGTGGGCACCGACGCCGCCGCGAAGGCCGCGCCCGATGGCTACACCGTGCTCTTCACGCTGTCGTCGCACACGATCAATCCCAAGCTCTACGACAAGCTGCCGTTCGACGTCGAGAAGGATTTCGCCCCGATCGGCCTTGCCGCCAACATTCCGCAAATCCTCGTCGCCAACCCGAGCCTGCCCGTCAACAACGTCAAGGAGCTGATCGCCTATGCCAAGGCGAACCCGGGCAAGCTCAACTTCGCCTCGGTCGGGACGGGCTCGCCTGGGCACATCGCCGGCGAGTTGTTCAAGCTCAAGGCCGGCGTCGACATGGTGCACGTGCCGTACAAGGGCGGCGGCCCCGCGGTCACCGACACGCTCGGCGGCCAGGTGCAGCTGCTGTTCGTGTCGCTGCCTGCGGCGTGGCAATACGTGAAGTCGGGCCGGCTCAAGGCGATCGCGGTCACGAGCGACAAGCGCAGCGTGGCCGCGCCCGACGTGCCGACGCTGGTCGAGTCCGGCGTGCCCGATTGCGTGGTCAATTCCTGGTACGGCGCCCTCATGCCGGCGAAGACGCCGCCCGCCGTGATCGCCAAGGTCAGCGCTGCGCTGCGCAAGGTCCTGCAGACGCAGGAGGTCAAGGACAAGCTGCTGCTGCAAGGCGCCGAAGCGACGACCGACACGCCGCAGGAATTCGACGCGCTGATCCACGACGAGCTCGCGAAGTGGGATTACGTGATCCGCGCGGCCAACATCAAGCCGGAGTGATGGGCGCGCACGACCGCGTTCCCGCCTCGGCCGCGACCAGTGACATCGTCGCCGGCGTGATCGCGCGTGCGCGTGCAGCGCAGCGACGCTTCGCGCAGTACGATCAGGCGCAGGTCGACGAAGTGGTCACCGCGGCCGGCTGGGCGATCGTCGAGCCCGCACGCAATCGCGCACTGGCGGAACGCGCCGTGCACGATACCGGCCTCGGCAACGTCGCGGACAAGGTCGCCAAGAACCGGCGCAAGACGATCGGCCTGCTGCGCGACCTTGCCGCTGCCCGATCGGTCGGGATCATCGAACAGGATCCCGCGCGCGGCCTCATCGAGATCGCCCGGCCCGTCGGCGTCGTCGCGGCGATCACGCCGTCCACCAATCCGGGCGCCACGCCCGCGAACAACATCCTCAATGCGCTGAAGGGCCGCAACGCCATCGTGCTGGCGCCTTCGCCCAAGGGCCGCTCGACGCTCGACCTGCTGCTCGAGTTCGTGCACGCGGAGCTTGCGCGCGTGGGTGCGCCGCGCGACCTCGTGCAGGCGTTGCCCCCGTTGCGGGATCGCGCGCTCACCTTCGAGCTGATGCGCCAGGCCGATCTCGTGGTGGCGACCGGCTCGCAGAAGAACGTGCGCGCCGCGTACGAAAGCGGCACGCCGGCGATCGGCGTGGGCGCCGGCAACGTCGTCGTGATCGTCGACGAGACGGCCGACGTGGGCGCGGCTGCGGACCTCATCGCGCGTTCCAAGACCTTCGACAATGCGACGAGCTGCTCGTCGGAGAACAGCGTCGTCGCGCTGGAC
This sequence comes from Casimicrobiaceae bacterium, assembly GCA_035475895.1. Lineage (GTDB taxonomy): Bacteria > Pseudomonadota > Gammaproteobacteria > Burkholderiales > Casimicrobiaceae > VBCG01. Next base: position 37,509 of record DATILY010000117.1, on the reverse strand, counting down.
GCCAATCGCGCGGCGCTTGTCGAAGCGTTCGGCGCGCGAGGGGGTGTGCTGCTCGACGCACGCGAGGCGGCGACCCTCACGCGCGCCATGTTTGCCGATGGACATCTGGCCAGCGGCTTCATTGCACAGGACGCACCGACCATCGCGGCGCGCGCAGGGCTCACCCGCGCCGCACTGCGCCGTGCGCGATTCCTCATCGTCGAAGAAACGGGTGTCGGCCCCGCCCACCCGATGTCCGGCGAAAAGCTCTCGCCCGTGCTGGCGTTGTATGCCGTCGCGGACTTCACGGCCGCGGCTGCGCTGGCCGCGCGCATCCTCGACTACCAGGGCGCCGGCCACTCGGTGGGCCTGCACACGACGCGCGGCGAGCGCGCAACCGAGCTGGGCCTGACCTTGCCGGTGTGCCGCGTCATCGTCAACCAGGCGCATTGCTTCGCCACGGGTGGCAGCTTCGACAACGCGCTGCCGTTCTCGCTGTCGATGGGCTGCGGCACGTGGGGCCGCAACAGCATCTCCGACAACGTGAATTACCGTCACTTCCTCAACATCACGCGCGTCGTACACCCGCTGGCACCCGAGCGCGTGCGCGAGCCGGGCGAGGACGAGCTCTTCGGGGCCTACCGGCGCAAGCATGGCATCTAGCGCGGCGCAGACGCTGCGCGATCTCGTCGACGAGCGCGCCGCCACGCAGCCGGACGCTCCCTGCCTGATCGCCGCCGAAACGGGTGCGGCGATGACCTATGGCGCGCTGCACGACGCCACCGCTGCGCTCGAGGCGTTCCTCGGCGAAGCGGGCATCGCACCGGGTGAGCCGGTCGCCTTCATGCTGCCCAACGGCCTTTCCGCCGCCACGCTGTTCATCGGCATCATGGCGGCAGGTCGTGTCGTCGCCCCGCAGAACCTGCTCGCGCAGGACAGCTATCTCGAGCATGCGCTCACGCATTCGGGCACGCGTCTCGTGTTCGCCGATGCATCCTCGGCCGAACGGCTGACCGGCCTCGCGGCGCGCAAGCGCCTGCCGCTGCGGGTTCATGCGGTGGAGCTCGACGGACTGCGGCTGCCGGCCGCACCGGCTGCGCGGCCCACGGCGTTGCAAGCGCGCGATCCCGCGCTGCTCATGTACACGTCGGGAACGACGGGCCAGCCGAAGGGTGCGCTCTTGTCGCATGCGAACCTGCTGGCTGCGGCACGCGCCGTGGCGGCGTCGCTCGAGCTCGGCGCGGGCGATCGGGTGCTCTCATCGCTGCCGCTGTATCACGTCAACGGGCAGGTGATCGCCACGGTCGCGCCGCTCCTGGCCGGCGGCAGCATCGTCCTGCCGCACCGCTTCAGCGTGACGAGCTGGTGGTCGCTCGTCGAGCGCCATCGGCCAACATGGCTCAACGTCGTGCCGACGATCATCGCGTATCTGCTCAATGCCGGCACCGCGGACGCCGCGGCGCCGGCTGCGTGCGCGGGCGTGCGCTTCGCGCGCTCGGCCTCGGCGCCGTTGCCGCCGGCACAGCATCGTGCGTTCGAGCAACGCTTCGGCATTCCGGTCATCGAGGCCATGGGCCTGACCGAGAGCGCGTCCGTGGCCTTCACCAACGGGCTGTCGCCCGCGGCACGCAAGATCGGCACGCCGGGCCGCCCGCTCGGCATGGAAGCGCGCGTGGTGCGCAGCGACGGCACGCCGGCGGCCGATGAAGAGACCGGCGAGATCCAGCTGCGCGGGCCGAACGTCATGACCGGTTATTACAAGGCGCCCGAGCTCACTGCGCGCGCGATCGACGCAGACGGCTGGCTCGCTACCGGCGATCTTGGCTTTCGCGACGCCGACGGATTCTATTTCATCACGGGGCGCCTCAAGGAGCTGATCATCAAGGGCGGCGAGAACATCGCGCCACGCGAGGTGGACGAAGCGCTGCTGCGCCATCCCGCGGTGCTCGAATGCGCTGCGGTGGGCGTGCCGGATGCCGACTATGGACAGGAGATCCTCGCCTGCGTCGTGCTGAAGCCAGGCATGCACTGCGCCGAGGACGAGCTGCGCGCGCATTGCCTGCGCGAGCTCGGTCGCTACAAGTCGCCGCGCTACCTGCGCTTCGTCACCGAGCTGCCCAAGGGCCCGTCGGGCAAGGTGCAGCGGCTGCGTCTGCTGGAGGCCGCAGGGTGAGCGTTTCGTCGTTGCGCTCGCTGCTGTTCGTTCCGGGCTCGCGCCCGGATCGTTTCGACAAGGCGCTGGCAGCCGGAGCGTCGAGCGTCATCGTCGACCTCGAGGATGCGGTTGCGCCGGCGGACAAGGACGCCGCGCGCAGCGCCGTCCGCACGTGGCTCGCGCCCGAGCGTCCCGTCATCGTGCGGGTCAACGGCGCCGACACGCCGTGGTTCGCCGACGACCTCGCGCTCGCCGCGCACGACGGCGTGTCCGCGATCCTGCTGCCCAAGGCAGAGCAGCCGCACGTGGCGAGCGTGATGCGCGCAGGCGCGCGCGCCGTGCTCGCGCTCGTGGAGACCGCCTCGGCGTTCGCCGCGCTCGGCATGCTTGCATCCGCTCCTGGTGTCGCACGGCTCGTGTTCGGCTCGATCGACCTGCAGGCGGATCTCGGCATGCGCGACGCGCCGGAAGACGATCTTCTCGCGTTCCGGTCTGCATTGGTGCTGGCGTCGCGTGTCGCGGGCATCGGTGCGCCGATCGACGGGGTGACCGTGCAGCTCGACGACGAGGCGCGCCTGCGCGAGGACGTGGCGCGCGCGCGGCGCCTCGGCTTCGGCGGCAAGCTGTGCATCCATCCGCGCCAGGTCGCGCTCGTGAATCGCCTGTTCGCCCCGAGTGCCGACGAGCAGGCGTGGGCGCGCCGCGTCGTCGACGCGATGGCGGCCGCCGGGGGCGGCGCCGTTCAAGTCGATGGACGCATGGTCGATCGGCCCGTGCTGCTGCGCGCCCAGGCCATCGTGCGCGAGAGCGAGCCGGACGCATAAGGCATATCGGCCCGTTCCGATGGCTGTTCTTCGTCCAAGCGCGCCACGGCGTGCGGGTTCAGCATGGTGAAGCGCGAACGTGAGGCGGCGTTGCGTTTGCAGGCGATCGTGGTCCGCATGCCGTGCATGATGACGGCTGGATTTACAATTCTTTGTACGCTTCAAGGCACACGATCTGGCACGCCGCGTCGGCGCCGCGCGGCCGCGCAGTGAGCGCGGTCGTGCAAGGCCCTTGGCTTGGCGAGTCTCGGTGTCCGGTCGTGAAATACGGGTCGTCAGCGTCGGTCCAAGCACGCCGCGCACGACGCTTCGTCGTCTACAACCGGACCTCTGACGCGCGCTCCAATTCATCGACGTCGGCCGTGCCCTCGACGCTGATGACAGGCGATTCGTCGACGTTTCTGACATGACGTTGGCATTGTGCATTGCGTTTTGATGATTCTCCTTACAGATGAGCAGCTTTCGCGGTTGGCCCGAACATTGCTTGGTGGGTGGTGCCAAAACCACTTGCGGTAGGGAGCTCCCAAATGATCAAACATGATGTGTTGTCGAAGGCCGCCTGCGGGCTGGCCCTCTTGCTGGGCCTCGCGGGATCCGCGTCGGCCGGCGCCGTATATACGCTCGACATATTCAACCAGCCGGGCAGCCCGCCGTTCGGCTCGGTCGAAGTCGATCTCATCGATTCGACCCACGCCACCGCGACGTTCACGTCCAATACCGGCGGCAACTACTGGTTCGTCGACGGCGGCTCGGCCATCGTGAACGTCAACGCGACGGCCTGGTCCCTGACGAACATCACGGGTGATTCAGCGAGCGGCAGCTACGCGCGTGCCGGCACGAGGGTTGCCGGTTCCCTCGGCTCGTTCAACGACTCCGTGGACAGCCCGAACGCGAGCCCGAGCAATCGTTCCAGCACGATCAGCTTCGAGCTCATCAACCTGAACGGCACGTGGGCCGACGACCTGTCGGTCCTGGTCGCCAACGCCGATGGCTACTCGGTCGCTGCGCACGTGGGCTTCTGCCCGACCGGCATCAACGGCGACTGCACGGTCACCGGGTTCGCGGGCAACACCAACCCGCCGCTGCAAGTGCCCGAGCCCGGCCCGGTCGCCCTGCTTGCGCTTGGCCTGCTAGCTCTCGGCTGGACGCGCCGGCGCGCCTGAACCGCCCGCAGGCGATTCGCGTCTCCACACGCGCCGGGGCATCTGCCTCGGCGCTTTGTTTTGGTGGGCCGCTGGCGTGTATCATCAACGGCTCGCCGGGGTTGCTTGCGTCGAAGCAACCCGCACCAAGAAGCTCGATGACCGAAGCGTCCCTCGCAGTACGCATCTGGCGCGGCGGCGCGGAAGGGGCGTATCGCGAGTACACGGTGCCGCGCCAACCCGCGCAGACCGTGCTCGACGTCGTGACGCACGTCCAGCGTCACGTCGATCCCTCGCTTGCCTACCGCTTCGCGTGCCGCGTCGGCATGTGCGGGTCGTGCGCCATGACGGTCAACGGCAAGGCCCGCTGGACCTGCCGCACGCACGTGGACAGCGTGTCGGATGGCGAGCGCCTCGAGATCGCGCCGCTGTCGCACCTGCCGATCGTGCGCGACCTGGTGGTGGACATGGCGCCGTTCTTCGACCGCTGGGCCCAGGCACGCGGCAGCTTCGTGCCGAGCGCCACGCGCGCCGACGATTTCGCGCGCGTGGAGCCCGCATCGCCCGCGCGCGCCGAAGTCGACGCTGCCATCGAATGCATCGGTTGCGCCGTGTGCTACGCATCGTGCGACGTGGTCGGCTGGAAGCCCGGGTACCTGGGCCCCGCCGCGCTCAACCGCGCATGGACCCTTGTCAACGACGCCCGCGATGCTGACGGCAGCGCGCGGCTGCAGGCGGTCGCGGGCGACGCCGGCTGCCATGCCTGTCATACGCACCAATCGTGCACCGAGCGCTGCCCCAAGCACCTGGCGCCCACGCGCTCGATTGCGGGACTGAAGCGCCTGGTCGCGCGCGCGGCGCTGAAGGGTGCCCTGTGACGCCCGCCGCGGCAGCCACCTGGCGATGGCTCGCGCAACGGGTCAGCGCGGCGGTGCTTGCCATCTGCGTGCTCGTGCACCTCGCGACGATCGTCTATGCCACCGGGCAGGGCCTCACCGCGGCCGCCATCGTGGCGCGGCTCCATGCAAGCCTCGCCTGGCCGCTCTTCTACGGCGTCTTCGTCGTCGCGGTGGCGGTGCACGCGCCGCTCGGGTTGCGCGTCGTGCTGGACGAATGGTCGGGCTTGCGCGGCCGCGCGGTCGATGTGGCGCTCGCCCTGTTCGCGCTCACGCTGCTGGCCGGTGGATTGCATGCGGTGCGGACGCTCACCGCATGAGCGGTCGAGCCCCAGGCAGGCAGGCAGCGACCATCGTCCAGGCGGCGCCGGTCCGGCGCAACGACGTGCGCGCGCGGTCGCATCCTGCGTACTGGGCGTTCGTGGTTCACCGCGTGTCCGGCCTCGTGTTGACGTTGTTCCTGCCGCTGCATTTCTGGGCGTTGTCGCAAGCGCTCGACCCACCGGCGTTCGACCGCTTCCTCGCGTGGACCCACGCGCCCGCCGTGCGGCTCACCGAGACCGCCATCGTCGTCGCGCTCGCCGCGCACCTGGCCGGCGGCGTGCGCCTGCTGCTCGTCGAGTTCGTCGGCTGGCGCGGCGACCTGCAGAAATCGGCGCTCGCCCTGTGCACCGCGTTCGTCGTGCTGGTCGGCGTGCTGCTCGCGCTCAATCCATGACCACGCGAGGACCATCATGACCCTTCGCATCGAACCGGACCGCCTCGTGGAGGTCGCGCGCGAGCTCTACATTCGCGCGCTCAAGAAGCTTCCGCCCGACATCAAGCAAGGGTTCGCCGACCTCGTCCGGCGGGAGACACGCGCCGGCGCGCGCGACGTGCTCGACGTGATGGTGCGCAACATCGCGGTGGCCGAGTCCACCGACAACCTGCTGTGCCAGGACACGGGCCTGCCGATCTACAACGTCACGATCGGGCGGGGCGTTGCCGTGGACGGCGTCGCGCTCAAAGCGGCCCTGCGCGAAGGGTGTGCCCGCGCCACCCGGGAGCATCCGTTGCGCTCGTCCGTCGTGCATCCGCTGACGCGCCGCAACGAGCACACATCGTGCGGGCCGGGCATTCCGGTGATCCACATCGACTTCAGCGATGCGTTCGAAGGCCTCCGCATCGAGATGATCCCCAAGGGATCGGGCTCGGAGAACAATTCCTGGCTCAAGATGGCAATTCCCGCAGAAGGCAGCGACGCGATCAAGCGGTTCGTGATCGACTGCGTGCTCGATGCGGGTGGCAAGACCTGCCCGCCGACGATCGTGGGCGTGGGGGTGGGTGGGACGGCAGACCTCTGCGTGCACCTGGCCAAGCGCGCAGCGACCCGCCCGCTCGGCACGGTAAGCGACGACGTCGAAGGCGCGCGGCTCGAGGCGGAGTTGTCCAAAGCGGTCAATCTCCTCGGCGTCGGCCCGCAGGGCCTGGGCGGAGACGCAACCGCATTCGCGGTGCACGTCGAGCTCGCGGCGACCCACATCACGATGAATCCGGTTGCGGTGAACATGCAATGTCACTCCGCCCGGCGCGCCAGCGCGCTCATCACCGACACCGGCATCGCCTACGGCTATTGAGTCACTCTGGCGAGCGGCGCGGATGACCCAGGCTCGTTGCTGCGGCTAGAATCGCGCATGGCCCACCACGTTCTCGTCCCGCCGCTCACCGAGGAACAGGTTCGTGCGTTGCACGTCGACGACACCGTCACGCTGCAGCACCGCCTGTTCGGCATTCGCGATGCCACGCAGATCGCGCTGTTCGACCGCGGCCGCACGACCCGCCTCGACCTGCGCGGGCATGCCGTGATCCACACGGCGCCCAACGTCAAGCGCATGCCGGTGGCGGCGGACCATCCGACCGGGTACGCGCCGGTCTGCATCGGGACCACCACGTCGATGCGCATGGAGCGCTTCACGCAGCCGTTGATGAGCGCGCTCGGTGTGCGCCTGATCATCGGCAAGGGCGGACTCGGCGCCCAATCGCTCGCCGCGTTCGGGACGCTCGGCGGCGCGTATCTCGCGATCGTCGGCGGCACGGCGGCGCTCGAGACGACGTGGATCGAGGCGATCGAGGACGTCGACCTCGACGACCTCAATCCCGAGAGCCTGTGGCAATTCCGCATCCGCGACTTCGGGCCGCTGCGCGTGGCGATGGACAGCCACGGGGGCAGCCTCTACGCGGACGTGGATACCGCCGCGCGCTCGCAGCGCGCCGCCGCGCTCGCCGCACTTGGCGTCCGCTGAACCGTTGCGCCGGCTGCGCACCGACGTCCTGATCCTCGGTGCCGGCGGCGCGGGCCTTTTCGCGGCGCTCCATGCGCATGCCGCGAACTCGGCACTCGACGTCACGATCGCAGTCAAGGGCCTGCTCGGCAAGTGCGGCTGCACGCGCATGGTCCAGGGCGGCTACAACGTCGCGCTCGCGCCCGGCGATTCCGTCGAGCGGCATTTCATGGACACGATCCAGGGCGGCGCCTGGCTGCCCGACCAGGACCTCGCGTGGACGCTGGTCGCAGGCGCCATCGAGCGCATTCACGAGCTCGAGAACGAGCTCGGCTGCTTCTTCGATCGCAATCCCGACGGCACGGTGCACCAGAAGGCGTTCGCGGGTCAGACGTTCGACCGCACCGTGCACAAGGGTGACCTGACGGGCATCGAGATCGTCAACCGGCTGGCGGAGCAGGTGTGGCAACGCGGCATCCATCGGCTCGAGGAGCATCGCGCGCTCGATTTCATTGCCGCGCCCGACGGTGGGCTCGCCGGCGTGCTGATGGTCGACGTGCGCACGGGCGAGCCCCTGTTCGTGCAGGCGCGGGCGACGCTGCTCGCCACCGGCGGCGGACCCACGATGTATCGCTATCACACGCCGTCGGGCGACAAGACATGCGACGGGCTCGCCATGGCATGGCGGCTCGGACTGCCGTTGCGCGACATGGAGATGGTGCAGTTCCATCCGACGGGACTCCTTGCGGGCGCGCACACGCGCATGACGGGCACGGTGCTCGAGGAAGGATTGCGCGGCGCGGGCGGCTACCTGCTCGATGGCGCGGGCGAGCGCTTCATGCAGCGCTATGACGCGCGGGGCGAGCGCGCCACGCGCGACATCGTCTCGCGCGGCATCTTCGCCGAGATGCGCGCCGGCCGCACCTCGCCCAATGGCGGCGTCTACCTCGCCATGGGCCATCTCGGTGCCGATGCGGTGCGCCGCCAGTTCAAGGGCATGGTGGAGCGTTGCGCCGATTGCGGCTTCGATCTTGCGGCCGGGCGCGTCGAAGTCGTGCCGACCGCGCACTACATGATGGGCGGCGTGGAGTTCGCGCCCGATTGCACGACGGCTTTCCCGGGCCTCTACGTTGCCGGCGAGGACTCGGGTGGCGTGCACGGCGCGAACCGGCTCGGCGGCAACGGGGTCGCCAATTCCACGGTGTTCGGCGGCATTGCGGGCGACAGCCTCGCGCGCGATGTGCGGAACGGCGCGTGGCGCGAGCCCGGTCCCGAGGCGATCGCATCGGCGCTCGCGCGGGCGCGCCGGCCGTTCGACGCCGGTCCCGCGGCACCGATCGACGCACTCGAAGGCTTGCGCGAAGCGCTCTACGCGACGATGTGGGACGACGCCGGCATCGTGCGCGATGCGGCAGGATTGGCGCGCGCGGCCGCGGGCCTGGACGACCTCGGTGCGGCCCTCGAGGCATATCGCCTTCCATCGGCCGCGCGTGATCCCGCGTTCAATCTCGCATGGCACGACTGGCTGAACCTGGCCAACCTGGTCGAAGTGTCGCGCGTGATCGTCGCCGCCGCGCAAGCCCGCGAAGATTCGCGCGGCGCGCATTTCCGCGCCGACCACCCGACGTCCGGCGACCTTGCGCGCTCGACGTTCACGCGCGCCCGGCGCGCGGGCCAACGGCTCGATGTCGTGCACGAGCCAGTCCGCTTCACGCGCGTGCGCCCCGGCGACACGCTGCTCGCCTGATACAGTGACCTGCCGGGACACCGGCGAACGCGATGGATACCCGCGACTCGCTGCGTTGCACGTCGTGCGGCACCGCCAACCGCCTGCCGCGGCGCTTTTGCGGCCAATGCGGCGCGCCATTGCCGCTCGCGTGCCCGCGTTGCGCGTTCGCCAATGAGGCCGACGCCCGTTTCTGTGGAGGATGCGGCGACTCGCTCATCAGGGCTGCGCCGCTGCATGCCGCGCCGCCTGCCGAGGCGGAGCTGCGCCCTGTCACCGTCCTCTTTGCCGACATCTGCGGCTTCACGCGTCTGTCGGAGGCCATGCTCGCCGAGGACGTGCACGCGCTGCTGCAGGCGGTTTTCGCGGCCGCCGACCACGCCATCGAGCGCTGCGGCGGGCGGGTCGACAAGCACATCGGCGATGCAGTGATGGGCGTCTTCGGCGCGCCGCTGGCGCGCGGCGACGAGCCGGCCCGCGCGGTCGCCGCGGCACAAGCGATGATCGCCTCGGTGCACGAGCGCACCGGCGCGCTCGGACGCGCGCTCGACCTGCACGTCGGCATCGCGGCGGGCGAAGTCGTGGCGAGCGGCCTCGGCAGCGACGAGCACAGCGCCTATACCGTGATCGGTCCGTCCGTGAACCTTGCGGCCCGTCTCGTCGATCGCGCGGGACCCGGCGAGATCGTCGTGGACGACGCCGTGCATGCGGACATCGCGGCATCGTCCACCTGCACTGCGCTGCCGGACATCGCCATCAAGGGCCTCGACCGGCCGGTGACGGCATGGCGGGTGCACGCATTCGATGCAACCGGATCCAGCGAGCACGCCGCGCCGCTGGTGGGCCGGCGCCACGAGCTCGCACAGCTGACGGGTGCCTTGCGCGCGTCCGTCGGCACCGGGACCGGCAGCGTTTTCGCCATCCGCGGCGAGCCCGGGATCGGCAAATCGCGCCTCGTGGGCGAGCTCATGGACCGTGCCCGCAGCGAGGGGTTCGCCTGCCATCGTGGACTCGTGCTCGACACGGGTGCCGCGCGCGAGCGCGACGCCATTCGCGAGATCGCGACCGGATTGCTCGACCTCCTGCCCGGCAGCGCAGCCGGCCTCGATGCGCTGCACGCCGCGATCGGTCGTGCGCAGCTCACCGAGGCGCAGGCCGCTGCGCTGGCCGGCTTGCTCGACCTCCCGCTGTCGAGTGCCGAGCGTGACCTTCGATCCGCGATGGACGCGTCGATGCGCGAGCGCGCGACGACGGACGCCATCGTCGCGCTGCTGTCGGTGGCCGCCCGCAGGCAGCCGCGTGTGCTCGTGGTCGAGGACATCCATTGGGCCGACGAGCCGACGCTGCGGCGCGTCGCCGCGCTGGCCAACGCCGCGGCGACGCTGCCGGTCCTCGTCGTCCTGACGTCACGCCGCGACGGTGATCCGCTCGCCACGTCGTGGCGCACGGCGCTGCGCGGCTCGCTGTCGTCGATCGATCTCGGACCGCTCGATGATGCGGACGCGCGGGAGCTCTGCGCTTCGCTCCTGCCGCTGTCGGAGCAGCGGATGCACCAATGCGTGAGCCGCGCAGCGGGCAACCCGCTGTTCCTGGAGCAGCTCCTGCGCGCGGCGCATGAGCACGAGGACCGCCTGCCGGCGTCCGTGCACAGCCTCGTGCTGGCCCGCGTGGACCGGTTGCCGGAGCGCGAGCGCGTCGCGCTGCGAGCGGCCTCGATCGTGGGGCAACGCTTTCCACTGGAGCTCGTGCGGCATTTGTCCGGCTTGCCCGACTACACCTGCGCGGCATTGCTCGCCCATCATCTCGTGCAGACCGACGGCGCCGATTTCCTGTTCGGCCATGCGCTCATCCGCGACGGCATCTACGCGTCGATCACGCACGCGCGCCGCAAGGCGCTGCACGCACAGGCGGCCGAGTGGTATCGCGAGCGCGATGCCGCGCTCTGCGCCGAGCATCTCGAGCGCTGCGAAGCACCGGAGGCTGCACGGGCGTATCGTCGCGCAGCGGTCGAGGAGCATGCGGCATTGCGGCTCGACCGGGCGCTCGCGCTGGCGGATCGCGGAGCCGCGCTTGCCCGTATACCGGCCGACGTCTGCGCGCTGCAACTGCTGCGCGCGGAGCTGCTGAAGGAAATCGGCGATGGCAAGCGCGCCGCGGCGGCGGCGGCCGCGGCGCTCGCTGCCGCGTCGTCGTCCCTCGAGCAGTGCCGGGCGCTGCTCGGCATTGCGGCCGGTCATCGGTTGACGGGTGAAGCGGCCGCCGCCCTGGATGCGCTCGCAAGAGCGGAAGCGCTCGTCAACGCCGAGAGCCTGGCCGCCGAGCGGGTCGTGGTGCATTACCTGCGCGGCAACGTGGAATTCGCGCGCGGCCGCTACGACGAATGCCGCGCCGAGCATGCCCGCGCGCATGCGGAGGCGCGCGCGCTCGGCGACGCGGAGCACGAAGCGCGCAGCTTGAGCGGGCTCGGCGACGCCGACTACGCGCAGGGAGTCATCCGCTCGGCTTTCGCGCGCTTCGACGCGTGCCTTGCGCTGTGCGAAGCCAACGGCTTTGCGGGCATCGCCATACCGAACGGCGTGATGCGCGGACACTGCCGCATGTACCTCGGCGAGGCCGAAGAAGGCCTGCGCGACATGCGGCAGGCGGCGCTCACGGCAGCGCGCGTGGGCAATCGGCACGCCGAGATGTTCGCGCTCCAGTCGATGGGCGTGCGGTTCACGAGCTTCGCACAGTACGCGGAGGCCGAGCCGATCCAGCATCGCGCCGTGGGTCTCGCCCGGGAGCTCGGAGCACGCCGCTACCTGCCCGCCATGCTCGCGCACCAGGCGGAATCGCTGTGGGCGCGCGGCGAGATCGCGGAGGCGCAATGCCAGCTGCAGGAAGCGCTCGCGATCATGCGTGAGACCGGGACGGGCTTCGCGGGCGCGATGGTGCTCGGCATGCTGATGCGGATCACGGACGATCCACAGGCTCGCGGGGCGCTTGCGGCGGAGGCGGAACGCGCGCTCGCGCATGGATGCATCAGCCACAACCATTTCTATTATCGGCGCTACGGCATCGAGGATGCGCTTGCGCGCGCGCACCTCGAAGACGCGCTGCGCCACGCGGATGCGCTGGCGGCGTATACCCGCCGCGAGCCGCTGCCTTATACGGACCTGCTGATCGAGCGCGCACGGGCTTGCGTGCGCCATGCGCGCGCGCCGGGCGATGTCGACGCAATGACCGACATCGCACGGCTGAAGGCGCAGGCAGAAGCGTGGCGCTGGACATTGCCGTGGCCGGCCTAGCGGGGGTGCTCTGCATTCCGAGTGCGGCATGCGCTCGTTCTGTCGCTTGTCATAAAACTGTAACGCTCCAGACATCGTTGTGGACGTATCCTTTACATTCCCGTTGCACGGCCCCGCCTCCCATGTCGCTCGTCGCGTACGACCCGCAGCGCCTTCGCACCGCCGTCATCCTGCCCGATCGTCCCGAGGTGGGTATCGACGCGTACCGGGCGTCGGCCGTCCTGCCCAGCGTGGTGTGGTTGCGCGTGAGCGTGGTGAGCGTGGGCGCAGTGCGCTGCGCGATCGAATCGACGGCCGTCACGACGTTGTCGGGTCACCGTGAACCGACATGGGGCGACCTCGAAGCCGTGTGGCAGACGCTCGCGGGTGCCATCGATCGCAGCATCCGCAGCGCGGAGTTCGATATGGGCCAGCGTCATCGCGACCGGCTGCCGGTGGTGACGATCACCTCCGCCGACGTACGTCACGACGCGCAGCAGCCGCTCGGCTGGCGCGGCGCCCGGGACATGCCGCGGGTCGAAAGCGGACGCCTCACGGACTCGTAACGCGGGCTCGCATTCGTGGCGCCTGCTTCGCGCGGGCGCTCTGCTTTCATCCCTCTCGGTGTTCTGCCGGCGCTGCGCGCACGGCGGACGGTCGTCTGGCCGTCACGGCGCTGTCACAAACGCGCCCTAAGCTTGCCGCACCACCCAATGAGGTAAAAATCCATGCACAAGACCGTGCTGTCACGGTTGATCATCATCGGTCTCGCCGCCGTCGCCACGAGTGCTGCGGCGGTGGACATCACGGGCGCTGGTGCCACATTCCCGTATCCCATCTACGCCAAGTGGGCCGAGGCGTACAAGGCCAAGACGGGCGTCGGCCTCAACTACCAGTCGATCGGCTCGGGCGGCGGTATCGCGCAGATCAAGGCCAGGACGGTGGACTTCGGCGCATCGGACGCTCCGCTCAAGCCCGACGACCTGCGCAACGCCGGCCTGATGCAGTTTCCCGCGATCATCGGCGGCATCGTGCCGGTGGTGAACATCGACGGCATCGCGCCCGGCCAGCTGAAGCTCACCGGCGCCGTGCTGGCCGACATCTACCTCGGCAAGATCAAGAGCTGGGGCGACAAGGCGATCACCGATCTCAATCCGGGCCTGAAGCTGCCGAACGAGCCGATCACGGTCGTGCGCCGATCGGACGGCTCGGGCACCACGTTCAACTTCACGGATTACCTGTCGAAGGTGAACGACGAGTGGAAGACGAAGGTCGGCTCGAGCACCGCGGTTGCGTGGCCCGAAGGCGTCGGCGGCAAGGGCAACGAGGGCGTCGCCGCGTACGTCCAGCGGATCAAGGGCTCGATCGGCTACGTCGAATATGCCTATGCCAAGCGCAACAACCAGGCGTACGTGCTCGTGCAGAACAGGGACGGCCAGTACCCGAAGCCTGACAACAAGACGTTCCAGAATGCGGCAGCTGCAGCCGACTGGAAGAACGCGCCCGGCTACTATCAGATCATCACCAATTCTCCAGGCAAGGACTCGTGGCCGATCGCGGCGACGAGCTTCATCCTGCTGCACGTCAAGCAGGACAAGCCGCAGAATGCCGCCGAGGTCATGAAGTTCTTCGACTGGGCTTTCAAGAACGGAGACAAGATGGCCGACGACCTCGATTACGTGCCGCTTCCCGACGGCCTCGTCGGGCAGATCGAAGCCTCGTGGAAGCAGGACGTCAAGGACGCGTCCGGCAAGCCGGTCTGGCAGTGAGCCCGGCGTTGGCGGCCGGCCACCCGTCGCATCGGCCGCCGCCGGTGCGCAGCCGGCGGTGTTGCATGGACGAGCTATCATGACGGACTCCCCAGTCTCCGCCGCGCTGCCCTTGCCGCTAGCAGAGTCCGACGCACGGGTCGCTGTGCGCGACCCCACGCCGCCTTCCACGCGCGCGGTCGCCGCACCATGGCAGGACGCCTTGTTCGAAGGCACGACGCGCTTTTTCGCGTCGCTCGTGCTCGTGCTGCTGCTCGGCATCATCGTGGCGCTGGCGATCAACGCCGCGCCGGCGATGCAGAAGTTCGGCCTGGGCTTCTTCGTCACCAACGTCTGGAATCCGGTCACGCTGCAGTTCGGCGCGCTCGCGCCGATCTATGGGACGCTCGTCACCTCCGCCATCGCGCTCGCGATCGGCGTGCCGCTGAGCTTCGGCATCGCGCTGTTCCTCACCGAGATGTGCCCGGCGTTCCTCAAGCGGCCGCTGGGCACGGCCGTCGAGTTGCTCGCCGCGGTCCCTTCGATCATCTACGGCATGTGGGGACTGTTCGTCTTCGCGCCGTTCTTCGGCGACTACGTGGAGCCACTGCTGAGTCGCAGCTTCGGTCAGCTGTGGCTGCTGGGTCCGCTGTTCCAGGGCGCGCCCAACGGCATCGGCATCCTGTCGGCGGGCATCATCCTGTCGGTGATGATCATTCCGTTCATCGCCTCGGTGATGCGCGACGTATTCGAGATCGTTCCTCCCGTGCTGAAGGAGTCCGCGTACGGCATCGGATGCACGACGTGGGAAGTCGTCTGGAACATCGTGCTGCCGTACACCAGGGTGGGCGTGATCGGCGGCATCATGCTCGGCCTCGGGCGCGCGCTGGGCGAGACGATGGCCGTCACGTTCGTGATCGGCAACGCCTACCGCATCCACGCATCGCTGTTCGAGCCGGGCAACTCCATTGCCTCGGCGCTCGCCAACGAGTTCAACGAGGCGTCCGAGCCGGTGCATCGCGCTTCGCTCATCGCGCTGGGGCTCGTGCTGTTCGTCCTGACCTTGATCGTGCTGGCCTTTTCCCGTTATCTCATCGCACGGATGGCGCGCGGCGAGGGGGCCAAAACGTGAGCCGCATGATGCCCGGCCGGTACCGGCAGCGACTGCTCGTCAACCGGCTCAATCTCGTCCTGTCGCTCGGCGCGATGGCGATCGGCATGGCGTTCCTGTTGTGGATCCTCTGGGTGCTGTTCGCCAACGGCTTCGCTGCACTGTCCCCACGCCTGTTCACGGAGGCGACGCCGCCACCGGGCTCCGCGGGTGGGCTCAACAACGCCATTCTGGGCAGCGTGCTGATCGTGCTCGTCGCGACGTTCGTCAGCACGCCGATCGGCATCCTGGCCGGCATCTACCTGGCGGAGTTCGGCAAGGATCGTTGGCTTGCGAAGACGACGCGCTTCATCAACGACATCCTCCTGTCGGCGCCGTCGATCGTGATCGGCCTGTTCGTCTATACCGTCTACGTGACCAAGGTCGAGCATTTTTCCGGGTGGGCGGGATCGGCGGCGCTCGCGCTCATCGCCATTCCGGTCGTCGTGCGCACCACCGAGAACATGCTGCACCTCGTGCCCAACAGCCTGCGCGAGGCCGCGATCGCCTTGGGCGCGCCGATGTGGAAGGTGATCCTGATGGTTACGCTCAAAGCCGTGCGCGGCGGCGTGATCACGGGCATCCTGCTTGCGGTCGCCCGCATCTCCGGCGAGACGGCCCCGCTGCTGTTCACCGCGCTCAACAACCAGTTCTGGAGCACCGACATGAACGCGCCGATGGCCAACCTGCCGATGGTGATCTTCCAGTTCGCCATGAGCCCCTTCGAGGACTGGAAAACGCTGGCCTGGGCGGGGGCGCTGCTGATCACGCTCACGGTGTTGCTGCTGAACATCCTCGCGCGCACGTTCTTCCGTCAAAGCGGCGTGCGCTGAGGAAGACCGCCATGGAAACCACCCTTGCGCGGCCACAGCCGCTCTCGACCTCGCCGCAGCCCGCGCCGCCCAAGATCGAGGTCAACGCGCTCGACTTCTATTACGGTAGCTATCACGCACTGAAGGCCGTGACGCTGGACGTCGCCGAGCGGCGGGTCACGGCCTTCATCGGTCCTTCGGGATGCGGCAAGTCGACGCTCCTGCGTGCGCTCAACCGCATGTATTCGCTCTATCCCGGCCAGCGCGCCGAAGGCGAGATCCTGTTCAACGGCCGCAACATCCTCAACGCGGGCACCGATCTCAACCTTCTTCGCGCGAAGGTCGGCATGGTGTTCCAGAAGCCGACGCCGTTTCCGATGTCGATCTACGACAACATCGCCTTTGGTGTGCGGCTGTACGAGAACCTCGGTGGACGCGCGATGGACGAGCGGGTGGAATGGGCCTTGCAAAAGGCGGCCATGTGGGACGAGGCGAAGGACAAGCTGAAGCAGAGCGGCATGGCGCTTTCCGGCGGCCAGCAGCAGCGGCTGTGCATCGCACGCGCCGTTGCGGTCAAGCCGGAGGTGCTGCTGCTCGACGAGCCCACGTCTGCGCTCGATCCCATTTCGACCGCGAAGATCGAGGAGCTGATCAGCGAGCTCAAGCAGGACTACACGATCGCCATCGTCACGCACAACATGCAGCAGGCGGCCCGCGTTTCGGACTACACGGCGTACATGTATCTTGGCGAGCTGGTCGAATTCGGCGAGACCGACCAGATCTTCCTGCGGCCCGCGCGGCGCGAGACCGAGGACTACATCACCGGCCGCTTCGGCTAGCCCACAAGCGAGGAATGCGATGGCACAAGACCACACCAACAAGCAGTTCGACGCGGAGATGGAGTCCATCCGCTCGGGCGTGCTTTCGATGGGCGGCATGGTCGAGAAGCAGCTGACGCGGGCCATCGACGCGCTCCAGAAGGACGAGGACGCCCAGCTGATCGGGCTCGTGGGCACCGACGAGGCCGCGATCAACCAGCTGCAGATCACGATCGACCAGCAGTGCGCGCAGATCATCGCCAAGCGCCAGCCCACGGCGGTGGACCTGCGCATGGTCCTCACGGTCAGCAAGATCGTGAACGACCTCGAGCGTATCGGCGACGAGGTCAAGAAGGTCGCCTACAAGGCAGCGCAGGCGCGCGGCAGCGAGCGCCTGACGAAGGTGCGCTATTACGACGCCACCCGTGCCGCCGAGCAGTCGATGGCGATGCTCCGCCTGGCGCTCGACGCGTTCGCGCGCCTGGACGTCGCCGCGGCGGCCGAGGTGATCGATCGCGACGAAGCGATCGACGCAGCGTTCGCGTCGATCCTGCGCCAGCTCATCAGCTACATGATGGAGGACCCGCGCACGATCACGCCTGCGCTCGAGATCGTCTTCATCGCCAAGTCGATCGAGCGCATCGGCGATCACGCCAAGAACATCGCCGAAGCCGTGGTGCAGCTCGTCAAGGGCAAGGACGTGCGGCACGCGTCCCCCGACCAGATCCGCGCCGAGGTCGGCCAGTCGTGATGCGCACGCTGTCATCCAGCCGCAAGAGCGCCTCGTGAGCTCCACCATCCTGGTCGTCGAGGACGAGCCGGCCATCCGCGAGTTGCTCAAGGTCAATCTGGTCGATGCGGGGTACCGGGTGAAGGAAGCGGCCGACGCCGAATCCGCGCAGAGCCTGGTGAACGAAGCGCTGCCCGATCTTCTTCTGCTCGACTGGATGCTGCCGGGGCAGTCGGGCCTCGCGTGGGCCAAGCAGCTGCGCGCCGATGCCCGCACGCGCGATATCCCCATCATCATCGTGACCGCGCGCTCCGAAGAAGCCGATCGCGTCGCCGGCCTCGAGGCCTGGGCCGACGACTATGTGACCAAGCCGTTCTCGCCGCGCGAGCTCAAGGCGCGCATCAAGGCCGTGTTGCGGCGTCGTGCGCCCGAGGCCGCGCAGGAGGCGCTGTCCATCGGGCCGATCCTGCTCGACCCCGTCACGCATCGCGTGTCGGTGAACGGCCGCGACGTCACCATGGGGCCCACGGAATTCCGGCTGCTGCGCTACCTGCTCGCGCGACCCGAGCGCGTGCACACCCGCTCCCAGCTGCTCGACCAGGTGTGGGGCGATCACGTGTACATCGAGGAGCGCACGGTGGACGTGCACATCCGCCGACTGCGTGTCGCGCTCGAGCCGTATGGTGCCGACGGCCTCATCGAGACGGTGCGCGGCAGTGGCTATCGCCTGTGCGCCCCGCGCTGAGCGATGAAGAGCGTGCTGCGTCGTGGTCTGATCGCGCCGGCATGCCTGGCTGTCGTCACGCTCGCCGTGCTCGGCATCGGGGGCGCTGGCGTTGCGCTCGTCGTGCTCGCCGTGGGCGCGGCCGCGCTGGTGGCGCATCATCTCCATCAGGCGCAGCGCGTGCACGACTGGGCGCTCGCCACGGCCGACCAGCCGGTGCCGGAGAGCCGTGGCGCGTGGAGCGAGGTGTTCGCGGCGCTCTACCGGCGCTCGCGCCGTGGGCAAGCGCATCAGCGCGACCTGCAGCACGTCATCGAGCGCTTCCGGCAGGCGGCCGAAGCGATTCCCGACGGCATCGTGATCCTCGACCGCGCGCAACGCATCGAATGGGCGAACCCGCATGCGGTCGCGCAGCTCGGCCTGGACCTCGCGCACGACGTCGGCCAGCCGATCGTCAACCTCGTGCGCCAGCCGGAGTTCCTGCGCTATCTCGACACCGGCGACTACGGCGAGTCGACGCTCATGCCGTCGAGCCGCGATTCCGGCCGCACGCTCGCGCTGCAGCTCGTGCCCTTCGCCGTCGACAAGAAGCTCCTGATGTCCCGCGACGTGACGGAGCTCGAGGCGCTCGCGCGCATGCGCCGTGACTTCATCGCCAATGTCTCGCACGAGCTCAAGACGCCGCTCACCGTGATCAGCGGGTTCGTGGAAACGCTGCAGGATCTCGACGTGGACGAGCGGCAGCGCAAGCGCTTCCTGCAGTTGATGCAGGACCAGGCCCGCAACATGCAGCGCCTGGTCGCCGACCTGCTGACCCTCTCCGCGCTCGAGAGCGAGCAGAACGCGGTCGCCGACGAGCGCTTCGCCATCGTGCCGCTCATGCTTGCGCTGTCGAGCGACGCCAAGGCGCTGTCGAAGGGACAACACGACGTTGCGCTCGATATCGGGGAAGCCGCCGTCGTCACCGGAGCCCGCGATGAGCTCGCCAGCGCATTCGGCAACCTCGTGACCAATGCGATTCGCTACACACCCGGCGGCGGCACCATCCGCCTCGGCTGGCATATCGAACGCGACGGCACCGGCGTCTTCTCCGTCGCCGACACGGGTATCGGCATCGCCGCCGAGCACGTGCCCCGCCTGACCGAGCGTTTCTATCGGGTCGACCGCAGCCGCTCTCGCGCAACGGGTGGCACCGGGCTCGGCCTGGCCATCGTGAAGCACGTGCTGCTGCGTCACCAGGCGCAGCTCGAGATCACCAGCGATGTCGGCAAGGGTAGCGTGTTCTCCGTGCGGCTGCCCGGGCGACGGGTGGAGCGCGGCCCAGCCGACGAGGCACCCGTACGTGAGCGGGCAGGCCGCGCGGCCTGAAGCCATCAGCGGGGCGTCACGACGATGACGAGCGCGCGCGCCACCGCGTCATAACGCAGCACCACGTCGCTGCGGATGCGGATGAGGTCGACCTGTCCGATCTCTGCGTCGCTCAGTTCGGACAAATCGATCACGGCGGGGCGCCGATCGGAGGACGCCATGAGCGAGCCTTGACCGAACACCAGGCCGCGCTCGAAGCCCGTCCCCGGTTGCGCCGTGACCCAATACGCGATGCTGTTGTCGTTCATCGGCTCGTGGGGGTCTTCCGCACCATCGAGGCGGTTCTTGAACACCGCATTGCTCGCGATCTTCATGCGCAGGTTGGTCGGCTCCTGGTTCGTCACCGATGCCTCGACCCCGACCAGCGTGGAGCGTGACCCGGGCATGGCCCACGCTTCGGCCGCAACGCCGAACGCCCACTGGTCCACGCCGCGCTCATTGCGCGCGGTCAGCTGGGCTGCGACCGTGAAGTCGGCGTGCGATTCCGGGGATCCTGCAACGCGTGTCAGCCCCGCGAGGAAGCCGTACGAGATGCCAGGCATCGTGGGGTTCCAGTGCGACACATAGGCCTGCGCGTGCGAAGTGAGCGGCAGCATGAAGAGTGCTGCAAGACAGAATGCCAGCATGCCGTTGCGGTGCGATGCGGCGAACATGATCGTCTCGTTGCGTCAGGGGTTTGTTGGCGTGCACGCGGACCGATCCGGCAGCCTTGGTGCGCGACCGGATCGGCTCGCGTCGAGTCACGCGGCCTTGTCGTTGCGGAACGGAGTCGTGCGGCCGCGACGAACGCCGTTCGCCGCCACGGTCGCATCGGGCTCCTCGGTCGCAACGGTGGACTTGGTCTCGCGCGCCTTGGCGATGCGCACGGTCACCAACCCGCGCCGGTCGCCCAGGTTATGTCCGCCACCTTGCAGCGCGGCCCACGAGTCGCCGGTGTACGGATTCATGCTGCTGTCACCGCTGTCGCCGTCCGCGCTTGCGATGCCCGCTACGGCACTGAGAACCAGCAGGGCGAGCAGCTTGCTTACGTTCTTCGTCATGATCGTCTCCTCTTGCGTTGGTTGCGAATGCGAAACCGGTCGGGTCCCGCTTCAGGTGTCCGGCGTCGGAAGTGACGGCTGGACCGCCTTGTTCATCGAATGTGCCTGCATTGCATGGCGCGGTTCGATGAGCGTGACGTTACGCACGCAACGCGGTCGGTTCATCACCCGATCGGGTGGGATTGCGGAGCTTCAGACGGTGCAACAGCACAAGACCCGGGACAAAAAAGGCCCGGGCCCGCGAAACGGGCCCGGACGATCGACCGACGACGCCAGCGGTCGCTCAGCGCGGCCGTTCCCGCGGCGGAATGACCGGTGCGACGCGTGGCGGCGTTTGCGGTCGGCGACCATCGGCTGCGGGCAACCGGCTCACGCCCAGGGCCGGTGTGCAGGCGAAGACGCCAGTGCCGCCGCCATCTTCGGCCGTCCATCCGCGCGCGACCATCGCATCGCGCATCAGATGCTCGGGCGTGATGCGGACGACGTTTTGCGCCGCCGAGTCATGCAGCCGATAGAGCGGCTCGGTGTCGCCGGGGCAGGCGCCGCGCGCATCGGGAAGCGTGACGTAATACACGCTGCGCTCGAACGCCAGGGACGCGTCGGTGCGCAGGACATCGCACGCTGCTCCGGCGGCGTACAGGTGTGACGTGCGGGGTCCGCCGCTGAAGTCGAACAAGCGGCACACCTGAACGCGGTCTTCGGCAGGAGCCGTCCAGACGCGCCAGAACGACGAGGTAGCCCGCAGATCGGCGCCGTAGATGCCGTCGTCGACGAGCCGCTGCTCGGTGGCGTCGCTGGTATGGAAGTAGACGTCCACGTCGGCGTCGTAGTATTCCGCGGCGACCGCGGTGTCCTCGATCAACGGGCGCGTGGCGAGGAACGCGAGTCGCGGCGAAACGCCATCGTCGTCGGCACGCAGCAGCAGCCGCGTTGCCGCGGCAGGCGCGTTCTTGGGCTTGTGCACCGTTTCTGCAACGACATCCTTCACGCGGCCATCCCTTGCGTCCAGCAATGTCACCGCGGCAGGGACCTGGTTGTCGACATAGATATTGCCGGCACCCTCGTCGATTGCCACGGCGCGCGGCGATTGTCCCGCGGCCGCGATCGTGTCGGCACGCAGCGCGTCGGCATCGACCACCGTGACGGTGCCATCGGCGGCATTGGCCACGAAATACTTGCGGTAGACGGGCGACCATGTGCCGGACGTCGTGCCGTGCCCCGCCGGCAGCGTGGTCACGAGCCCGGCTTGCGCCGGGTCGTAGATCGCCACGGTGCCGTCATCGAGCGCTGCGAGGAAGACGCGGCCGGTCCGCTCATCGACGGCGGGGACGCCGGGATTGCGGCCGACGTTGACCGTGGTGAGCACCGCGGCTTGTGCCGGATCGATGGCCGTCAGCGTGCCGTCCAGGGCATTCGACACGTACAAGGTGCCGCGCACGCGATCGAGCGCAATGCCATTGGGCGCGGCTCCTACGGTCAGCGTGGCCCGCACCCGGCCGGCGTCGACGTCCACGATGGAAAGCGTCCCCGCGCTGTTGTTCACCACGTACACCTCGCTGCGCGGGAAATCGGCGGCGAGGGCCGTTGGATGGTCGCCGACCAGGATGGTGTCTTCGATGTCGCCGTTCATGGCGTTGACGACCGTGAGCGAACCGGGCGCGCCATCGTTGACGACGTAGAGTCGGCTGTTCGCCGCGTCCGCGAGCACGGCGATCGGCGCGGGGCCGGCCGCGAACCTGCCGATCGCGTTGCCCGAGACGAGATCGAATACCGCGACGGTGCCGTCGCGACGATCGGCCAGAAAGGCGCGGTGCAGCAGGGGATCGGTGGCAGTTGCGCGGGCGGCCGTGCCGACGACCGCATCGGCCGTGCCGGCGGACGTCGTTGCCGACGCCTGGAATGCCACGCAAAGCAAGGCAGCAGCAAGGGGACGGAAGCACTTCATCATGTTCTCCTGAACACACTCGTGAGGGCTTGCACCCGGATGACCGCCTGCGCGAGCACTTCGGCGCGCTGCGCACATGCGGTCGGATTGGTCAGCAGCGGGTACAGCAGGCGCAAGCCCGGCGGGCCGGCGCAATACAGCGCGGCTGCACAAGCCGCGACGACCAGGCGCGCGTTCATCGCGAGCCTCCCGTTTCATGGCCGGACGCCTCGGCGTGCTCGTCGACCGTTTGCACCCAGGTATTGGCCTGAATCAGCACGGCGCGTCCCTCGCTGCCTGCCTGGTCCATCAGCCAACCGCTGACGATCTGGAGCAGGCAGACGCACACAGCCGTCACGACGACATAGGCGGCCATTGCGAAGATGGTTCGGCGAGCGTTCATCGCACCTCCCGTAACGCCCTGACGACGGTCCGTCCGGCGTGTTGTCGAGAGTCACGATAGGGATGTGCGGCTGGACGATCGCCACCCGATCGAGTGGGGAATGGCCAGAAGCCCGAACGCGCTTGCGCCTTGCCGGCGGGGCGTCCCACAATACGGCGCCCACGCATGCGCACCCGCGACGCCGCCTTCATCCGCAAGCTCTGCACGCTCGGGCTGCCCCCGCGCGCGCTGGTGCTTTCGCTGCTGCCTGCATTGCGCGAGCTCATACCGGCGCATTCGGCCGGCGTCTTCTGGGTCGACCATGCCGGCCAGATGTCGGGCCTGTATGCCGAGCGCATGCTTCCGCCCGAGGCCATGGCTGCGTACTACGAGCGTCACTACGATCGTCGCAGCGACGGGTTCGCCGCGGCCTTCGCGGCACGCGCCGGTCGCAGCGATCCCGTGTCGACGCATTCGTTTTCGGCGGCCGAG
This sequence comes from Casimicrobiaceae bacterium, assembly GCA_035475895.1. Lineage (GTDB taxonomy): Bacteria > Pseudomonadota > Gammaproteobacteria > Burkholderiales > Casimicrobiaceae > VBCG01. Next base: position 14,072 of record DATILY010000117.1, on the reverse strand, counting down.
CGGGACTCCGATTACTTTCGCGACGTGCTCGCGCCGCTGGACGCGTTTCATGTGCTCTATGGCGTACTCGCGCACCACGGGCAGGCCCAGGCGCAGGTCAGCCTGTACCGCGGCAAGGCGGATGCGCCGTTCTCAGGTGCGGATGCGGCAACGCTGCGCGGCCTCGTGCGCTACCTCGCGGCAGGCCTCGCCGACCCCGACCGCCGCGGCGGCGGGCCCGATGGATCCGTGGTCGTCGAGGAATCCCTGGGTGTCGTGACGACGAGTGGTCGCGTAGTCGCCGCGTGCGATGCCTGGAGACGCCTGGTTCGCCTGGCTGCATTGCCGGAGGTCGCCCCGCGCGAAGCGGGCCGGGAACGGGGTGCGATCGAGGCGTTCCTGCGCGAGCTCTGCGAGGCGTTTCACGCACCCGCCCGGCGCACGCCGGAGCTGATCCGCGACACGGCATGGGGCCGCTTCGTGATTCGTGCGTTTCGGCTGCACGACGACGAGCGTGGTCGCCGCGGCGAACAACTGGCCCTGCTGATCCGCCGCGAAGAGCCGCGCGAGCTTTCGCTCGTGCGAGGCACCGGCCATTCGGACTTGTCGCCACAGCAGCGGGAAGTCGCGCTGCTGCTCGCCCAAGGCAAGACGAACGCGCAGATCGCGCAGGCGCTCGGCCTCACGATCAACACCGCCAGCTATCACGTCAAGCAGGTGTACCTGCGCTTGCAGGTGAACAGTCGCGAGGCCGTGATCGAGCAGCTCCTGAAGCGCGCGCACCTCGATGTCGCGGTAGGGTCCTAGCGCGTGCCGGCACGCTCGTTTCAGCGAGCCGCGTCGATGGCCCGTGCCACGTCGGGGGTCGTGCTCGGCGCAACGATCGCGCTGCTCGGCGTCGTCGGGACCCTTGCGCTCGGGAGCGAGGCGATCGAGGACGACGTGGAGCTGTATTGCCTGTTCAACCTGCGCGGTCCGTGGACGCCCCCGGACGACGTCGTCGTGGTTGCCGTCGACCCGGCCACGACGGAAGGTCAGCGGCTCGCGGTCGGCGCGACGGCACCCTCGCGCCGGCGAGCACATGCGGCCGCACTCGACCGCCTGAGCGCGGCGGGCGCCACGGTGGTCGCCTTCGACCTCCAATTCGACCCGGTACTCGATGACCCCGCCTCGGACGAGGCGTTCGCGCAATCGATCCGCCAGGCGCGCAACGTCGTGCTGGTCGAGACGATCCGCCGCGAGTCGCAGAACATCGCCGCCGGGCAGGGGCACTCGCGCGGAAGCGTGATCATCGACACGCCCCAGCCACCTGCCGAAGTACTGCGTGAAGCCGCACGCGGCTACGCCGCTTTCCAGCTACCGAGGACGTCGCGCGTCGATGCGTACTGGGCGTTTCCGTCGCGTGCGGACAATCGCTCGTCGCTGCCCGTGCTGGCCTTCCACGTGTTTGCCGCCGGCGCCTACGATGACCTGGTGCGGGTGTGGCGGCGGGCTGCGCCTGCCGGCGGCGCGGCCGCATTGCCGGACGCCGCCGTGGTGGCGTCGCTGCCGCCGTCCGAGGCGGTCAGGCGCTTGCGCGCTGCGATGGCAAGCCAGCCCGACGTCGTCGCAGCCGCGCTCGAACAACTCGACAGCGCGCGTGCGTCCGACCTCTCGCCCCCGCGCAAGCGCATGGTCCGGGCGCTGCTGTCGCTCTATTCCGGCGGCTCGATCCGCTACCTCAATTACTACGGACCACCCCGGACCCTGCAGACGATCCCCTATGAAGCGCTGGCCGGATCTGCGGATCCGCGCGCGGAGCGCATCGTGCGCGGCAAAGCGGTGTTCGTCGGGTACTCGGGTGGTACGACGACCGAGCAGGACCGCATCCGCGACGACTACGTCACGGTGTTCGCGGATTCGTCCGGGCTTCGGTTGAGCGGCGTCGAGATCGCGGCAACGGCGTTCGCCAACATCCTCGACGACAACGACGTGCAGCGCCTGTCCACGGGCCCTCGGTTGGCTCTGCTGGTCGTCGCAGGCTTCCTGCTCGGCCTGCTGGCGCGCATCCTGCGCCCGTCGTGGGCGTTGCCGGCGGTGCTGCTGCTCGGGGGCGTCTACCTCGCCATCGCAGCCTGGCTCTTCGCTGCCACCGCGCTTGCCATCCCGCTGCTCGTGCCCGGCATCCAGGCGCTGCTGGCGTTGATCGCCGGAGCGCTCCTGAGCTATCGCGAATCGCGGCGCGAGCGCGAGGCCATCGCCCAGACGTTCGGCTACTTCCTCCCCCGCAACGTGGTCGCCGAGCTGGCCAAGGGCATCGGTCCCCTGCGGGAGGACAACCAGCTCGTGCACGGCGCGATCCTTTCGTCGGACGTCGAAGGCTACAGCGCCATTGCGGAAAGGACCGAGCCGCGCGAGCTGGCGCGGTTGATGGATCGCTACTTCGCCGAGCTGTTCGCGCCGGTGAAGGAGCATGGCGGTATCGTGCTCGACGTCACGGGCGACGGCATGCTGGCGATCTGGACGTCACCCGTCAGCGCGGCGGGATTCAGGCGTCGTGCGTGCAACGCGCTCCTGGATGCGGCTGCGCGCATCGATCGCTTCAACGCGGGCAACGCGGGAGGCCCGCTGCTCCGCACCCGCCTGGCACTGCATTGCGGCGAGCTGATGCTCGGCAGCTTCGGTGCCGCCGAGCATTTCGAATACCGCGCGGTCGGCGACATCGTGAACACCACCGCGCGCATCGACGGCCTCAACAAAGTCCTTCGCACGTCGCGGCTGGTCTCCGACGTGACGCTCGAAGGGCTCGACGAATTCGTGGTGCGCCCCCTTGGAGCGTTCGTGCTCGCAGGCAAGAGTCAGCCGGTGGCCGTCAGCGAGCTCATCGGGCGGCGCGGCCAGATCGAGGGCAGGTGGGATGCACTGTGCCGTCGGTTCGCCCGCGGGCTCGCCGCGTACGTCGCGGGAGACCTACGGTCAGCGTCGGAGACGTTCACGAGCCTGCTTGCCGACATCCCGGACGACGGCCCGACCTCGTTCTACCTGGCCCGTTGCGCCGACCTGGCGCGCGGGCAGCGAGCCGCGGCCTGGGATCCGACGGTGCGAATCGACACCAAGTGACCGTTCGGCCGTGGCCCCACAAATTCCCACGTTCCTATGTACACTACGATCAGTACCCCTTGATCGAGTAAGGGTTTTGGAGCCCCGTCGCTCCATGCTGACGTCGCCGCAGACCATGGCTGCACAGATGACGTACAGACCCTTCGAGCGTCAGCACCGCAAAGCCGCCACGGCATGGGCGGTGATCGCCCTTTTACTCGCCGTTGCACGCGTCGGTTCGGCCCAGGCGGCGTCGGCTCCCGAAGCGCAGCGCCTGCCCGATTGCAAGCCGGTCATCGCGCGCATCGTCTCCGTCGAGGGCAGCGTCACGGTGTATGCCGACAGCGGCGCCTACGCGCCGGCGCACCTCGACGAGGCCGTGTGCGAGCGTTATGTCATCGAAGTCGGCGAGCGCAGCCGCGCTGCACTTCAGTTCGCGAACGAAACGACCATTCGGCTGGACCAGCGGTCGCGGCTCGTGCTCAGCGGCTTCACGCCGGACACCACCGCCGGGCTCGCGCTCACGCGTGGTGCGCTGCACGTTCTCACCCGCACCCGGCAACGGTTCCAGGTCACGACGCCGTTCATCAACGCCAACGTCAACGGCACCGAATTCACCGTGACCATCAGTGGGAACGAGGCGACCGTTGCCCTGCAGGAAGGGCTCGTCTGCGCTTCGAACCCCAACGGCAACGGTTCGGCGCGGATCGACGGCGCGACGAAGACGGTGGCAACTTACGCCGATGCCTCCTGCGCGTCGCAGGAGCAGCAGCGCGTCGCGGCGATGGCGGTCAGCGGCACCGCGGGCCAGCCCCCCACGGCAAGGGGCGACATCGTGGTCGAGCCGGCGGACCACGTGAAGTGGGCGCTCTATTACCCCGCCGTGTTCGACTACGCGTCGGCGCAAAGCGATTTCGCCGCGCTCGCACAGCCCGAGAACAGTCCCGAGCGGCTCAACGATGCGCGGGTCGCCACCCGCTATGCGGGCCTGCTGCTCTCGGTGGGACGGGTGGATGACGCCGAACGGTTCATCGCGCGCGCGCTCGCCATCGACGCACGGAACAGCGACGCCCACGCGCTGCGCGCCGTCCTGGCGGTCGTCCGCAACGACAAGAAGACAGCGCTGGACGAAGGTCGCCTGGCCGTAGAGTCGGGCCCCTCATCGCCAGCCGCGTGGGTCGCGCTTTCATATGCGCAGCAGTCGGCATTCGAGGTCGAGCAGGCGGTCACGACCATGGAGGCTGCGAGATCAGAGGTTGCGCCGAGCGCCTTGTTCCTTGCGCGACTGGCGGAGCTGTACATGTCGGTCGGTGAGGTCGACAAGGCGGTGCGCACCGCCGAGGAGGCCCGGGCGCTGAACCCGCAGCTTGCGAAGATCCAGACGGTGACGGGATTCGCATATCTGATCCGCATCGACACCAACGAAGCGAAGCAGGCGTTCAGCCACGCAATCGATCTCGACCCAGCCGATCCGCTGCCCCGGCTGGGGCTGGGACTCGCCAGAATCCGCGCCGGCGACCTTGCCGGCGGCCGCGCCGAGCTCGAGATCGCTGCGGTGCTGGATCCCGCCAACTCGTTGATCCGCAGCTACCTGGGCAAGGCCTATTACGACGAGAAGAGAGACGCCCTCGCGGCGACGCAGTTCGACCTCGCCAAGGCGCGCGACCCCGCGGATCCCACGCCGCTGTTCTACGACGCCATCCTGCAGGACTCGCTGAATCGGCCGGTCACGGCGCTGCGCGAGCTGCAGCAGTCGGTGGACAAGAATGGCAACCGCGCCGTCTACCGCTCCAAGCTGCAAATCGACCAGGACCTCGCCGCGCGCACGGTGAACGTGGCGCGCATCTACCAGGATCTGGGGTTCAACCAGCTGGCGCTGTCCGAGGGCTACAACGCCATCGCTGCCGACCCCGGCGAGGCGGCAGCGCATCTCTTTCTCGCGGACGCCTATGCCAATCGGCCGCGCCACGACATCGCGCGGGTGAGCGAATCACTGCAGGCGCGCCTGCGGCAACCGGCGGCGCTGCCCGCGATGGATCTCGAGATCAACTCGGACAACCTGCTCATCCTGCGTGGCACCGGTCCGTCACGCCTCGGAACGAACGAGTTCAACCGGTTGTTCAACCGCAACCAGGTGGCCGCTCAATTCGACGGGCTCGTCGGCAACCTGTCCACCAACGGGGACCAGGTCATCCTCGGGGGCCTGCAGAACAACGTCGCGTTCGCCGCGAGCCAGCTCCATTACGAAACGGACGGCTTTCGCGACAATGGCGCGGCACGCAAGGACATCTACGACGCGTTCGTTCAGGCGGACGTGTCGGCGCGCGCCAGCGTCCAGCTCGAAGTCAAACGAGCCGATTTGAGGTCTGGCGAAACGTTCTATCCGTTCGATCCGGACTTCACGTTCGGCGGGATCATCCACGAGCGCAGCGACTCGGTCCGCGTCGGCGGGCGGTTCAACGTCGATGCTTCCTCCGAGACCATCTGGAGCGCGCTGCACGAGGATCGACGCCGCTCGGTGGAGTCCATCGCCGACGGGTTCCTCATCAACGAAGACGACGCGCAGACGTACGCGTTCGAGGCGCAGCACCTGGTTCGGTCGGGCGACATCAAATGGACCATGGGCGTTGGTTATGCGCGGACCGACGACCAGTTCGTCGCGCAGGACAACATCGTCAGCAGCGGGGGCAGCCTTTACTTGTACGGTCAATGGGCTCCCCGCGCGTTTCCCCTCCGCCTGGAAGGCGGGGTCGCGGCCGAGTATGTCCGCGCCGATTACGCGTCGGAGTTCGTCCATGACCTTTCACGCCATCGCTTGAGCCCGAAGCTCGGCGTGACGTGGATGCCGACGACGGACACGACGCTGCGAGCCGCGGCCCTCCAGACCGTCCGGCGGCCGCTGATCGGCAGCCAGACGCTCGAGCCGACGCACGTGGCCGGATGCAACCAGTTCTTCTCGGGCTTCGATAATTTCTTCGGCGACATCATGGGCACGGTCTCCCGGCGCGTGTGCCTTGGCGTCGATCAGAGGGTCGCGGCGTCCACCTTCGTGGGCGGCGATGTCGCGCGACGCAAGCTCACGGTGCCGGACGTGGCTTTCGGCCAGGACTATGAATGGAAGGAACGTACCGCGCACCTCTATGCCTACCGGGCCATCGACGCGGGCGCGGTGCCCATGCTGGGTAGCGCGCAGGCGGGACTGTCGGTCGAATACGATTACGAACGCATCGAGCGGCCGCTCGAGCTGACGGGCCCTGAGGGCATCGTCAACGTGACCACGCATCGCCTGCCCGTCGCCGCCAGATTCCACCTCTCCGAGGCCTTGTCGGCCGGCGTCACGGCGACGTACGTGCGCCAGCGCGGAACGTTTTCGATCGGCACCATATCCGCGGACTTTGCGGCGCCGGTGTTCGACAAGGACGACCGCGCGTGGCTCACGGACATTTTCGTCGACTTCCGGCTGCCTCGCAGGATGGGCTACGTCAGTGTCGGCGCGCGCAACCTGTTCAACCAGTTCATCGATGTATTCGAGACCGACCCCTTCAATCCGCAGATCCCCACACGGCGGTTCGTGTATGGGAAGCTGAGGCTGGTGTTCTGACCGCAGGTGGATCGGCTACGGCAGACGGTCGCCGAGTCGTTCGTGAAACGCGAGGGCGGGTAAATGATGGCTCGATCAATCTGCTCACTGGCGCGCACCGTGCGGTTTTTCGCAGGCGCGGCGTGTTGCGCGATCGCGTTCGTTCCTGGCATCGCGGCCTGGGCCGCGACGGCTCCCATGATCGAAGTGCCGAAGTGGGAAAACGACCAGATCGACACGAAGATCAATGCGGGCATCGTCAACACCGCGACGATCGAGTTCAATCCGGAATGGCTGAAGGCGCTCGAGAGCCGGGAGATTCCAATGAGGCTCCCCGGCGACGAGAAGGGAATATTGCTTCTCAGGAAGGAATTTCGCGAAGGTCGCAAGGACGTGTTCGTGTGGTTGGGCACGGCGCAGGGCGATACACAGAGCACCGTCACCTTCACGATCGTGAACGGCGTCCTGGCTGGCACGATCATCCTGTCCGACAATCGCGTCTTCAAGCTGCGATCGCTCGGCGGCAGCAAGTACCAGATCGATCAGGTGGACCCGCGCAAGCTGCCGCCACCAGGAACGCTTCCCGAGAGACCGCCAACCCCGGCCGGGGGTGCGGCACCAGGACCCAATGGCGTCGCACCTGCCGGGGTGCCCAGCCCCGCGCCGGTCGTCGCGCCTGCGCCACCCGCGCCACCCCCACCGCCGCCGTCGCCTCCGCGCCCGCCAACCGCCCCGGTGGCCGCTGGCGCGGCGCTTGACGCCTTGCCGGCGCAACCGCAGGACACCCCCTTTCCGCCCCCGCCCACTGCTTGCGCGGATGATAAGCAAATCGACGTGCTTTTCGTCTACACGCCCGAAGCGTTGGCGGCGCGGTCCGGCAATCGCTCGCAGCTCGAATCCGAGGTGTGCAATGTCGAGGTCGAGACCAATTTGACGTACAGCGAAAACGGGCTGCCGTACAAGGTGCGCGTCGTGGGAATCGAGGCATTCGACCCCGGGCGCTCGAGCAGCACGTTCAACGTGCTGCAGTCGCTGGAGCTCAACGGCGGCCCTTTCATCTCGCTCCATGCGCGGCGCGATGCACTGGCCGCAGACATCGTCCTGGTGGTCATGGTGAGCGGCGACAATTGCGGCCTTGCCAACCGGATGCATCGCAACGAGCCGGACCATGCCGTGCGAGCTTTCGCCGTCATCCCGATCAACTGCCTCACGGGCGACTATTCGGTCGCGCACGAGATCGGGCACCTCATGGGCGCGCAGCACGAAGTCGCGGCCGATTCCGCGACCGACGGCGTCTTGCCGTTCAACCGTGGCTTCATGAAGCTGCATCCCCGGGAAGGCAGGGCGCCCTGGTACACGATCATGGCGACCGACAAGCAGTGCGTCGATGCGGCCCGCAGCGATTGCCGCCATCTCAAGCGCTGGTCCCATCCCAGCGAGCAGTTCGAACAGGACGACCTGGGAGACGCAAGTTCGAATGAATTCGATACGCTGACCAAGATGGCGCCGCTCGTGGCCAAGTACCGTTGCTCGACTTCGAGGCCGGCTGTCGAGGGCCGCTGCTTCATTCCCTGATGGTTCCATCTACATAGCGCGGCCATCATCCAGTGGTGCAATTCCACAAAAACCAGGAGACCGTCATGTTCGTGTTGAAATCGCTGAGGCACTGGGTCATCGCAGGGATGTCGCTCGTCGTCGCAGCGTCTGCGCTGGCAGGCGAGGCGCCTCCGTCACAGCGGCAGCCGTTGCAACCCTCCGCGTCGACGGCCCTGCCATCGACAAGACCCAACACCAAAGTCGTCGTGACGGGCGGGGCCGATGCCTTGGCCGGGTTTCACAAGCAATTGGTGACCTACATGAAAGTCGCCTCGGTCGAGCAGGGAGGCGTCGGCTGCCTGGGTTGCGGCGACAGAGTCGAACAGGACCTCGTCACGCAAAAGCCGATGCGCGTGTACACGTTCGTGGGCTCCCAGAACCTGATCAGCGGCTTCCTCAGCGCCTGGACTTCGGTGAGAAGCCAGAACGTTGCATTGACACTGGGCAATTTCGACTCGCCCGACCCGAACTGCGGCGGCAAGCCGACGCCGTGCACGCCCAACTATTTCTGCCCCGGCCTCGGGTATTGCTCGCGCTCGACGCCGAGTTGCTCGCCGTGCAGCTAAGCCGTTGACCTCGGACGGCGGTGCGCTGTCTACCAATAGCGCATCGCCGCCTTGAACAACTGCTGCAGCTGGCTGCGCCCGATGTCGACGGGTGCGTTGCGAATGACCCGGTATTGCGGCTCGGCGCCCGTCGCGAGCGCATCGACGTCGTCGTCATCGAAGCCGAGCGCCGTGAGGCCGTTCGGCATGCCGGTGGCGCGCATGAGCTCGATGATGCGGCCGGCGAGCACTTCGCCGGCGTCCTCAGGCGTCGCGCCGCGGGCGTCGGCGCCCAGGTGCACCGCGCAGCGCAGGTGCCGTTCGGGATGCGCCGGGGCAGTGTGGCGCCACACGGACGGATTGTTGAGCACCACCGCCATGCCGTGCGGCACGAGCGACTTGCCTTCCGGATAGCCGTCGACGTGCCAGTCGCGCGTCAAGCCCGACACGGCATATGAGAGCCCGTGCGGCAGGTGGCAGCCGGCCGCGTTGAACGCGATACCGGCGAGCATCGCGGCGTACATCATCTCGGTGCGGGCGTCGGTGTCGGAGGCGTCGCGTACGGCGCGCACGAGGAACTTGCCGACGCCGTCGAGCGCCTGGCCAGCCAGGGCGTCCGAGAACGGATTGGCGCCTTGCGACACGGGTCGTGCAACGCCGCGCGCAGGATTGAGCCGCCGCGGATAGAGCCGCGCCGTGATGGACTCGAGCGCATGGCTCATGCAGTCGAAGCCCGTCGACGCGACGATGCTGCCCGGGAGCGTGCGCGTGACGTCGGGATCGACCAGCGCGACGGTGGGAATCAGGCGACGCGAGATGATGCCGGTCTTCGCGTTGAGCGAGGACAGCGTGAAGATGGCGATGCCGGTGACCTCCGAGCCCGTGCCGCTCGTCGTGGGACACGCGATGTGCGGCTTGACCGGCCCCGGCACCTTTTGTCCGGCGCCGATCGGCGCGTTCACATACGTCATGAAGTCGGCCGGATGCGTCGCGTAGAGGTTCGCGGCCTTGCACGTGTCCATCACCGAGCCGCCCCCGACCGACACGAAGCCGTCCACCTTCGCCTCGCGCGCAAAGCGTGCCGCTTCCTGCAGCGACTCGTCGGTCGGCTCGATGCGCGTGTCGTCGTACACGATCGCGTCGACGCCCGCTGCGCCCAACGACTCGCGCACGCGCGCCACGTGCTCACCCGCGGCCAGGCGCTCGTCGGTGAACAGCGCAACGCGGCGCAGGCCGAGCTCGCGCGCGTTGTCGCCCGCTTCGCCGAGGACACCGGCGCCGAAGGTGAACGTCGGCATGCCCAGCGTGAAGCCGCGATCGCTGGATTCGAGGGATGCAAAATCGGCGTGACAGCAAGCCATGGATGATCTCCGTCAGTGCGCGTCGGCCAGGATGTGATCGGCGGCCTTCTCGGCGATCATCACTACGGGCGCGTTGGTGTTGCCCGAAACGAGCGTCGGCATGATGCCGCAGTCGACGACGCGCAGCGCTGTGCAGCCGTGTACGCGCAACTGCGGATCGACCACGGCGAGCTGATCGCCCGCTGGTCCCATGCGGGTGGTCCCGCTCGGATGAAAGATGGTTCCGGCGGTGTTGCGCGCAAAGTCCAGCAGCGCATCGTCGCTGGTGGCCGCGAATCCGGGACGATATTCGTCGGCGACATAGTGGCGCAGCGGCGGCGCGCCTGCCAGCGTTCGTGCAAGGCGGATGCCTGCGAGCAGCGTCGTCCGGTCGTCGGCCGTGGACAGGTAATTGGGTTGCATGGCCGGCGCCGCCAGCGGGTCGGCACTCTTGAGATGCACGAAGCCGCGCGAGGTCGGCCGCAGCTGGCACACCGACATGGTGAAGCCCGAAAACGTGTGCACGGGTGAGCCGGCCATGTCGGACGACAGCGTGGCGAAATGGAATTGCACGTCGGGACGCGTGCTGTCGCTCATGGCGCGGGCGAAAAGGCCGCCCTGGTTGATACCCACCGCCATCGGTCCGCCGCGCAGGAACGCGTACTCGAGACCCATCAGCAGGCGTCCATGCCAGGTGCGCAGGATATCGTTGGTGGTGACCGGTTCGGTGCAGCGATAGATGACGCGCGCCTGCAGGTGGTCCTGCAGGTTCTCACCGACACCGGGCAGCGCGTGGACCACCGGGACACCGAAGCGCTGCAGGATGTCCGGCGGACCCACGCCCGACAGCTCGAGCAGCTGCGGTGATTGCAGCGCGCCGGCGCACAGGATGACTTCGCGCGCCGCCGCCACGGTTTCGTCGCGTCCGCCGCGCCGGTACGTGACGCCGGTCGCGCGTCGTCCCTCGAAGACGATCCGCGTGGCTTGTGCATTGGTGCGGATGGCGAGATTGTCGCGCCCGCGGGCAGGCCGCAGATAGGCGACGGCGGTCGAGCAGCGCAGCCCCCGACGGGTCGTGAGCTGGTAGTAACCCGCACCTTCCTGCGTCGCCCCGTTGAAGTCGTCATTGCGCCCGATGCCCAGCTGCTCCGCGGCGCCGATCAGCGCTTCGACCAGCGGGTGCGGCACCTTGATGTCGGACGCCCACAACGGGCCGTCGGCACCGTGATATTCGCTCGCGCCGCGCACGTTGTGCTCGAGCTTGCGGAAGTAGGGCAGCACCTCGTCATACGACCACCCGGTGTTGCCCGCCGCTGCCCACGCGTCGTAATCCTGCCGCTGTCCGCGGATGTAGATGAGCCCGTTGATGGCGGAGCTGCCGCCCAGCGTGCGTCCGCGCGGCCAGTACACTTCGCGCCCGTTCATGTGCGGTTCCGGCTCGGTCTTGAAGCACCAGTTGTAGACCGGGTGGAACATGGTCTTGGCGTAGCCGATCGGAATGTGGATCCACGGATAGCGATCAGGCGGGCCAGCTTCGAGCAGCAGCACGCGGTGCCGCCGCGCAGCGGACAGCCGGTTCGCCAGCACGCAGCCCGCCGAGCCCGCGCCCACGACGACGTAGTCGAAGACCTCCATGCGGGGGAGGCGACCGTGCGCGTCAGGCCGTTCCGCCCTCGGCGGGCGGCAGCACCGCGGGGCGGATGAGGAGCGTGCAGACCGCGCTGACGATGCCGGCGAAGAGCACGTATGCGCAGATCAGCCACGGCTTGCCGTTGCCTTGCGCCAGCAGCGCGGTGGCCACCAGCGGCGTGATGCCACTCGAAAAGATGCCGGAGAACTGATAGACGAACGAGATGCCCGTGTAGCGCACGCGCGCGTCGAACAGCTCGCAGAACAGCGCGGCCTCCGGCCCGTACACCGAGGCGTAGAGCACGCCGAACGGAATGATGATCGCGAGCCACAGGACGAGCTTGTCCGCGCCCGGGGTGAGGAAATAGAACGCGCCGTAGGCCGACAAGGCGGTGATGATCGAGCCGAGCGCGTACGTCCTGCGTCGCCCGACGCGGTCGGAGAGGCGCCCGAACAGCGGAATGGTGGCGATCATCACGAGCGCGGCGAACGAGACGCCGAGCAGCGCGGTCGTGCGCGGGATCTTCAACGTGTTGGCGAGGTAGCCGATGGAGAACACGCCCAGGACGTTGAAGAACACGCCGTCGATGTAGCGTGCGCCCATGCCGAGCAGGACGTTGCGCGGGTACTGCGCGATCATGTCAGCGAAGGGGATCTTCGCGCGCTCGCCGCGCGCCTTCACCTGCTCGAACTCGGGCGTCTCGAGGATGCGCAGGCGGATGTAGAGGCCGACCACCACGAGCACGACGCTCACCAGGAACGCAAGGCGCCATCCCCAGGCGAGGAAGTCCTCATCGGGCAGCAGCGACAGCAGCGCCACCAGGCCGGACGCGAGGCACAGACCGATGGCCAGGCCGATCTGCGGAATGCTCGCGTAGAAACCGCGCTTTTCCGGCGGCGCGTTCTCGAACGTCATCAGCACGGCGCCGCCCCATTCGCCACCCAGTCCGATGCCCTGGAACACGCGCAGGACGAGCAACAGGATGGGCGCCCAGACGCCGATCTGCGCATACGTGGGGATGAGCCCGATCAGGAAGGTGGCGACGCCCATGATCATCAGCGTCATCACGAGCACGCTCTTGCGCCCGATGCGGTCGCCGAAGTGGCCGAAGATCACGCCCCCCAGCGGCCTGGTCACGAAGCCGACGGCGAAGGTCGTGTACGCGAGCAGGGTGCCGACGAGCGGATCGCCCGGCGGAAAATACAGCCGGTTGAACACGATGCCGGCGACCACACCGTAGAGGAAGAAGTCGTACCACTCGATGGTGGCCCCGATCAGGCTCGACAGGACGACGCGACGCAGGTTGCTGTCCGGCTGGGGTGCCACTGCGATGCTCGCTACGGTCATTGCTCGCCTCCCTGGATGATTGGACGATCCGGCCCGGGCCTTCGACGCTGCCCTTGCGGCTGCGGCGGCGCGCGTCCCGCCCGCCGTTCCGACCGTTCCGGCGGGAGGCCGCCAAGCCTGCGCCGGCCGGTCGGCGGCTCGGTCATTTGTGCTGGATTTTCAAGCGGTTTGACACTTTTCGGTCCGGATTGCTATACTTGCATGTTTCCGCGGCGGAGGGGTTCCCGAGCGGTCAAAGGGAGCAGACTGTAAATCTGCCGGCTCTGCCTTCGAAGGTTCGAATCCTTCCCCCTCCACCATTCAGGGATCAGGAGTCAGATGTCAGGGAACAGACGCTGCAGCGTTTCGCTGGCGGCGCATTTCTGCTCCAACCCGTTGCCTGTTGCCTGACCTTTGATACCTGAAGCGCGGGTGTAGCTCAATGGTAGAGCAGAAGCCTTCCAAGCTTATGACGAGGGTTCGATTCCCTTCACCCGCTCCACCGAAGTGGGAGACCCGTCGTCCCGGCAGCGGCACGGCGGAACGAGGAACACGAGACAGCGCCCATGTAGCTCAGTGGTAGAGCACTCCCTTGGTAAGGGAGAGGTCGAGCGTTCAATCCGCTCCATGGGCAAATCGGTGAACGGGCCAAAGTACACCCCTACTTTGGCCCGATAGAGCAACCTGAAAATCGCTGGCGGAGCCAGTCGATTTCCAGCGGAAAGATCAACGAAAGAACGGGCGCGGAGATCGCAATGGCCAAGGGAAAGTTCGAGCGCAACAAGCCGCACGTGAACGTGGGGACGATTGGGCACGTGGATCATGGGAAGACGACGCTGACTGCGGCGATGACGCTGGTGCTGTCGAAGAAGTTCGGCGGCGACGTGCGTTCGTACGACCAGATCGACAATGCGCCCGAAGAGAAGGCCCGCGGGATCACGATCAACACGGCGCACGTGGAATACGAGACGGCCAACCGGCACTACGCGCACGTGGAT
>DATILY010000116.1:0-71292 GCA_035475895.1 Casimicrobiaceae bacterium | reverse complement strand
TCCCCGTCCGCCGCATGGCGCGCGCCGCGGACGCACGCCGTCGAAGCCGGGCAGCGTCACCGCGCAGGTGCAGAGCCTCACGCGCGGCCTGTCGATCCTCGAGTCGCTCGCCAGGGCGGAAGGCGGCCTCACGCTGACGGATGTCGCGCACCGCGCGGAGCTGCCGCCGTCCACCGCGCACCGGCTGCTCGCGACGCTCGAGCGCATGGGCTACGTGTACCAGGCGGGCGAGATGGGCCGGTGGTACGTTGGCCTGCAGGCCTTCGCGGTGGGCTCCAGCTTCCTGTCGAGCCGCGACTTCGTCGCGCAGAGCCATCCGTACATGCGCCGTCTCATGGAACAGGCAGGCGAAACCGCGAACCTGGCCATCCTCGATGGGACCGAGGCCGTGTTCGTCGACCAGGTGCAGTGCCGCGAGACCATGCGCACCATCGTCAAGCTCGGCAGCCGCGTGCCGCTGCACGCCTCGGGTGTCGGCAAGGCGATCTTCGCCGCGCTGCCCGACGAGCAGATCGACGCGATCCTCAAGGTGCGCGGCCTGCCGCGCATCACGGAGAACACGATCACCGTGCCCGAGACGATGTGGGCGAGCGTGCGGGTGATCCGCCAGCGCGGCTGGTCGTTCGACGACGAGGAGCACCTGCCGGGTACGCGCTGCGTCGCGGCGCCCATCTACGACGAGCACGCCGAGTCGCTGGGCGCAATCTCCCTCGCCGGGCCGTGCTCGCGGCTGCCGGACGAGCGGATCAAGCAGCTCGGCCCCATCGTCGCGCACATCGCCGAGGAGATCACGCGCCACCTCGGCGGGCGCTGGCCGCATCCCTACTGAGCGGCTACGGCTCGTACTTGAACGACAGCGCGAGCCGCACGCGATAGGCGACCACGCGGCCGTCCTCGATCTTGACGTCGGTCTTCGTCACTTCCGCGATGCGCAGGTCGCGCAGGGAAGCGGCCGCCATCTCCACTGCACGCTTGGCCGCATCCTCCCACGACACGGGGCTCGTCCCGATCACTTCGACGATCTTGTAGACGCCGCTGTCCGCCTGCTGTTTTTTCGCCTTGGCCATGAGAGCTCTCCTGGGTCGATGAGCGGTGCGGCTGTAACGCGCACCGGACGGCCATCTTACGGGTTCGCGCGCTGTTAGGCGACCCGCCGCGCCTGCATCGCGTGCGCGCGGCGCGCCAGCTGCGCAATGGGCGGCGGCGACCAGCCCGCGAGCAGCAGCTCCATCTGCGCGAAATCATTGCACGCGAGCACCATGTCGCAGCCGGCTGCCAGCGCGGCATCCGCGCGCTCGACGATGTCGCCTGCGCCATGGGCGCCGGCCATCTCGAGGTCGTCCGAGAAGACGAGTCCGTCGAAGCCGAGCTCCGTGCGCAGGATGTCGCGGATCCACACCGGCGAGAAACCGGCAGGCCGCGGATCGACTTGCGGGTACACCACGTGCGCCGGCATGATGCCGTCGAGGTCGTCGCGCGCCAATGCCGCGAACGGCGCGACGTCATCGGCCATGATGCGTTCGAGCGGACGCTCGTCGACGGGAAGATCCGTATGCGAGTCGGCCGCGACATAGCCGTGGCCGGGGAAATGCTTGCCGACTGCCGCCGACCCGCCGGCATGCAATCCCGCGGCCAGCGCGCGCGCGAGCGCGATGACGGCGTCCGCATTGCGATGAAACGCGCGATCGCCGATCACGCCGCTCGGGCCGTGATCGAGATCGAGCACGGGCGTGAAGCTGAAGTCGACGCCATGCGCGGTCAGCTCGCGGGCGATCGTGCGGCCGTTCTCGAACGCCTGCGCCTGCGCGGCGGCGGCGTCGACGTCCCATTGGGCGCCGAGCGCGCGCATCGGCGGGATGGCGCTGAAGCCGGCGCGAAAGCGCTGCACGCGCCCGCCTTCGTGATCCACCGCGATGAGCAACGGAGGATCGCGCAGCGCACGCAACGCCGTCGTGAGCGCCACGAGCTGGGCAGGATCGGCGTAGTTGCGTGCGAACAGGATGGCGCCACCGACGCTCGGATGGAGCAGGCGCTCGCGATCGGCTGGAGTCAGGTCCAGGCCTTCGACGCCGATCATCGCGGGCCCGCGCGGGGCTGCGCGCGGCCTTTGCGTCATGCAGCGGCCTGCCGCATCAGCGCCTTCATCTCGCGCACCGCTTCGCGGAGGCCGACGAACACGGCGCGCGACACGATCGAGTGCCCGATGTGCAGCTCGCGCACGCCCGCCAGCGCGGCAACCGGTTGCACGTTGAAGTAGTTGAGCGCGTGCCCGGCATTGAAGCGCATGCCGTGCGCGCGCACGGCCGTCCCGGCCGCCGCCACCTTGTCGAGCTCCGCGCGCACGGCCGCGCTCTGTGCATCGCGGCCCTTGGCGTGGAAAGCGTGCGCGTACGGCCCCGTGTGGATCTCGCACACGCCCACGCCGATGCGCGCTGCGGCTTCGACCTGGCGCACCTCGGCGTCGATGAACACCGACGTCACGATGCCCGCGTCGCGCAAACGCGCGACCGCGCCGCGCAGCTTGTCTTCCTGCAACGCGACGTCCAGCCCGCCTTCGGTGGTGATCTCGTGCCGGCCCTCCGGCACCAGCATGGCCATCTCCGGGCGCAGGCGGCACGCGATGTCGATCATCTCGGGCGTGGCGGCCATCTCGAGGTTGAGCTTGATGTGCGTGAGCTCGCGCAGACGCCGCACGTCCTCGTCCTGGATGTGCCGGCGATCCTCGCGCAAGTGCACGGTGATGCCGTCGGCACCGCCCAGATGCGCCTCGACCGCAGCCCACACGGGATCGGGCTCCCATGTGCGACGCGCCTGCCGCAGCGTGGCGACATGGTCGATGTTGACGCCGAGCTCGATCACGTTGCGGCTTCCTTCACGATGTCTCGCGCTCGTCGTCGAGCGCCTGGAGATCCTGCACGACCCGGCGGCTGAAAATGCGCCGCTCCTCGAGATAGTGATCGAGCACGAGGCGCATGAGGCGCTTGGCTTCGGCCGCGGTTTCGGGGTCGGGATACCGCTCCTCGGCCAGTGCGATCAGCGCCGCGCCGCGCACGATCGGCCAACGCACGCCCGGCTCCGCCGCGTACGGCTGGGGGCCGCGGTCGAATGCGTAATGGTAACGCTCGCGCGGATCGACCGGCCGGCCGCTGCCTGCTTCGTGCGTCAGGGACAGCGCGTAGCCGAGCTCGGCGAGCAGGCGCAGCTCGAAGCGGCGCAGGATGACCGCCTGGGCCCCCGGGGCCGCCTCATCGGTCAGCGCGTGCAACGCGTCCTCGTAATGGACGAACAGCGCAGGATGCGGGTCTTCGCGCGCGAGCAGCTTCAGCAACAGCTCGTTCAGGTAGAAGCCGCACAGGAGCGCCGCGCCGGCAGGCAACGGCAGGCCGCCGCGCCATTCGGCCTTGACGAGCGTCTTGAGCTCGCCGGTGCCGGCCCATGACAGGGCGAGCGGCTGGAAGGCCTGCAGCAAGCCACGCATTTCCGAGCGCGGCCGCTTGGCGCCGCGCGCGACGAGACCCACGCGGCCGTGCTCGGCGGTGAACGTCTCGACGATCAGGCTGGTCTCGCGATACGGGTACGCATGAAGCACGTAGGCCGCCTGGTCGTCGCGTCGCTCGCGCACCGTCTTTGCCATGGTCGCGGCCTCAATACCCCAGGCGCGCGAGCGACGCGTCGTCGTCGGCCCAGCCACGCTTGACTCGCACCCACACCTCGAGGAACACGGGGCCGTCGAACAGGCGCTCGAGATCCTTGCGGGCGTCGGTGGCGATCGCCTTCATGCGCGCACCGCCCTCGCCGATGAGGATGGCGCGCTGGCTCGCCCGGTCCACCAGAATCGTCGCGTGGATGCGCCGCAGCCGTCCTTCCTGCTCGAAGCTGTCGATCGTGACCGTGGTGGCGTACGGCACTTCGTCGCCGAGGAGGCGGAAGATCTTCTCGCGCACCCGCTCCGCCGCAAGAAAGCGTTCGTCGCGGTCGGTCAGGTCGTCGGCCGGATAAAGCGGTGCGGCATGCGGGAGGTGGCGCGCGATCTCGGCCTTGAGCTCGTCGAGCTGCGTGCCCTTTTCGGCCGATACGGGCACGATCGCGGCAGCTTCGCGCAGGGCGCCCAGCGTCGCGAGACGAGGCAGCAGCGCGCGCTTGTCCTTCAGCGCATCGACCTTGTTGACGGCGATGACGACCGGCATGGACGCCGGAATGAGCGCGCCGACCGCTTCGTCCTCGGGCGTGATGCGCGCCGCGTCGAGCACCCAGACGACGACGTCGACGTCCGCGAGGCTCTCGCGCACGGTGCGATTGAGGCGTTCGTTGAGCTTGCCGTGATGACGCGTCTGGAAGCCCGGCGTGTCGACGAAGACGTACTGCACGCCGGGTTCGGTGAGAATGCCCGCGATGCGGTGGCGCGTGGTCTGCGGCTTGCGCGACGTGATGCTGATGCGCGCGCCGACGAGCGTGTTCAGCAGGGTCGACTTGCCGACCGACGGCCGCCCGACGATGGCCACGAAGCCGCAACGCGTCACCGTGTCGCCTGCCTGTGGCGTTTCAGGCACGGCGATCGCCGCGCGCAGCCACTGCGCGCAGGGCTTCCGCCGCGGCCGCCTGCTCGGCGATGCGCCGGCTCGTGCCGCTGCCCGTCGTCGTCACGTTCATCGACACGATGCGGCATTCGACGTCGAAGCGCTGCGCATGCGCTTCGCCATGCGTGGCGACGACCGCGTACTCGGGCACCGGCATGCGGCGCGCCTGCAGCAATTCCTGCAGGCGGGTCTTGGGATCCTTGGCGAGCGCCGCCGGATCGGCTTCATGCAACAAGTCCTCGTACGCCGCCTCGATCACCGCGCGGGCAGCCGGATACCCGGCATCCACGAACACGGCGCCGAACAGCGCTTCGAGCGCATCGGCGAGGATGGAATCGCGCTCCTGGCCGCCGCTGCGCAGCTCGCCTTCACCCAGCTGCAACGCGGCGCCCACACCAAGCCGCCGCGCCACGCGCGCGAGCGTCTCCTGGTTGACCAGGCTCGCACGCGTGCGGGAGAGGTCGCCTTCCTGCGTCTGCGGGAACCGCTCGTAGAGCGCGCGGGCGACGACGCAGTTCAGCACGGCGTCGCCGACGAACTCGAGGCGCTCGTTGTGCGGCGTGCCGTAACTGCGATGCGTCAGCGCCTGGCGCAGCAGCGCGGCATCGCCGAACCGGTGGCCGAGGCGCGCTGCGAGCGTCGGACTCATGGACAGGACGGCCGGCGTGACGCGCGCGCACCGCGCGACGGCCCGGCGACGCCGGACCGCATCAGCGCGTGGCCGACGCCTCGAACTCCAGCAGGATGCTCGCGTTGCCGACCATGTGGAGGACCGTCTGCCAGGACAGCGAGGCGACCATCTGGTTGCCTTCCTTGGTCACGGTCACGTCGCTTGCGCGCACCGAATCGATGTAGTCGGCGGAGATCTGGCGCTGCAGGTTGCGGCGGATGTCCTGCGGCGTGAGCGCGCCGGGCTCGGCCAGCGCCTGCTCGAGCGCCCGCTTGACCGTGAAATATTCGATATACGCCGGCAGGACCCGAAACCCAACCAGCGCGAAGATGATGACGACCGCGGAAACCAGCAGGAATCCGACGATCGTAAGGCCGCGCTGTGCTCGCGCGTGGACCATTCCGCCTCCCCTCTTCAACGAATGCCGCTACCCACCCGCTTGAAGGCGAAGGACGCGATGTCGTCCCAGTTGAACCAGATGAAGAACGCCTTCCCGCGAATATGGTCGTCGGGCACGAAGCCCCAGTAGCGGCTGTCGTCGCTGTTGTCCCGGTTGTCACCCATCATCAGATAGTGGCCCGGGGGTACCTTGCAGACGAAGCCGCGGTCATTGTAGTCGCAATTCTCGCTGTGCGGAAACGGCCGGACGTTCTGCTTGTAGACGGGCAGCGTCTGGGGATTGATGCCGACCGTGTGGGCGCGCGCGGCATCGCCGTCCGTCTGCTCGACGGCCCGCTCGAGCGTCTCGAACCGCAAGCCTTCTAGGTAGCTGTACGTGCCGTCGGCGGACTGCGGCCACGGCTTGCCGTTGACCGTCAGCTTCTTGTCCCGGTACTCGACCGTGTCGCCCCCCACACCGATCACCCGCTTGATGAAATCCTGCGAGGGATTGAGCGGATAGCGGAAGACCACCACGTCGCCGTGCTGCGGATCGCCGAGCGGCACGATCTTCTTCTCGAGGATCGGCAGGCGAATGCCGTAGATGAACTTGTTGACCAGGATGAAGTCGCCGACCTCGAGCGTGGGCCGCATCGACGACGACGGGATCTTGAAGGGCTCGGCCAGGAACGAGCGCAGCAGGAACACGATCAGCAGGACCGGAAAGAATGCCTTCGAGTACTCCACCCAGCCCGGCTCGCGCAGCGCCTTGGCTGCGATGGCCTGTTGCTGCTGGGATACGGCCGCGGGGTTCGCATGCATGCGGCCGCGCGCCTCGGCATCGAACACCGCGCCCTGTGCGCGCGCACGGTCGCGACGCCGTCCCTCGAGGACCAGGCGGTCGAGCAGCCACACGGCGCCCGTGATGGCGGTCAGCACGAACAGCAGCAGCGCGAAGTTCATCGTTCGGTCGAATGGAACACGGGAGAAGGGGCGTACCGGGCGGCCCGCCCCGGATACGACAGGCAGGCGAATTGTCGCATGACCCGCGGAGGCACGGCCTGCAGTCCGCACCTCCGCGCCGGCAGCTCGTCGCAGCCGACCGCCATTCGCCCCCGGGTCATTTCTCGCCGACCTGCAGGATGGCGAGGAACGCCTCCTGCGGAATCTCGACGCTGCCGACGGCCTTCATGCGCTTCTTGCCGGCCTTCTGCTTCTCGAGCAGCTTCTTCTTGCGCGTGATGTCGCCGCCGTAGCACTTGGCCAGCACGTTCTTGCGCATGGCCTTCACGGACTCGCGCGCGATGATCTGCGCCCCGATCGCGGCCTGGATCGCGACGTCGAACATCTGGCGCGGAATGAGGCCGCGCATCTTGGCGACGACCTCGCGGCCGCGGTACTGCGACACCGACCGGTGCACCATGACGGAGAGCGCGTCGACCCGATCCCCGTTGATCAGGATGTCGAGCTTCACGACGTCCGCCGCGCGGAACTCCTTGAACTCGTAATCCATCGACGCGTAGCCGCGCGACACGCTCTTCAGCCGGTCGAAGAAGTCCATGACCACCTCGGCCAGCGGCAGCTCGTAGTGCAGCACGACCTGACGGCCGCGATACTGCATGTCCTTCTGCAGGCCGCGCTTCTCGGTGCACAACGTGAGCACGGGCCCGACGTAGTCCTGCGGCACGAGGATCGTCACGGTGATGATCGGCTCGCGGATCTCCTCGACGCGCGAAAGATCGGGCAGCTTCGACGGGTTGTCGATCTCCATCACGGTGCCGTCGCGCATGAGGACCTGGTAGACGACCGAAGGCGCCGTCGTGATGAGGTCCATGTCGTACTCGCGCTCCAGCCGCTCCTGCACGATGTCCATGTGCAGCAGGCCGAGGAAGCCGCAGCGGAAGCCGAAGCCGAGCGCCTGCGACACTTCGGGCTCGAAATGCAACGACGCGTCGTTGAGCTTGAGCTTGGTCAGCGCGTCGCGCAGCGCCTCGTACTGGTTGGACTCCACCGGGAACAAGCCGGCGAACACCTGCGGCTTGACCTCCTTGAAGCCCGGCAGCGGCGCGGCGGCCGGCTTTTGCAGGTGGGTGATCGTGTCGCCGACCTTCGCTTCGGCGAGCTCCTTGACGCCCGCCACGATGAAGCCGACTTCGCCGGCGCGCAGCGCATCGCGCGCAACCGCCTTGGGCGTGAACACGCCGAGCTGCTCGCATTGATGCACCGCGCCGGTGACCATCAGCAGCACCTTGTCGCGCGGCTTGAGCGTCCCGTTCATGACGCGCACGAGCATGACGACGCCCACGTAGTTGTCGAACCACGCGTCGATGACCAGCGCCTGCAGCGGCGCATCGGCGTCGCCTTTGGGCGGCGGCACGCGCGCGATCATGGCTTCGAGGATGTCGTCGATGCCCTCGCCCGTCTTGGCGCTGGCGCGAATGGCATCGTCGGCGTGGATGCCGACGATGTCCTCGATTTCCTCGATGACGCGCTCCGGCTCCGCCGACGGCAGGTCGATCTTGTTGAGGACGGGTACCACCTCGACACCGAGCTCGATCGCCGTGTAGCAGTTGGCCACGGTCTGGGCCTCGACGCCCTGCGACGCATCGACCACGAGCAGCGCGCCTTCGCATGCCGAGAGCGAGCGCGACACTTCGTACGCGAAGTCCACGTGGCCGGGCGTGTCGATGAGGTTGAGCGCGTACGTCTCGCCGTTGCGCGCCAGGTAGCTCAGCGACGCGGTTTGCGCCTTGATCGTGATGCCGCGCTCGCGCTCGAGGTCCATCGAGTCGAGCACCTGCTCGCTCATCTCGCGATCGGACAGGCCGCCACAGCGCTGGATGAAGCGGTCCGCCAGCGTCGACTTGCCGTGGTCGATGTGCGCGATGATCGAGAAGTTTCGGATGTTCTGCATGGGGTGTTGCTACGCCGGCTGCCGCAGCACCCGCCTTGTGAGCGGTCTACTGCAAAGCCGGTCTTGGGGCCCGTCTGCCGCGAGGCGGGGGCACCCCGCTCCGGCTTCTGGTGTTCAGGCGCCTGCGCGGGGTGCCCCCGCCTCGCGGCGCAGCGTCGCGCGAAGAGCGGACGCGGAAAACGTTGAATTTTAGCGGAAAACGACCGTTTCCGCGAGCTTGGCGCTAGGCGCTTGCCAGGGCTCGCCGCACCGCGGCGGCGTCGAGGTGGTAGTGGCACAGCTCGGTGCCGTTTGGTGCATCACCCAGGAGGAGCACGGGCACGAGGTCGCCGTACGCCGATTCGAGCGCAGGATGCGCGTCGACGTCGAGCTCGACCAGTTCCACGGAGCGTCCAGCGAGCAAAGCCGTCAGCGCATCGCGCATGTCATCGCAGAGATGGCAATAGGCACGCGAGAGCAACGTAAGGCGCACGGTTTGCGCTCTTCTCAGCCGTTGTCGTGAGGCGGGCGCGCGGCCGCCCGGAGCCGGCCGATCACTTCAATCCGGCCCAAAGTATCGTGCGACGGCTGCCGCGAGCGCAGCGACGCGGCACCCGTCGCGAAACTTTGGGACGAACAACCCGAAACTTTGGGACGAACTACTCGCTCACCCGCAAAGTAGCAAAGAACGTGTTCTCGCCGCGCTTGAGCTGCAGCGTGACCGACGCGCCCTTGTCGAGCTTGGACAACAGGTCGTTCACCTGTGCCGCGGTCTTGGCGTCCACCGACTGCCCCCGCTGCACGACGGCCAGGATGAGGTCGTTGGCCTGCACGTTGCCGCGCACGACCCCGACGATGTCCTCGATCAGGACGCCCGACTTCACCTCCAGCTCCTTCTTCTGGTCGTCGGTGAGGTCGGACAGCACGAGCCCCAGGCGATTGGGCTTGGCCTTCTCCTTGGGCGCGGGCGTGTTCGGCCGGCGCGGCGTTTGCGTCGCGGTGGTGTCTTCCTTCAGCTCCGCCACCGTCACCGCCAACTCGCGCGGAGCGCCCTTGCGCCACACCGTCAGCGTCACCTTGGTGCCCGGGCGCACGGAGGTGATGATGCGCGGCAGGTCGTTCGACTGCTTCACGTCGCGACCGTCGACCTTGAGGATGATGTCGCCCGCCTCCACGCCCGCTTTCGCCGACGGACCATCCTTTTCGACGCTGTTCACCAGCGCACCCTGCGCCTGCTTCAGCCCGAACGAGTCGGCGACTTCCTTGCTCACTTCCTGGATCTGCACGCCGATCCGTCCGCGCGTGACGCGACCCTTTTCCTGCAGCTGCTTGACCGAGTTCATCGCGATGTCGATCGGCACGGCGAACGCCAGGCCCATGAAGCCGCCGGTGCGCGAATAGATCATCGAGTTGATGCCGACGACCTCGCCGCGCATGTTGAACAGCGGGCCGCCCGAGTTGCCCGGGTTGATCGCCACGTCGGTCTGGATGAACGGGACGAGGTTCTCCTGCGGCAGGTCGCGTCCCTTGGCGCTCACGATGCCGGCCGTCATGGTGTTCTCGAGGCCGAACGGCTTGCCGATGGCGACGACCCATTCGCCGACCTTGAGCTTGTCCGGATCGCCGATCACCACGCGCGGAAGGTCCTTCGCGTCGATCTTCAGGAGCGCGACGTCGGTGCGCTTGTCGGAGCCGATGACCTTGGCCGTGAACTCGCGCCGGTCGGTCAGGCGCACGGTGACTTCCGACGAATCCTCGACGACATGCGCGTTGGTGATCACGAAGCCGTCGCCGGACAGGATGAAGCCGGAGCCGGTCGACTGCGACTCGTATTCGCGCTCGGGCGATCCGCGCCCGCCGCCTTGGCCGCCGCGCGGGATCTGCCCGAAGCGGCGGAAGAATTCATAGAACGGATCGTCTTCGGAGATGTCCGGCAGGCGCGGCCGGCGGATCTTCTGCGTCACGTCGATCGAAACGACGGCCGGCCCCTGCTTTTCGTAGAGGTCGGTGAAGTCGGGCAGCGCACCCGCGCGTCCCTGCGCGAGCGCGGCGGGTGCTGCGAGGGTCAGCCAGGCGAGCGCGAGCACGCCTGCGAGGGCGCGCGCCGGAGCGAGCGAGCGAAGCGACATGATTTCCTCTTTGCGGGAATCGTGCGGGATTGGAAGGGCGCTGCGACCGGATCAGCGGCGCTGCTGGACCGAGTTCGCGATCTGCCGCACCGTGGCGCCAGGCGCCTCCCCGAGTGCGGTCACCAGATGATCGTCGAGCTTCACGCTGTAGATGTTGAGGCCGCCTTGCTGCGAGAGTCCCGTGCCGCCGACGGCCGGCGGCAACGGCTCGACGAACACGCTGATGGCGACGAGCCCGTCCGAGAAAACGAGGTGCGCCACCGGGTCCTGCCGGCCACGCAGCTTGCGGAACCCTTCCATGATCTTGGCGAAGCCGGGCGGCACCCGGGCGACCATCCAGCCGGTGTCGCCCTGCTTGACGTCGCCTCCCGACCCTTCGCGGATGGTCCAGTCCGGCGGCGCCTTGGCCCATGTGGGCTCGACCAGCGCGCGGTCGATCGTCGCGTTGACCGACAGGTCGGTGAACGCGAACTGCTCGACCACGTCGCCACGCTCGTTGACGATGCGCGCCTTGAGCAGCAGGCCCGTCGCGGTGTCGGACCAGAAGCGATGGGCATAGCGCATGCCGTCGCGGGGCTCGAACGTCACCACCTCGGCCGCGCGGCCGCCGACGCGCTCGCCTGTCACGACGCGAAAGTCGTAATACTGCGACAGCGAGCGCTGCTGGTCGGCGGACAGCCCGGGGAACGCATTGCGGAACGTGCGGGGCTCGATCTTCACGAGCTTGACGTCCGGGTAGTAGTAGCGCACGTCGGTTTGCGTGCGCACGACTTCGCGCGCCGGTCCGTCGAGGCTCACGAGCTTCTCGAGCTCGACGCCGTTGTCGAACAGGTGGGCGAGGCGCGACGTCTCCACCCGCGGCCCGATCTGGTAGACGATGGTGCCGACATACGACAGCTGCCGGGCGGCCTGCGCGGCGCGCGAGAGCCATTGGACGGCGTCCTCGGCATGGACCGACGGGGCGAGGACCAGGAACAGCAAGGCCGGCGCAAAGCGACCGGCCAGGGCACGGGGAAGGAACAGCACGCGCTGCATCGGCTACAGCGCGTCAGTTCCGGGCTTCGATATTTTGCACGGCTGCGGCGCGCAGGTACGGACCGACCACCTGCAGCGCCGTCGACGGCGAGTATTCCTGATGCGCTACGAGGTAATCCGACGGGACCGTCGACGCGGGCCTGATCATGGCGGCGCGCACGCTCCCCGCCTCGCGGGCCTTGGCCACGGCCGCCGGCGTGTCGTCCACCAGCGAGACGGCCGTCCAGCCGACGATGCCCACCGCAGCGACGGTGGCCGCAGCCGCCCACGCCCAGGTGGTGGTCTTCTCCACGACGGTGCGCCGCCGCGGCGCGAGGACCGTCGGTTCGGTTGCAAGGCGCGCGGCGAAGGCAGGCGCCAGGCCGCAAGCGTACGCGGTTGCCGTGGCCTCGCGCCGCAGCGCGTCGCCGATCGCGTGGTAGCAGGTCCAGGTCGCGAACCCGTCCGGGTGCTTCAGGCCGGCCATCACCGATTGCAGCTCGGCGTCGTCGATCTCGCCATCCATCAGGCGCGAAATGTTCTCGTTCATCACCATCTCCGGTTCTCGTCGGTGCCGAGCAGGGGCCGCAGCTCGGCGGCGATCGCCTCGCGCGCGCGGAAGATCCGGGAGCGCACGGTGCCGATCGGGCAGTTCATCACGTTCGCAATTTCCTCGTAGCTCAACCCTTCGATCTCGCGCAGGGTGATTGCCGTGCGCAGATCGTCGGGCAGCTGGTCCATCGCGCGGTTCACCGTCGCGGCGATCTGCTTGCCCAGCAGCTCGCCCTCCGGCGTGGCGGTGTCGCGCAACTGCTCCGCCTCCTCGAAACCTTCCGCGTCCTCGTGGTCGAAGCCCGTCGACGTCGGCGCCCTGCGTCCCATCGCGACCAGGTAGTTCTTCGCCGTGTTGATCGCGATGCGATACAGCCACGTGTAGAACGCACTGTCTCCACGGAAGCTCGGCAGTGCGCGATAGGCCTTGATGAAGGCTTCCTGCGTCACGTCCTCGACTTCCGCGGGGTCGCGCACCAACCGCGACAGGAGCCGCCCCAGCTTGCGCTGGTATTTCGTGACCAGCAGCTCGAACGCGCGCTTGTCGCCTTGCTGCGCCCGAACGACGAGCTGCTGATCGACTTCGCGATCACCCATCCGCGGGTCGTCCCTGATTCATGTCTTTGTTATGCCCGCCGAACGGAGGGCGCGGCGGCCGGCAGTGAAGCCCTTCCAGGAGTCCGCTCCCGGTCGAAGCTTGCGGCGCACGCTTGGTAGCAACAGACCCTTTGTCGAGGGTGAAGTTCACCTCCTGATGATGGAAGCGTGAGCGACTTTTCATGCGCGCGCGTCCTTGTCCAGTACAAGCACGCTGCGGACCACGCCGGTCTCGGTTTGCCGGTAGTTGCGCAGCGTTCCGCGCGCCCACGGCGCCAGCGCCGCGCGGGTGGCTGCGTCGCGGACGAGACCCAGCTGATCGAGCACGCTGACCACCGCCGGGTAGAGTGCGCGTCGCTGGCCGTCGGCCACCTTGACCGCGATGCCGAGACCAAGGCTGCGCACGCCGATCGCCTGCACGCCTTCGGCGCCGACCTTGGTCACCCAGTCGCCACCGCCGGCACGCATGAGCGCAAGGTCGCTGCGCAGCTCGCCCGAGACCATCTCCGGATGCACCGTCATGGCGGCGGCGAGCGTGCGCGGCGCGTCGCCATAGTCGGCGTCGACGGCCGGGCTGGCCAGCCGCGCGAAGGCGCGCGCAAGCCCGGACAGCGGCACGGCGTAGTTGGGCGCCGAGCACCCGTCGATGCCCGGCACCAGGCGTGCCTCGGCGACGCCGGTGAAGGTCGATACCGCGCGGCGGATCGCCTGTTGGAGCGGATGGTCGAACGCCAGGTAATCGGCCGTCGGCGCCCCGCATTGAACGCACCAGGCGAGCATGCCGCTGTGCTTGCCGGAGCAGTTGTGCTGCAGCGGCGAATACGGCGGCGGTGGCGGAACGTCGCCGCGGGTCTCGTAGAAGCCCGGCGGCTGCGTGCCGCATTGCAGGTCGTTCGCGTGCAGGCCTGCCCGGGCCAGCATGTCGGCAACGGCCACGACATGCCGCGGCTCGCCCGAGTGGCTCGCGCACAGCAGCGCCGTTTGCTCCGGCGAGTAGCCGAAGCGCTCCACCCCGCCAGCGGCGACGAACGGCAGCGCCTGCAGCGGCTTGAGCGCGCTGCGGGTGAAGGTCAGGGCATGCGGATCGCCTGCGCTGTGCACGACGTGTCCGTCGCGGTCGACGACTGCGACCGAGCCGTAGTGGATGGACTCCACGGCGTCGCCGCGGGTCGCTTCGGCAAGGGGAACGTGCGCAGGATAGGCAGGCGAAGACATCGAAATGCCGGAAAAACAAGCATTATCGCTTATCGACCCGGCCTTGCTCCGCGCGCGGTGAACCCTGGCCGCGCCGGCCCCTCGGCGGGCGGCTAGCCCGGCGCAAGCGCGGCGCGCACCTGCTCGAGCGCGCCCGGATCCTCGATGGTCGTCAGGTCGCCCGGATCGCGGCCTTCGGCCAGCGCCTGGATGGAGCGACGAAGCAGCTTGCCCGAGCGCGTCTTGGGCAGGATGGTCACGAAGTGCACGCGGCTCGGCCGCGCGATCGCGCCCAGCTCGCGATCCACCGTCTCCATCACCTCGCGCTGCAACGCCGCGGCCGCAGCGGGAGTCGCGACGCGGGCCGGGTCGCGCGGCACGGCGAACGCGACCGGGACCTGGCCCTTCAGCGCATCGTGCACGCCAACCACGGCCACCTCGGCGATGGCCGGATGCGCCTGGACCGCTTCTTCGATCTCGCGCGTGCCGAGGCGATGACCCGCGACGTTGATCACGTCGTCGGTGCGGCCGAGCACGAAGTAATAGCCGTCGGGATCGCGCGTGGCCCAGTCGAACGTGGAGTACGCCTGGACGCCGGGAATGGTGCCGAAATAGGTTCCGACGAACCGCGCGTCGTCACCCCAGACCGTGCTCATGCAGCCGGGCGGCAGCGGCGGCGCGATCGCGAGCACGCCCTTCTCGTTCACGCCGACCGGCGCCCCCGTCGACTCGTGGAGCAGCTGCACGTCGTAGCCGTAAACGGGGAACGAGGGCGACCCGAACTTGCGCGGCGTGTCCTCCACCTGCGGCTGCGCGGACAGGATCGGCCAGCCGGTCTCGGTCTGCCAATAGTTGTCGACGATCGGCACGCCGAGCGAATCGGCGGCCCAGCGCGCGGTCGGCTCATCGAGCGGCTCGCCGGCCATGAACAGGTAGCGCAGCGACGACAGGTCGTGGCGCTTCATGAACGCCACGTCCTGCTTCTTGAGCACGCGCAGCGCCGTGGGTGAGCTGAACATGGAGCGCACGCCCTGCTCTTCGACGATCTTCCACCAGATCGCAGGATCGGGCCGGATCGGCAGGCCGTCGTAGAGGATGGTCGTCGAGCCGTTGAGGAGCGGCGCATAGACGATGTACGAATGGCCCACCACCCAGCCGATGTCGCTGGTCGTGAACATCGTCTCGCCCGGCGCCACGCAGAAGATGCGCTCCATCGACGAGGCGAGCGCCACGGCATAGCCTCCGGTGTCGCGCTGCACGCCTTTCGGCTGCCCCGTGGTCCCGGACGTGTAGAGGATGTACGAGGGCTCGGACGACTCCAGCCATTCGCACGGGACGCGCGCACCGTCATGCTGCGCGCGCAGCGCGGCGTAGTCGAGGTCGCGGCCCTCGGCGCGCGTCATGCCGGCGTCGAGGCCGCGGCTGACGATGACCACGCGCGCCGGCGGATGGCGCGCGATGCGCAGCGCTTCGTCGACGAGCGGCTTGTAGGGTATGGTCTTCCCGCCGCGCATGCCGGCATCGGCGGTCATCAGGACGGCCGGACGCGCGTCGTCGATGCGGCTCGCCAGGCTCGCAGCCGCAAACCCGCCGAACACGACCGAGTGGATCGCGCCCAGCCGCACGCAGGCGAGCATGGCGAACACCGCTTCCGGAATCATCGGCATGTACAGCAGCACGCGATCGCCGCGGCCAACGCCTTGCGCGCGCAGCAGCGCAGCGCAGCAGTTCACCTCGTCGTGCAGCGCGCGATAGGTGTAGGTCGCCTGCGCGCCGGTCTCGGTGGAGATGTAGACGAGCGCCGGCTGGTCCGCGCGGGCCGCGAGATGCCGGTCCACGGCGTTGTGGCACAGGTTGAGGCGGCCGCCGACGAACCAGCGCGCGAACGGCGGGCGCGCATAGTCGAGCACCCGCTCGAACGGCGTGTGCCAGTCGATCCGCGCGGCTTCCTGCCGCCAGAAGCCCTCACGGTCAGCGAGCGAGCGGGCGTGGAATGCGCGGTATCGATCCATGACAGCCTCCGGCGCCGACGCTAGCACCCCGGTCCGACGCCGAGGTTGCGCATGGTCAAGGAAGCGGCGCGCTCACGGATGCGAGTCCGCGGCGATGCGCACCACCGTGCGACCGCGCACCGTACCCTTCAAGTAAGCGTCGAAATGCGTGGGCAGCTCGTCGAAGTCGATCGTGCGCACCTGGTCGTGCACGCGGTCGGGCCGCCAGGCAACCGCCAGCTTGTTCCACAGCGTCTGGCGCAAGTCCATCGGACAATTGACGCTGTCGACGCCGAGCAGCTGCACGCCGCGCAGGATGAACGGCGCCACGCTGGTGTTGAGCTTCATGTCGGCGGCAAGTCCGACGGCCGCGACGCGCCCGGACACCATCGACGTCGACAGCAGCCATGAGAGCAGGTCGCCGCCGAGGTTGTCGATCGCGCCCGCCCAGGTCGCCTTGTCGAGCGGCTTGACCTTGGTGAGGTCGAGCGAGTGGCGCAGCAGCACCTCGCTCGCGCCGATGTCGCGCAGATAGTGCGAGCCTTCCTGCTTGCCGGTGATGGCGACGACGTTGTAGCCGAGCTTGGACAGGATCTCGATGGCAACCGAGCCCACGCCTCCCGTTGCGCCCGTGACCGCGACCGGGCCGTTGCCGGGCTCGAGCCCGTTGTGCTGCATGAGATGGATGGCGAGCGCGGCGGTGAAGCCTGCGGTGCCCAGCGTCATCGCGTCGAAGGCGGTCATGCTCTCGGGGCGGCGCACGACCCAGTCGGCCGGCACGCGCACGTATTCGGCGTAGCCGCCGTCATGCGACACGCCCATGTCGTAGCCGGTGACGATGACCTTGTCGCCCTTCTTCCAGCGCGGGTCGTTGGAGCGGTCCACCGTGCCGGCCATGTCGATGCCGGCCACGGTGGGGTACTTGCGCATGATGCGGCCCGCGCCGCTGTACGACAGTGCGTCCTTGTAATTGATCGTCGAGTACTTGGTGCGGATGACCACGTCGCCCGGATCGAGCTCGTCCAGCGACAGGTCCACGAAGCGGCTGGCGATGCGGCTGTCGTCCTGGAACGTGCGATAGGCCTTGAACGTCTGCACGGGTGTCTCCTTCTGGATGATGACGCGGACGGGTATGGCTTCAGGATTGGCGGATCAGGCGGACGCGGGCGCCTCCTCGCACAGATGCGGCAGCGCCATGTACTCGCGGGTGCGCATCTCGACGAGACGGCTCACGGTGCGCGGAAAGTCCTGCGCATTGGGGCCTTTGACGTACAGCGCCTCCGCGGGCGCCTCGGCCGAGGCAATCAGCTTCACGCGATGATCGTACAGGATGTCCACGAGCCAGGTGAAGCGGCGTGCCTGGTCGGCGGTGTCGACCGAAAAGCGCGGGATGTGCGAGACCAGCACCACCGCGAAGCGCCGGGCCAGCTCGAGGTAGTCGTGCTGGGACCGGGGTCCATCGCACAAGGTCTTGAAATCGAACCAGACCACGCTACCCGCGCGCCTTCGCGCGGCGAGCGAACGGCCCTGGATCGTCAAGTGGGCGTCCTCGTCGGGCCCGGTGCGCATGGCATCGAAAGCCCGCTCGAGCGCCGCGTCGGCCAGCGCGCCGGCCGGGACGTGGTACGCGGCGACCTGCTCCAGCGCACGCAGGCGATAGTCCACGCCGGCGTCGAGCTCGACGACGTCCAGCCACTGCTTGATGAGCGCGATCGCGGGGAGGAAGCGGTCCCGCTGCAGGCCGTTCGGCCACAGGTCGTCGGGCGCATAGTTGGAGGTCATGACGAACACCACCCCGCCCTCGAATAGCGCCTGGAGCAGCCGTCCGAGGATCATCGCGTCGGCGATGTCCGCGACGTGGAATTCGTCGAAGCAGATGAGACGCCAGCGCCGCGCGATGTCGGCCGCGACGACGGCCAGCGGGTCCGGCTCGTGCTTGACCTTGGCGAGCGCGCCATGCACGTCCCGCATGAAGGCGTGGAAATGGATGCGGGTCTTGCGGCGCACGCGCACGCTCGCGTAGAAGGCGTCCATGAGGAAGCTCTTGCCTCGTCCGACGCCGCCATGGAAATAGACCCCGCGCGGCACGTCGGGCGGCGCGAAGAGGCGTTTGAGCGTCGACTTGCGTGCGTCGCGGAACGCCTCGAGCTCGTCGGTCAGCTGCTGCAGGCGATCGAGCGCGGCGATCTGTGCGTGGTCGAGCGTCGAGTGGCGCGCCGCGAGCAGCGGCTCGAGATAATCGATGAGCGCGCCCTCGCGGCGGGCGATCTGGTCGTCCAGCATCCTCGAAAGCGCGGGCCCGATGACACTCCGTTGGCGGCCGCCCGGCGACGACCGTGACGCGACTGTAACCTGCGCGCCGCCGGGCTTCCAGCCGCGCTAGAAGTTGAGCGTGCGGCCGAGCACGCCGAGCGCCGCTTCCTTGGTCGCCTCCGAGAGCGACGGATGCGCGTGGCAGATGCGCGCGAGGTCTTCGCTGGACGCGCCGAATTCCATGGCGACCACCGCCTCGGCGATGAGCTCGGAGGCCAGCGGACCGATGACGTGCACGCCGAGGATGCGGTCGGTGGACGCGTCGGCGAGCATCTTCACGAATCCGGTGGTATCGCCCATGGCCCGTGCGCGTCCGTTCGCCAGGAATGGAAACGTGCCCGTCTTGTACGCCACGCCGGCCGCCTTGAGCTGCTGCTCGCTCTGGCCGACCCATGCGATCTCGGGCGACGTGTAGATCACCCAAGGCACGGTGTTGAAGTCGACATGTCCATGCTGACCGGCGATGCGCTCGGCGACGGCGACGCCTTCCTCTTCGGCCTTGTGCGCGAGCATGGGGCCGCGCACGACATCGCCGATCGCCCATACGTTCGGGAGGTTGGTGCGGCACTCGGCGTCGACTGCGACGAAGCCGCGCTCGTCGAGCTGCAATCCGACGGCGTCGGCGCCGAGCTTGCCCGTGAACGGCACGCGGCCGATCGACACGATCAAGCGGTCGAAGGTGGCGCTTTGCGCCTTGCCCTCGCCATCGGTCCACGCCACGGCGACATCGTCCTTGCCCACCGTCACCTGGGTGATCTTCACACCCGTGCGAATGGCCAGCCCCTGCTTGGTGAAGACCTTGAGCGCTTCCTTCGCCACCGCCTCGTCCACCGCGCCGAGGAACCCCGGCAGCGCTTCGAGCACGACGACGTCCGAGCCGAGGCGGCGCCACACGCTGCCCATCTCGAGGCCGATCACCCCCGCGCCCACGACGCCGAGCCGCCGGGGAACCCCAGGGATGGCGAGCGCGCCTTCGTTGTCGAGCACGCGGACGTTGTCGATCGGCGTGCCGGGCAGCGCGCGCGGCTTGCTGCCCGTTGCGACGATCACGTGCGTCGCTTCGAGGTTGGCCGGCTTGGGACCTTCCACCTTGAGCGTCCACGCCTCGCCGCTGCGGCCCGTGAAGGAACCGACGCCGTGGAAGAACGTGACCTTGTTCTTCTTGAACAGGTACAGGATGCCGTCGTTGTTCTGCGCGACCACCTTGTCCTTGCGCGCAAGCATCTGCTTGAGGTCGACCGCGAGGCCCTTCACCTCGATGCCGTGATCGGCGAAGGTGTGGCCGGCATGCTCGTAATGCTCGGAGCTTTGCAGCAGCGCCTTGCTCGGGATGCACCCGACGTTCGTGCAGGTGCCGCCCGGCGCCGGCTTGCCACCCGCGCGCGACCAGTCGTCGATGCAGGCGGTGGAGAAGCCAAGCTGCGCGGCGCGGATCGCGGCGATGTAGCCGCCCGGTCCCGCGCCGACGACCACGACGTCGAATCGATCGGCCATGGACCTACAGCTCCAGCAGGAGCAGCGCCGGCTCCTCCAGTGCTTCCTTGATCGCGACGAGCGACAGCACGGCCTCGCGGCCATCGATGATGCGATGGTCGTACGACTGCGCGAGGTAATTGATCGGCCGCACGACCACCTGGCCCTTCTCGACCACGGGACGCTCGCGCGTCGCATGCACGCCGAGGATGGCCGACTGCGGTGGGTTGATGATCGGCGTGGAGAGCATCGAGCCGAACACGCCGCCGTTGCTGATGGTGTACGTGCCTCCGGTCAGCTCCTCGACGGTCAGCTTGCCTTCCTGCGCGCGCTTGCCGTAGTCGGCGATCTGCTTCTCGATCTCCGCGATCGACAGCTGGTCGGCGTCGCGCACGATCGGCACGACCAGGCCGCGCGGGCTGCCCACCGCGATGCCGATGTCGTAGTAGCCGTGGTAGACGATGTCGGTGCCGTCGATCGATGCGTTGACCAGCGGATATTTCTTGAGCGCGTGCACCACCGCCTTCACGAAGAAGCCCATGAAGCCCAGCTTGACGCCGTATTCCTTCTCGAAGCGCTCCTTGAACTTGTTGCGCAGGTCGATGACCGGCTGCATGTTCACTTCGTTGAACGTCGTGAGGATCGCTGCGGTCGATTGCGACTCGACCAGGCGCTCGGCGACGCGCTGGCGCAGGCGCGACATGGGCACGCGTTGCTCGGGGCGCGCGCCCATCGCGGCAGGCAGCGACACGCCGGGTGCCACGACCGGCGCGCGGGCCACCGCGGGGGCCGCTGCCGGGGCCGGCGCTGCGGCACGCGCGACCGCCTGCGGGCTCGACGCGCCGCCCGCCTGGGTGGCGGCCAGCACGTCGCCCTTGGTGATGCGCCCCCCGCGCCCGGTGCCCTGCACGCTCGCGGGGTCGACGTGTTGATCGGCCATCATCTTGCGCGCCGCGGGCAGCGCCGTTGCGCCGTTGGCGCCGCCGGGCGCGGCGCTCGTCTGCGCCGCGGCAAGTGCCGCTTCCGCAGGTTTGGCAGCGACGGGGGGGGCCGCCGCCGGCGCCGAAGCGGCCGGCTTGGCGGCTGCGGGTTGCTTGGCGCCACCATCCGGCTTGGCGCCCGGCTTGGCGTCCGTGTCGATCACCGCGATGACGTCGTTCGACGTGACGGTGGCGCCATCGGGCCGGGTGATCTCCGTGAGCACGCCATCGGAGGGCGCCGGCAGCTCGAGCACGACCTTGTCGGTTTCGACGTCGATCAGGTTCTCGTCGCGCGCAACCGCATCACCGGGCTTCTTGTGCCAGCTCACGAGCGTGGCCTCGGCGACCGACTCGGGCAGCTGGGGGACCTTCACTTCGATTCTCATGATGCGGCGTTCCTCGTCTGGCGCGTCAGCGCGCGAGCACCATCTCGCCCGAGCGAAGCTCGGCGGCGAAGGCGTCCTCGATCAGCTTCTTCTGCTCGGCGAGGTGCTTCGCCGCATACCCCACCGCCGGCGATGCCGACACCGGCCGCCCGGCGTAGTACAGCGCCTTGCTCGCGTCGACGTCCGCACGCAGGTAATAGTTGAGCCGATACCACGCGCCCTGGTTCTGCGGCTCCTCCTGGCACCACACCACTTGCTTCGCGTTGACGTAGCGCGCGACCTCGGTCTTGTACTCGTCGTGCGGGAAGGGATACTGCTGCTCGAGGCGGATGATCGCGACGTCGTCGCGCTTGTGATCGCGGCGGTAGGCGGCGAGCTCGTAGTACACCTTGCCCGAGCACACGAGCACGCGCTTGATCTTCTTCACGTCGTCGACGCGATCGGGGATCACGTTCTGGAAGCGGCCGTCCGCGAGGTCGCCGAGCGTGGACGCCGCTTCCTTGTGGCGCAGCAGGCTCTTCGGCGTGATGACGATGAGCGGCTTGCGATACAGGCGCACCATCTGGCGGCGCAGCAGGTGGAAGATCTGCGCGGGCGTGGTGGGCACGCAAACCTGCATGTTGTGCTGGGCGCACAGCTGCAGGTAGCGCTCCGGCCGGGCCGACGAATGCTCGGGTCCCTGTCCCTCGTAGCCGTGCGGCAGGAACAGCACGAGGTCGCAGATGCGGCCCCACTTCACCTCACCGGCGCTGATGAACTGGTCGATGACGACCTGCGCGCCGTTGGCGAAATCGCCGAACTGCGCCTCCCAGATCACGAGCTGGCTCGGCTCGGACGTCGTGTAGCCGTATTCGAACCCGAGCACCGCGTTCTCCGTGAGCACGGAGTCGATGATCTCGAAGTCGGGCTGGCCGTCGCGCAGATGCTGCAGCGGGATCCACGTGCCCGAATCCCATTTCTCGCGATTCTGGTCGTGCAGGACTGCGTGGCGATGCGAGAACGTGCCGCGCCCGATGTCCTCGCCCGACATGCGCACGCCGTAGTTCTGGTCGAGGATGGTGGCGTAGGCCAGGATCTCGCCCATGCCCCAGTCGATCGGCTGCTTGCCCGCGACCATCGCCCGCCGGTCGGCCATCAGCTTCTCGACGCGCGGATGCAGCTTGAAATCGGACGGCACGGCGGTCGCGCGCTCGCCCAGCGCGGTGAGCCGCGCGATCGGCACGCGCGTGTCGGCGGGCTCGGTCCAGTGGTGGTTCTTGTAAGGCGACCAGTCGACGATGAATGGCGGCTTGTAGTTCGACAGCACCGTCGTGTTGGTGTGATACCCCTTGTCCATCGCCGCGCGGTACGTCGCGATCATGCCGTCCGCGTCGCTTGCCGACAGCACGCCGTCGGCCACCAGGCGGTCGGCGTACAGCTTGCGCGTGCCCGCGTGCTGGGCGATGCGCTTGTACATCAGCGGCTGCGTGATCATCGGCTCGTCGGCTTCGTTGTGGCCGAGGCGGCGGAAGCAGACCAGGTCGATGAAGACGTCCTTGTGGAACAGCTGCCGGTAATCGAACGCGACTTCGATGGCGAGGAGGCACGCTTCGGGGTCGTCGCCGTTGACGTGCAGGATCGGCGTCTCGATCATCTTGGCCACGTCGGTGCAGTAGAGCGTGCCGCGCGTGTCGCGTGGATCGGACGTGGTGAAGCCGATCTGGTTGTTGATGACGATGTGCACCGTGCCGCCCGTGTAGTAGCCACGGGTTTGCGACATGTTCAGGCATTCCTGCACGACCCCCTGCCCCGCGATGGCGGCATCGCCGTGGATCAGCACCGGCAGCACCTGGTCGCCTTTCGGATCCTTGCGCCGGTGCTGGCGCGCCCGCACGCTGCCTTCGACGACCGGGTTGACGATCTCGAGATGGGACGGGTTGAACGCGAGCGTCAGATGCACCGGTCCGCCGGGCGTGGAAACGTCGGAGGAGAAGCCCTGGTGGTACTTCACGTCGCCCGCCGGCAGCTCCTGCTGCGCCTTGCCCTCGAACTCGGAGAACAGGTCGCTCGGCATCTTGCCCAGCGTGTTGACGAGCACGTTCAGCCGCGCGCGATGTGCCATGCCGAGCACGATCTCGCCCACGCCGGCCGCGCCGGCGCGCTGGATCAGCAGGTCGAGCATCGGGATGAGGGTCTCGGCCCCTTCGCCCGAGAAGCGCTTCTGCCCGACGTACTTGGTGTGCAGGTACCGCTCGAGCGTCTCTGCAGCCGTCAGCCGCTCGAGGATGTGGCGGCGCTGATCCGCGTTGTAGTTGGGGCGTGAGCGGATCGGCTCGAGGCGCTCCTGGACGAAGCGCTTGGTCGGCGTGTCGGAGATGTACATGTATTCGGCGCCGAGCGTGCGCGTGTACGTCTCCTGCAGCGCGGCGATGATCTCGCGCAGCCGCATGCGATGCGGTCCGGCCTTGAACGAGCCGACGTCGAACTCCGTGTCGAGGTCGGACTCGGAAAAGCCGTAGGTGCGAAGGTCCAGGTCGGGCATGTACGCCGGCTCCTGGCGCTTCAGCGGATCGAGGTCCGCGTGCAGCATGCCGAGCGTGCGGAACTTGCTGATCAGCCGCAGCACCAGCACCTGCTTGTGCATGGTGGTGGAGTCCACCATCGCGCCGGCCACGCGCTTGCTCCGCGCGAGCTCGCGGAACGACTCGACGACCGGCGCGTGCGCGACGTCCTTCGAGTCGCCCTTGATCTCGTCGAAGTAGCCGCGCCACTCCGGGCTCACGCTTTCCGGGTTGGCGAGGTACTCCTCGTACAGCTCCTCGATGAACGGCGCGTTGCTGCCGAACAGGGTGCTGGTGGACTCGAGGTCGTGCATGGTTCCCATCGGAAAACCTCTGATGTACACGGGGCCGCGAGGCGGCCCCGACTTTTTATCTTTCGGA
This sequence comes from Casimicrobiaceae bacterium, assembly GCA_035475895.1. Taxonomy (GTDB): domain Bacteria; phylum Pseudomonadota; class Gammaproteobacteria; order Burkholderiales; family Casimicrobiaceae; genus VBCG01. The sequence continues at coordinate 47,224 of DATILY010000116.1, read as the reverse complement.
AATCGCCTTCACGGAGCGTCGCGCGGCCCCGACGTACAACTGTCGGGGGCGCCCGATCTTGTACTCCGGATCGGCGATCATCTCGTTCAACTGCGCGATCCAGCCGACCGTGCGCGCCAGCGCGAAGATCGCGGTGAACAGCTGGACGGGAATGCCGATGGCCTTCTGCACGATGCCCGAGTAGAAGTCGACGTTCGGATAGAGCTTGCGCTGCACGAAGTACTCGTCCTCGAGCGCGATCTTCTCGAGCGCCATGGCCAGCTTGAACAGCGGGTCGTCGCCCATGCCGGTGGCGTTCAGGACTTCGTAGCACGTCTCGCGCATCAGCTTGGCGCGCGGATCGTAGTTCTTGTACACGCGATGGCCGAACCCCATCAGCCGCACGTTGGAGTTCTTGTCCTTGGCCCTCTTCACGAATTCGCCGAGCTTCGCCTCGCCGCCCTGCGCCTGGATCTCGTAGAGCATGTTGAGCGCGGCTTCGTTGGCGCCCCCGTGTGCCGGGCCCCACAGGCATGCGACGCCCGCCGCGATCGCCGCGAACGGATTGGTGCCCGACGACGCACAGAGGCGCACGGTGGAGGTCGACGCGTTCTGCTCGTGGTCGGCATGCAGGATGAAGATGCGATCGAGCGCCCGGACGAGCACTTCGTTGGGCGTGTAGTCCTCGCACGGCGTGGCGAACATCATGCGCATGAAGTTGGCCGCATACGACAGCTCGTTGCGCGGGTACATGTACGGCTGGCCCATCGAGTACTTGTAGGCCATAGACACCAGCGTGGGCATCTTGGCGATCAGGCGGATCGCCGAGATGTCGCGCTGATGCGCGTCGTGCAGGTTGATCGAGTCGGGATAGAACGCCGACATCGCCCCGACGAGGCCCGTGAGCACGGCCATGGGATGCGCGTCGCGGCGGAACCCGCGCAGGAAGAACTGCATCTGCTCGTTCACCATCGTGTGATGGGTCACGAGCGAGTCGAAGTCCGCGTTCTGCCTGGCCGTCGGCAGCTCGCCGTACAGCAGCAGGTAGCAGGTCTCGAGGTAGTCGCACTTCACCGCCAGCTCTTCGATCGGGTAGCCGCGATAGAGGAGCTCGCCCTTGTCGCCGTCGATGTAGGTGATGGCCGAGCGGCACGCCGCCGTGGACATGAACCCCGGGTCGTACGTGAACTGGCCGGTCTTGGCGTAGAGCGTGCGGATGTCGATGACGTCGGGACCGACGGTGCCCGAGAGGATGGGATAGGTGACCGGCGGCGAGCCATCGGAAAAGTTCAGCGTGGCGGTTCGGTCGGGCATCGGCGGTCCTTTGGAGGTTGCAACGGCAGCCGCGGAGGCAGCGGCGGAAGTTTCGAGCGGTGCGGTCATGGCTGTGCCAGCTCGTACACCAGCGCCTGCAACGACGCGTCGGCCGCCGTGCGGCCGGACAGGACGTCCCACAGGTCGTTGTCGGGCAGGTCGAGCAGCCGGTCGAGCGCTGCGACGTCCGCTTCGGTCAGCGTGCCGGCGCGCCGGTCGAGGAAGCGCGCCAGCACGAGGTCGTTCTCGAGCAGGCCGCGACGGCAGCGCCAGCGCAGCCGCGCGAGCCGCCGATCGTCGGCGAGCAGTGCGGAGGACCCGGAGGCGAGCGCGGGGGCGGACATGTCAGATCGTCCGCTTGACCATCAGGTCCTTGATCTTCTCGATGGCGCGCGTCGGGTTCAGTCCCTTGGGGCACACGTCGACGCAATTCATGATCGTGTGGCAGCGGAACAGCCGGTACGGATCCTCGAGGTTGTCGAGGCGCTCGTTGAGATCGGTGTCGCGGCTGTCGGCGATGAAGCGGTACGCCTGCAACAGCGCCGCGGGCCCGGCGAACTTGTCGGGGTTCCACCAGAACGAGGGACAGGACGTGGAGCAGCACGCGCACAGGATGCATTCGTACAGGCCGTCGAGCTCCTCGCGATCGGCGGGGGCTTGCAGCCGCTCCTTCTCGGGGGGCGGCGTGTCGTTCACCAGGTACGGCTTGACCGAATGGTATTGCTTGAAGAACTGGCTCATGTCCACGATCAGATCGCGGATCACGGGCAGGCCCGGGAGCGGACGCAGCTCGACCGGCTCCTTCAGCTCCTTGAGGTTGGTGATGCACGCAAGGCCGTTCTTGCCGTTGATGTTCATGGCATCGGACCCGCACACGCCCTCGCGGCAGCTGCGGCGGAACGACAGCGAATCGTCGACCATCTTCACCCGCACCAGCGCGTCGAGCAGCATGCGGTCGTGCGGGTCGAGCGGGACGTCGTATTCCTGGAGATAGGGCTTGGTGTCCTTCTCCGGGTCGTAGCGGTAGATGCGGAATTTCATCGTAGCCGTCGAGGAGTATGTCGTGGCGGGCGGCGCGTTTGTCAACCGGGCGTGGGCTCAGTACGTGCGCGCCTTGGGCGGGAATGCTTCCACCGACAGCGGCTTCAGGTTCACCGGCTTGTACGCGAGCCGGTTGCCGTCGCGATACCACAGCGAGTGCTTGAGCCAGCGGGTGTCGTCCCGCTCGGGAAAGTCGCTGCGGGCCTGCGCGCCGCGCGATTCCTGGCGTGCCTCGGCGGACACGATGGTCGCTTTGGCCGTCTCGATCAGGTTGTCGAGCTCGAGCGCCTCGACCCGGGCCGTGTTGAACGTCTGGCTCTTGTCCTTGATCGCGATGCGCTGCGCGCGCTGCTCGAGCTCCATCACTTTGGTCACGCCTTCGGCGAGCAGCCCGGCGTTGCGGAACACGCCGCAATGCGACTGCATGGTCTTGCGCAGGTCGCTCGCGACGACGGCCACCGATTCGCCGCCCGTCGACGCGTCGATGCGCGCCAGTCGCGCGAGCGCCGCGTCGGCCGCGCCCTTCGGCAGGTCCTTGTGCCTGCTTGCCTGCAGGTTGCGTCCGGCGATGAACACGCCCGCGGCGCGGCCGAACACGAGCAGGTCGAGCAGCGAGTTGGTCCCCAGGCGATTGGCGCCGTGCACCGAAACGCAGGCGCATTCGCCGACGGCATAGAGGCCTTCGACGACGGCGTTCGGATCGCCGGCCGCCGACGGTGCGACCACCTGCCCGTGGATATTGGTGGGAATGCCGCCCATCATGTAATGGATCGTGGGCACGACCGGGATGGGCTCCTTCACCGGATCGACGTTCGCGAACTTGATGGCGATCTCGCGGATCGACGGCAGCCGCTTGTTGATGACCTCCGGCCCGAGATGGTCGAGCTTCAGCAGCACGTAATCCTTGTGCGGCCCGCAGCCGCGGCCTTCCTTGATCTCCTGGTCCATCGAGCGCGATACGACGTCGCGCGACGCGAGGTCCTTGAGGTTGGGCGCGTAGCGCTCCATGAACCGCTCGCCGTTGCAGTTGAGCAGGATGCCGCCCTCGCCGCGCACGCCTTCGGTGATGAGCACGCCGGCCCCCGCGACGCCGGTGGGATGGAACTGCCAGAACTCCATGTCCTCGAGCGGCACACCGGCGCGCGCCGCCATGCCGAGGCCGTCGCCGGTGTTGATGAACGCGTTGGTGGACGCGGCGAAGATGCGGCCGGCGCCGCCGGTGGCGAGGATCGTCGCCTTGGCCTGCAGCACGATCACCTGCCCGGTTTCCATCTCGAGCGCGACCACGCCGAGCACGTCGCCCTCGGCGTCGCGCACCAGGTCGAGCGCCATCCACTCGACGAAGAATTGCGTGTTCGAGCGCACGTTGCGCTGGTAGAGCGTGTGGAGCATCGCATGGCCGGTGCGATCGGCGGCCGCGCAGCTGCGCTGGATGGGCTTCTCGCCGAAGTTGGCCGAGTGGCCGCCGAACGGACGCTGGTAGATCGTGCCGTCGGCGTTGCGATCGAATGGCATGCCGTAGTGCTCGAGCTCGTAGACGACCTGCGCCGCGTTGCGGCACATGTACTCGATCGCATCCTGGTCGCCGAGCCAGTCGGAGCCCTTGATGGTGTCGTACATGTGCCACAGCCAGCTGTCCTCGCCCATGTTGCCGAGCGCGGCACCGATGCCGCCTTGCGCCGCCACCGTGTGCGAGCGCGTCGGGAACACCTTGGACAGTACGGCGACCGACAGGCCGGCCTGCGCCAGCGCCAGCGAGGCGCGCATGCCGGCGCCGCCGGCGCCTACGATGAGGGCGTCGAACCGCCGCACCGGCAGGTCGGCGGCCATCAGTGCGGTCCCCAGAGGATCTGGATCGCCCAGCCGGTATAGCCCACGAGCGTGCAGATGACGATCGCCTCGAGCACGAGGCGAACGCCCGTCGGCTTGACGTAGTCCATCAGGACGTTCCGCATGCCCACCCACGCGTGGTAGTACACGCAGGCGAGAAAGAGGAACGACAGCACGCGAAACGCGCCGCCCGCGAAGAGGCCGCGCCACGTGTCGTAGTCCATGCCGCCGTGCCACATGAGCTCGCCCAGCAGCACCACGGTGTAGAGCGTGATCACCAGGGCGGTGATGCGCTGCGACAGCCAGTCGCGCAGCCCGTAATGGGCGCCGACCGGGATCTTGGTGACGCGCGCTACCACAGCCGTACTCCGATCGCGAGCGTGATCAGCAGGGCGAGCACCACGACCACGGCGGACGAGCGCCGCGCGCTCGCAAGATCGAGCCCGATGTGCAGGTCGCCCAGCAGGTGGCGCACGCCCGCGAAGAGGTGATGCAGGTACGCCCACACGAGGCCGAGCAGAACGAGCTTGGCGAGCGGCGACGCGAAGAACCCGGTGACGCGATCCCAACCAGCGGTGGAGCCGAGGCTCGTCTGCAACGTCCACAACGCCAGCGGCAGGCCGATCGCGAACAGCGCGGCGCCGCTGACGCGATGCAGGATCGAGACGATCGCCGGCAGCGGCTGACGAATCGCGAACAGGTTGAGGTAGACCGGGCGCGGCTTGTCGACGGGACGAGGGGCGGTGGCCATGGTTCCCAGTATGCGGTGGTGCGCCGGACGGGCATCCCAAGGCTCGCCGCATCCCGAGCCGCGGCGTAAAACCGCCGGCACGGCGCAGTGGCGCCTGAAGGACGAATCACGACGAAATCGCCAGCCGGACAGCCCGGACGGCCGCTGCGCGGTGAAAATCAAGCTTTTGTGCGCAGCAAGAAATTATACCGCCACCGCGTGCGCCGGGGTTGACCGGGCGGCAACCGCCCTCCTCACTGCAGCTCGTTCAGATAGTGGCAGTGGCGCGTGGCGCACAGGCCGCGACGCAGCTCGACCGGGCGATCGCCGAACGTATAGGCGACGCGATCGACGGCCAGGAGCGGCGTGCCGACCGCCACGTCGAGCAGCGCGGCGCTGCCAGCGTCGGCAGCGACCGCGCGCAGCTTCTCGCGTGCCTTCAGCATGCGCACGCCGAACGCGGTCTCGAAAAAGCCGTACATCGATCCGTGGTACGCCTCGCACCGCGCACGGGTCAGGCCGCGGAAGAGCGACGCAGGCAGCGTGATGTCGTCGATCACCGTCGGCACGCCCGCGTACTCGAGCACGCGGCGCAGGATGATCACCGGATCGGCTGCCTTCAGCTCGAGGGCGCGCGCGACTTCGATGCCTGCACGCGCGCGCCGCACGTCGAGCAGGCGGCTGCCTGGATACTCGCCGGCGCCGTCGTTGCGGCGAATGCGCAGGAAGCGGAAATTCGACGCCTTCTCTTCCGTGTGCGTCGCAACGTACGTGCCCTTGCCTTGCCGGCGCACGACCAGGTACTCGGCCGCGAGGGCGTCGATGGCCTTGCGCATGGTCCCCTGCGACACGCGAAAGCGGGCCGCGAGCTCGTGCTCCGACGGAATCGCCTCGCCCGGCGCCCACTCGCGCCGCTCCAGCGCCGCGGACAGCAGGTCCTTCACCTGCAGGTAGAGCGGGCGGAACGTCGGCGTGGCGGTGGCGGACTTGGGACTGCGCATGGTGGATGCACGGCGTGCCGGCGAGCGAGCACCCGGCCCCGCCATTCTATCTCTTATGTCTTATATAAGACTAGTTTGACACCGGCAGGCGGCGCGCCGTATGATCGACGCGGGGCGCCTTCGCTGGCGGCCCGTCCGCGCAGCCGAAGCCCCACCTGCCGGCCTCGCGCGAACGCCCTTTCCGTCCAGGAGCTCGCGATGAAACCACCCGTCCGCGTCGCCGTGACCGGCGCCGCCGGCCAGATCGGCTACAGCCTGCTGTTCCGCATCGCCGCCGGCGACATGCTCGGCCGCGACCAGCCCGTCATCCTCCAGCTGCTCGAGCTCCCGCTCGACAAGGCGCAGGCGGCGCTCAGGGGCGTGATGATGGAGCTCGAGGACTGCGCCTTTCCTTTGCTCGCCGGGATGCAGGGTGCGGCGGATCCCAAGGTCGCGTTCAAGGATGCCGATGTCGCCTTGCTGGTCGGCGCCCGTCCGCGCGGCCCGGGCATGGAGCGCAAGGACCTGCTGCTCGAGAACGCCAAGATCTTCACCGGGCAGGGCAAGGCGCTCGACGCCGTGGCCTCGCGCGGCATCAAGGTGCTGGTCGTCGGCAATCCCGCGAACACCAACGCCTACATCGCCATGAAGTCGGCACCGTCGCTGCCGAGGCAGAGCTTCACCGCGATGCTGCGTCTCGATCACAACCGCGCGCTGTCGCAGCTGGCTGCCAGGAGCCGCCGGCCGGTCGCCTCCATCCGCAAGCTGATCGTGTGGGGCAATCATTCGCCGACGATGTATCCGGACTACCGCTTCGCCACCGCCGATGGCGCACCGCTCAAGGACCTCATCGGCGACGAAGCGTGGAACCGCGGCACGTTCATCCCCACCGTCGGCAAGCGCGGCGCTGCGATCATCGAGGCACGCGGCCTGTCCTCTGCCGCATCGGCCGCCAACGCCGCGGTGGACCATGTGCGCGACTGGCTGCTCGGCAGCAACGGCGAATGGGTCACGATGGGCATCCCGTCCGACGGCAGCTACGGCATCCCGCAGGACGTCATGTACGGCATGCCCGTGATCACCGCCAATGGCCAGTACACCCTGGTGCGCGACCTTCCGATCGACGACTTCTCGCGCGAGCGGATGGACGTCACGTTGCGCGAGCTCGAAGAAGAGCGCGCGGGTGTCGCGTCCCTGCTTGGCTGAGCGCGCGGCGGCCATCATGGCGAGCACCTCGGCCGGCCAGCGCTTTCGCGATGCAGTGGCGCGCGAGCGGCCGCTGCAGGTGCCGGGCGCCATCAACGCCTACCACGCCATCCTCGCGGAGAAGAGCGGCTTTTCCGCGCTGTACCTCTCCGGCGGCGGCGTCGCGGCGGGCTCGCTCGGCATGCCCGATCTGGGCATCAGCAATCTCGACGACGTGCTGACCGACGTGCGCCGCATCACGGATGTCACCACCCTGCCCCTGCTGGTGGACGTCGACACCGGCTTCGGCGCATCGGCGTTCAACATCGCACGCACGGTGCGCTCGCTCATCAAGGCGGGCGCGGGCGCGCTGCACATCGAGGACCAGGTCGGCGCCAAGCGCTGCGGTCATCGTCCGGGCAAGGAGCTCGTCTCACAGCAGGAGATGGCCGACCGCGTGAAGGCGGCCGCCGACGCCCGCACCGACCCTGCGTTCGTCATCATGGCGCGCACCGACGCGCTCGCCGTCGAAGGGCTCGACGGCGCGATTGCCCGCGCGCGCGCATGCGTGGAAGCCGGCGCCGACATGATCTTTCCCGAGGCGATCACGGAGCTTGCGATGTACCGGCGCTTCGCCGATGCGGTCGGAGTGCCCATCCTGGCCAACATCACCGAGTTCGGACAGACGCCGCTGTTCACCGTCGACGAGCTCCGCGACGCGGGTGTGGCGATCGCGCTGTATCCGCTGTCGGCGTTTCGTGCCATGAACCAGGCCGCGCTGCGCGTCTACCAGACGCTGCGGCGCGACGGCACGCAGAAAGCCGTGCTGGACACCATGCAGACACGGGCCGACCTGTACGACTGTCTCGGCTACCACGCCTACGAGCAGAAGCTGGACCAGCTCTTCGCGCAGCGCAAGGACGGCCGCTAGCCGCACGCGGTCCCCGCCATCCCAAACGTCGATTCCATGCCCAACGACACGCCCGCCGCCGGATTCAAGCCCAAGAAGTCCGTTGCGCTCTCCGGCGTCACGGCCGGCAACACCGCGCTGTGCACCGTCGGGCGCACCGGCAACGACCTGCACTACCGCGGCTACGACATCCTCGACATGGCGGACGTGGCCGAGTTCGAGGAGATCGCGTACCTGCTGGTGCACGGCAAGCTGCCCTCGCAAGCGGAACTGCACGGCTACAAGCGCAAGCTGCGCTCGCTGCGCGGCCTGTCGAACCCCGTGCGTGCCACGCTCGAAGCCATCCCGGCGGGCGCGCATCCCATGGACGTCATGCGCACCGGCTGCTCGGCGCTCGGCTGCGTGCTGCCCGAGAAGGAGGATCACAACCTTCCCGGGGCGCGCGACATCGCCGATCGGCTGATGGCGTCGTTCGGCGCCATGCTGCTGTATTGGTACCACTGGAGCCACAACGGCAAGCGCATCGACGTCGACACCGACGACGATTCGATCGGTGGCCATTTCCTGCACCTGCTCCACGGCCGCGCGCCGTCGGCCGACTGGGTGCGCGCCATGCATACGTCCCTCAACCTGTATGCCGAGCACGAGTTCAATGCGTCGACGTTCACCGCCCGCGTGATCGCCGGCACGGGGTCCGACCTGTACTCCGCCATCACGGGCGCCATCGGCGCGTTGCGCGGCCCGAAGCACGGTGGCGCCAACGAGGCGGCGTTCGACGTGCAGAACCGCTATGTCACGCCCGACGAAGCCGAAGCGGACGTGCGCAAGCGCGTCGAGGCCAAGCAGGTCATCATCGGCTTCGGCCACCCGGTGTACACGATCTCCGATCCGCGCAACGAGGTGATCAAGGAAGTCGCGCGCCGGCTGTCGCAGGCGTCGAACGACATGAAGCTCTACCGCATCGCCGAACGGCTCGAAAGCGTGATGTGGGACGCCAAGAACATGTTCCCCAACCTCGACTGGTTCTCCGCCGTGAGCTATCACCAGATGGGCGTGCCCACGGCGATGTTCACGCCGCTGTTCGTCATCGCGCGCACGGCCGGCTGGTCGGCGCACGTCATCGAGCAGCGCGAGGACGGCAAGATCATCCGGCCGTCGGCCAACTACATCGGTCCGGAGGACCGCGCGTTCGTGCCGATCGCGCAGCGCACGTGAACGCGGACGACCGACGACCATGAGCGCGCCCATCAGTAACGTTCGTCCCCAGCCCGACGCGGTCCTTACCGACATCGCGGACTACGTCGCGGGCTACGAGATCCGCAGCGACGAAGCGTATCGAACGGCGCATTACTGCCTGCTCGACACGCTCGGCTGCGGGTTCGAGGCGCTCGAATACCCGGCATGCACCAAGCTGCTCGGGCCCATCGTGCCGGGCACGATCGTGCCGAATGGCGCCAAAGTGCCGGGCACGCCGTACCAGCTCGATCCCGTGCAGGCAGCGTTCAACCTGGGCGCGATGATCCGGTGGCTCGACTTCAACGACACCTGGCTTGCGGCCGAGTGGGGCCATCCGTCCGACAACCTGGGCGGCATCCTGATGAGCGCCGACTGGCTGTCGCGCACGGCGATTGCACGGGGCGAGAAGCCGCTGGTGATGCGCGACGTGCTGACGGCAATGATCAAGGCGCACGAGATCCAGGGCGTGCTCGCGCTCGAGAACAGCTTCAATCGCGTGGGCCTCGACCACGTCGTGCTGGTCAAGGTCGCGTCGACCGCCGTGGTGGCGCACATGCTCGGGCTGACGCGCGACGAAGTGATCAATGCGATCTCGCTCGCGTGGGTCGACGGCCAGAGCCTGCGCACCTATCGCCATGCACCGAACACCGGATCGCGCAAGAGCTGGGCCGCCGGGGACGCCACGGCGCGCGCGGTGCGCCTGGCGCTGATGGCGCGCAGCGGCGAGATGGGCTATCCGTCGGTGCTGACGGCCAGGACGTGGGGCTTCTACGACGTCCTGTTCAAGGGCCAGCCGTTCCGCTTCCAGCGCCCGTACGGCAGCTACGTCATGGAGCACGTGCTGTTCAAGATCAGCTTTCCGGCCGAATTCCACGCGCAGACCGCGGTGGAATGCGCGATGCAGCTCCACCCTGCCGTGCGCGAGCGCATCGGCGACATCGCGAAGATCACCATTCGCACCCACGAGTCGGCGATCCGCATCATCGACAAGAAAGGCCCGCTCGACAATCCCGCCGACCGCGACCATTGCATCCAGTACATGGTGGCCGTGCCGCTGATCTTCGGTCACCTCACGGCCGCCGATTACGAGGACGCCATCGCCGCCGACCCGCGCATCGATGCCCTGCGCGAGAAGATGACCTGCGTCGAGGATCCGCAATTCTCGCGGGACTACCTCGATCCGGACAAGCGGTCGATCGCCAACGGCATCACGATCGAGTTCACCGACGGCACCCGCCTGCCCGAAGTGGTGGTGGAGTATCCGATCGGGCATCGGCGCCGCCGTGCCGAGGGCATGCCGGTGCTGATCGAGAAGTTCAAGACCAACCTCGCCCGCCGCTTCGCCGCGAAGCAGCAGCAGGCGATCCTCGATGCGGCGCTCGATCCCGCGCGGCTGTCCGCCCTGCCGGTGCACGCGTTCGTCGACCTCATGACGCCCTGACCGGAGCTGCGATGCGCACACGACTCTTCACTCTCGCCTGCCTCGCGCTGCTCGCGCTCCCCGCGGTGGCGCAGGAGTACCCCAAGCTCAAGCCGGGCCTGTGGCAGCTCACCCGCAGCTCCGACCGCGGCACTCCCGCGGGCGGCATGACCATGACGATCTGCATGGACGAAGCGCTGCAGAAGGAAATGTGGGACATGGGCCTCGGGGCCATGAAGGGGATGTGCAGCAAGACCGACTTCCACATCAGCGGCGGCAAGGGCAGCGGCGAGTTCGTGTGCAACATGTCCGGCAGCAGCATGCACTCGAAGGCGAGCATGGTGGTCACCGGCGACACGGGCTATCGCACCGAGGTCGACACGACGTTCGATCCGCCGCTCAACGGCATGGCGAAGTCCCATTCCACCGTCGATGCGCGCTACACCGGCGCGTGCAAGGCGGGCCAGCGGCCCGGCGACATGCTGCTCCCCAACGGCCAGACGATGAACATGCGCGACATGGCGGCCGGCCGCATCGGGGGCAGCCTGCCGCCGCCTGGCGCGCCGGCCCCCGGCCGCACGCCGCCCGCTCCTCCCCAGAAATGATTCCCTCGCCCTGGACACCGACATGACGCACAACCTATTCGACTCGCTCAAGACCTTCACGTTGCGCAGTGGCGGCACCGGGCGGTTCTATTCGCTGCCGGCGCTCGAGGCAGCGGGCCTCGGCAAGATCTCGCGGCTGCCCGTTTCCATCCGCATCGTGCTCGAGAGCGTGCTGCGCAATTGCGACGGCAAGAAGGTCGCCGAAGAGCATGTGCGGGAGCTCGCTGCGTGGGCGCCGACGGCCAAGCGCACCGACGAGATCCCGTTCGTGGTGGCGCGCGTCGTGCTGCAGGATTTCACCGGCGTGCCTCTGCTGGTGGACCTGGCTGCGATGCGCAACGTCGCCGCCGACCTGTCGAAGAACCCCAAAGTGATCGAGCCGCTGGTCCCCGTGGACCTCGTCGTCGATCACTCGGTGATGATCGACTACTACGGCTCGAAGAGCGCGCTGGATCTCAACATGCGCCTCGAGTTCGAGCGCAACAACGAGCGCTACCAGTTCATGAAGTGGGGCATGCAGGCGTTCGACACGTTCAAGGTCGTGCCGCCGGGCATCGGCATCGTGCACCAGGTCAACCTGGAATACCTCGCGCGCGGCGTGCACCAGAAGGACCGTCTCTACTACCCGGACACGCTGGTGGGCACCGACAGCCACACGACGATGATCAACGGGATCGGCGTGGTGGGCTGGGGGGTGGGCGGCATCGAAGCGGAGGCCGGCATGCTGGGCCAGCCGCTCTACATCCTCACGCCGGACGTCGTGGGCGTCGAGCTCAAGGGCCGCCTGCCCGAAGGTGCGACGGCCACCGATCTCGTGCTCACGGTCACCGAGCTGTTACGCAAGGAAAAGGTGGTCGGCAAGTTCGTCGAATTCTTCGGCGAGGGCACCGCCACGCTCGCCGTGCCGGACCGCGCGACCATCGGCAACATGGCCCCCGAGTACGGCGCGACCATGGGCTTCTTCCCGGTCGACGAAGCCACCGTGGACTACCTGCGCGCCACCGGCCGCACCGACACCGAGCTCGACGCGTTCGAGTCCTACTTCCGGGCGCAGAACATGTTCGGCATTCCGCGCGCCGGCGACATCGACTACTCCAAGACGGTGAGCCTCGATCTCGCGTCGATCAAGCCGTCCGTTGCCGGACCGAAGCGTCCGCAGGATCGCATCGAGCTCGGCAACCTCAAGAGCCAGTTCACGTCCCTGTTCAGCAAGCCGGTGGCCGAGAACGGCTTCTCGAAGAAGCCGGACGAGCTGGCACGCCGTTTCCACATCACGCTCACCACCGGCCGCGGCGCGATCAGCGACGCGAGCCAGCAGTCCCCCAACGGCGCGCCGCGCGACGTGGTGGAGATGGTCAACAATCGACCGACGCCCGACCGCGTCGCGCCGAAGGCGCAACCGGCGGACATCGGCTCGGGCGACGTGCTCATCGCCGCGATCACGTCGTGCACCAACACGTCCAACCCCAGCGTGCTGCTCGCCGCGGGCCTGCTCGCGAAGAAGGCGGTGGAGAAAGGCCTTACGGTCAAGCCGCACGTCAAGACGTCGCTCGCACCCGGCTCGCGCGTGGTCACCGATTACCTCACCAAGACGGGCCTGCTGGCCTATCTCGAGCAACTGGGCTTCGACGTCGCCGCGTACGGCTGCACGACGTGCATCGGCAACGCCGGCGACCTCGCGCCCGAGATCAACGACGCCATCGTCACCAACGACCTCGTGTGCGCCGCCGTCCTGTCGGGCAACCGCAATTTCGAGGCGCGCATCCATCCCAATCTGAAAGCCAACTTCCTCGCCTCGCCGCCGCTCGTCGTCGCCTACGCAATCGCCGGAACGGTGCTGAAGGACCTCACCACCGAGCCGCTCGGCCAGGGCAAGGACGGTCCGGTGTACCTGAAGGACGTGTGGCCCACGTCGCACGAGATCGCCGCGCTGCTCAACTACGCGCGCGATCCCGCGACGTTCCGGCGGCTCTACGGCGACCTCGCGAACACCAATCCGTTGTGGAAGGGCATCCAGGGTGCCACCGGCCAGGTCTATGACTGGCCGCGCTCCACCTACATCGCCAAGCCGCCCTTCTTCGAGGGGTTCCGCATGGCGCCGAACGCCATGGGCGACATCCGCAACGCGCGGGCGCTCGGTATCTTCGGCGACTCGGTCACCACCGACCACATCTCGCCGGCCGGCTCCATCAAGCCCACGTCACCGGCCGGCCTGTACCTGCAGGAAAAGGACGTCTCGGTGGCCAACTTCAACAGCTACGGTGCGCGCCGTGGCAACCACGAAGTGATGATGCGCGGCACGTTCGCCAACGTGCGCATCAAGAACCTCATGGTGCCCCCGCGCGAGGACGGCACGCGCGTCGAAGGCGGCGTCACGCTGTTCCAGCCGGGTGGCGAGCGCATGGCGATCTACGACGCGGCGATGCGCTACATGGAGCAAGGGGTGCCCACCGTCGTGTTCGGCGGCGAAGAATATGGCACCGGCAGCTCGCGCGACTGGGCGGCCAAGGGCACGCAGCTGCTCGGCGTCAAGGCCGTCATCGCCAAGAGCTTCGAGCGCATCCATCGCTCCAACCTGGTCGGCATGGGCGTGTTGCCGCTGCAGTTCAGGACCGGCGAAGACGTGCAGACGCTCGGCATCAAGGGCGATGAGACGTTCGACATCGCCGTGCCCGCCGACATCGAGCCGCAGCAGGACCTCACCCTCGTCGTGCGGCGTGCGGACGGCACGACACGGCAGGTGCAGGTGCTGTGCCGCATCGACACGCCGATCGAGGTCGATTACTACCAGCACGGCGGCATCCTGCCGTACGTGCTGCGCGACCTCATGCGCGCAGCGTGATCTGAACACGATCTCCCGCGCGCATCCGCTGCGCGAGGCGCTGCCGCTGTTCCTGCTGGCCGGGCTGTGCTTGAGCTCGCTCGACGCCACGGCGAAGCTGCTCGTGCGCGACCACCCGCTGCTGCTCGTGGTATGGGCCCGTTACGCGGGTCAGACGCTCGTCGTCACGCCGTACGCGTGGCATCGCGCGGGACCCGGATTCTGGCGCACGCAGCGGCCCGGCATGCACCTCCTGCGCTCGGCCCTGCTGCTCGCGGCCACCGCATGCTTCTTCGGCGCGCTGCGCTACCTTCCGCTGGCGGAAGGATCGGCGATCACGTTCATGGCGCCGATGATCGTCGTGGCGCTGTCGTGGCCCGTGCTCGGCGAGCGCCCGACCCGCGCGCGCATGATCGCGTCGATCGCCGGCTTCGCCGGCATCGTGATCCTCGTGCGACCGGGCTCGGCCGTGCTGCATCCGGCCGTGCTGCTGCTGCTCGTCACCGCGCTGTTCAACGCGCTCTATCAGCTGTATACGCGCAAGCTGCGGACGGAGAATCCGCAGGCGCTGCTGTTCTACAGCGCGCTCGTGGGCACCGTGGGCCTCACGCTCCTCCTGCCGTTCCTGCTCGAATCGACCACCATCGGGTTGCGGGATGCCGGTCTCCTGCTGGCCAGCGGCGTGTTCGCCGGGCTCGGGCATGGCTTCATGATCAGCGCGTATTCGCATGCGCCCGCCGCCCTGCTCGCACCATTCACATACCTGCAGATCGTATGGGCGACGCTGTTCGGGCTCGTGCTGTTCGGCCAGTACCCGGACGGCTGGTCGGCGGTCGGCATGGCGGTCGTTGCTGCAAGCGGCATCGGCCTCGCGCTGTGGGAGCGTCGCCGCATGCGGCTCATGTGAGCGCGCGTTGCGCCGGGCAATGCATGCGCAAAGCGCTGCGCTAAACTGGTGCCCGATCGCGCAGTACATTCGTTGCCATCGGAGAAACAGGAACATGACGACGCGCATGCTGGCCACCTTCACGGCGTTGGCGCTCGCCGCAACGCTCACCGCCTGCGACCGGCAGTCGGCGGCCACGCGGGAAGCCACCGAAAAGGCGAAGGCGTCCGCTGCCAAGGCCGGCGAGGTGCTGAAGGAGGCCGCCAAAGCGACGGGCGAAGCCGCGCAGGACGCAGCCAGGGCCACCGTCCATGCCGCGAAGGATGCGTCGCAGCAAGCCAGCGACGCAGCCAGGCAAGCGGCCGACAAGGCAACGCCGGAGGTCAAGGACGCGATGTCCAAGGCAGCCGACGCGACGAAGGAGGCCGCCGACAAGGCTGCCGCCGCAACGCGTGAAGCGGCCGACAAGGCGGCTGCCGCGGCCAGGGAAGCGGCCGACAAGGCGAAGGAACACGCACAGAAGTGATCGTGCACGCGCACGCCGGCATGGCCGGATCGACATGCCCGTGCGTCGTGAAGGCTGGCGACGCCGCGTTGTGAGGACGGCGAAGGCTTCGGCGTCCGCGCTGCGACGCAGGACCAGACCTTTCAATGGCCTTTCACGCTATTTCGCTGGCTTGGCGTCGATTTTGCCGCGATACTGACGCGCATCGATCGCCTCGCGGCGTCCATGAAGTCCGCTCCAACCGTAGTTCAATCGTCCCTGGGAGGGAGCGGTCATGACCGATTGTTCGTGCCTGCATCTGCGTAGCGCTCCGGCGCATGTGCGCTGGTTGCGCCAGGTGCAGCGTGCCCTGCACCCGCGCGGGCTCGTGCTGGGCCTGCTTGCTGCACTCCTGGGCGCGTTCACCTCAGGAGCAGGCGCACAGGTCGTCACGGAATTCAGTGCCGGCATCTCGTCGTCACCGGCGTTCATCGCGACCGGTCCGGACGGCAACCTGTGGTTCACCGAGGTCGGCGGCATCGGACGCATCACGCCGACGGGCACCGTGACCGAGTTCACGGGCGTGACGTCCGGCGCGATTCCTTACGGCATCACGGCAGGTCCCGACGGCAATCTGTGGTTCACCGAGGTCAGCGGACACCGGATCGGGCGCATCACCACGGCCGGCGTGATCACCGAGTTCCCGCTCACCTTCGGCACGTCGCCGCGCGGCATCACGGCGGGCCCCGACGGCAACCTGTGGTTCGTCGAAACGTCGGTCGACCGGATCGGCCGGATCACGCCGGCGGGTGTCATCACCGAGTTCAGCGTCCCGGCCGGCGCCCAGCCGTTCGGCATCACGGCGGGACCGGACGGCAATCTCTGGTTCACCGAATCGCTCGCGAACCGGATCGGACGCATCACCACGTCCGGCGTCGTGACCGAGTTCACCACCGGCATCAACGGCCCCACGTATGGCATCGCGGCGGGACCGGACGGCAACCTGTGGTTCACCGAATTCACCAGCGCGCGTGTCGGACGCATCACCACGTCCGGCACGGTCACGGAATTCAGCGCGGGCATCACCGCAGCCGCGGGCCCTCAGGGCATCACCGCGGGACCGGACGGCAATCTATGGTTCACCGAGGAGCTCATCGATCGCGTTGCACGCATCACGCCGGCGGGCACGGTGACTGAATTCGGTGCGGGCATCACGGCGGGCGCGCTGCCCGGCGGCATCACCGCCGGACCGGACGGCAATCTATGGTTCACCGAGGTCAACGGTCATCGGATCGGTCGGATCACCACCGGCGCTGCGGGTGCCGTTCCGACGACCACGGTCGTCTCGGCAACGCCGAATCCATCGAACCCGGGACAGCCGGTGACGTTCACCGCCACCGTGAGCGGCAACGCGCCTACGGGAACGGTGCAATTCTTCGACGGTGCCGCAGCACTCGGCGGCCCGGTCGCCCTGAGCGGCGGAGTGGCTACGCTCGTCACCTCCACGTTGACGGCCGGCACGCATGCGATCACGGCCGTTTACAGCGGCGACGCGAACAACCTCACGAGCACTTCCGCTGCATTCACGCAATCGGTCACCGGGGCTCCGCCGGCCGGAGGCCCGAGCCAGCCGATTCCAGCCATGTCGCAGTGGGCGCTGTGGGCGCTTGGACTGCTGCTCGCCGCGTTCGGTCTTGGCCAACTGCGCGCCCGGAGTAAAACCAGGCGTTGATCGCCGCCGCCGGTTGCTGCTTCCGACACTCGGCGGAGGCAGCGATCAGGCCCGCACCTTGGCGTGACGCGCGATCCAGCGCGTGAGCGGCCGCCATTGCTCCGTGTCCTGCTCGGCGCGCGAGCGCGGCAGGTCGAAGATCGACAGTCCGTCGCGGGCGCAATGCACGTACACCTGCGTATCGCGCAGGTTCGCCACGCGCGGGAAATCGAGGCTGCCGAGGAACTCGTCCAGCTCGCCGGCTGCGTGCGTGCGCGAATCGACGCGCATCGCGATGAGACCCACCGCAAGATCGCCCTGCTTCACCGCCTTGTATTCGGCGATGGTGCCGAGAAAGCGCTCGGTCGCCGAAGTGTCGAACACCGACGGCGACACCGGCACGAGCAGGATGTCGGCGCGGCGCACGCCGTCGCGCAGCGCTTCGCCATGCACGCCGGCAGCGCTGTCCAGCACGAGCCACTGGATGCCGCGGTCCTCGAGCTCCTTGCGCCGCTCCTCGTTGTCGGCGGCCTCGACTTTCGGGAACAGCGCGGGGCGGCGCGTGAGCCACTGAGCGGAGGAGTGCTGGGGATCGGCGTCGGCGAGCGCGACCTTCTGACGCTTGCCGGCGAGCCAGCCCGCGATGTTGGTCGCGAGCGTGGTCTTGCCGCTGCCGCCCTTCGGGTTCGCCACGAGGATGGTCTGCACCGTGCCTCCGTTCGCGCCTGTTTGGCGTCCGCGAGTGTACGACGACCCACGCGCGCGTTGGATGCCGCCAAAAGGATGGGCGGATGGGCGGCCGCCGGACGGCGAGGACGGGAGGCTGACGGCGTGAAAACCGCGGTCCGCGCCGCTGATGGAGGCGAAGGGCCCTGCCCCGCTTCGGCTTCGTACCCCAGGCGCCTGCGCGGGGCAGGTCCCTTCGCTGGTCACGGTCGCGCCATTTACCGGACAGGTCCCTGCAGGCCTCTTCCTGCAAAGCCGCCGTGACCTCCCTTCGCTAGAATGGCAGGATGGAGATCGAATCCACCATCACGCCACCCGCGCCGGCGGTACGCATCCGCGACCCGCGCAAGGCGGAGTTCGAGGCCAACAAGCTGCACAAGCGGCTGCGCCGGCTGGTGGGCCAGGCGGTCGGCGATTACGGCCTGATCGAGGCAGGCGATCGGGTCATGGTCTGCCTGTCGGGCGGCAAGGACAGCTATGGCCTGCTCGACATCCTGCTCTCGCTCAAGGAGCGCGCGCCGCTGTCGTTCGAGATCGTCGCGGTCAACCTCGACCAGAAGCAGCCGGGCTTCCCGGCGCATGTGCTGCCCGGGTACCTCGGCGCGCGCGGCATCCCGTTCCACATCGTCGAGCAGGATACCTACAGCACCGTGAAGCGGCTGATCCCCGAAGGGGCGACGATGTGCTCGCTGTGCTCGCGCCTGCGCCGCGGCGCGCTGTATCGCGTGGCGGGCGAGCTCGGTGCGACCAAGATCGCGCTCGGGCACCATCGCGACGACATCCTGGCCACGTTCTTCCTCAACCTGTTCTTCGGCGGCAAGCTCAAGACGATGCCACCCAAGCTCGTCTCCGACGACGGCCGTCACGTGGTCATCCGCCCGCTCGCCTACGTCCGCGAGCACGACCTCGCCCGTTATGCCGACGTGCAGGCGTTTCCGCTCATCCCCTGCACGCTGTGCGGCTCGCAGGAGAACCTGCAGCGCAAGCAGGTGAACGCCATGCTGCGCGAATGGGAGAAGCGCTTCCCCGGGCGGCTCGAGTCCATCTTCAACGCGCTCGCCAACGTCGTCCCGACGCACCTGCTCGACCGGCGGCTGCAGGATTTCGCCGGCGTGCGCCCGACGCATCGCGCCGAGCCGGACGGCGACCTTGCGTTCGACGTCGAGCTGCCCGCGGCGTCGCTTGCACGCTTCCCGGTGCTCGGCGCGCTCGCGTCCGACTGAAGCGTCATGAACGCGTCACGCCGCAGCGCGCTCGCCGTGATCGCGTGGCTGGCCGCGTGGCCGCTCTGCGCTGCCGACATGCCACAGCTCGGCGGCCGCGCGCTCGGCGACGCGTTGCGGCACGGCGGTTACGTCCTGTATTTGCGTCATGCCTCCACCGATTTCGGGCAGAACGACGATGCGATGACGTCGTTCGACGATTGCACGCAACAGCGCAATCTCACCGAGGCCGGCCGAGCCGAGGCGCGCGCGATCGGCGCCGGCATCGCACGCGCGAAGATCCCTGTCGGATCGGTCTTGGCGAGCCCGTATTGCCGCACCCGCGAGACGGCGCAGCTCGTGTTCGGACGCGCCACGGTCGCCCATGCGGTGCGCGGCGGCCCGGCGAGCGCCGAGGCGCACCGCTACGACGAGCTGCGTGCCCTTCTCGCCACGGCACCGCCGGCCGGCACGAACCTCGCGATCGTGAGCCACGGCAACCCGTTTCGCGCCGTCGTCGACGGTCCGTATCTCGCCGAAGGTGAGGCCGCTGTCGTGCAGCCGCTCGGCGCGCAGGGGTTTCGCGTAGTCGCCCGCGTCAAGCC
This sequence comes from Casimicrobiaceae bacterium, assembly GCA_035475895.1. Lineage (GTDB taxonomy): Bacteria > Pseudomonadota > Gammaproteobacteria > Burkholderiales > Casimicrobiaceae > VBCG01. The sequence goes on along the minus strand of DATILY010000116.1, from coordinate 27,559 downwards.
GGACGGCTGGAGCGCGCTGGGGCCGTGAGCGTCAGCGGACCGTGTTCTGGTCCTGGCCGAAGAGCACCTTGCGTGACGCCGCGTCGTGCGGCGCCGGTTGCGGATTGATGGTCTGCACGAGCGCATAGGCGCGCTCCACCGCCGGGCGCGCACCCATCGCTGCGCGCCAGCGCGCGACGTGGGGAAACTGCGTGATGTCCTGCGACTGGCGCTGTGGATTCACCCACGGATAGCACGCCATGTCGGCGATCGAGTACTCGCCGCACACGTACTCGCGTTCGGCCAGCCGCCGGTTCAGCACCGCATACAGCCGCCCGGACTCGCGCACGTAACGGTCGATGGCGTATGGAATCTTCTCCGGGGCGTAATGCACGAAGTGATGGTTTTGTCCATTCATGGGCCCCAGGTTGCCCATCTGCCAGAACAGCCACTGGATGCAGTCGAGGCGCGCGCGCATGTCGTGGGGGATGAAGCGCCCCAGCTTGTCGGCGAGGTAGAGCAGGATCGCGCCGGACTCGAACATCGGCAGCGGCGCACCGCCGTCGGCCGGCGCATGATCGACGATCGCCGGGATGCGGTTGTTCGGCGAGATCGCGAGGAACTCCGGCGTGAATTGCTCGCCTTTGTTGATGTTGATCGGGATGACCTTGTACGGCAGCCCCGTCTCCTCGAGGAAGATCGTGATCTTGTGGCCGTTCGGCGTGGTCCAGTAGTAGAGGTCGATCATCGACGTGGTCCTTGCGACACGCAAACGCGCCCGCTTGCGTTACCGCAGTGAAGGTTCAATAGGTGCCGGGATATGCGCCGCCGTCTAGCAGGATGTTCTGCCCGACGAGATAGCTCGCCTGCGCGCTGCAGATGAACGCGCAGAACTGGCCGAATTCCTGCGGGTTGCCGAAGCGGCCCGCGGGAATGCGCGCCATGTCGGCCGCGCGCAGCGCATCGAGGCTCTGTCCCGTCTTCGCGGCGCGACTCTGCTGCCCGCCCTGCAGCCGCGCGGTGTCGAAGCTGCCCGGCAGGAGATTGTTGATGGTGACGTTGTGCAGCGCGACCTTGCGCGCCACGCCCGCCACGAATCCCGTCAGGCCGGAGCGCGCGCCGTTCGACAGCCCCAGCACGTCGATCGGCGCCTTCACCGAGCTCGACGTGATGTTCACGATGCGCCCGAAGCGCCGCGCGATCATGCCGTCGACGGTCGCCTGGATCAGCGCAATGGGCGTGAGCATGTTGGCGTCGAGCGCCCGCAGCCACGTTGCGCGATCCCAGTCGCGGAAGTCGCCCGGCGGCGGACCCCCGGCATTGTTCACCAGGATGTCGGGATCGGGGCACGCGGCCAGCATGGCGGCGCGTCCTTCTTCGGTGGTGATGTCGCACGCGACGTAACCGACGGGCCGGTCGGTCGCACGCGCGATCTCATCGGCCGCGCGCGCCACCTCGTGTTCGGCGCGCGCGCAGATCGTCACGTGCACGCCCTCGCGCGCCAGCGCCTCGGCGCAGCCGCGCCCGAGTCCCTTGCTCGCGGCGCACACGAGCGCCCGGCGGCCATCGATGCCGAGATCCATGGGCGCGCCTTCAGTCCGCCGCCGCCGGCACGGCAGCGGAGCGGCGAACGTTGACGACCGTTGCGATGGCGACGAGGTAGAGCAGCGCGATCACGAAGAACATCTCGCGCCCGCGCCCCTGATCGAGCATGACGCCGAATGCGATCGGACCGAGCGTCGCGCCGAGGTCGAGGCCGGAGTAGACGAAGCCATAGACGCGGCCGGCCGCACCGCGCGGCGTGGCGTTGCGCACGATGAGGTCGCGCGACGGCCCGGTCGCACCGATCGCGAAGCCCACCAGCGCGACCAGCGCGATGATCGCAGCCACCGGCAGCAGGCCCGCCGCGGTCGCGGCGAGCAGCGTCGCGCCGGTCAACAGCCCGGCTGCCGCGACGCGATCGTGCCGGTCCGTGCGCACGGCAAGGAACCCGCCCGCCACGATGCCTGCCGTGCCGCCGAGCAGGTAGGCGGTGACTGCCGACGTCGCGATGACGATGGGGATACCCAGTCCGCCGTTGAGGCCGGCCGGCAGGAACGTCTGCAAGCCCACGCCGGCGGCGGTCTGGAAGACGAAGTAGCCGAAGCACAGCAGGATCGCGGGCTGGAGGAACAGATGGAAGCTGCCGCGCAGCGTGTGCGCGCGCGCATCGGGGGCGCGATGCGAGTTGAAGTGCGTCCGCTGCGTGTACAGCGCACCGAGCACCGCGAGCGCGGCCAGCCCCATGCAGGCCAGCGCGATGCGCCAGCCGAATGCCGCGCCGAGCCCGAAGCTGACGATGGGCGCCAGCGCATAGCCCAGGTTGCCGCCCACCCCGTGCGTCGAATACGCATGTCCGAGACGCCGCGGCGTGACCGTCGCGTTCAGGATCGCGAAATCGCAGGGGTGAAAGACGCCGTTGCCCGCGCCCATGAGGGCGGCGAACGGAAAGAGCCAGTAGGCGCCCGGCGCCAGCGCTGCGAGGAGCGTGCCGCCAGTGAGCAGCGCCATGCCGCACAGCAGCACCGGCCGCGCGCCGAACCGGTCGACCAGGAATCCCGCGGTGAACTGCATCACCCCGCTGGCGACGTAGAACGCCGCCACCAGCGCGCCGAGCAGCGTCCAGGAGACGTCGAAGGCGACGCGGAGCAGCGGAAAGAGCGGCGGCAGCGCGAGCTGCAGGAAATGCGAGACGGCGTGGGCGACACCGACCAGGCCGATGACGCGAACGTCCCGTCGCAGGGAGTCGGCCGGAGCGGTTTCCAACGGGTGCGTCAGCTCGAGGGTGAACCGCGAATGCGGGAGGCGCCATTCTAGCCCACGCCCGACGGGCGGTCTTGCCGGGCAGTATCGAAGTGATATCATTTCGATACAGCGTCCCGTCCGCGGACGCGCACCAACGGGAGACTCCATGGCCTCGATTCCGCGTCCTGCCGGCGCAATCCACGCCGAGCAAGCCGCCTCCACCGCGAACGGCTTCGCAGCGCTGCTCATCGGCCTCGCGCTCGTCATCGGCGGCGGGCTCATGCTGTGGCAGGCCGTCGCGCCGGCGTTCGTCCTGTACCGGCTGCTGCTTGCGGTACTCCTGTTCCTGATCGGCGCGCTCACCCTCGCGGGCCTCTACACCCTCCAGCCGAACGAGGCGGCGATCCTGCAGCTCTTCGGCGCCTACCGGGGCACCACGCGCGTGCCGGGGCTGCGGGCGACCAATCCGTTCTACACGCGGCGCAAGATCTCCGTGCGCGCGCGCAACCTCAATGGCGACCGCCTGAAGGTGAACGACAAGCGCGGCAATCCGATCGAGATCGCCGCGGTGGTCGTGTGGCACGTGGACGACACGGCGCGGGCCGCGTTCGACGTGGACGACTACGAGAACTTCGTCAAAGTGCAGAGCGAGGCCGCGGTACGCCACCTCGCCTCCTCGTTCGCCTACGACGCCGCCGAAGCGATGGAGGCGACCGATGTCGCCGAGCCAACGCTCCTCGAGAGCGCCGACGTGGTGGCGCGCGCCCTGGTGAGCGAGCTGCAGGCGCGGCTCGCGCAAGCGGGCGTGGTGGTCGACGAAGCACGCCTGTCGCATCTGGCCTACGCCCCGGAGATCGCGCAGGTGATGCTGCGGCGCCAGCAGGCCGAGGCGATCATCGCGGCGCGCGCGAAGATCGTCCACGGCGCCGTGTCGATGGTGCAGATGGCGTTGACCGAGCTCTCCGCCAAGAAGGTCGTCGACCTCGACGACGAGCGCCGCGCGGCGATGGTGTCGAACCTCATGACCGTCTTGTGCGCCGAGAGCGAAGTGCAGCCGGTGATCAATACCGGCACGCTCTACGGCGGTTGATCGGAGAACCTCATGAACCGGCTTCTCTACGTGCTCCTGGCCGTCCTCGTCATCGCCGCCGTCGCGATCATCGCCGGCACGTCGGTGCAGCTGCCGCCGCGCATGGCCTCGCACTTCGGCGCCCACGGCGAGGTCAATGGGTGGTCGTCGCGCGAAAGCTACGAGCTCGCGATGATCGGCATCGTGATCGGCGTGCCGCTTGCCTTGCTGGCCGGCATGGCGTGGCTGCCGCGCGTGGGGATCTGCCTGCGCAAGTTGCCCAACCGCCAATACTGGCTCGCACCCGAGCGGCGCGCGCGCACGTTCGAGCGATTGGCCGCGTTTGCGAGCGTCGCCGGCTGCCTGCTGGTGATCTTCCTCACGGCCATCCACCTCATCGTGATCGAGGCCAACGCAAGCCCCCGTCCCGCGCTGCCGACTGCGCCGTTCATCACGGTGATGCTGGCCTTCGCGGTCGCCATGATCGTCTGGGCGGTGGCGTACACCTACGGCTTTCGCCGGCCCGGTTAAGCTCGGGGATGGCCGAGCGCAAAGCGTTCCTGCTGCGCCTCGATCCGGCCATCTGGGCGGAGCTCGAGCGGCTCGCCCAGCGCGAGCTGCGCAGCGTGAACGCCCAGATCGAGTTCCTGCTGCGCGAAGGGCTGCAGCGGCGCGGCATGGGCCGGCGCAAGGCGACCGACGACGCGGGCGGCGACCCGCCCGCCGAGGTCTAGGGGCTGCCTGCGCCGAGCACGCGTACGAGGAACTGGCCGACGGCGACGATTTCCTCGACGACGGCCGAGTGCTCCATCGCGTACTCGTGCCACTCGACCTTCCAGCCGCCTGCTTCGAGCGTGCGGCGCGACGCTTGGCCCCATGCAAGCTGCACCACCGGATCGCGCGTGCCGTGCGCCATGAAGATCGGCACGTCGCGATTGGCGCTGGAGGCTTCGGCCGCCAGGATTTCCGGACCGATGAGATACGTCGACAGCGCCACGATGCCGCCCAGCCGCTGGCGGTAGCGCAACCCGGCAAACAACGCGATCGCGCCACCCTGCGAAAAGCCCGCGAGCACGATGCGCGCCGGTGCGATGCCGCGCGCGGCTTCGTGCTCGACGAGCGCGCCGATCTGCTGCTCGGAGCGCCGCACGCCCTCGAGGTCGGCGCGCTCGGTGATGTTCGCCGCGCGCACGTCGTACCAGGCCCGCATGCGCATGCCCTGGTTGATCGAGACCGGCATCTGCGGCGCATGGGGAAACAGGAAGCGCACGCGCAGCGAAGCGGGCAGCTGCAGCGCCGGCACCACCTCCGACCATCCGCGGCCGTCGTCGCCCAGGCCATGCATCCAGATCACGCTGGCATCCGGCGCATGGGCCGTCTCGATCTCGATCGCGGGCAGCCGTTCCTCGGTCATGGAAGCACTCGTCGATGCGTTGCGAAGCGGTCGATTCTAGCGGACGCGCCATGCGCAGCCGCGTGACGCCGTCTGCGCTTCAGTCGCGTTGCGCGAGCCGTTCGGGCCGGTTGGCGTAGCTGTCGGCAGGATGGGCACCCGGCTCGATGCGCACGTGATGCACCTGTCCGGTGTAGGGACAGGTGCCGCGGCCGCCATAACGCGAGCTCACGTGCAGCCGCCGGTCGCAGCCGATGTCCAGGCCCTCGCCCACGCCGAGCCCCAGGATGGTGGTGGGCGACAGGTCCAGCGTCGCAACCTCGCGGCCGTTCACCACCAGCCTGCCCTCCCCGCGCCGTGCACCGAGCGCGCGGTGATGCAGCTCGAAGCAGTTGCGCCCGTTCACCACGGGCAGTGCATCGCGCACGACCGGCGTTCCCTGCCCGCCGTGGTATTCGAACGCCACGCCATCGTCGCAGGCGTACAGCGCCAGCCCGGCGATCGGATCGCCGAGCGCGAAGATCACCCCGCGCGCGTCCGCGGCATGCTCGAACGCACATTCCAGGCGGTAGTCCCGGTCGGCGATCAGCGGCGCGACCACCGACAATGCCGCCGTGCCGGCACCCGCATGAAACGTGCGCGCGCGGTTCACCTCGGCCTCGAGGAACGGCGGCACGGTGAGCGAGCGCCGCACGCCGCGGTTGTCCAGCGGATACACGTCGTTGGCCCACGCGTCGGCGTCGAAGGCGGCGACGAGTTCGGCCAGCACGTCCGGATGCACGCGGGCGAGATCGCGCGTCTCGGTGGCGTCTTCCTCGAGGTCGAAGAGCATCCAGTTGTCGAGGTCCATCGGCTTGCCCGGCGGCTGCAGCGAGACGATCTTCCAGCGGCCGCGCAGGTAGCCGCGATTGCCCCCGAGCTCGTAATGCTGCGCGGTGCGCGCGCTCGGCGCATCGGCCGCATCGAGCAACGGCGCAGCGCTCACGCCGTCGATGCCGCGCGTGGCCGTGCCGTTCACGCGCTCGGGATAGGCACGGCCGAGCACATCGAGCAGCGTGGGCAGCACGTCGGTGACGTGCAGCCATTGATGACGGATCGCGCCACGGTCGCGGATGCGGGCAGGCCAATGCACGACCATCGGCACGCGGATGCCGCCATTCATGGTCGTCGTCTTGTAGAGCCGGAACGGCGCCGTGGACACGTCGGTCCAGCCGAGCGGATAGGTCGGCCACGACGCCGCACTGCCGATCCGCCCTTCCTCCATCATCCGCTGCACCCACGCTGGATCCTCGACGTGCGTGAGGCGCTTGGCGAGGTTGTTCACCGCGCCGTCGACGCCACCGATGCCATTGGCGCCATTGTCCGACGTGACCACGATCAGCGTGTTGTCGAGCTGTCCCAGCCCGCCGAGGCATGCGACGAGCCGGCCGATGTTCTGGTCGGTGTTGTCCACGACGGCGGCGTAGAGCGCCATGAAGCGGGCATGCAGGGCGCGCGATCGCGCGTCCAGGCTCTCCCACGCCGGCACGCCAATGCTGTGCGGCGCGCGCGGCCACGCGCGTGGATGCAGCCCCAGCGCCTGCTGGCGCGCCAGGCGCGCTTCGCGCACCGCATCCCAGCCGGCATCGTAGACGCCTGCGTAACGCGCGAGATCCTCCGGCTTGGCATGCAGTGGAGCGTGCGGCGCGTTGTAGGGCAGGTAGAGGAAGAACGGCTTGTCCGGCGCCGCGGCCGCATGCGTCTTGAGCCAGCGCATCGCGGTGTCGGTGAAATCGTCGGTGCAGTAGTAATCGTCGGCATAGGTGTCGACGTCGACGAACGCGTTGTCCGCGACGAGCTGCGCCGGCGCGAAATAATGCGTTTCGCCGCCGAGGAACCCATAGAACCGATCGAAGCCGCGTGCCAGCGGCCATGCGTCGCGGGAAGCGGCGGGGCCCACGTGATGGTCCGCGGTGTTGTGCCACTTGCCGACGCAATACGTGGCGTAGCCGGTGTCGCGCAGCAACTCGGCCATGGTCGGCGCATCGCGCGCGATCTCGCCGGCCTGATAGCCGGGATATCCCGGCAGGTTGAACGTGAGCCAGCCACAGCCCACCGCGTGAGGATTCTTGCCGGTGAGCAACGCTGCGCGCGCCGGCGTGCACATCGGGACCGTGGTGTAGTTCGAGAAACGGAGGCCGCCAGCGGCGAGCGCGTCGATCGCGGGTGTGCGGATCTCCGCGCCATAGCAGCCGAAGTCCGAGTAGCCGAGGTCGTCGAGCAGGATCACGACGACGTTGGGCGCGCCCGTCGGTGCGCGGCGCTGCGGCGGCCACCAGGGCGTGGATTCGCGCAGCGTGCGGCCGATCACGCCGGCGAAATCGGCGCGCGCATCGTCGCCTGTGGGCGTGTCGCGCTGCGACGAAGCGGCCGGCGTGCGTGTGGAACGGCCCATCGTGCGCTCAGTCCGTCTGCACGCCGGCGTCGTGCACGACCTTCTTCCAGCGCGCGACGTCCTCGGTGAGGAAGGTACCGAACGACGTCGGCGGCGCCGGCTTCGCGGCCTCGACGCCCATGGCCTCGAGGCGCGCGATCACCTCCGGCGAGGCGAGCGCCTTGGCGATCTCCGCATTCACGCGCTCCACGATCGCGGCGGGCGTGCCCTTCGGAACGACGATGCCGAACCACGTGGTCATCACGAGATCCGGGTAGCCGAGCTCCGCCACGCTCGGGACATCGGGCAGGTGCGGATGGCGCTTCGGATCGAGGATCGCCAACGCCTTGAGCTTGCCCGCCTTGAGGTGCGGCTCGGCCAGGATGAGGCCGAGCGTCATGAACTGCACGCGGCCGGTCAGCAGGTCGGCGATGGCGCTCGGCTGGCCCTGGTAGCCGATCATCTCCATCGCAATGCCCGTATCGTGCTTGAGCAGCTCGCTGGACAGGTGCACGACGGTGCCGCGCGACGAGCCCGCGTAGGACAGCGCGCCGGGCCGCGCCTTCGCATACGCGACGAAGTCCTTCAGCGAGTCGACGGGCAGCGACGTGGGCACGACGAACAGGAACGGGCTCGTGCCCAGGAACGCGACCGGCTCGAAGTCGCGCAACGGGTCGTAGCGCAGGCTCTGCGGCCGCACGCTCGGCTGGATGGTGGTCGGCGGGCTCGCGGCCAGCCACGTGTAGCCGTCGGGTGCCGCCTTCGCGACGAGCTCGGTGCCGATGTTGCCGTCCGCCCCAGGCTTGACCTCGACGATGATCGGCTGGCCGAGCGCCGGGGAGATGCGGTCGGCGATGAGCCGCGACACGACGTCGAGCTGGCCGCCCGCGGGAAATGGCACGATGAGGTGAATCGGCTTGCCGGGCCATGCCGGCTGCGCCTGCGTGGCAGTGACGAAGAGCACGCCGAGCAGGACGGCGAGCCAGCGAAACGAGCGTTGCATGCAGAAGCTCCTGGTGACACGCGGATTGAAGCGGACGATGACGACGCGCCGCGCAGGACGCTAGCGCTGCAGCAGGCCCCAGCGGCCGACCGTGCGCCGCTCGATCGGCGTGAAGATGAGGTGGTCCATCAGCACCCACAGCACGCCGATGACGATCATGCCGAGGATGATGGTCTCGGTGCGCTGCCATTGCACCGCTTCCATCGTCATGTAGCCGAGGCCGTTGCTGCCGGCGATCATCTCCGCCGCGACGAGCGCGCGCCAGCCATAGGCCAGCGACGTGCGCACGCCGAGCAGGATCTGCACGAGCGCGCCGGGCAGGATGAGGTTGGTGAGCAGCGACAGGCCGTGTCCGCCGTGGCTGCGCACGGCGCGGTGCAGCGCAAGCGGGATCGACTGCACGCCGATCACCGTGTTGTAGAGCGCCGAGAAGAAGATGGTATTGGCGATGACGAACACGACCGAGCCGTTGCCGATGCCGAACCACACGAGCGTCAGCGGCACCCACGCGATGCCTGCGATCGCCTGCAGGAACGAGAGCACCGGACGGAACAGGTCGGCGACCGTGCGGTTGAGCGCGATCGCCACGCCGAGCGGCACGGCGAGCGCCATGCCGATCACGAAGCCGATGAACAGCCGGCCGAGGCTGGCCGCGATGTTCGCCAGCAGCGAGCCGTCCTTGAGCGATTCGACCGCGTAGCCGAGCACCGTCGCTACCGACGGCAGCATGTAGGCCGGGTAGTGGATCGCGTAGGGCAGGATCAGCCAGGCCACGATCAGCACGACGAACGGCACCACGCCGAGGCCGAGCGCTTCGGCCTTGCGGCCCGACACCGAGACTGCGTGCGTGACGCTCGTCATGTGCGCTGCTCCGCGTCGACGGTGAGGCCCCAGCGCTGGATGGTCGCGCGTTCGATCGGCCGCAGGTAGAACTGGTCGATGGCGAGCCACAGCAGGCCCATGATGATCATGCCGACGACCGTGCGTGCGGTCTGGTGGCCTTCCGTGCCTTCGAAGATGAGGTAGCCGATGCCGGACTTCGCCGCGATGATCTCGGCGAACACCAGGCCACGGAACGCGAAGCCGGCGCCCACGCGCAGCCCCGTGATGATGCCCGGCAGCGCGGACGGCAGGATGACGAGGCGCAGCACCTGCCAGGAGCTCGCGCCGAGCGAGCGCACGGCGTTGACGAGGATCTGCGGCGCCGTGCGCACGCCGAGCAGCGTGTTGTAAAGCACCGGGAACACGACGACGTACACGAGCGCCAGGACGATCGTCTTGACGCCGTAGCCGAACCAGACGACGAAGATCGGGATCCACGCGACCTCGACGACCGCGAACAGGAACTTGAGCAGCGGCGAGAGCATCAGCGAGGCCCGGCGGCTCAAGCCGATGAGCACGCCAAGCCCGATGCCGAGCGCTGCGCCGCACGTGAGGCCGACCGCGTAGCGCACCAGGCTGTCGGCGAGATACGCGGGCAGGATGCCTTTGCGCATGAGATCGACGAAGGACGTCACGACGTCGCTCGGCGCAGGATAGAAGTACGCATCCATGCCGACCAGCGGCACCGACACCTGCCAGGCGAGCAGCAGCAGGGCGACGCCGGCGAAGCCCTTCAGCGCGCGGCCCCACGAGCGCGCTGCACGCAGCGGACGCGCGGGTGCGCCAAGCGCGGCAGGCAGCGTGCTCACGGCCCGCTCCAGCGCTCGACCGAGGCCACCCAGTAATGCCGCGCGATGTCGCGCAGTGCCGCCGGCGAGACGTCCATCATCTCGACGACGTTGCCGCGCACGCCGACGAGCCGCCCCTTGTCCTGGAGCAGCAGCTGGTGGAAGCGCTCGGGCGGAAAGTCGAGCGTGATGCGATAGCTGGCACGCGCCTGCGGCAACGGCTCGAGCGCCGCGAGCTTGCGGTGCTCGCCGGTGAGCGCGAGGATCCAGTACAGCGCCAGCACGGCGAGGAAGACGGCGGTGGCGGCGGCAGGCAGCTTCAGCATCAGGCCAATGCGGGCGCCGCCACCGGCGTGCGCACGAGCTCGAGCAGCCGGTCGCGCAGCGCGCCGAAGCGCGGATCGGCATTGAGCGCGGTCCACGTGCGGCCCTCCTTCGCGAAGGGCACGTCGACCAGCGCGCGCACGCGCCCCGGACCGGGCGTCATGACCGCGACGCGATCGCCCAGGAAGATCGCTTCCTCCACGCTGTGGGTGATGAACAGGACGGTGAGCTGGCCGCGCGCCGCGATGCGCACGAGCTCTTCCTGCAGCACCATGCGGGTCTGCGCATCCACGGCCGCGAACGGCTCGTCCATCAGCATGATCTGCGGCGAGTTGGCGAGCGTGCGCGCCACCGCGACGCGCTGCTTCATGCCGCCCGACAGCTCGTGCGGATACTTGTGCTCCACGCCGTGGAGGTTGGCGATCGTCAGATAGCGCCGGGCTTCTTCGTAGCGTTGCTGCCGCGGCATGCCGCGCAGCTTGAGCCCGAGCGCCGCGTTGTCGAGCACGGTCATCCACGGCAGCAGCGCGTACTCCTGGAACACCACGCCGCGGTCGGCGCCCGGGCCGGTGACCGGCGCGCCGTCCATCGTGATGCTGCCCGCGGTGGGCCGCAGGAATCCTGCAATGGCCGCCAGCAGGGTGGACTTGCCACAGCCGCTGGGTCCGACGACGCAGAGGAATTCATGCGGGGTCACGCGCAGGTCGAGGCCTTCGACGGCGCGATGCCCGATGCCGGTCTCGGGGTTCACATAGTCGAGCGTGAGGCCCGACACGACGATCTTGGCCGCGGTGTTGGCGGCGCCGTTGGTCGATGCGGTCATGATTGAAGGCCGAGCGCGCGGCGCTCCGCGCATTCGAGGTGATGGGCGAGCGCAGCAGCGGCGGCGTCGGGATCGCGGCGCTTGAGCGCCTTGATCACGGCGACGTGCTCTTCGAGCGCCAGCGGCAAATAGCGCGGCGAGCGGCCGTGCAGGCGGATCATGCGGATCTTGTCGAAATTCTGCTGGTGCGCGGTCATCATGATGCGATTGCCGACGGATTCGACGATGAGGTCGTGCATGCCCCAGTCGACTTGCAGCGCGGCGTCGAGCAGGCGCGGATCGGCGTTGTTGCCGCCGTCGAGCCGCCGCAGGATCGCCGTGGTGCGCGTCTCGAGGTCGGCGACTGCAGCGGCGGCGCCGTGACGGGCGAAATGCCGCACTGCCGCCGTCTCGATCACCGTACGGAACTCGAACGCCTCGTGGATCAGCGTGACGCCGATGTCCGTGATCTGGATGCCGCGCTGCGGAATGAGGCGCACGAGGCTTTCGGCCTCGAGGCGCTTGAGCGCTTCGCGCGTCGGCCCCAGCGGCACGTCGAGGAGCTCGCAGAGCTCGCCCTGCGAGACGAACTGGCCGGGCGTGAGGTTGCGCTTGAAGAGCTCCGCCTTGAAGCGCTCGTAGGCGACTTCGCGCATCAGCGAGCGGGGCTTGGCTTTCTTCACGTTCGGTCGGCGCGCGTGCGGGGGTGCTTGTCAAGGCGATGTTACCACTGCTAGGATGCCGGTGAGATATTACTCGTGACCTACGCGTCGCGGGAACGCAACCCAAGGAGGATCCCGATGCGCCAGCCCCTCGTCCTGCGTGCCGTGCTGCTCGTGCTTGCCGCAATCCTGTTCGCGGGCCAGGCGGCCGCGCAAACCATGCCGCTTCACGTGGCCGTCACCTCGGCGGCCGAGAACGCGCCCTTCTTCTCCGCGATGGAGCAAGGAACGTTCGCCAAGCTCGGCCTCGACCTCAAGGTGGATGTCATGCCGAGCGGCGTCGAGATCTCCAACGCGCTGGCCAGCGGCACCGTCGACGTCGGGCTCTTCGGCACCTACCCGTTCCTCACGGCAGTCGCGCGCGGCGTGCCGGTCGTGCTCATCGGCCACACCTGGAACAACGCGACCAAGAACCCGCAGAGCGAAGTGCTCTCCGTGATCGCGCGGCCGGGCGCCGACGTGCCGGCGGGCGACCTTGCCAAGCTCAAGGGCAAGAAGGTGGGCGTGACGCGCGGCGCGGGCGGCGAGCCCTACATCGCAGGACTGCTGAAGCAGGTGGGCCTGTCGATGGACGACGTGACGCTCGTCAACACCGCGCCGTCGAACATGGCGACGGCCTTGCAGAACAAGGACGCCGACGTCATCGCCTCGTGGGAACCGTGGCCGAGCGCTGCGCTCACGAAGGTGCAAGGCGCGTACAAGGTCATCTACGGCGGTTGCCAGAGCTGCTACGACGCCGGCACGGTGGTCACGACCAAGCAGGTGATCGCCGACAAGCCCAAGGCGCTCGACGCGTTCATCCTGGGCTACGCCCGCGCGCAGGCATGGACGCGCGCGCATCGCGACGAAGCCGCGAAGATCTCCACGCGCTGGATTCCCGGCATGGACGCCGAAACGCTGACGCTCGCGCTCAAGACCCTGCCGCTCGACGTGCGGCTGTCCAAGAACACCCTCGAGGGCTTCGGCCAGTACGCCATTCCGCTGCTCGTGTCGCAAAAGCGCATCCCGCTGGCGTTCGATCCCGCGCCGGCGGTGGACAATCGTTTCGTGGCCGACGCCATGAAGGCCGATCCCTCGGCGTTCGCCGACCTTCCGCCGATCCCGGCCGACAAGCGCCTGCCGTAACGTTGCGCTGATTGCATTGTCCACGCGATGAGCGCCCGCCGACCCAACCTGCTGTTCCTCTTCTCGGACCAGCACACGCAGCGCATCGCGGGCTGCTACGGCGGGCTGCCCGACCTCACGCCCAACCTCGATCGGCTCGCGGCGCAGGGCGTGACGTTCGACAACACGTATTGCCCGTCGCCCTTGTGCGTGCCGAGCCGCATGTCGATGTTGTCCGGGCGCTATCCGTACGAGCAGGAATGCTGGACCAACGACGATTACCTGCGCTCGGACGTCCCGACGTGGCTGCACGCGGTCGGCGCCGCGGGTTATCGGCCCGTGCTGGCCGGTCGCCTGCACTCCATGGGCCCCGATCAGCTGCACGGCTACGCCGAGCGCATGGTCGGCGATCACAGCCCCAACTGGGGCGGCGTGCCGCGGCACGACCTCGGCGTGCTCGAGAAGGCGAACGATCCCTGGCGTGAGAGCCTCGAGCGCTCCGGCGTCGGACAGTCGGCGTACCAGGTCAAGGACGTCGAGACGGCTGCAGCCGCGTGCGCGCACCTGCGCAGCGTCGCGAAGGCGCAGCGCGCGGGCGCGCGCGAGCCGTTCTGCCTCACCGTCGGTTTCCTGCTGCCCCATCCGCCGTATGTCGCGTGGCGCGAGGACTACGCGAAGTTCGCCGGACGCGTGCCACCGCCATCGTTCGGCACGCCCCCGCAGCCGCCGCATCCGTGGGAAGCCTGGTGGCGCGAGAATCGCGCGATCGCGGACGTCGACGATGGCACTGCGCTGCGCGCGCGCACGGCGTATTACGCGCTGGTCCATCGGCTCGATGCGCTGATCGGCCAGATCCTCGAGTGCCTTGCGCAGGAAGGGCTCGACGACGACACGCTCCTCGTCTACAGCACCGATCACGGCGACCAGCTCGGCGAGCGTGGGCTGTGGTGGAAGCACACGCTGTACGAGGATTCGGTGAAGGTGCCGCTGATCCTGCGCTGGCGCGGCGAGCTGCCCGCCGGCGAGCGGCGGCCGCACGTGTCCAACCTCATCGACGTGGCAGCCACCATGGCCGACGCGCTCGGCGCGCCGCCCCTGCCGCATGGGCACGGTCGCAGCCTGCTCGGCGTCGCGCGCGACGCCCGCAGCGCGTGGCAGGACGAGACGTTCGTCGAGCACTGCACCGACCGCGTGCCCGCGTGGACCGGCGGGCGCGAGGCCCAGCAGCGCATGATCCGCAGCGGTCGCTTCAAGCTGGTGTACTACCACGGCGCCGCGCCGCAGCTCTACGACCTCGAGACCGATCCGCACGAGCGCAACGACCTTGCGGGCGATCCTGCCCATGCCGCCACGCGCGAGCGGCTGCGCGCGCAAGTGCTCGACGGCTGGGATCCCGACGCAATCGCGGCGCGCATCCGCGCACGCCGGCTCGACAAGAACATCCTCGATGCGTGGGCGCGCCAGGTGCGGCCGCCCGACGAATTCCGCTGGGACTTGAAGCCCGAGCACAACCGCCTCGATCCGGTTCCCGGTTGAACACGTTTCCCGCTTCGCCGCGTCCGCCACGGCTCGGGCTCGGATGCGCCACGCTCGGCGCGCCGCCGCCGGAGCTCGACGATCGGGCTGCGCAGGCCGTCATGCGCGCGGCGATCGAGCGCGGCATCCGGTTCTTCGACGTCGCGCCGCTGTATGGCGGGGGCCTTGCGGAAGAACGGCTGGGGCGCGCGCTTGCGGGCCTGCCGCGCGACGATTACGTGTTGTGCACCAAGACGGGCGTGACGCGCGCACATGGCACCACCGCGCTGCCGCCGGGCGCCACGCGCCGGCGCGAGCGCGACCGCTGGGACTATTCGCCGCCGGCCACGCGCGCCTCGGTGCTGCGCAGCCTCGAGCGCCTGCGCGTCGACCGGCTCGATGTCGTCCATCTGCACGATGTCGAGCAGCACCTCGACGTTTGCCTCGAAGCGCACGGCGAGCTGTCCCGCCTGCGCGACCAGGGCCTCGTCGGCGCAATCGGCATCGGCTCGAACCTGGCGGCGCCGGTCATGGCGCTGCTCGAGCGCGCGCCGTTCGACACGTTCCTGCTCGCCGGGTGCTACACGCTGCTCGACCAGAGCGGCCGCGCACTGCTCGATGCGGCGCACGCGCGCGGCATGCGGGTCGTGGTCGGTGGCATCTTCAACTCCGGCGTGCTCGCCACCTGGCCGCAAGCCCAGCCGACATTCGCCTATGCGCCGGCCGAGGCGGCCGTGCGTGCGCGCACGGATACGATCGCGGCGGTGTGCGCGCGGCACGGCGTGCCGCTCGCGGCGGCCGCGCTGCACTTCGCGGCCTCGCATCCGGCGGTCGATACGGTCCTGATCGGTCCGCGCACCATCGCCGAGCTCGACGCCAACCTCGCCGCGCTCGCGTTTCCCATTCCCGGCGCGCTGTGGCCCGACCTTGCGCAGGCGGTCGCAGTGCCCTTCCCCGATGTCCTTCCTCACGGAGAATCCGCATGAAACGCTCGCAGATCAACGCGGCCATCGACCTCGCCCAGCAGGCGTTCGCACGGCACGGCATCCACCTGCCCGAATACGCCTACTGGCCGGCTGAACGCTGGAAGAGCGCGGGGCCACAGATGCGGCGCATCTTCCTCAACGCGCTCGGATGGGCATGCACCGATTTCGGCTCGGACGATTTCGAGCACGTCGGCATCACGATGTTCGACGTGCGCAACGGCACGCGGGAGAACCCGGACGAAGGGACGCCCTACGGCGAGAAGATCTTCGCGCTGCGGCCCGGCCAGCGCCTGCCGTTCCATTTCCACTACGCCAAGACCGAGGACATCATCAGCTACAACGGCGGCACGCTGATGATCCAGCTCTACAACAGCAAGCCCGACGGCACCATGGATGAGCAAACGCCCGGCGTGGTCTATTGCGACGGCGTCGAAAAGTCGTTCACGGCCGGCCAGACCTTCGAGATCCCGCACGGCGGCAGCCTCACGATCGTGCCGCGGCTCTATCATCGCTTCTGGGCCAAGGAAGGTGGGGACGTGCTGGTCGGCGGGGAGATCTCGACGATTTCCGTGCCGAAATCCGACAACCACTTCGGCGCCGGTGCACGGCGCTTCGTCCCGATCGAGGAAGACGTCCCGCCGAAGTATCTGCTCAACGTGGACTATCCGAAGCTGCACGAGGTCGTGTGATGGCGCAGCGTCTGGCCGGCCGCGCGGCGTTGGTCACCGGTGCTGCGGCAGGCATCGGCGCCGCCATCGCGCAGGCGTTCCACGACGAAGGCGCGAACGTCGTGATCGCCGACCGCAACGAGCAAGGCGCGCGCGAAACCGCGGCGCGCTACGGCCAGGCCGCACTCGCGCTGACGCTCGACGTCACGCGTGAGGACGAGGTGCAGCGTGCCGTAGCGGCTGCGCTACAGCGCTTCGGCCGCATCGACATCCTGGTCAACAACGCCGGCATCATGCGCAAGGCGTACGTCAAGGACATGCCCGCGTCGATGTGGGACGAGGTGCTCGCGGTCAATCTCAAGGCCACGTTCCTGTGCAGCAAAGCGGTGCTGCCCGCGATGATCGACGCTGCACGCGGCGGACGCATCATCAACATCGCCTCCATCGCCGGCAAGCTGGGCGAGCCGACGGCAAGCGCCTACAGCGCGGCCAAATGGGGCGTCATCGGCTTCACGCGCTCGCTCGCGCTGGAGGTTGCCCAGCATGACATTCTGGTCAACGCGATCTGTCCCGGCCCGATTGCAACCACGCTCGGCAAGCAAGGCTGGCAGGAGGGTGCCGTGGTCGAGGGCGTGGGCCTCGACAAGGTGATGGCGCGCGTCAATGCGCGCTCGCCGCTGCGCCGGCTCGGCACGCCCGAGCAGGTCGCGCGCATGGCGGCGTTCATCGCCTCCGACGAGTGCGACTTCACGACCGGCGCCGCGTTCAACGTCGACGGCGGCATCGTCATGGGGTGAGCGGGCCACGCGCACGCACTCCAATGTCATGACGCCTCAACCCGCCGTCGAGCTCACCGGCGGCGCGTCGCTCGACGACGCGCCCGTGACCCGTGCCCAGCGCAAGCCGATCGCGGCACCCGCGCTCGTGTTCGGGGCGCTGTCGCTGACGCTCGTCGTCGGCGTCTACTGGTTCATCGCGACCCGCCCCGGCGTCAATCCGGCGCTGGTGCCCTCGCCACCGCGCATCGCGGCGGAGCTCGTCGCGCAGATCACCAGTGGCGACCTCTTCGTCAATGCGTGGGCGAGCCTGCGCCGCGTGCTGATCGGCTTTGCGATCGGTGCGGCACTGGCCGCCCTGCTCGGCTCGCTTGCCGGGTGGTTCCGCTATTGGGGCTACTTCCTCAATCCGCTGATCGACGCGATCCGCCCCATTCCCGCGCTGGCGTACATCCCGCTGATCATCGTGTGGGTGGGCATCGGCGAGCCGTCGCGCATCATCATCATCGCGCTGGCCGTGTTCAAGCCGTGCGTGGTCAACGCACGCGCGGGCATGCAGGAAGTCGCGCAGATCTACGTCGATGCGGCGCGCACGCTTGGGGCGAGCCCCGTGCGCATCTTCACCACCGTCGCGCTGCCGAGTGCAGTGCCCTATCTCATCGCCGGCATGCGCACCGGGCTCTCCACCGGCTTTCTCGCGCTCGTCGCCGCGGAGCTGATCGCTGCCTCGTCGGGACTGGGCTTCATGATCCAGAACGCAGGGCAGTATTTCCGCACCGATACCGTGCTGGTGGGCATCATCGCGATCGGCGTGGTCGGCGCGGCGCTCGACCAGGTCGCGCGGCGCATCGGCAACCGCCTCACCCGCTGGAGCGAGGCGCGGCGATGACCACGGCCGCAACCGTGCCGGCCAAGCTCCGTGTGCGCGCGCTGACCCACCAATTCCAGCCGATGGCATCGACGGAGCCGCTCACGGTGCTGCACGACGTCGACCTCGAGATCCCGCGCGGGGCGTTCGTGAGCATCATCGGACAGTCCGGGTGCGGCAAGTCGACGCTGCTGCGCCTGATGGCCGGCCTGCTGACGCCGACCGCAGGCGACATCCTGCACGACGGGCGGCCCGTGCGCGGGCTCGACGCGAAGCTCGGCTTCGTATTCCAGCAGGACGCCGTGTTTCCATGGCTCACCGTGGAAAACAACGTCGCCTACGGGCCGCGCTGCCGTGGCGTGCCGGCGGCGGAGCGCGAAGCGCTGGTCGCGCGCTGGTGCGAAGCCGTCGGACTGACTGCCTTTCGCCGCGCCTACCCGAAGGAGCTGTCGGGCGGCATGCGCAAGCGCGTGGATCTTGCACGCGTGTATGCCAATGCGCCGGACGTGCTGCTGATGGACGAGCCGTTCGGCGCGCTCGACGTGCAGACCAAGGCGACGATGCAGCAGACGGTGCTCGACCTGTGGCAGCGCACGGGCACCACGGTCGCGTTCGTGACGCACGATCTCGAGGAAGCGGTCTTCCTGTCCGATCGCGTGGTCGTGCTGTCGGCCCGGCCCGGCCGGGTGGCCGCCATCATCCCGATCGACGTGCCGCGTCCGCGCAGCGCCGAAACGCGCCTTGGCGACGCCTTCGCGGCGGCCAAGCGCGCGGTCTGGCACGCCATGCAGTCGGCGCAATCCCCGCCCGCCCGTGCACCGGTCTTACTGACGCAAGAGGAATGACGCATGGCCAGCCGTGACGCGCAGCGTCCGAACATCCTGTTCATCCTGAGCGACGACCAGGGCGCATGGGCCATGGGATGCTCGGGCAACGCGGAGATCCGCACGCCGGCGCTCGACGCCATCGCCGCGGCGGGCATCCGCTTCACGCACTTCTTCTGCACTTCGCCCGTGTGCTCGCCGGCGCGCGCATCCCTCATGACCGGCGAGATCCCGTCGCAGCATGGCGTGCACGACTGGATCCGCGCAGGCAACATGGGCGATGCACGCATCGACTACCTGCGCGGCCGCGCGCTCGTCACCGATCACTTCGCCGCCGCGGGCTATCGCTGCGGCCTCGTCGGCAAGTGGCATCTGGGTGCCAGCGACGTGGCGCGCAAAGGCTACGTGCGCTGGTTCGCCCATCAGTCGGGCATGAGCCCGTATTACGACGCGCCGATGGTCGACGAGGACCGGCCGGTCACCGTGCCGCGCTATCTCACCGAGGTGCTCACGGAAGAAGCCGTGCTGTTCCTGCGGCGTGAAGCGCCGGGCGCCGAGCCATTCTGGCTCAGCCTCAACTACACCGCACCGCACTATCCATGGATCGACTCGCATCCGCGCGCGTACACCGACCTGTACGCCGATTGCACATTCGATTCGTGTCCGCAGGAGCCGCCGCACCGCTTCTCGGCGAGCGGCAACCCGGCCACCGACGAAGGCCATGCACGTCCGCGCGAGAGCCTCACCGGCTACTTCGCCTCGATGACCGCGATGGACGACGGCATCGCGCGCGTGCTCTCGGAGATCGAGCGGCTCGGCCTGCGCGAGAGCACGCTCGTGATCTTCATGGCCGACAACGGCATGAACTGCGGCCACCACGGCATCTGGGGCAAGGGCAATGGCACGCGGCCGCAGAACATGTACGACACCTCGGTGAAGGTCCCCTGCCTGTTCGCCCAGCCGGGACGCATCCGGGCGCGCCAGGTGAGCGACGCCATGCTCAGCGGCTACGACGTCTTTCCCACCCTGCTCGAATACGCGGGTCTCGAAGCGGGCGAGGACGCGCGCAAGCCGGGACGCAGCTTCGCCGACCTGCTGGATGGCGCGGTGTCGGACCGCGAGCAACCGGTGGTGGTCTACGACGAATATGGTCCCGTGCGCATGGTGCGCACGCGCGACTGGAAATACGTGCACCGCTATCCCGACGGGCCGCACGAGCTCTACGACCTCGTGCAGGATCCCGGCGAGCGGCACGATCTCATCGCGAGCGCTGCCGCGGCGCCGATCCTCGCGAGCCTGCGCGAGCGGCTCGACGACTGGTTCGCGCGCTACGTCGATCCTCCACAGGATGGCGCGCACAAGCCGGTCAACGGCTGCGGCCAGCTCGCGCTGTCCACGGGCGCCGCTTCGACGCGCGCATTCGCGGCCGATCCCATCGCGGCCCTTGCACGCCCCGCCACCACGCCAGGAGGTTCGTGATGCATCCGCTCCGTCGCCGTGACCGCCGACACTTCCTGCGCATGGGCGCGGGACTCGGTGCTGCCGCCGTGCTTCCGTCCGTGCGCGCCTTGGCGGCGGACGCACGTCCTGGAGCGCTCACGATGGGCCTGTTGCGCAACCCCGTGTCCGGCCTCATCGCCGTGACGGACCAGAAGGGCTGGTTCAAGCAGGCTGGCGTCGAGCTCGAGAGCATCCTGTTCGCCGGCGCAGGCGGGCCGAAGGTGATCCAGGCGATGGGTGGCGGCAGCATTGCGCTCGGCTCGGTGTCCGTGACGGCAGCGCTGCTCGCGCTGGCGGGCAACGCCGTGCCGCTGCGCATCATCTCGATCTCCACCGACCCCGCGCCGGTGTTCGCGTTGCTGTCGGCACCCGAGATCGACAGCATGCAAAAGCTCGCCGGCAAGCGCGTCGCAACGACGGCGGGAACGGGCCTGCACTATTTCCTCGTCCGTGCGCTCGCGAAGCACGGCATGAAGCCGAGCGACGTGGAGTTCGTGAACCTTCCGGTCGGCGATGCGCAGGCCGCGTTTCTCGCGCAAAGAGTCGACGCCGTGGTGCCGTCGCTCACCGGCCGCTACTACATCCGCAACCTGCGCAAGGACACGCGCGAGCTGTTCGTGCACGAAGACTTCACGCGTCCGCCGGGCACGACCGCGCGCTTCGACGACTACGACGTGTTCATCGCGCCTGCCGGTGTGGTGGACTCGGCGAAGCCCGCGCTGCGTGCGTTCCTCGCCGCGTACCACGGCAAGGGCGTGCCCTACCTGCGCAACCCCGCGACGCAAGGCGAGGCGATCGCCGCCGTCACCCGCTACGTCAACGCGGAGCAGAAAAGCCCGACGGACGAGCAGGCCATGCGCGAGCAGCTCGTCAGGAGCGGCTTCTTCGACCTGGCGGAGGCGCGGCGCATCATGACCAGCCCGGCGTTTCGCGCAGGGCTCGACGATCAGGTGCGCTTCCTGTCCGAGTCCAGGCAGGCGACCGCGCGCATCGCGCTCGACGACGTCATCGTCACCGACCTGCTCGGCTGAAACGACGGCACGCCGGCCGCGCCGACGCGGCCGGGGCTGGCGCGCCGCCGACGCCAAGCGGCGGCGCGTCGTTGGCGGCGCGTTATTCCGGCTGGTCTTCCATGTCGTCCATGTCGGTGCTGGTGGTGCTGCGATCGTTGCGGCTGCGACCCTGGTCGCCCGAGGACGAAGACGAAGACGACCCGCTGCCCATCTGGCCGCCCGAGCTGCCGCGGCTGCCCGAGCGGGTGTTGCCCTGCTGCTGCTGACGCGACGACGAGGACGACGACGACCCCTTGCCGCCTTGCTGCTGCTGCCGGGACGACGATCCCGACCGGCTCTTGCCTGAAGACTGGTTGTTCGCCATGAGCACGCTCCTGGTGTTGGACATCCGTCCGCGCGACCCTGCGCCACGAACGGTGTCCGCAATGGTTCGCCGCACGCGCGCGGCGCCCTATCCGGCTCATGCTCAAAGCTTTGTAGGAAATGATGCCGCAGGCGCGACTACAAGGACGCGTCGTGAATGTGCGCTTGCACAGCCGCGGCGCGCCCCCACGTGCAGGCGGGCAGAGACGCCCGCGCTGACGGCCACCGGAAGGCGTATCATTCGCGCGGGCGACCGGGGCCACAAGCGCCGAGCTCTCGCCGCGCGCGGGGCCTAAGCCGGGCTGACCGCGCGACCCAAAGACACGATTTTTGGAGCCTTCTGGCATGTCACCCGCCGCTTCCGCCAGCGCTGTCGCCCTGCGCGCCGTTTCACTCGACGACAAGTACGAGGTCGCCACCGGCCGCATCTTCGTGACCGGCGTGCAGGCCCTCGTGCGCCTGCTGATCCTGCAACGGCAGCGCGATCGCGCGGCGGGGCTCAACACCGCCGGCTTCGTGTCCGGCTACCGCGGCTCGCCGCTCGGCGGCCTCGACCAGGCGCTGTGGAAAGCGCAGAAGTTCCTCGAGCGCTCCGACATCAAGTTCCAGCCGGGCCTCAACGAGGACCTCGCGGCCACTGCGCTGTGGGGCACGCAGCAGGTGACGATGTATCCCGGCGCCACGGTCGATGGCGTGTTCGGGATGTGGTACGGCAAGGGTCCCGGCGTCGATCGCTGCGGCGACGTGTTCAAGCACGCCAACTTCGCGGGCACGTCGAAGCACGGCGGCGTGCTGGTGCTCGCCGGTGACGACCATGCGGCCAAGTCGTCCACCATTCCGCACCAGTCCGATCATCAGTTCTCCGCGGCGATGATGCCGGTGCTCTACCCCTCGTCGGTGCAGGAGATCGTCGACCTGGGATTGCATGGCTGGGCGATGAGCCGCTACTCCGGCTGCTGGGTCGGCTTCAAGTGCGTGTCCGACACGGTCGAGAGCTCGGCGTCGATCTCCATCGACCCGGACCGCGTGAAGATCACCGTCCCCGACGACTTTCCGCTGCCGCCCGACGGCGTGTCGATCCGCTGGCCCGACGCGTTCCTCGCGACCGAAGCGCGCATGCAGGATTACAAGGTGTACGCAGCGCTGCATTACTGCCGCGTCAACCAGCTCAATCGCATCGTCATCGATCCGCCGCGGCCGCGCCTGGGCATCATCACCAGCGGCAAGAGCTACCTCGACGTGCGCCAGGCGCTCGACGATCTCGGCCTCGACGAGCGCAAATGCGCCGAGCTCGGCATTCGCGTGTTCAAGGTTGCGATGCCGTGGCCGCTGGAGCCCGAAGGCGTGCGTCACTTCGCCGAAGGCCTCGAGGAAATCCTCGTGGTGGAGGAGAAGCGCCAGGTCGTCGAATACCAGCTGAAAGAGCAGCTGTACAACTGGCGCGACGACGTGCGCCCGCGCGTGGTCGGCAAGTTCGACGAGAAGGGCGAATGGATGCGGCCGCACGGCGACTGGCTGCTGCCCGCCACCTCCGAGCTCACGCCCGCGATGATCGCGCGCGTGATCGCGCAGCGCATCGAGCGCCTCGGCCTCACGCCGAGCGAAGCGGACCAGCGGCAGATGGCTGCACGCGTCGCATGGATCAACGCGAAGGAAGCAGCGCTGGCGAAGCCGAAGATCAGCCTCGCGCGCCAGCCGTATTTCTGCTCGGGCTGTCCGCACAACACGTCCACCAACGTGCCCGAGGGCAGCCGCGCCACCGCAGGCATCGGCTGCCACGTGATGTCGATCTGGATGGACCGCAAGACGTCCACCTACACGCACATGGGCGGCGAAGGCGTGCCGTGGATCGGCCAGGCGCCGTTCACCGAGGAGAAGCACATCTTCGCCAACCTCGGCGACGGCACGTACTACCACAGCGGCATCCTGGCGATCCGCGCCGCGGTCGCCGCCGGGGTCAACATCACCTACAAGATCCTCTACAACGACGCGGTCGCCATGACCGGCGGCCAGCCCTTCGACGGTCCGCTGTCGCCGCAGGACATCGCGCGCCAGGTCGCCGCCGAAGGCGTGTCGAAGATCGTGGTGGTAAGCGACGATCCGGAAAAATATCCCGGCGGCTATTTCGCGCCCGAGATCGAGATCCATCACCGCGACGACCTCGACGCCGTGCAACGCACGCTGCGCGACACGCCGGGCACCACGATCCTGCTGTACGACCAGACCTGCGCGGCCGAGAAGCGGCGCCGGCGCAAGCGCGGCACGTTTCCCGACCCGCAGAAGCGCGTGTTCATCAACGAGCTGGTGTGCGAAGGTTGCGGCGACTGCGGCGTGAAGTCCAACTGCGTGTCGGTGGCGCCGGTCGAAACGGAGTTCGGCCGCAAGCGCGCGATCGACCAGTCGTCGTGCAACAAGGACTATTCCTGCGTCAATGGCTTCTGCCCGAGCTTCGTAACCATCGAGGGCGGCCAGGTGCGCAAGCCGCCCAAGGCTGCCGCGGTCGATTTCTCGCTGCTGCCCGCTCCCGTGCTGCCCGCCACGCACGAGCCGTACGGCGTGCTCGTCACAGGCATCGGTGGCACCGGCGTAGTGACCATCGGCGCGCTGCTCGGCATGGCGGCGCACCTCGAGGGCAAGGGTGTCAGCGTGCTCGACATGACGGGCCTCGCGCAAAAGAATGGCGCGGTGGTGTCGCACGTGCGCATCGCCGATGCGCCGGAGCAGCTGCACGCGACGCGCATCGCCGCCGGAGAGGCGAAGCTCGTGCTCGCCTGCGACATCCTCACGGGCGTGGGCAACGAGGCGCTTGCCAAGATGCAGAAGGGTGTGACCAGGGCGCTCGTGAACACGGCGCTCGTCATGCCGGCGCAGTTCACGCGCGATCCCGACCTGCGCTTTCCGACCGGCTCGATGGAACAGGAGATCAAGGACGCCGTCGGGCCCGGTGAAGCCGAGTTCCTCGACGCGACCAAGCTCGCCACCGGGCTGATGGGCGATTCGATCGCGACCAATCTCTTCATGGTCGGCTACGCATTCCAGCGTGGCCTGCTGCCGGTATCGGAGGCTTCGATCCTCAAGGCGATCGAGCTCAACGGCGCTGCCATCGAGTCGAACACGCAAAGCTTCAAGTGGGGCCGTCTCGCGGCCGTCGACGGCGCGCGCGTCGCCGCAGCGGCATTGCCGCCCGCCGCCAAGCCCGATTCGCAGCGCCTCTCCGAGACGCTCGACGAGGTGATCGCGCGCCGCGTCGCGTTCCTGACCGATTACCAGGATGCTGCGTATGCAAAGCGCTACAGCGATCTCGTCGCGCGCGTGCGCAGCATCGAGGCGCAGAAGCAACCGGGCGCCACCGACCTGACGGAGGCCGTTGCACGCTACTACTTCAAGCTGCTCGCCATCAAGGACGAGTACGAGGTCGCGCGGTTGTACGCGGAAACCGATTTCCTGCAGCGCGTGGCCGCGCAGTTCGAAGGCGACTACAAGCTCAGGTTCTGGTTGGCACCACCGGCCACGAACAAGCCGGACGGCAAGAGCGGCGAAGCGCGCAAGACGAAATACGGTCCGTGGATGATGCCGGTGTTTCGCGTGCTCGCGAAGCTGCGGCGCCTGCGCGGCGGCGCGCTGGACGTCTTCGGCCGCACGGCGGAGCGCCGCATGGAGCGCCAGCTGATCGTCGACTACGAGAAGCTGGTCGATGAGCTGATCGGCGCGCTCGGCCCGCAGAACTACGAGCTCGCCGTGTCGCTCGCTTCCGTGCCCGAATACATCCGCGGCTACGGACACGTGAAGGAGCGCCATCTCAAGGACGCGAAGGCGCGCGAAGCCGCCCTGCTCGAGCGCTTCCGCAGCGGCACGGCTGCGCCCGCGCGCGCAGCGAGCGTCACGGTGAGCGCGTAGGTTACATGGTCCCGGAGAGTCCCATGAACGACATTGGGTCCCCGCCTGCGCGGGGACGACAAGCAAGGCGCATTGGGGTCCCGCCTGCGCGGGCACGACAAGCGAAGCGCGTTTCCATCTCGTCGTTCTGCGGCGCGCTACTGATCGCCGGCATGACGCACGCCGCCACGTTCGCGGGCGTCGATGTGCCTCCGCCGCTGCCGGCCAAGCCGGTCACCGATACGCTGTGGGGCACGCCGATCACCGATCCGTACCGCTTCCTGGAGAACGTCGCCGATCCGCAAGTGCAGCAGTGGATGCGCGCGGAAGCCGACGCGACTGCCGCGATCATGGCGCGCATACCAGGCCGTGACGCGCTCATCGCGCGCTTCAAGACCATCGAGGACGGCGCGTCCGGACTCACGACGCAGGTGCAGCACACGCCGGGCGGCCGCTGGTTCTTCCAGAAGCGCGACCCGGGCGAGAACCAGTTCCGCCTCGTATGGCGCGAGCGCGCCGACGGTCCCGATCACCTGCTGTTCGATCCCGAAGCGTTGCGCAAGGCCACCGGCGAGCCGCACGCGATCCTCGATTTCGCGGCCTCGCCCGACGGCAGGCGGATCGCCTATGCCGTGCAGCGCGGCGGCGGGGAGATCGGCGCGTTGCACGTCGTGGACGTCGATACGGGCCGCGAGCTGATCCAGCCCATCGACCGCATCCGCTACGCGAGCGTGTCGTGGCTGGACGATGGCAACGGCTTCTTCTACAACCGCCTGCACGAAGGCTACGACACGCTGCCGGCGGACCAGCGCTTCAACGACAACGAGCGGCATTTCCGCGCGCTCGACGCCAACGGCACCGATCGCGTGGTGTTCCAGCCGTCGCGCGTGCCCGAGCTTGCTCTGCCAGTCTTTGCGACCGGCTACGTGATGCAGGTGCCCGGCACCCGCACCGCGCTGATGTGGGTGGAGCTTGGCGTCGAGCGCTACGGGCTGCTCTACAGCGCCGACCTCGCGTCCGCGATCGCCGGCACGGCCAAATGGCGCCCGGTGGCCACGGCCGCGGACAGCATCGTCGACTTCGCGATGGGCGGCGGCTACGTCTATCTGCGCAGCTTCAAGGATGCGCCGCGGTACAAGGTCGTGCGCGTGTCCGTCGATGCGCTCGACCTGGCGCGCGCCGAAGTCGTCATCCCCGCCGGCAGCGGCGTCGTGACAGCCGTCGCGGGGGCACGCGACGCGGTTTACGTCACGCGGCGCGATGGCGTCAGTACTGCGTTGCTGCGCGTGCCGCACGCCCGCGCGATCAAGGCCGAGCCGGTTGCGCTTCCGTTCGCCGGCAGCGCCGAGATGACCTCCGATCCGCGCGTACCCGGCGCCGTCCTCGAGCTCGGCGGCTGGACGCACGCCTCGCGGCCGTACCAGGTCGACCCTGCACGCCGCGTCACGGCGCTGCCCTTCGTCAGGATCGGCGCGTACGACGCGCCGAGGGACATCGAGGCGCGCGAGGTGCGCGTGAAGAGCTGGGATGGCACCGAGGTGCCCGTGTCGGTGATCGTGAAGAAAGGCATCAAGCTGGACGGCTCCAATCCGACGATCCTCTATGGTTACGGTGCGTACGGCATCACCGACGATCCGGGCTTCAGCCCGCGCGTTTACGCGTGGCTCGAGCGGGGCGGCGTCTATGCGATCGCGCACGTGCGCGGCGGCGGCGCGTTCGGCGATGAATGGCACATGGCGGGTCGGCGCGCCACCAAGCCCAACACGTGGAAGGACGGCATCGCGGCCGCCGAGTGGCTGATCGCCAACGGCTACACGTCCCCGGGCAAGCTCGGCATCTATGGCGGCAGCGCGGGCGGGATCTTCGTGGGCCGCAGCATCACCGAGCGGCCCGACCTCTTCGCCGCC
>DATILY010000115.1:0-21044 GCA_035475895.1 Casimicrobiaceae bacterium | reverse complement strand
CGAGCGCGGTGAAATACTCCGGGAACGTCTTCCGAACGCAGTCGGGGTCGCGGATCGTTACCGTCACGCCGAGCAGCGCCACGAGCGCGAAACACATCGCCATGCGGTGGTCGTCGTAGGTCTCGATGGTCGCCGTCCGGAATGCCGCGACCGGTGCGATGGCCAGCCAGTCGGGGCCGCTCTGCACATCGGCGCCGAGCTTGGCGAGCTCCGCCGCCATCGCTGCGATGCGGTCGGTCTCCTTGACGCGCCAGCTGCCGATGCCGGTCAGGCGCGTCGGCGCGCTGGCGAATAGCGCCAGCATGGCGAGCGTCATCGCGGCGTCGGGGATGGCCGTGCAGTCGATGGTGCCACCGGCGAGCGGCCGCCCGCGGGCCGCCTGCATCCAGTCCGGCCCAAGGTCGACGGCCGCGCCCTGCTGTGCGAGCACGCGCGCGAACGCGACGTCGCCCTGAATCGAGTGGGCGCCGGCACCAGTCACCCGCACCGGACCGCCACCCAGCACGCCGGCGGCGAGGAAATACGAGGCCGCGGACGCATCGCCTTCCACCGCGATGACGCCGGGCGACCGATACGCCGCGCCCGCCGGGACGATGAAGGTGTCCGGATCCGGCATGTCGAGCGTCACGGCGAAGCGGCGCATGAGGCTCGTCGTGATGGCCACGTAAGGTCGGGAGACCAGCGGCGTCGTGACCGCAATCGTGGTGGCGGCGCTGTCGGCGCCGTGCGCGATCGGCAATGCCATCAGCAGTGCGGACAGGAACTGGCTCGAGACGTCGCCGCGCACGCCGACACGGCCGCCGGCACGGCCGCCCGAAGGCCCGATGCGCAATGGTGGATAGCCGTCGCGCTCCAGGAAGTCGATCGTGCAGCCGCACGCGCGCAACGCGCCGACGAGATCGCCGATGGGCCGCTCGTGCATGCGCGGCACGCCGCGCAGGACGTAAGCGCCGCCCTGCAGCGCGAGCAGCGCCGTCAACGGACGAAACGCGGTGCCCGCATTGCCGAGGAAGAGGTCCGCCGCCGTGACGGCAAAGCGCCCGCCACAGCCGTCGATGACCGCTTCGCGCGCAGCCGCGTCGTGCGATACCGCGACGCCGAGCGCGCGCAGCGCCTCGATCATGATGCGCGTGTCGTCCGCCTCGAGCACGCCGGTCAGCCGCGTGCGCCCGTGCGCCAGCGCCGCCAGGAGCAGCGTGCGATTGGAGATGCTCTTCGATCCGGGCAGCGCAACGGTGCCATGCGCGCTGCGCAACGGTCCGATGCTGATCGCGGCCGCGCTCATGTCACGCGTCGTCGTCGCCGCTCGCGGCGGACGGAAACGCCGTGCTGGCGCTCCAGGCGCGGCGTGTCGCTGCAGCGCGCTCGAACGTCGCGAGCAGTGCCGCGCCATCGGCCGCCGCGAGCGATTCGGCCATTCGTGCGAGGCCCGCGGCGTAGGCGTCCAGGTCGTCGGCAAGCGCTGCGCGATTGGCGAGCGCAATGTCGCGCCACATCGACGGTGAGCTCGCCGCGATGCGGGTGACGTCGCGCAGGCCGCTGCCGGCATGGGCGAGCACGGCATGCGGATCAGCGCGCGTGGCGATCAGGTCCATGAGCGCGAACGCGACCAGATGCGGCAGGTGCGACACGGTCGCCAGCACGCGATCGTGCGCTTCCGCCGACAAGGTCGTCACGCGCGCGCCCGCGGCCTGCCACAGCGCCGTGACGAGCGCCTGCGCGGCCGGGTCCGTGGCAGACGTCGGCGTGAGGATCACCTCGCGGTCGCGAAACAGGCGCGCGTCCGCAGCTGCTGCTCCCGAGCGCTCGCTGCCGGCGATCGGATGACCCGGGACGAAACGCGCGACCGCGGGACCCAGTGCCGCTGCAGCAGCGGCGACGACATCCTGCTTGGTGCTGCCTGCGTCGGTCACCACGGTGCGTGGGCCGAGCTGTCCTGCAAGTGCGCTGAGCAGCGCGGGATACTGCGTAACGGGCGTGGCGAGCAGCACGAGGTCGGCGTCGCGCGCTTCGCGTGCCCAGTCCGCGTCGAGCGTGAACGTGGCGTCGACCAGCCCGCTGCGCCGCGCGTCGTCCAGGTTGGCCCGTGCGCGGCCGATGCCGACGATCCGCTCGGCGCATCCGGCGGCACGCAACGCCGCAGCGAACGAGCCGCCGATCAAGCCCACCCCGATCACCAGCAGCTTGTGGAGGCGCGGCGCTGCCCGCGATGGCCGCATGCCTGCAGCCTGCGACGGCCCCGTCACGTGCGCAGCGCGGTCGCGAGGGCGCCCAGGAAGCGCTCGTTCTCCTGCGGCAGGCCGACGGTCACCCGCAGCCATTCGGGCAGCCCATAGTTCGCCACGGGCCGGACAATGACGCCCTGGCGGAGCAGCGCACCGTAAACCTTCATGGCGTCGCCGACTTTCACCAGCACGAAATTGCCGTGCGATGGCAGCGCGGCGACGCCGAGCCGTGCGAGCCCGGCGCCGAGCTGCGCAAGGCCGTCACGGTTGAGCCGCCGGCTTTCCTCGACATAGCCGGTGTCCGCGAGCGCGGCGAGCGCGGCCGCCTGCGCGAGCGCGTTGACGTTGAACGGCTGGCGCACGCGATTGACGAGCTCGGCCACGGCGGGGTCCATCACGCCATAGCCGATGCGCAATGCGGCCAGGCCGTACGCCTTGGAGAACGAGCGCGACACGACGAGGTTCGGATGGCGCGCGATCCACTGCGTGGCATGCGCCTGCTGCGCGGCCTCCAGGTATTCGTTGTAGGCCTCGTCGAGCACGACGACCACGTTGGCGGGGACCGCGGCGATGAACCGCTCCAGGGCCTCGGGCGTGATCCACGTGCCCGTGGGATTGTTCGGATTGGCGACGAACACCACCCGCGTGCGCGGCGTGATTGCCGCAAGCATGGCGGCGAGGTCATGCCCATAGTCGCGCGCAGGCACGACGACGCCGCTGGCACCGCGTGCCTGCGTGGCCATCGCATACAC
Source organism: Casimicrobiaceae bacterium (assembly GCA_035475895.1). Taxonomy (GTDB): domain Bacteria; phylum Pseudomonadota; class Gammaproteobacteria; order Burkholderiales; family Casimicrobiaceae; genus VBCG01. The sequence goes on along the minus strand of DATILY010000115.1, from coordinate 18,067 downwards.
CGCGAACGCGTGCTCCGCGTAGACCGCCTCGTCGCCCACGCGCAGGAAGGCGTGCGTGATGAGCTCGAGCACGTCGTTGCTGCCGTTGCCGAGGACGATCTGCCCGGCCTCCACGCCGAGCCGCGCCGCGAGCGCCTGCTTCAGCGCGTACGCGTTGCCATCGGGATAGCGCGTGATCTCGGCGGCCGCTTGCGCCACCGCGGCAACCGCGCGTGGGCTCGGGCCGCGGGGATTCTCGTTGGACGCGAGCTTCACGATGGTCGAAGGATCGAGGCCGAGCTCGCGTGCGAGCTCGTCGATGGGCTTGCCTCCGACATAGGGGCTGATGCGGCGGATGTAGTCGGGCGCTTGCGCGGCGAGGGTGGCGGTTGACATGGGGTCCTGCGAACGGGTCACGAGAGCGCTGCCGGATACGATCCCAGCAGCTTGAGGAACGGGGCTTTCTGCGTCAGCTCGGCGAGCGCCGCAGCCACCGGCGGGTCGTCGCGATGACCCGCGACGTCGACGAAGAACAGGTATTCCCACAGCCCCGTGCGTGCAGGCCGTGACTCGAAGCGCGTCATCGACACCCCGTGGCGCGCGAACGGCTCGAGCAGCGCATGCACGGCACCGGGACGATTGGGGGCGGACATGACGAGCGAGGTGCGGTCGTTGCCCGACGCCGCCACGGCCTGCCGTCCGACGACCCAGAAGCGCGTGGTGTTGTTGGGCTCGTCCTCGACGTGCGGCGCCAGCACCGCGAGGCCGTAGATCGACGCGGCGATCTCGCCGGCGATGGCAGCCGTGCCGGGCTCCGCGGCCGCGAGGCGCGCGGCTTCGGCATTGCTCGACACGGCCACGCGTGGCACGCCGGGCAGGTGCCGCGCGAGCCACTGCACGCATTGCGCCAGCGATTGCGCGTGCGAATAGACCTTGGTCACTTCGCCGAGCGTTGCACAGTTCGACAGCAGGTTCTGCTGCACGCGCAGCTTCACCTCACCACACACCGACACGGGCGTGGTGCACATGAGGTCGAGCGTGCGCCCGACCGCGCCTTCGGTGGAGTTCTCGACCGGAACGACCGCGTAGTCGGTTTGCCCACCCTCGACGGCGCGGAACACTTCGTCGATGGTCGCGTCGGGCACGGCATCGACGAAGCTGCCGAAATGCCGCAGCACGGCGGCGTGGCTGAAGGTGCCCGCGGGCCCGAGATAGGCGACGCGCAGCTTCTGCTCGAGTGCAAGGCAGGCGGACATGACCTGGCGAAACACCGCCGCGATCGCGTCATTGGACAGCGGACCGCCGTTCTCGGCGGTGAGGCGCGCGAGCACCTGCGCCTCGCGCTCGGGACGATAGGCCGGCCCGCCCTGCCCGGCCTTCAGCGCGCCGATGGCCTTGGCGTGACCTGCGCGCGCGTTGAGGCGCGCGAGGATCTCGCGGTCGAGCGCGTCGATGGCCGCGCGGTGGGCCTGCAGCGCGTCGTCGCGCTCGCCGGCGTCGTCGGCGCTCACCGCACGCCCCCGCGTGCTGCCTGGTTGCGGCTCATGCGCTCAACCGTGCTCTTGCGCGAAGTCGCGCAGGTAGGCGCACAGCGCCTCCACACCGGCCAGGGGCATGGCGTTGTAGATGGACGCACGCATGCCGCCAACTGCCTTGTGACCCTTGAGCTGCATGAGCCCGCGCGCCGCCGCGCCGGCGAGGAATGGCGCATCCAGGCGGGCGTCGGGCAGCACGAAGGGGACGTTCATGCGCGAGCGGTCCTGCGGTCGCACCGGATTGCGATAGAAGCCCGCGGAGCGATCGATCGTGTCGTACAGCAGCGTCGCTTTGGCCACGTTGGCCCGCTCGATCGCCGGGAGGCCGCCTTGCGCGATCAGCCATTCGAACGTGAGCCCCGCAAGGTAGATGGCGAAGGTCGGCGGCGTGTTCGCCATCGAATCCTGCTTCGCCTGCGCGCCGTAGTCGAACACGGTGGGACACTCGGCACGCGCGCGCCCGAGCAGGTCCTCGCGCACCAGCACCAGCGTGACGCCGGCCGCGCCCATGTTCTTCTGCGCGCCCGCGTAGATGACGCCGAAGCGCGTCACGTCCAGCGGCCGCGACAGGATGTGCGACGACATGTCGGCCACCAGCGGTACGCCACCCGTCTCCGGGATCCAGTGATATTCGACGCCGCCGATCGTCTCGTTGGTGGTCACGTGGACATATGCGGCGCCCGCCGTCAGCCGCCATTGCGATTGCGCCGGAACACAGGTGTAGCGCTCGGCTTCGGACGACGCGGCGACGTTGACCGTGCCGTAGCGCCGCGCCTCGGCGATCGAGCGTCGCGCCCAGTGCCCCGTGTCGATGTAATCGGCCGTGCCGCCCGGCGGGAGCAAGTTGAGCGGCACGATGGCGTTCTGTCCCTGCGCGCCGCCCTGCAGGAACAGCACCTTGTAATGCGCCGGCACGCCGAGCAGCGCGCGCAGATGGGCTTCGGTTTGCGCGTAGAACGCCATGAACTCCGGCCCGCGATGGCTCATCTCCATCACCGACATGCCGGTGCCCTGCCAGTCGAGCAGCTCCTGTTGCGCGCGCTGCAGCACCGGCTCGGGAATCGCGGCCGGGCCGGGGCTGAAGTTCCACACGCGCGCGCCCATCATTCGCCTTCGCTCGTCACCTCGTCGTCCCGCTCGACCACGCGCTCGAGCCCGGCCAGCTTCTCGCCTTCCCCGAGATTGATCAGCGTGACGCCCTGCGTGCTGCGGCCCATCTCGCGGATCGATTTCACGGCCGTGCGGATGAGGACGCCGCCGGTGGAGATCAGCATCACCTCGTCGTCGGGATGCACGAGCGCGGCAGCGACGACCTTGCCGTTGCGCTCGGACTGCTGGATCGCGATCATGCCCTTCGTGCCGCGGCCGTGGCGCGTGTACTCGACGATCGGCGTGCGCTTGCCGTAGCCGTTCTCCGTGGCGGTCAGCACGGACTGCGTCTCATCCTCGGCCACCAGCAGCGAGATGACCGTCTGCCCGTCGTCGAGCGACATGCCGCGCACGCCGTGCGCGTTGCGACCCATCGGCCGCACGTCGTTCTCGTCGAAGCGCACCGCCTTGCCGCCGGAGCTGAACAGCATGACGTCGTGCTTGCCGTCGGTGAGCGCGACGCCGATCAGCCGGTCGCCTTCGTCGAGGTCCACCGCGATGATGCCGGACGGACGCGGGCGCGAGAAATCGGACAGCGGCGTCTTCTTCACCGTGCCCTGGCACGTCGCCATGAAGACGAAGTGGTTGTCGGTGAATTCCTTCACCGGCAGGATCGCCGTGATCTTCTCGTTCTCGACCAGCGGCACCAGGTTGACGATCGGCTTGCCGCGTGCGTTGCGCGTGCCCTGCGGCACGTTGTAGACCTTGAGCCAGTACACCCGGCCGCGGTTGGAGAAGCACAGGATGTAGTCGTGCGTGTTCGCCATGAACATGCGATCGACGAAATCGTCCTCCTTCGTCGCGGTGGCTTGCTTGCCGCGCCCGCCGCGCCGCTGCGCGCGGTATTCGGCGACCGGCTGCGCCTTCATGTACCCGCCGTGCGACAGCGTGACGACCATGTCTGCGGGCGCGATCAGGTCCTCGATCGACAGGTCCTCGCCGACCGCGACGATCTCGCTGCGGCGCTTGTCGGCGAACTGGTCGCGGATCGCGCCCAGCTCGTCGCGCACGATCTGCGTCACGCGGCCGGGCGTGGCCAGGATGTCGATCAGATCGGCGATCAGCTCCATCACGTCGCGGTAGTCGGTGGTGATCTTGTCCTGCTCGAGCGCCGTGAGCGCCGCGAGGCGCATGTCCAGGATGCGCTGTGCCTGCACGTCGGAGAGGCGATAGCCGCTGCCGTCGGGCTGGAAGCCGTATTCGGGCGGCAGGCCTTCCGGCCGCACGGCCTCGGCGGCGATGGCGCGCGACAGCATCTCTTCCACCACGCGCGAGCGCCAGACGCGTCCCATCAACGCCTGCTTGGCTTCGGCCGGCGACGGCGACGCCTTGATCAGCGCGATGATCTCGTCGACGTTCGACAGCGCGACGGCAAGGCCTTCGAGGATGTGGCCGCGCTCGCGCGCCTTGCCAAGCTCGTAGCGCGTGCGGCGCACGACGACTTCGCGCCGGTGCGACAGGAAGAATTCGAGGAACTGCTTGAGGTTGAGGAGCCGCGGCTGGTTGTCGACCAGCGCCACCATGTTCATGCCGAAGCTGTCCTGCAGCTGCGTCAGCTTGAACAGGTTGTTGAGCACGATCTCCGGTACTTCGCCGCGCTTGAGCTCGATCACCACGCGCATGCCCGACTTGTCGGATTCGTCGCGCAGGTCGGAGATGCCCTCGAGCTTCTTCTCGCGCACCAGCTCGCCCATGCGGATGAGCAGGTTGGCCTTGTTCACCTGGTACGGGATCTCGTCGACGATGATCGCCTGGCGCACGCCCTTGTCGAGATCCTCGACATGCGTCCGCGCGCGCATCACGACGCGGCCGCGGCCGGTGCGATAGCCCTCGCGCACGCCTTCGAGGCCGTAGATGATCCCGGCAGTCGGAAAGTCGGGCGCCGGAATGAGCTCGAGCAGCTCGTCCACCGTGATCTCGGGCTTGTCGAGCACCGCCAGGCATCCGGCGATCGTCTCGCCGAGGTTGTGCGGCGGGATGTTCGTGGCCATGCCGACGGCGATGCCGGACGAGCCGTTGACGAGCAGGTTCGGCAGCCGCGACGGCAGGACGGAAGGCTCCTGCTCCTTGCCGTCGTAATTGGGCACGAAATCGACGGTGTCCTTGTCGATGTCGGCGGTGAGCTCGTTGGCGATGCGCTCGAGCCGGCACTCGGTGTAGCGCATCGCCGCCGGGTTGTCGCCATCGACCGAGCCGAAGTTGCCCTGCCCGTCGATCAGCGGATAGCGCAGCGAGAACGGCTGGGCCATGCGGACCAGCGTGTCGTAGATCGCCATGTCGCCATGCGGGTGGTATTTCCCCATGACGTCGCCCACCACCCGGGCGCATTTCACGTACGGCCGGTTGAAGGTGATGTTCGCCTCGTGCATCGCGTAGAGCACCCGGCGATGGACGGGCTTGAGGCCGTCGCGCACGTCCGGAAGGGCCCGCCCGACGATCACGCTCATTGCGTAATCGAGGTACGAATGCCGCATTTCGGCTTCGAGGCTGACCGGTAAAGTTTCCTTGGCGAACTGCTCCATGGGGGACGTCGTTTCCTGGCTGGCGAGGGGTCACCTTCGCGCCATGGGCCCTAAAACCCGGTGCGAAGGGCGTTTTTGCTTCCCGGCGGACCTCGCCGGGCGGTGCCGGCGGCGCCTCGGCCCGAACGCGGGAGGCCTTTGAAAACATGTAATTTTAGCACGCCGTTGTATTGCCGCGACAGTCGCGACTCCGGGCGGTTTTTGCGCCGGGCTTTTCTTTGCCAGCCCCAAAAAGCCCTGCTATATTGGGCTGGGGCCGCCAAAAGGATATGGCGCGTCAGTGAGTTAAGCCTGCGCGCACATGCTTCGTCCGACCAATAAACCTGTTCAAAACCAAAGCCAAAGGGGTGAAACAATGACTCGACGTCTCGTTTCCGGTGTTGTGGTGGGCGCGCTTGCGGCGGCATTCGCCGGCAGCCTCGCCGCGCAGCCGAAAGCCGATCCGAAGGGATACGTCGCGGGTCCCGCTGCCTGCGATCCGACGAATTGCGCGTACGTCCTGTCGGCCACGGCAGCGCCCGACAACAACGTGGTGCGCAGCGGCGTCTACAACGGAGCGCTCGGGCTCGCGGGCAACCTCTGCTATCGCACCGGATACTGGACGCCGCAGATGGCCATCGCCGCGTGCGATGCCGACCTGGTCCCCCGTCCGGCGCCCGCGCCGGCACCGGCTCCGGCTGCAGCCCCGACGCCGCCCCCGCCGCCCGCGCCGGCACCTGCACCTGCGCCCGCACCTGCCGTGCAGAAGATCACGCTCGCCTCGAAGGCGCTGTTCGACTTCGACAAGGCCGTGTTGCGGCCGGACGGCAAGGCCGCGATCGACAGCGAGATCGTCAGCCGCCTCAACGGCGTGCAGAAGCTGGAGCTCGTGCTCGTGACGGGCCACACCGATCGCATCGGCACGCAGCAGTACAACCAGCGGCTGTCCGAGCGCCGTGCCGACGCCGTGCGCGATTACCTCGTGAGCAAGGGCGTGCCGCGCGACAAGATCGAAACGCTCGGCATGGGCAAGACGCAGCCGGTTCCCGGTGTGGTGTGCAACCAGAAGGCGCTCAAGGAGCTGATCGCCTGCCTGGCGCCCAACCGCCGCGTCGAAGTCGAAGTGAAGGGTGAAGGCACCCGCCGCTAGGGTCTTCGTCCTGCAAGCAAGAGCCCCGCTTCGGCGGGGCTTTTGTTTTTGCGCTGCACGTCGTGCGCGCCGGTGACGATCATCGCGGGTGCGCTTTGCGGTCGGCGTCGAAACGCTATAGTGAGCGCATGAGCGAGCTGCGATCGATCGACCTGCGCATCGATGCCGCGTGGATCGTGCCGGTCGATCCGGCCGGCGCGCTCGCCGGGCACGCGCTGATCGTCGACGCCGAACGCATCGTCGCGCTGCTGCCCGCGGCCGACGCGGATGCGCGCTACGCAGCACGCGAGCATCTGACGCTGCCGCGCCACGTGCTCATCCCGGGCCTCGTCAATGCGCACACCCACACCGCAATGACGTTGTTGCGCGGGATCGCGGACGATGTGCCGCTGCAGGCATGGCTGACCGAGCAGATCTGGCCGCGCGAAGCGCGCTTCCTGTCACCCGAGTTCGTGCAGGACGGCACGCTGCTCGGCGCGGCGGAAATGATCCGCGGCGGGATCACGTGCTGCAACGACATGTATTTCTACCCCGATGCCTCGGCGCGCGCTTACGAGGCCAGCGGCATGCGCGCGCTCGTCGGGCTGCCCGTGCTCGACTTCCCCACGCCGTACGCCGCGGATGCCGACGCCTACCTGCAGCAGGGCCTGGCGGCGCGCGATGCCTTCAAGCATGCGCCGCGGCTGCGCTTCTCCCTCGCGCCGCATGCGCCCTACACCGTGGGCGACGACACGTGGCGCAAGGTCACGACCTACGCGCATCAGCTGGACCTGCCGATCCAGACCCATCTGGCGGAGACGCGGCGCGAAGTGGACGATGCGCGTGCGGCAGGCGAGCGTCCGCTCGCGCGGCTTGCACGCCTGCGCGCGACCGGGCCATCGTTCATCGCGATCCATGCCGTGCACGTGGACCAGCCGGACCTCGAGCTCCTCGCGACGCACGGCTGTCACGTGGTGCACTGCCCTGCGTCCAACATGAAGCTCGCCAGCGGCATCGCGCCGGTGACGGCGCTGCGCGCGCAGGGCATCAACGTCGCGCTTGGCACCGATGGGGCGGCCTCCAACAACCGGCTCGACGTGCTGAGCGAGATGCGCCTCGCGAGCCTGCTCGCCAAGGTCTCGACCGGCGACGCGGCCGCATTGCCCGCACACGACGCGCTGCACATGGCGACGCTCGGCGGCGCACGCGCGCTCGGCTTCGACGATGCCATCGGATCGCTCGTGCCGGGCAAGCAGGCCGACGTCACGGCGATCGACCTTGGCGGCGTCGACAGCCAGCCGGTGTACGATCCGGTCTCGCATCTCGTGCATGTCGCTGCGCGCGCGGATGTGACGCACGTCTGGATCGCCGGAGCGCCCGTGCTGCAGGAGCGGCGGTTCACGCAGCTGGACGAAGCCGCCCTGCTTGCGCGCGCGGGCCTGTGGCGCGCGCGCCTGCAATGACCGTCCGTATCGCCGCCGCCACCATGACCGCCAACGCCGATCCCGTCGAGCTCAACCGCTTCTCCGCGCTCGCGCACCGCTGGTGGGATCCGAACAGCGAGTTCAAGCCGCTGCACGACATCAATCCATTGCGCCTCGCATGGATCGAGCAGCTGGCTGGCGGCCTCACGGGCAAGCGCATCGTGGACGTCGGCTGCGGCGGCGGCATCCTCGCCGAGGCGATGGCCCTGCGCGGCGGCGTCGTCACCGGCATCGACCTGTCCGAGAAGGCGCTCGGCGTGGCGCGATTGCACCAGCTCGAGTCCGGTGTGGCGGTCGACTACCGGCTCGTGGCCGCGGAGACGCTGGCGCAGGCGTCGCCCGGCGCGTTCGACGTCGTCACGTGCCTCGAGCTGCTCGAGCACGTGCCCGATCCAGCGTCGACCGTGGCCGCATGCGCGCAGCTTGCGCGTCCGGGCGGGCTCGTCGTGTTCTCGACGATCAACCGCAATCCCAAGTCTTACCTGTACGCGGTCATCGGTGCCGAATACGTGCTGCGCCTGCTGCCGCGCGGCACGCACGACTGGTCGCGCTTCCTGCGCCCCTCCGAGCTCGCCGCCTTCGCCCGCCGCGCCGGGCTTGCCGTGGGCGAGATCACGGGGATGACGTACAACCCGCTCACGCGCAGCTACCGGCTGGAAGACGACACGACCGTGAACTACCTCATGGCGTGTGCACGCGATGCGCAGCACACCGCGCTCGCGGCCACCGTGCCTGCGGCGGGCCACTGAGCGCGGCTGCTCCGTTGGCGGGCCGGGCGCTGCATCCATCGCCACCACGTGCGCTGGCGGCCAGCGCCGTGCTCTTCGATCTCGATGGCACGTTGGCCGATTCGGCCGGCGATCTTGCCGGTGCGTTGAATCGCGTGCGCACGGTACGCGGGCTTGCGCCGGTCGACATCGCTGCGCTGCGTGCCCACGCGTCGGCCGGCGCGCGCGGGCTCCTCGGTGCCGGCATGGGTGTCGCGCCCGACCACCCTCATTACGCCGCGCTGCGCGACGAGTTCCTCGCGTACTACGAGGCCGGCCTCGCGGACACTACCTGCCTGTTCGATGGCGTGCCCGCGTTGCTGGACGCGCTCGAGGCCCGCGGCATCGTGTGGGGCATCGTCACCAACAAGGCGCAGCGGTTCACCACCCCGCTCGTGGCCGCGCTCGGTCTCGCGTCCCGCGCCGGCGTGGTGGTGAGCGGAGACACGACCGCGCATGCCAAGCCGCATCCGGCGCCGCTGTTGCATGCAGCCGAGGCGCTCGGCATGCCGGCGGCTGCATGCGTCTACGTCGGTGACGACCTGCGTGACGTCGTCGCGGGCAATTCGGCCGGCATGGCGACGATCGTCGCCGACTACGGCTACCTCGGAGAAGCCGGATCGTCGGAGGGTTGGCCCGCCACGGGCTGGATCGAGCGCCCGCTCGCGCTGCTGGACTGGCTGCCGCCCACGCCGAGCGGCTGATCGCCGCCGGCGGCCGGGCCGACCGGTGCCGCAGGATCGTAGTGGCGTGGAAACAGCACCCGAAAGGTGGTTCCCTCGCCGGGCTTCGACTCGAGCTCGAGGCTCGCGTCGAGCAGCTCGCACAGGCGCTTGACGATCGACAGTCCGACACCTTCACCGCGCTCCTGATGGACCGCTCGCGAGTCCTTGGCCGACCGCGCGCGGGCATGGTGTTCCGGCAGCGCGCCGCGGGGCGCTTCGTCCACCGCCCGCTCTTCGTGCTGCTGCGCGTCCGTCGTGGCTTCCTCGAGCGCCCCGGCCAGGGGCGCACCGGGGCCTGCATGGAATCCGGGGCCCGTGTCGTGCACGACGAGCTTCCAGCGCTTCGGGTCATCGCTGCCGCTGTCGCCGAACGTCACGGTGACGCCGCCCTCGTTCGTGTAGCGCAACGCGTTGAGCAGAAGATTCTGCGCGATCCGCCGCACCTTCACGGCGTCCCCTTCGACCGGCAGCGATGGGGGCCCCGCGTACTCCAGGAAGAGGTCGCGCTCGGTCGCGAGGAAATGGACGCTTTCGCACAGCTCGCGGATCAGCACGGCCGCGTCGAACGGCGCGATGTTGCGCAGCTCGTGGCCTGCCTGCAGCCGCGCGAGGTTCATGACGTCGTCGAGCATCGCCTGCAGCGACGCGACGCTGCGCTTGAGCAGCCGCAGGTACTCCTCGCGTGACCCTTCGGGCAGCCCGTCGAGGGTGAGCAGCAACGTGGCGTTGGTCACCACGCCGAGATTGCCGCGCAGGTCGTGTGCGGCCTGGCGCAGCACCTCGCTGCGCCGCAGCTCGAGATCACGGACTTCGGCGAGCGTCTGGTCGAGGTCGCGCACATGGCCGACCGCCTCGGTCTGCTGCAGCTGGAAATAGCGCAGCGTGCTCGCGCTGATGCCCTGGTTGCAGAATTCGATCATCGCACGGCGCGCGATCACCATCGCCTGGCCGGCTTCGGGATGCTGGGTGGCGTAATGATCGAGCTCGTCGATGAGGCATAGCTGCAGATGGCCCCATTCGCGCGTCACTTCGCGCAGGTGATAGCCCTGCTGCCAGCGCTGCAAGCCATGGCCGGCAGCGTCCTCGCGCTGCTCCTGCAGGCTCACCTTGCTCACGTCGTCCGGCCACGCGCGGAGCACGCGCTCGAACGCGTCGAGCAGATCGGGGATGTGATCGTTGAACTGCGTCCTGGGGAGCGACGATGCGGTGGTCAGCTCGTGGTCCGCGTCGACGGCCCTGTGCCATGCCTGCAGGATCGCCGAACGGCGTGCCCGCAGGTGCACGGCCATCGCGGTGAGCTGCTCATCGATGTCGTGGGTGCGTTGGCTCAAGTCGATTCCATGGTCTGATCGGAAAACAAGCGCGCCTGCCCGTTCGAACGTCGACGCAGCTAGCTGCCGCAGCCGACGTTGGTGATCCACAGCTCGCGCGGCTGGCCGTTGCGCCTGCCCAGGAGACGCACCGGCTGATTGGCGGCGAGCGGCCGCAGCACGGCACCGACCACGTCGTCCGGCGTCGTCAACGCAATGCCGTTCGCCTGCTCCACGCGATCGCCTTGCTGCAATCCGACGAGCTGCCCGAAGCCGGCGGTCTCGCGCACGACCAGCGCGCCGTTGGACGGCTGGACCATCGAGCGCCATGCATCCGGCTGCGCGATGAGCCCGCCGACGAGCTCCACGTTGAGGCGCACGACTTCGCCGCGGAAGCCGGCGGGCGGCTGGCACTTCGCAGCGCTCGCGACCGGCACGTTCGGGCCGCGGGGCGACGCGGCTGCAGCCGGGGCACGGGCAGTGGCCGACTGCGGACCGGATTGCGGCACGCTCGCGCGTACGCCGTTGCGCAGCGACAGCGTGCGCTCGGTGCCGTTGTCGACCAGCTTGACACCATCGTTGTCGATGGCCCCAAGCCGCAGGCCGGGCCCGACGTCCTCGCCTGGCGTCACGACGCGCGGACCGGTGGGCAGGCGGAACACGGCGTAGCCCTTGCCGTCCCGTTGCACGATGACGCCGAGCAGGCGCACGTCGCCGATCGCATCAGGGGGCGCCGCATCGGGTGCTTGCGCACCGGCACCAAAAAGCTGTGCGGCCACGATGACGCCGGCCGGATCCTCCGCGGGCGCAGGCGCGATGCGCACCGAGGCTGGCGCGACGAGCTGCCACGTCCAGTATGCGATGACCAGGGCCAGGGCGGCGCCGGCGACCAGCGTCGTCAGCACGGCGGCGGCGCGCCATGCGACACCGCCGGATGAGCGCGCGTTCGCCATGGGCGATTATCCCACGCGTGTCCCGCTCGACGCCCGTTGCAGGCCGCATGCGGACTGCCGTACAGGCGGCCGTCCTGCGCGCCCCCTGCGCGGCCTGTCCACGGACGGCGCGTTTCGTCGCCGGCCACTGCGCAGCCGCGGCCGCGCGTCCTACAATCGCCCGCCATGGCCACGCTCGCTCCGCCGGCGCCACCCTCCGCGCAGCACCCGCTGCGCCGCGGCCTGTCGTTCTCGTGGTCGACCCTGCTCCTGATCGTTGCGATCAACACCGGCATCGCGGCCGTGCTGTGGATCGACGATCCGCGGCCTTTCTGGCAGCCCCTGGTGACGGTGCAGCTCTATGGCCTGTCGATCGCCTATTGCGTCAACGTCGCAACGCCGTGGGAGCGCAGCAAGCCGATCCGCACGCTCATGTTCTCCGTGGCCATCGGCGCGCTCATCGGCATCGCGCTGGTGATCGTCGTCAAGGGCTACACGCTGCAGTACGTGCAGGAGCGGGGCCCGTTCTTCGCCTACAATTTCATCACCGCGTGGGGCAATGGACTGCTGATCAGCCTCATGTTCTACGTCAAGTTCAGGGAAACGCGCGCGACGGCCGCCCTGCACAAGGCGGAAGCCGAGCGCCACCTGTTGTCGAAGCAGGCGATCGAGGCCGAGCTCAAGCTGATGCAGGCACAGGTCGAGCCGCACTTCCTGTTCAACACGCTGGCGTCGGTGCAATACCTCACGGAGACGGACCCCGCGCAGGCCAACCGCCTGCTCGGGCATCTCATCGGCTACCTGCGCGCGGCCCTGCCGCAGCTCCGCGCGTCGTCATCCACGCTGGGCCAGGAGGCGGACCTCGCCAGCGCGTACCTCAGCATCCTGCAGATGCGCATCGGTCCACGGCTTGCCTTCGACATCGCGGTCCCGGCCGAGCTCAAGACCCATCCGTTCCCGGCCAACATGCTGATCTCGCTCGTCGAGAACGCGATCAAGCACGGCATCGAGCCCGCTGCCGACGGTGGCAGGGTCGAAGTGCGCGCTCAACGCGAGGGCGATTCGCTCATCGTCACGGTGGCGGACACCGGCCGCGGTTTTTCGCCCGGCGTGGCGACCGGCGGCGACGGGGTGGGTCTTAGCAACGTGCGCGACCGGCTCGCGGCGCTGTACGGCTCGCGCGGCCGGTTTACACTGGCGCCCGCGGATCCGCGCGGCACCCGCGCAACGCTCGCCGTGCCCTTCGATCCCACCTGAGCCCTTGACCACCGCCATCATCGCCGAGGACGAGCCGATGCTGCGGGCGCAGCTCAAGGCGCGCCTGGCAGAAGCGTGGCCCGAGCTTTCGCTCGTAGCCGAGGTGGACAACGGGGAGCAGGCGCAGGAGGCGATCGAGGTGCACCGACCGGACGTCGCCTTCCTCGACATCCGCATGCCGGTACGAAACGGCATCGAGGTCGCGCGGGCGGTCGGCGCCCGCACGCACGTCGTGTTCGTCACGGCGTACGACGAATACGCCATTGCCGCGTTCGAGGAAGGCGCCGCCGATTACGTGCTGAAGCCGGTCACGGCCGAGCGCCTGGCCAAGGTCGTCGCGCGCCTGAAGACGCGGCTTGCCACGCCGCCGGCCGACCTGACGACGCTGCTTGCGCGCCTGGCCGAGCGCGACACGGGCGGTCCGCTCAAGTGGATCCGGGCCTCGCTCGGCAACACGCTGCAGATGATCGCAGTGGACGACGTGCTGTACTTCCAGGCCGAGGACAAGTACACCAAGGTGGTCACCGCCGCCGCCGAAGCGCTCATCAAGAAGCCCATCAAGGAGCTGTACGACGAGCTCGACACGGCGGTGTTCTGGCAGATCCACCGCGCCACCATCGTGAACCTGCGCGCCATCGCCAAGGTCGAGCGCGATTGGCGCGACCAGCCGGTGATCACACTGCGCGAGCGGCCCGAAAAGCTCGTCGTCTCCCGCACCTTCGCGGCGCGCTTCAAGACGATGTAGCGCCCCGGCGGCTGCAGTCGCCGCAGCGGTCCAGTCGAGCGCCCCGTGCAGGCGGCTCGAACTCGCGCGAGCCCGCCCCCATCTACGCGAAGGCCGTCTTCGCGCGACCTGGCGCGGCACGCGGTGCGACGGCGTGTAAAATCGTCCCTTTTTCAAGCACTTCATGGAAAATCTGCAGTCGACCATCGAAGCCGCATGGGCAGGCCGTGCGGACCTGACACCCACGGCGGCGCCGCCCGGCGTGCGTGAGGCCGTCGATGCGGTGATCGATGCGCTCGACGGCGGCCGCCTGCGCGTCGCGGAGAAGCGCGACGGCGCATGGGTGACGCATCAGTGGATCAAGATGGCCGTGCTGCTGTCGTTTCGCCTGGCGGAGAATCGCCCGATCGGCCTCGCGGGACCGCAGGCGCCATTCCGGTTCTTCGACAAGGTGCCGACGAAGTTCGCGCCGTACGATGAGTCCGCCTTTGCCGAAGCGGGCGTGCGCGTCGTGCCGCCGGCGGTGGCGCGGCGCGGCGCGTATGTCGCGCGCAACGTGGTCCTCATGCCGTCTTACGTGAACATCGGCGCGTACGTCGACGAAGGCACCATGGTGGACACGTGGGCCACCGTCGGCTCGTGCGCGCAGATCGGCCGCAACGTTCACCTGTCGGGCGGCGTAGGCATCGGCGGCGTGCTCGAGCCGCTGCAGGCCAATCCGACCATCATCGAGGACAACTGCTTCATCGGCGCGCGCTCGGAGGTGGTCGAAGGCGTGGTCGTCGAGGAGAACGCGGTGCTCGGCATGGGCGTGTTCATCGGCCAGAGCACGCGCATCTACGATCGCGCCACCGGCCGCATCACCTATGGGCGCGTACCGGCAGGCTCCGTCGTGGTTGCGGGCAGCCTGCCGGCGCCCGACGGCTCGCACAGCCTGTATTGCGCGGTCATCGTCAAGCAGGTGGATGCGAAGACGCGCTCGAAGACGAGCCTCAACGAGCTCCTGCGCGCGTAACGTCGACCGTATGCCCGTCACGCTGAAGAACGACGCCGACATCGCCGGCATGCGCGAGGCAGGCCGCCTCGCCTCGGAGCTGCTCGACTACCTCACGCCGCACATCAAGACCGGTGTGGCGACCAGGGAGATCGACCAGCTCGCGCACGACTACATGGTCAACGTGCAGCACACCACGCCGGCCACGCTCAACTACGCGCCACCCGGCCATTCGCCGTACCCGGCGTCGCTGTGCACGTCCGTGAATCACGTCGTGTGCCACGGCATCCCGGGTGACAAGAAGCTCAAGGACGGCGACATCGTGAACGTCGACGTGACCGTCATCAAGGACGGCTATCACGGCGACACGAGCCGCATGTTCATGATCGGCAAGCCGTCGATCCAGGCGCGGCGCCTGGTGGACGTCACGTACGAGGCGATGTGGCGCGGCATTCGCGCCGTCAAGGCGGGCGCGCACCTGGGCGACATCGGCGCGACGATCCAGCGCTTCGCCGAGAGCCAGGGGTTTTCGGTCGTGCGGGAGTTCTGCGGGCACGGCATCGGCAAGCAGTTCCACGAGGAGCCGCAGGTGCTGCACTACGGGCGGCCGGGCACGGGCCTCAAGCTGCAGGCCGGCATGATCTTCACCATCGAGCCGATGATCAACGCGGGGCGCGCCGGCATCCGCTGCCTCGCGGACGGCTGGACCATCGTGACCGCCGATCATTCGCTGTCCGCGCAATGGGAGCACACCGTGCTCGTCACGCCGGATGGCTACGAGATCCTGACGCAGTCGGCCGGCACGCCGCCGCCACCGGCGGCCTGATCCTCGTTCGATGAGCGCTACGCCCGTCGCCGCGGCACCCGAAGCGACGAGCAGCGCATCGGGCATCGCGCGCTGGCGCGAGGCATGGCGTCGCGGCCGCCTCGAGATCCGCAATGGGTTCTTCGCCCGGCCGGACACCCCGGCGCTGCTGCGCGCGCACGCGCGCCTCGCGGACCGCGTGATCACCGGGGTTTGGCGCGACCTGGGGTTCGGACCGGAGGTCGCGCTGGTCGCCATCGGCGGCTACGGCCGCGGCCAGCTGTTCCCGCATTCGGACGTGGACGTGCTGGTCCTGCTCCCTGCGGACGGCGACCGCGCGCGCGACGCGGATGTCGAGCGCTTCGTTGCCGCGTTGTGGGACGTCGGCATCGAGCTTGGGCATGCCGTGCGCACGGTGGCGCAATGCGAAGCCGAGGCGAGCGCCGACGTGACCGTGCGCACGAGCCTTCTCGAGCGCCGCCAGCTCGCCGGTTCGCGCGCCCTTTACGCGCGCTTCGCGCAGGCCTTCGACGCCGCGATGGACCCGCGCGCCTTCCACGCGGCCAAGACGCTCGAGCAGCAGCAGCGCCACCTCAAGTACCACGACGCCGCGTACAACCTCGAGCCGAACGTCAAGGAAAGCCCCGGCGGCCTGCGTGACCTGCAGACGGTGCTGTGGATCGCCCGTGCCGCAGGCCTGGGCCGCTCGTGGCGCGAGCTCGCGCGGAACGGACTCATGACGATGGCCGAGGCGCGCGCAGTGTCGCGGCAGGAGCGCTGCATCGGCGGACTGCGCACGCGGCTGCACTATCTCGCGGAGCGGCGCGAGGATCGGCTGATCTTCGACCAGCAGTCCGCCCTGGCGCGTCAGCTCGATCTCGCCGACACGCCGGCGCGGCGCGCCAGCGAGCAGCTGATGCAGCGCTATTACCGCGCCGCCAAGGTCGTGCGGCAGATGAACACGATCCTGCTGCAGAACCTGCACGCGCGCCTGTACCCCGCCGAAACGACGCCGATCGCCATCGACGCCGAGTTCCAGCGCGTCGACGAGCTGCTCGACATCTGCCATGACGACGTGTTCGATGCGCGGCCTGCGGCCATGCTCGACGCCTTCATCGCGCTGCAGCGGGATCCTGCGCTCAAGGGCATGTCGGCGCGCACGCTGCGCGCCCTGTGGCGCAACCGCCATCGCATCGACGCGAAGTTCAGGCTCGATCCGGCCAATCGCGCGCGCTTCCTGCAGATGTTCCGCGAGCCGCGCGGGCTCACGCACGCGCTGCGGCGCATGAACCTCTACGGCATCCTCGGCCAGTTCCTGCCCATGTTCGGGCGCATTGTCGGGCAGATGCAGCACGACCTCTTCCACGTGTACACCGTGGACGAGCACATCCTCATGGTGATCCGCAACCTGCGCAGGTTCACCGAGCCGCAGCATGCGCACGAGTATCCGCTGTGCTCGCGCCTGATCGGCGACTTCGAAGGCAAGGAGCTGCTGTACCTCGCCGGGCTGTTCCACGACATCGCCAAGGGCCGCGGCGGCGATCACTCGAAGCTTGGCGCACGCGACGCACGGCGCTTCGGATCCTCGCTGGGGCTGCCGCCGGACGATGCCGCCCTGCTCGCCTGGCTCGTCGCCGAGCACCTCACGATGTCGATGACCGCACAAAAGCAGGACGTGACCGATCCTGCGGTCGTGCGCGAATTTGCGCGCAGGGTCGGCAGCGAGCGGCGGCTCGTCGCGCTCTACCTGCTGACCGTCGCCGACATCCGCGGCACCAGCCCGAAGGTCTGGAACGCGTGGAAGGCGAAGCTGCTCGAGGACCTGTTCCATGCAACGCGCGCCGAGCTGCGCGGCGGCTCGGCCGGCGTGTCGATCCAGGACAGCGTGGCAGCGCGGCAGGCCGAAGCGCAGCGGCTGCTGCGGCTGTATGCCGTTCCCGACGCGGCGGAGCAGGCGTTGTGGCGCCATCTCGACACGCCGTACTTCCAGCGCCACACGGCCGACGAGATTGCGTGGCACGCGCGCCACCTGTACTGGCGCGTCAACGGCGCCGCACCGGTCGTGAAGGCGCGCCTGGCGCGCGGGGGCGCAGGACTGCAGGTGCTGGCCTACCTCCCCGACCAGCGCGAGCTGTTCGCGCGCATCTGCGGCTTCTTCGGGCGCGTCGGCCTGTCGATCCTCGAGGCGAAGGTGCACACGACGCGCCACAACTACGCGTTCGACACGTTCGTGGTGCACGACCCGGGGAATCCGCTGGCCGCGTATCGCGAGACGATCCAGTACGTCGAGTACGAGCTCACGCAGCGGCTCAACGACCCGCTGCCGGTGGAGCCGCCGGCCGAGGGCCGCATCTCACGCCAGCTGCGTCATTTCCCGCTCACGCCGGAGATCCAGATCTTTCCCGACGACAAGGGCACCCACTACATCCTCGAAGTGGTCGCGGGCGATCGCGCCGGCCTCCTCGCGCGCATCGCCTACGTGCTGGCCAAGGCGAACGTCAACGTCGCGAGCGCGAAGATCAACACCCTCGGTGAGCGGGTGGAGGACGTGTTCCTGATCGATGGCGCCCGGCTGCACGACGAGCAGGCGCTCCTCAAGCTCGAGACGACGCTCTACCAGGAGCTGGTGGTCTAGTTGTGAAGCGCCAACACGTTGTTTCCGTTCCGGCCCAAGCGGCTGACCGGTGCTGACCCGCCAATGCCTTGGTGCGGGCGATGCCAGTTGTAGTGATGCATCCAACGATGAAGCATAGTCGTTCGGTCCGCCGAGCTGTTG
>DATILY010000114.1:0-45579 GCA_035475895.1 Casimicrobiaceae bacterium | reverse complement strand
CATCCGCAGCTTCTTGAGCTCGTTCAGCGCCTTGCCCTCGGCTTCCTTGGACATGCGCGCGGTCTTGACCTTCTTCTCGATCTCGTCGAGGTCGGCGTTCTCGTCGCCTTCGCCGAGCTCCTTCTGGATCGCCTTGACCTGTTCGTTCAGGTAGTACTCGCGCTGGCTCTTCTCCATCTGCCGCTTCACGCGGCCGCGGATGCGCTTCTCCACTTGCAGGATGTCGACCTCGCCTTCGAGCACGCCGAGCAGGTGCTCGAGGCGCTTGGCGACGTCGTTCATCTCGAGGATCTGCTGCTTCTGCTCCAGCTTGAGCGGCAGATGGGCCGCGATCGCGTCGGCCAGCCGGCCGCCGTCATCGATGCCCGACATCGACGTGAGGATCTCGGGCGGAATCTTCTTGTTGAGCTTGACGTACTGGTCGAACTGCGTGAGCAGCGCGCGGCGCATCGCCTCGACCTCGTGGGCCGGGCCCGGATCGCCGGCGATGGGTTGCGCGTCGGCCGCCAGGTACTCGCCCCGCTCCTCGACGCGGGCGATGCGTGCGCGCTGGGTGCCTTCCACCAGCACCTTCACGGTGCCGTCGGGCAGCTTCAGCATCTGGAGGACGGTGGCCACGCTGCCGATGTCGTAGAGGTCCTCGGCAACCGGGTCGTCCTTGGCCGCCTGCTTCTGCGCCACCAGGAGAATGTGCTTGCCGGCGTCCATCGCCACGTCGAGGGCCTTGATGGACTTCGGGCGCCCCACGAACAGGGGAATCACCATGTGGGGGAACACGACGACGTCGCGCAGCGGGAGGAGCGGGAGGTTCGTGACGTCGGCCGGGGTATTGGATTCGTTGGGCATCTTGGCCTTCAGGTGAGGGATTGCAAGCGAAACATGGGGCCGATTGGCAGGGGCTACAAGCCCGGCGTGCGGCGAGCCGCTCCAATGGAATCAGGGGGTTGACCACACCGGACGTGGGGGAACACGTCCTGGGCCAACGCTCGCGCCACCCTGCTGCCGTCGTCCACGAACCCACGGTACCACAGCCGCCCGGCAGGGGTGCCGGGTGAGTTGAACCGGCAAACGCGCCCTGTTGCTTCGACCGCAGTCCCGGTCGGAATTACCGGGCAACGGCCGCGGGGAACAGCGGTTGGATGGGCGTCCCCGCGAAGGCGGGAACCCTGTCGTCGAAGTCGCTGGATTCCCGCCTGCGCGGGAACGACGGGGGTGCGGCCGTGACTGCGGACGGGGGGGGCGGCCGTTACTGCGCCGCCGCGACCTTCGGCTGGTCCGTGAACATCAGGAGAGGCTTGCCGTCGTTCGCGATGGTCGATTCGTCCACCACGACCCGCGCGAGGTTGTTGAGCGACGGCAGGTCGTACATCACGTCCAGCAACACCTGCTCGAGGATCGAGCGCAGGCCGCGTGCGCCGGTCTTGCGCGCCAGCGCCTTGCGCGCGATGGCCCGCAGCGCAGCTTCGCGCACCTCGAGCTCGACCGCTTCCATGCGGAACATCTTCTGGTACTGCTTGATCAGCGCGTTCTTCGGTTCCACGAGGATCTGGATGAGCGCCGCCTCGTCGAGCTCGTCGAGCGTTGCCACCACGGGCAGCCGGCCCACGAATTCCGGGATGAGGCCGAACTTGATCAGGTCCTCGGGCTCCGTCTCGCGGAGCAGGATCGTCATGTTCTTGCGATCGTCGGGCGACGCCACTTCGGCGCCGAAGCCGATGCCCGTCTTCGCCGTGCGCTGGCGGATGATCTTCTCGAGGCCGTCGAACGCGCCACCGCACACGAACAGGATGTTGGTGGTGTCGACCTGCACGAACTCCTGGTTCGGGTGCTTGCGCCCGCCCTGCGGCGGCACGCTCGCGATGGTGCCCTCGATCAGCTTGAGCAGCGCCTGCTGCACGCCCTCGCCCGAGACGTCGCGGGTGATCGACGGGTTGTCGCTCTTGCGGGAGATCTTGTCGATCTCGTCGATGTAGACGATGCCGCGCTGCGCCTTCTCGATGTCGTAATCGCACTTCTGCAGGAGCTTCTGGATGATGTTCTCGACGTCCTCGCCCACGTACCCGGCCTCGGTCAGCGTGGTGGCATCGGCGATGACGAACGGAACGTCCAGGAGCCGGGCGAGCGTCTGCGCGAGCAGCGTCTTGCCCGAGCCCGTGGGCCCGATCAGCAGGATGTTCGACTTGGCCAGCTCGACGTCATCCTCCTTGGCACCGGACTCGAGCCGCTTGTAATGGTTGTACACCGCGACCGAGAGGATCTTCTTGGCCGGCTCCTGGCCGATCACGTACTGGTCGAGGATCTGCCGGATCTCATGGGGCGTGGGGAGCTTGTTGCGATCGGCGCGGGCGGCCTCGGTGCTGCTGCCTTCCTCGCGGATGATGTCGTTGCACAGCTCGATGCACTCGTCGCAGATGAACACCGACGGGCCCGCAATGAGCTTGCGGACCTCGTGCTGGCTCTTCCCGCAGAAGGAGCAATACAGGAGCTTGTCGCTGGAAGACTTGTCGGCCATTCAGTTCCCTGCCCCGGCCACCCGGCCGGCTCGTCTCCGGGCCCGCTGGGCCGGTCGGATCAACATGTTGCGCTCGAACGCTGCAATATCACTTTACGCGCCGGATCCCCGCTTTTGCAAGACTTTATCGACGATCCCATATTCCCGCGCCTGCTCGGCGGTCAGGAAATTGTCGCGCTCGGTGTCCCGGGCGACCTTGTCGATCGGCTGGCCCGTATGTTGCGCCATCAGCTGGTTCAGCCGCTCGCGCAGCTTGAGGATGTACTTGGCATGAATTTCGACGTCGGATGCCTGTCCCTGGAAGCCGCCGAGCGGCTGATGGATCATGACGTCCGAATTGGGCAGCGCGAAGCGCTTGCCCTTGGCGCCCGCGGCGAGCAGGAACGCGCCCATCGACGCCGCCATGCCGACGCACAGCGTCGACACATCCGGCTTGATGAACTGCATGGTGTCGTAGATCGCAAGCCCCGCCGCGATCGAGCCGCCCGGCGAGTTGATGTAGAAGTGGATGTCCTTGTCCGGGTTCTCGGATTCGAGGAACAGCATCTGGGCTACGACCAGGTTGGCCGTCGACTCGTTCACCGCGCCGACCATGAAGACGACACGCTCCTTGAGGAGCCGCGAGTAGATGTCGTACGCGCGCTCGCCGCGTCCGCTCTGCTCGATGACCATTGGAATGAGGCCCAGGCCCCGCGGTTCGTCCATGTTCGCTCTCGAATAAGTGGGTGGCCGCGCGCCATGCAGCGACGCGGAATGCTCGTTAGATGGGCCCGCCGCCCGGAACCTGCAAGCGTGCGCGCTCATGGTGCGCTCGACCGCCGGCGCGGCCGGGGCCGTTCGTCAGGCGGATCGGCACGCAAGCATCACTGAAGGATACAGCAGCCGCCAACCGCGCATTCCGGCGCCGTGCTGCCGATCGCCCCTCAGCCGCTCCGGCCCTGCGATGGCGCCATCAGGGCTTCGAAGGTGGTCGGGACGTCGGTCACGCGGGCGCGCGCGAGCACCCAGTCGACCACGTTCTTCTCCACGGCGAGCGCCTCGAATTCCTGCAGGCGCTCCGGCTTTTCGTAGTGCCACCGGACGACGGCCTCGGGCTGCTCGTACGTCTGCGCGACCTCCTGCACCAGACCCTTGACCTGCTCGGGCTTGGCCTGCAGGCCTTCCCGACGCACCACTTCGCCCACCATGAGGCCGAGCGCGACGCGCTCCTTCGCCTGCTCCTCGAAGAGCTGGGGCGTGAGCTTGATGTCCTCGGCCTTCATTCCCTGCTCGCGCAGGTTGGCCGCCATACGCTGCATCAGGCCCTGCGCTTCGGCGTCGATCAGCGCGCGCGGCAGCGCGAAATCGGCGAGCCCGCGCAGGCCCTTCAACGCCTGGTCCTTCAGCACGCTCTCGACCTTGCGCTTGAGCTCCAGGCGCAGGTTGGCTTCGACTTCGCTGCGCAGGTCGGCGATCTGTCCCGACGCGATGCCGAACGCGCGCGCGAACGCTTCGTCGAGCGCGGGCAGCTGCGGCTCCGCCACCTGCTTCACGTGCAAGTCGAACTGCGCCACCTGCCCCGCAACTTCCTTGCCGTGGTAGTCCGCCGGAAAGGTCATCGAAAAGGTCTTGCTCTCACCCGCCTGCATGCCTGTGACCGCGGCCTCGAACTCGGGCAGCATGCGGCCTTCGCCGAGGGTGATCGGGAAATCGCGTGCCTGCCCGCCCGGGAATTCGACGCCGTCGATCGTGCCGGTGAAATCGACCAGCACGCGATCGCCCGCTTGCGCGGCGCGCGCGACGGGCTCGAACGTCGTCCGCTGGCGGCGCAGCGTCTCGAGCGTCCGGTCCACGTCCTCGGCCGTTACGGTCACCACGGGCCGTTCGATGGCGAGCGATGAGACGTCGCCGACCGCGACCTCCGGGTACACCTCGAACACGGCGGAAAACTCGAGCGAAGGCGATTCCGCGTTGCCTTCGCCGTTGCGCTGCTCGATGCGCGGGTAGCCTGCGACGCGGAGGTTCTGGCTGCGCACCGCGTCGTTGAAGCGCGTCTGCACCGCATCGGCGATCACGTCGGAGCGCACCTGCGGGCCGTACTGCTGGGCCACCATCTTGAGCGGCACCTTGCCGGGACGGAACCCGGCCACGCGCACCGTCTTGGCGAGTCGCGACAGGCGCTTCTGCACTTCGCCTTCGATGTCCGCCACCGGCAGGGCGACGTTGAGGCGCCGTTCGAGCGCGCCCAGCGTTTCGACAGTCGTTTGCATGCGTCGTGAATCCTTGCTGCGCCACAACGGGCGCTCGTTCATCGGAGCGAGCCGGGATCCCCGGACCGGATGCGCTGGTGCGAAAGGGGGGACTCGAACCCCCACGGGTTGCCCCGCCAGCTCCTAAGGCTGGTGCGTCTACCAGTTCCGCCACTTTCGCGGTCGGACGGCCGGCGCAGCGGACGTTGCCGCGCAGCTTCGTGCGGACCGCCCGCGCGGCCTGGTGCGGGTCGCTCCGCGCCCCCTCGTGCACACCGCAGTAGCGCGGGCAGCCGGCGTTCGCCGAACGAAAAAGTATAGCCGAACCGGGCGGACCGCCGCCACCGCCATGCACATGCCGCGGGCCCGCGGCCGGCCGGCCGCGCGCTGTGTATGCTTCGTCGCGATGGCCGTGGATCACTACGAAAACTTCCCGGTGGCATCCCGCCTCGTGCCGGCACACCTGCGCCAAGCGGTCGTCGCGATCTACCGCTTCGCCCGCGCAGCGGACGACCTGGCCGACGAAGGCGACGCGTTGCCCGCCGTCCGGCGCGCCGCGCTTGCACGCTACGGCGCGCAGCTGAATGCCATCGAGCGCGGCGAAACACCGGCCGAGCCTCCGTTCCCCGTGCTGGCCGCCGCCATCCGTCGCCATCAGCTGCCGCTGCGGCCGTTCCACGACCTGCTCGATGCGTTCGCGCAGGACGTCGACACCGCCCGCTACGGCACCTATGCCGCGCTGCTCGATTACTGCCGGCGCTCGGCCAATCCCGTGGGACGCCTGATCCTGGCCCTCTATCGCGCCGACACCGCGACGAACGTCGCGGCGAGCGATGCGGTGTGCACTGCGTTGCAGCTGGTCAATTTCTGGCAGGACGTCGCGGTCGACTGGCGCAAGGGCCGCATCTATCTGCCGGCGGAGGATCTCGCCCGCTTCGGGGTCGACGAGCGCGCGATCGGGCAGGGGCATGCCGACGCGCGCTGGCAGAGTTTGATGGCGTTCGAATGCGCACGCACGCGCACGCTGTTCGACGCGGGGCGGCCATTGCTGCAAGCGCTGCCGTGGCGCCTGTCGCTCGAGCTCGCCGCCGTCATCGCGGGGGGCGAGCGCATCCTCGAGCGCATCGACGCGGTGGGCGGCGACGTATTCCGCCATCGCCCCACGCTGCGCGTGCTCGATTGGGGCATCGTGGCATGGCGGGCGCTGCGCCGCTCACGCGGCAGCGGGCGGCCCGTGCACGCGCCGCTCGCATGAACCCGCACGAGTACTGCGCGCGCAAGGCGGCAGCCAGCGGCTCGAGCTTCTACTACAGCTTCCGGCTATTGCCGCCGGAGCGCCGACGCGCCATCACCGCGCTGTACGCGTATTGCCGCGAAGTCGACGACGTGGTCGACGAAGTGTCCGATCCGGCGATCGCGCGGCTGAAGCTCGCGTGGTGGCGCAACGAGGTCGACGCGGTGTTCGACGGCACGCCGCAGCATCCCGTCGCCCAGGCGCTGCGCGAGGTCGTCGCGCAATTCCCCTTGCCGCGCGACGAGCTCCTGACCGTCATCGACGGCATGGAGATGGACCTCGACCAGGCGCGCTACCTCGACTTTCCCGCGCTGCTTCTCTACTGCGAGCGCGTGGCCGGCGTCGTGGGCCGCATGTCGGCGGTCATCTTCGGTTATCGCAATCCGGCGACGCTCGACTACGCGCAGGATCTCGGCATCGCGTTCCAGCTCACCAACATCGTGCGCGACGTCGGCGAGGATGCACGGCGCGGGCGCATCTACCTCCCGCAGGAGGACCTCGCACGCTTCGGCGTGCCGGCGAGCGCGTTGCTCGCCGCGACGCCCAGCGATGGCTTCACGCAGCTCATGGCCTTCGAGGTGCAGCGGGCGCGCGCATGGTACGAGCGTGCGTTGGCGAAGCTGCCGGCGGAGGACCGCCACGCGCAGCGCGCCGGGCTCGCCATGGCAGCCATCTATCGCACGCTGCTCGACGAGATCGAGGCCGACGGCTATCGCGTGCTCGACCGGCGTCTCGCATTGACGCCGCTGCGCAAGCTGTGGATCGCCTGGCGCACGGCGCGCCGGGCATGACGCGCACGGACGCGGCGCGCTCACCCGCGCGCGTGGCCGTCGTCGGCGGCGGCTGGGCCGGCTGCGCCGCCGCAATCGCACTGGCCGACGCGGGCGAGCGCGTCACGCTCTACGAAGCTGCACCGCTGCTCGGCGGGCGCGCGCGCACGGTGGAGCGCGACGGCTTTGCGCTCGACAACGGCCAGCACCTCATGCTGGGCGCGTACGACGCGACGCTGCGGCTCGTCGCGCGACTGCATCCGCAGACGACGCCGCTGACCCGCCGGCCGCTCGCGTTGTCGCCGCTTTCGCCGGCGCAGCCGGACGCCATCGCGCTGCACGCCGGTGCAGGCGCGGCCACCGGGTTGGCGCTCGGTCTGCTGCGCACGCGGGGTCTCACGCTGGCGGAGCGCCTCGGCATGCTGCGTGCGCTCGCGGCGTGGAAGCATGGGCGCTTCACCTGCGATCCCGCGTGGAGCGTCGACACGCTGCTCGCATCGATGCCCGGCAAAGCGGTGCGCGGCCTGTGGGCGCCGTTGTGCATCGCCGCGCTCAACACGCCGCCGCGACAGGCGTCCGCGCAGGTGTTCCTCAACGTGCTGGCCGCCGCATTCGGTCGGCCGCATGCAGCGGACCTGGTCCTGCCGACCGGCTCGCTCGGCGCTTTCCTGCCCGATGCGGCGGCGCGCGTGCTGGCGGCGGCGGGCCATGCCGTGGCGCGCGCGACGACCGCGCGTGTCGTGGATGCCACTGCCAACCAGGTGGCCGTCGACACCGGTGACGCTGTCGTGCCGTTCGACGCGGCGATCGTCGCGGTAGCACCGCACCAGCTCGCGCGCACGCTCGCGGTGGCGCCGCCGCCGGACGGCCTCGATGCCGCACTGCGCGCGGTCGCGGGCTACGCCTATCAATCCATCACCACCGTCTATCTGGGGTATTGCGGCACGCGCGTACCGCTGCCCGGCGGGCTCGTGCGGCTCGACGACAGTCCGGGACAATGGCTGTTCGAGCGCGAGGACATCCGCCTGGCAGCAACTGCCGACGCGGTGGCGGTCGATCAACTTCTCGCCGTCGTCATCAGCACGAGCGGGCCGCACGACGAGCTCGCGCAATCAGACCTGGTGTCGCGCTGTGACGCGCAGCTGCGCCGCGCGGGCCACCCGTGGCCGCGACTTGCCTGGTCGCGCGTGATCGCCGAGCGTCGTGCGACGTATGCCTGCGTGCCCGGGATCACGCACCCTCCCATCCGTCTTGCGCATCGCCTGTACCTGGCAGGCGACTATGCGTATCCCGCGTTTCCCGCGACGCTCGAAGCGGCGGTGCGCAGCGGCCAGGCGGCCGCCGCGGCGTGGGGCGACGACCGGACGCGCGTCAGCCCGTGATCTCGATGTTGCGCGCCTTGGCCAGGGCGCTCCAGTGCGCGATGTCCGTGCGGATGTAGTGGGCGCCTTGCGCGCGGAGGATGGGAAGGCCGCGGCCAGCCCGGCAATCAGGCGCAACGCCGTGCGCCGGCGGGAATCGTCCTTGGTTTTCGATCCTTCCTTCGGAGAGGGCGATCAATCCGCGCGTTGCGTGCTGCGCTCGCGCGTGGCCTCGGCTGGCACGCAGAGCAGCGGCAGCGCGGCAACGTCGGCGCTCGCGTCGAGCTGCCACAGGGCATCGAGGAGTCGCGCAGCCGCCGGCGCGCCCAGCACGGGGATCACCAGCCCGCGGAACTTGTCCTCGAGCCCGGCGTCGGTCAGCGGGCGCGCGAGGCTGCCGATCGCATGCTCGACGAAGCGCTCGAGCACCCGGCCGTCGCGCAGCGTGATGCGGATGCGGCCGGCGTCCTCGTGCAGCGCAGCGTCCACCTTCGCGTGCACGCGATCGCGCAGCGCGATCACCTGCGGATCGCGCACGCGTGCGTCGGAATATTGCGTCTCGCCCGCGGCGCCGTCGATGATCGCCACGGCGGCGCTGTGATACACGCTGAACTTGCCTTCGAGTCCGGCCTGCGGCGTCTTCTTGCCGGTCAGCTCGAGGACGAGCGGATGCACGTCGACGTCGATCGACTCGATGTCGCCTGCCTTGAGTCCATGCGCGGTGCGCAGCTCGATGCAGCCGTCGATCACCGGATGGATGACGATGCCGCAGGCGAACGGCTTGTAGGTGTTCTGCGCCAGCTCCCAGGTCTCGCCCAGGCGCTCGGTGATCTCCGCATAGTTGCGCGCCGTGGCGAGCACGTTGGCGAACCCGCGCTTGCCCTCGATGGGCTGCGCCGCGCTGGTGAAGTCCTGTTGTGCGAGCAGCGCGGCGGTCAGGCCGTTCTTCGCTGCCCAGCCGGGGTGGAACGGCTTGCACATCGAGCCGAACATCTCGCGCAGCCCGCTCGCCGTCGTGGCCGCGATGCCGAGCGCCCATGCCATTTGCTGCTCGGTGAGGCCGAGGAGCCGCCCCGCCGCTGCCGCCGCACCAAATACGCCTGCCGTTCCCGTGATGTGCCAGCCGACGTCGTAATGGCTGGGATACACCGCGTTGCCGATGCGGCATTCCACCTCCACGCCGATGACGAACGCGTCGATGAACGTGCGGCCGTCGACCGGCCGGTATTCGGCCAACGCCAGGATGGCCGCCGCCACCGGACCGGCCGGATGGATCACGGTGCGCAAATGCGTGTCGTCGAAGTCGAACGTGTGCGACGCGATGCCGTTCACCAGCGCAGCGTGCAGGATGTCGACGCGCTCGGTGCGTCCGAGAACGGTGGCCTGCGCCGGCCCGGAGAATGGCGCCAGCGCGGCGAGCGCGCGTTCCACCGACGGATGACGGGCCGCACCGACCGCGCAGCCGGTCCAGTTGACCAGCGCGCGCAGCGCTTCGTGGCGCACCGCTGCCGGTATGGCGCTGCGGGGCGTCACGCGAGCAAAGCGCGCGAGCGCCGGCGTGACCGCAGGGGCAGCGTCGCTCATGGCATCACGCGCCATTGCCAGAAGCGGCTGCCTTCCTCGCGCAGGTAGCGCGCCAGCACGCCCTTGTGCACTTCGGATGCGCCATCGACGAGCCGCGCCTGGCGCGCATAGCGATAGATCCATTCCACGACGGTGTCCTTGGAGTAGCCGCGCGCGCCGAGCAGCTGCAGCGCCGTGTCGGCCGATTGGTGCAGCACGTCGGCCACGACGATCTTGGCCATGGAGATCTCCTTGCGGGCGAACTCCCCCTGGTCGAGCAGCCATGCCGCGCGCATGGTGAGGAGGCGCCCGACGTCGATGTTCAAGGCAGCTTCGCCGAGCTGGTTCTGCACGCTCTCGCGCTCGATCAGCGCGCGGCCCTGGCTCTGCCGCTCATCCACGTACGCGAGCGCGATGCCGAGCGCGCGCTTCGCGAGCCCCAGCCAGCGCATGCAATGCGTGAGCCGCGCGGTACCCAGCCGAATCTGCGTGACCTTGAGGCCATCGCCCACCCCGAGCAGCCGCTCGCTGTCGGCGATCTCCAGGCCGTCGAACTCGATCTCGCAATGCCCGCCATGTTCCTCCGGACCCATGATCGGAATGCGCCGCACGATGCGCCAGCCGGGCTGGTCGCGGTCGAACATGAACGCGGTGAGGCCCTTGCGCGGATCGTCGGACGTCTTCGCAACCAGGATGAAATGCTGCGCCGTCTCGGCACCGGTGATGAACCACTTGCGCCCGCGCACGATCCAGCGATCGCCCGCGCGCGTGGCGCTCGTCAGCATCATCGACGGGTCCGATCCGCTGCCCGGGTGCGGCTCGGTCATGGCGAAGGCCGAGCGTACGCGACCGTCCACGATGGGTCGCAGCCAGCGTTCGCGCTGCGCATCGGTGGCGACCTTGGCGAGCAGCATCATGTTGCCGTCGTCGGGTGCGGCGCTGTTGAACACCACCGGTCCGAAGATCGACGCGTTCATCGCTTCGTAGCACGCGGCCATGCCGACCACGGGCAGTCCGAGGCCGCCCCAGGCGGTGGGCACCTGCAGCGCCCACAAGCCGGCGGCCCGGGCCTCGGCTCGCAGTCGCGCCAGCGGCTCGGGCGCCAGATTGTCGTGCGCGTCGTAGCTCGCGCGATCCGCTTCGAGCGGAATCACGCGCTCGGTCACGAAGCGCTCGATGCGCGCCCGCAGCGCTTCGACCTCCGACGGCAACGCGAAGTCCATGCCGGATCCTACCGTCCCGGGGGCGGGGGTAACGCGCGGGCCGCATCGCGCAGGACGAATTTCTGGATCTTGCCCGTCGACGTCTTGGGCAAGGGTCCGAAGACGATGGTGTGCGGCACCTTGAAGTGCGCCAGGTGCGCGCGGCACCACGCGACAATGGCCGCTGCGTCAGTGGACGGTGCGTCCGTCTTCAACGCCACGAACGCGCACGGCGTCTCGCCCCAGCGCTCATCGGGCCGCGCGACGACGGCTGCTTCGAGCACGTGCGGATGCCGGTAGAGGCATTCCTCGACTTCCAGCGAGCTGATGTTCTCGCCGCCGGAGATGATGATGTCCTTGGCACGGTCCTTGATCTCGATCGTGTGGTCCGCATGCCACACGGCGAGGTCGCCCGTGTGGAACCAGCCGCCCGCGAACGCCTGCGCCGTCGCCGTGTCGTTCGCGAGGTAACCCTTCATGATGGTGTTGCCGCGGAGCATGACTTCACCCAGCGTGGCGCCGTCGCGCGGCACCGGCGCGCCGGTATCCGCGTCGCCCACCTGCAGCTCCGCGAGCGTGGGCATGGCAACCCCCTGGCGCGCCATCTTCAGCGCACGCTCGGGCAGCGGCAACGCCGCCCATTCATCCTGCCACGGACACAGCGTTGCCGGGCCATACGATTCCGTCAGGCCGTACAGGTGCGTGACGCGAAAGCCGAGCGCCTCCATCGCGGCGATGATGGCGGAGGGCGGGGCCGCACCGCCAGTCGCGACTTCGACCGTGTGATCGAACGTGCGATCGACCGTCGCCGGTGCATTGACGAGCAGGTTCAGCACGATGGGCGCACCGCACAGATGCGTGACGCCGTGCCGGCGGATGGCGTCGAAGATCAGCGCCGGATCGACCTTGCGCAGGCACACGTGCGTGCCGCCCGCAGCGGTGACGGCCCACGTGTACGTCCAGCCGTCGCAATGGAACATCGGCAGCGTCCACAGGTACACGGACGACGGGCCCAGGCGAAAGGCGAGCGCGTTGCCGAGCGCGTTGAGGTACGCGCCGCGATGGTGATAGACGACGCCCTTTGGATCGCCCGTCGTGCCGGAGGTGTAGAGCAGCGACAGCGCATCCCATTCGTCGGCAGCACCGCGCCAGGCGTACGCCGGATCGCCCTCGGCGAGCAGGGCTTCGTAGTCGAGCGTGCCGAGCCGGCGCGCGGGATCGTGAGGATCCGGCCCGTGCGGATCCGCGAGATCGACGACCATGGGCTTCGTCGCGCACAGGGCGAGCGCCTCGCGCACCACGGGCGCGAACTCCGCGTCGGTGAGGAGCAACCGCGCGCCGCCATGATCGAGGCAGAACGCGATGGTGCGCGCATCAAGGCGATAGTTGAGCGAGTTCAGCACGGCACCGAGCGCCGGCACCGCGTAGTGCGCCTCGAGCATCGCCGGAATGTTCGGCGCGATGATCGCAACGGTATCGCCGGGCGCGATGCCACGCGCGGCCAGCGCGGATGCGAGCCGGCGGCAACGGGCGCCGAATTCGCGATACGTGTACGCACGCTCGCCGTGGCGCACGGCGATCTTGCCGGGCCAGGTGACCTCGGCGTGCTCGATGAAGCTCACGGGCGTGAGCGGAACATGGTTCGCCGCGTTGCGCGGCAGGGCGAAACGCTCGCTCATGGACGGTCGGGCGCGCTGCCGGCACCTGATCCGAGCGCCCGCTGCATCAGGACCACGTCGAGCCAGCGATCGAACTTGCGACCGACGTCGCGCAGGCGTCCGGCGTCGGCGAAGCCGGCCCGTGCATGCAGGGCGATGGAGGCGGTGTTCGCGGCATCGCCGATGACCGCGACCATCTGGCGATCGCCCCGCGCCGTGCAGATGTCGATGAGACGATCGAGCAGCGCGCGGCCGATGCCGCGACGCTGGGCGGCGGATGCCAGATAGACGGAATCCTCGACCGTGTAGCGATAGGCCGGCCGCGGCCGATACGCGGCCGCATACGCGTAGCCCACGACGTCGCCGCGCTCGCACGCGACGAGCCACGGATAGCCTTCATCCGTGATCGCGACGAAGCGACGGCGCATGTCCGCCGCGTCGGGCGGCGTCAGCTCGAACGAACCGGTGCCACTGGCCACGTGAGCCCCGTAGATGGCGGCGAGGGCCGGCGCGTCGTCGCGCGTGGCGGCGCGCAGCTCGACTGCGCCGGCGCCCGGGATCACTCGGCCGCTCCGCCGCGCGGCCTCGCTGCGCCGGTGCGATTGCGCATGACCCGCTGCTGCTCGCGGTCCCATTCGCGCTCGCGGATGGTGGCGCGCTTGTCGTGCTGCTTCTTGCCCTTGGCCAAGCCGATCTCGAGCTTGATCCGGCCGTTCTTGTAGTGCAGGTTGATCGGCGTGAGCGTATACCCCGCACGCTCCACCTTGCCCACGAGGCGGTTGATCTCCTCCCGATGCATCAGGAGCTTGCGCGTGCGCGTGGGATCGGCCTGCACGTGCGTGGAGGCCGTGGTGAGCGGTGCGATGTGCGCACCGATCAGCAGGATCTCGCCGTTCTTGATGACGACGTAGCCTTCCTTGAGGTTCGCCCGGCCGGCGCGCACCGCCTTGACTTCCCAGCCTGCGAGGGCGAGCCCGGCCTCGAAGCGTTCCTCGATAAAATAGTCGTGGAACGCCTTGCGGTTCTCGACGATGCTCACTGAAATTCTCCGCGCGACGCGCTTCGGGGCTGGTTCGCCTTCAGGGCGGCCCTTCGGGGCACATGCGGCGACGGGGCTCAAACGGCCGCTCATTCTACGCGGGGACGCATGCAGTGCGTGAAGAAGTCGGTGCTGGTGGCGTACAGCGCGATGCAGATGTACGAGCTGGTGGACCGCGTGGAGGACTATCCGCGCTTCCTGCCATGGTGCGCCGGCGCGCGGGTGCTCGACCTGCGTCCCGACGGCAAGACCGCCCGCCTGGACATCGACTATCACGGCGTGCGCGCGCACTTCACCACCGACAACGTCAACACGCCCGGCCAGCTCATCGTGGTCACGCTGAAGGATGGGCCGTTTCGTCACCTGCACGGCGAGTGGCGGTTCCTCGCGCTGCGCGAGGATGCCTGCAAGGTGAGCTTCGACATGAGCTACGAGTTCTCGAGCGGCGTGCTCGACCGGGTGATCGGTCCCGTGTTCAACCACATCGCCACCACGTTCATCGACGCGTTCGTGCGCCGCGCCGAGACGGTCTACGGCATCAAGGGCCTGGCGTGAAAGTCAGCGTGGCCTACGCCTCCCCCGGCGTCGAGCTGCTGGTGGACGTGGACGTCGAGGCGGGAGCGAGCGTGCGCGACGCGCTGGAGCGCTCCGGCATCCTCGCGCGGCTGGGCACCGACGCCGGGCGCCTCGCCTATGCCTTGCACGGCCGCCGCGTCACGATGGACGCGGTGGTGGCCGAGGGCGACCGGGTGGAGTTGCTGCGCCCGCTGGTCGCCGACGCCAAGACGGCCCGGCGCCAGCGCGCGGCTGAACACCCGCTCCCGCGTCCGCCGGCGCGGCGCAAGCAGCGAGCCGGACGCGGTTGAGCCGGGCGTCGGGCCTTCCCTGGGCGGACGTCCGGCCGCCCGGCCACCCGATGCAGCGTCCTGTTTTCGGGGACCGCGCCACCACCACCGGCACGCTTGCGGGTGGCCACCTCAGCCGACGGACTGCTTTACGCCGGCCAGTGAAATCAGCCACAATGCCGGCGCCATGCATGACATTTGCATAAAGCGCCGGACGGCCGCGATCGCCTTGTGCGCGGCCCTCACGCTGGCCGTCGGAAGCGCGTCCGCCACCCCGCCGGCGAGGACCCCGCCCGCCTCGCTGGCTGCGGCCGCCCGCGCGTCGGCAACGCACGCGGCCGCCAAGGTGTGGCAAGGCGCCCAGGACGTCGCGTTGTTCGCCCTGGGCATGATCGGGGTCGATTACCGGTTCGGCGGCGAAACGCCGGACCGGGGGCTCGACTGCAGCGGGCTCATTCGCTATGTGTTCCAGGAAGTGACCGGCGTGACCCTGCCGCGGACTGCCCGCGAGATGAGCCGGCTCGGCGACAAGATCGCGCCGGCCGACCTGGCGCCCGGCGACCTGGTCTTCTTCAACACCCGGCGCTTCGCGTTTTCGCACGTCGGGCTGTATCTCGGCGACAACCGCTTCATCCATGCACCGTCCACCGGCGGCGAAGTGGAGATCGCGACGCTCTCCCAGGCGTACTGGCAGCGCCACTTCGACGGCGCCCGGCGGCTGGTCGGCGTGCTGCCTTCGCTCGTGCCGACGATGATCGATTCGGCCGTCGCGGCCGCACCGGCCGTGGCGCCGGAGCCAGGCATCGGCGCTGCCGCGATCGACTCCGCGCCGTAACGCCTCGGCACCCGGCCGTCGAGCGCGGCCGCACGCCGCGTCTCAACGCCTGATGCGGGACGGCAGCTTCTCGTCGATGACCTTGCGCTCCGGCAGCGGCTGACCGCGCGCGGCTGCGCGCAGCCATTGCGCGAGCTCGGTTTCGTTGCCCTGCTCGGCGTAGGCCAGCGCCGTCAATCCCGCCTGGTTCTGCCGCTTGGCGTCGGCGCCGCGCTCGAGCAGCAACTCGGCGATGGCAACGTGATGCTCGCGCGTTGCCATCATCAGCGCGGTCGTGCCGTTGGGCGATGCCGCGTTGATGTTGGCACCCTGATCGAGCAGGTAGCGGACCATGGCCTCCTGCCCGCCGGTGGCCGCGTAGATCAGCGGCGTCCACCCCGGCGGATCGAGCGACGCACCCGCGGCGCGCAGGCGGCGGGCGATCTCCAGGTTGCCCTTGATCGCCGCCAGCATGAGTGGCGTGTCGCCATGCCCATTTGGCGTGTCGGGCTTGGCCTTCGCGGCCAACAGCGCGTCGACCGCGCCCACGCTGCCGTTGCGCGCCGCGATCACCAGGAGCGGGTCGCCGGCGGCGTCGACGGAATTGGCGTCCACGCCGCGGGCCAGCAGCGCGCGCACTTCGCCGGCGCGGTCATTGGTCACGGCGATGACCATGTCGTTGAGAACCTGTTGCGCGTGGCCCGGAACGGGACACAGCACCAGGCCGGTGAGCAGCAGGAACAGCAGGCGAACGCGCATGGTCAATGAAGCCCCGGGTCGATGCGAAACAGGCGAAAGAAGTTGGCCGTGGTCGCTTGCGCGATGGCCTCGACCGGCACGTCACGCAGCCGCGCGATCTCCTCGGCGACATGGCGCACGTAGGCCGGCTGGTTGGTCTTGCCGCGATACGGTACGGGAGCCAGATAGGGGCTGTCGGTCTCGATGAGCATGCGCTCGAGCGGCACGCGCTTCGCGACGTCCTTGAGCGCCACGGCATTGCGAAACGTCACGATGCCGGAGAACGAAATGTGGAAGCCGAGCTCCATGGCGCCTTGCGCGACCTCCCATGTTTCGGTGAAGCAGTGCATCACGCCGCCGACTTCGGCGGCCCCTTCCTCGCGCAGGATGCGCAGCGTATCGTCCGCGGCGCTGCGGGTGTGCACGACAAGCGGCCGGCCGCAGTCGCGGGCCGCGCGAATGTGCGTGCGAAAGCGCTCCCGCTGCCACTCGAGGTCACCGGTGAGGCGGTAATAGTCGAGCCCCGTTTCGCCGATCGCGACGATCTTTCCGCCGGTGGTGCGCGCGAGCAGGTCGCGCGTGGGCTCGGGCGTGTCCTGGTAATCCGGGTGCACGCCGACACTGGCATAGAGATTCGGCGCGGCGCCCGCGATTGCATGCACCTGCCCCCAGGCAGGCATCTCCACCGCGATCACCAGCGCATGCGTCACCGCATTGGCCCGCATGGCGTCCATGACCGCGGGCAATTGCTCCCGCAGCTCGGGGAAATCGAGGTGGCAGTGACTGTCGACGAACATGGCGAGCGCGACGCCGCAGCCGCGCGGCGGCCGGTACGCGACGCAACCTACATCGTATGCGTCGCGCGCGTGGACGCGATGTTCTCGCCGAGGATCTTCTCGATGGTGGCCTTGGCCGAGGCGCCGGTCTCGTCCAGCGTGAACTGCACGCCGATGCCCTGCGTGCGGTTGCCCTGCACGCCTTCGGGAGTGATCCACACCACCTTGCCCTGCACCGCGATGCGGTTGGGGTCGTCCATCAGCGAGAGGAGCATGAAGACTTCCTCGCCGAGCACGTATTGCCGGGACGTGGGAATGAAGATCCCGCCGCCCTTGAGGAACGGCATGTAGGCGGCATAAAGCGCCGCCTTTTCGCGGATGTTGAGCGACAGCACGCCGGGCCGGGCCATCGCCCCTGCCCCGCCGCCCATGCCCGTGATCTTCTCCGCCATCAGTCGAACAACGCCCGGTAGTCGATGAGCAGTGCCTCCGCCACGAGGCGCGGCTGGAGGGGGTGGGACAACAAAGCCCGCTGCTCGAGTAGCG
Source organism: Casimicrobiaceae bacterium (assembly GCA_035475895.1). Classification (GTDB taxonomy): domain Bacteria; phylum Pseudomonadota; class Gammaproteobacteria; order Burkholderiales; family Casimicrobiaceae; genus VBCG01. The sequence continues at coordinate 28,233 of DATILY010000114.1, read as the reverse complement.
CCCGATGATAGCGAAACAGCGAAATCCGTGCCACCGAGCGGCCCAGCGCGGCGATCCGGTCGGCAAAATCGACATTGCGCTCGGGTCGCCCGCCCGCGGTGACGGCCGCCAGGTCGGCGCACCACGCGAGCAGCCAGTCGATCGCCGCGGCGAGACGGGCCTTGCGCTCGTCGCGCGGCGCGGCCTCGATGCGCGCGGACAGCAGGAGGGGCGAGAGCGCGCGCGGGGACGCGAGCGCCGTGAGCCACGCCGCGCGCTCGGCCTGGTAGCCCGGCTCGGCAAGCGCAAGGGCAGCGAGCGGCGCGCCATGCGCCTGGGCAAGCAGCGCGGCCGCCTCGCGCGCACCGTGCGCCGCGAGCCATTGCGCGCCGGTCGGTGCATCGGGCGCGGCAATGGCGACACGTACACAGCGGCTGACGATCGTGGGCGGCAGCCGGCCCGGCTGATGCGACACGATGATGAGGTAGGTGTCCGGGGGCGGCTCCTCCAGCGTCTTGAGCAGCGCGTTCGCGGCCGCTGCGTTCATCCGCTCGGCCGGCGCGACGATCGCGACCTTCGCGACGCGCCGATGACTCGACAGCAACGCCCAGTCGATGAGCGCGCGGACCTTGTCGACGGCGATCCATTCGACGGGCGTCGCGATCCCGTCGTCATCGATGTCGACCGGCTCGACCATGCGCAGGTCAGGATGCTGTCCCGCCGCGACGTAATGGCAGCTTGCGCACGCATTGCAGGCGAGGCCATCGGGCCTGGGCGTCTCGCAGAGGAGCGATTGCGCGAGCACGCGCGCGAGGTCGCGCTTGCCGATGCCTTCCTGGCCGGTGACGAGCAACGCGTGCGCGAGGCGGTCGCGCCGGGCGAGCAGCTCGCGCGCGGCCGGCGCAAGCCAGGGATGCAGCACCGGCGGTTGTGCCGCTGGTGGCGGGACGTCGTCGTCCGCATCGGCCATCGCTAGAACGCCGCCAGCACGGCTGCGAGGCGCTCACGCACCTCCTGCAGCGGTTGCGACGAATCGATGACGCGAAACCGCGCGGGCTCGGCGTGCGCGAGCTCGAGATAGGCCTCGCGCACGCGATCGAAGAAGGCCTGCGCTTGCGTTTCGAACTTGTCAAGCGTGCGGCCCTGCGCCCGCGCCCGCTCGAGACGCGCGCGCGATACCGTGGACGGAATGTCGAACAGCAGCGTCAGATCGGGCCGGCAGTCGCCATGAATGTGCTCGGCGAGCGCACGGATCCATGGGCGTGACACGCCGTGTCCGCCACCCTGGTACGCGTACGTGGCATCGGTGAAGCGATCGCACAGCACGGTGTGGCCGCGCGCCAGCGCCGGACGGATCACCTGCTCGACGTGCTCGCGGCGTGCGGCGAACAGCAGCATCGTCTCGGTGTCGTGCGTCATCGCTTCGCGCAGCAGGATGTCGCGCAGCGCTTCGCCGAGCGGCGTGCCGCCGGGCTCGCGAGTGGCGACGACGACGTGACCGCGCGCTGCGAGGGCCTCGGCGATCCACGCCGCGTGCGTGCTCTTGCCGGCACCGTCGATGCCTTCGAGGGTGATGAAGCGGGCCGGCATGCTAGCGCGCGCCCCGCTGATATTTCGCGACGGCGCGGTTGTGATCCGCGAGCGAGGCGGAAAATTCGGACGTGCCGTCGCCGCGGGAGACGAAGAAGAGGTATTCGGTTGCGGGCGGCTGCGTCACGGCATCGAGCGACGCCTGCGACGGCAGGGCGATCGGCGTCGGGGGCAGGCCGTCGCGCGTGTACGTGTTGTACCTGCTGTCCGCTTCGAGATCGCGCTTGCGCAGGTTGCCGTCGAACCGCTCGCCCAGCCCGTAGATCACCGTGGGATCGGTCTGCAGGCGCATGTTGTGACGCAGCCGGTTGATGAACACGGAAGCGACGAGCGGACGATCCGCGGGCCGGCCGGTTTCCTTTTCGACGATCGACGCGAGGATGAGTGCCTCGTAGGGCGTCGCGAGGGGCAGGTCGCGCGCACGCTTGTCCCACGCGGCGGCGAGGCGCGTCTCCAGCGCGGCGTGCGCGCGCTTGAGGATCGCGAGATCGGTGCTGCCTGCGGCGAAGAAATAGGTATCCGGAAAGAACAGCCCTTCGGGGTGCGGCTCGCGGGCGCCCAGGCGCGCGAGGAGCTCGGCGTCCGGCAAGTCGATGACGCTCTTGACGACCTGCGGGTTGTCGCGCAGCGCGCGCTTGAGCTCGGCGAAGGTGGCGCCTTCCACGATCGTGAGCGAGGTTTGCGTGACGTCGCCCTGCGTGAGCTTGGCCAGCAGCTGCGGCAGCGTGATGCCGGCCTCGATCTCGTAGCTGCCCGCCTTGATCGAGCGATCCACGCTCTCGAGACGGCCGAGGGCGATCAGGGCGACGGGGTGCGGCACGACGCCCGCCGCATTGAGCTGGCGCGCCACGGCGCCCAGCGTTGCGCCGCTGCGCACCTCGAAGTCGAAGGGTGCGCGCGGCAGCGCAAGCGGCGTGCGATACCAGTACCACGCGAGGGCGGTGAGGCTGCCCGCCGCGATGAGGAAGAATCCGAGGAAGAGGAGGAACGCTCGGCGCATGGCAGCCAGGCAATCGCGGCGGACGATGACCAATTGGCCCGTCCCGCGGCGGATCGCAATGATGCTCGCGGATTATAATGGGCCGATGCACAACGGCTCGCCGCGCCTCCGCGAATGCGGCTTCACGCTGATCGAGATCATGGTCGTCATCGTGATTCTCGGCGTGCTGGCGGCGCTCGTGGTGCCCCGCGTGCTCGACCGTCCCGACGAAGCGCGCGCAGTGGCCGCCAGGAGCGACATCGGCGCCATCATGTCGGCGCTCAAGCTCTACCGGCTCGACAACCAGCGCTATCCGACCACCGAGCAGGGCCTCGGCGCACTGGTCGCCAGGCCGGAGCAGCCGCCCGCGCCGCCCAACTGGAAGCCGGGCGGCTATCTCGAGAAGCTGCCGCGCGACCCGTGGGGACGTCCCTACCAGTACCTGAACCCGGGGCTGAAGGGCGAAGTCGACGTCATGAGCTACGGGGCCGATGGCCAACCCGGCGGCACCGGCGCCGATGCCGATGTCGGCTCGTGGGACCTGTAGCACGCGCGCTCGGCATGCGGTGCCGGCCGGCATCCGGATTCACGCTCGTCGAGATCCTGGTCGTGCTCGTGATCCTCGCGATCGGCACGGGGCTGGCCGTCGTCTCGCTGACGACCGATCCGCAGGCCGTCGTGCGGCGTGAAGGCCAACGCTTTGCCGGGGCGCTCGAATATGCAGCCGCCCGAGCCCAAATCCGCGCCGAAACGCTCGGCGTGGACGCTGCCGGGCCGGCAATCCGCTTCTGGCGCCGCGACCCCGACACGAACACGTGGCGTCCGGTCAACGATGACGACGCGCTTGCCACGCGCACCCTGCCCGAGCCGCTCGAAGCGCTGCCGCAGACCTACGCCGGCCGCACGCTCGCGCCGCACACGCTCGTGCCGTTGCGTCCGTCGGGACGCAACGAGCCCGCGACGTTCGTGATCGCCAGCGGCGCTGCGCGCGTGATCGTCGCGCTCGACCCGCTCGACCGCGTCAGCGTGACGCTGCCACCCGCGCCATGATGCGTCGCATGCGGGGCTTCACGCTGGTCGAGATCCTCGTCGCCCTCGCCATCATCGCCGTGGCGCTCGGCGCCGGCATGCGCGCGCTCGCGCAGGCCACCGACAGCGCCGGCGCGTTGAAGCAGCACACGCTCGCATTGTGGGTAGCGCAAAACCGCGTCGCCGCGGCGAGCCTGGAGTCGCCGTGGCCCGCGCTCGGACAGCGCGACGCCGATGCCACCGAGGCCGGGGTCGCGTTCCGCGTGCACGAGACGGTGAGCGCTACGCCGAATCCGTCGTTTCGCAAGATCGACGTGCTGGTCGCAGCGCCCGACGCGCCCGACTACGTGCTCGCGCGCCTGACCGGTTTCGTCGGCAATCCCGCGGGCTCGTGATGCGCGCGCGCGGCTTCACGCTCATCGAGGCGCTCGTCGCACTCGCGATCCTCGCGCTCGTCGCGGTGCTGGCGTATCGGGGCACGTCGTCGCTCACGAGCGGTGAAGCGCAGCTTGCGCAGGAGAGCGCCCGTTGGCAATCACTCGATCGCATCTTCTCGCGGCTCGAGGCCGACATGCGACAGGCCATACCACGCGCATCGCGCCACGGCGCGGGCACCGAGGCCGCCTGGTCCACGCTGCCGCTCGACGCGGCGGGCAACAGCAGCCTGGTCTTCTCGCGCGCCGGGCCGGAGTTCGCACTGGAGCCCGGCGTCGCGGGCCAGCGCGTCGGGTACCGCCTCGAGGGTGCGACTTTGCAGCTGCTGTATTGGCCGCAGCTCGACAACGTCGACGCGCCGCCCACCGCCTATCCGTTGATTGCCGGCGTGCGCGCGTTTCGCGTCAGCGCGCTGACCAGCGACAACCGCTGGTCCGAGCGCTGGCCGCTGCGCGCGGGCGACGACATCCCGCGCGGCGTGCGCGTGCAGCTCGTCCTCGCCGACGGCACGGCCATCGAGCGCGTGTTCGCGTTGCGCTGACATGGCATCGCACATGCATGCCCTTCGACAGCGTGGCGCTGCGCTGGTCCTCGCGCTGCTCGTCGCAGCGCTCGCAGCGACGGTCGCCATGGCGATCGCGGCCGAGCAGCGGCGCTGGCAGAACGGCGTCGCCGCGCGGCGCGACCAGGTGCAGGCGCAATCGCTCGCGCTGGCCGGCATTCAATGGACGCGGCAGATCCTGCTGGAGAGCGCGGGCAACGGCGTCGACTCGCTCGGGCAGCCGTGGGCCGTGCCGCTGCCCGCGACACCCATCGAGAACGGCGTCATCGAAGGGCGCATCGTCGATGCGCAGGGGTTGGTGAATCTGAACAACGCCACCTTGACCGGAACGCAGGGTGACCAGGAGCGTGCGCGCGCCCTGCGACTCTTCACGCGCCTCGGCGTGCCGGCCGCCGCGCTCGACGCGGTGGCCGACTGGGTCGACCGCGATGCCGAAGCGCGTCCGAATGGTGCCGAGGATGCGTGGTATGCACGTCAGCCCGTCGGTTATCTCGCGGCCAATGCGCCGCTCGTGCGCGTCGCCGAAGTGGAGGCGGTGCGCGGCTTCGACGAGGCGATCCTGGCGCGGGTGCTGCCTTACGTGACCGCGCTGCCCGCCGGCACACCACTCAATGTGAACACGGCGCCACTGCCGGTCCTGGCGGCGGCGTTGCCGACGGTGCCGCCGGACGTGCTCGCGCAGCTCGCCACCGAACGCGTCCAGCGGCCGTTCATCGACATCGCGGATTTCCGCAACCGGCTGCCACCGGACACGCCGATCGGCAACGAGCCCACCTTCTCGGTGTCGACCAACTTCTTCATCGTCACGGTGCGTGCGCGCCAGGGTGACGCCGTTGCGCAAGCGCGCGCCCTGCTCAAGCGGGGCCCGGGCGGCTGGCCAGGCGTGCTATGGCAGACGCTGGAATAGCCGCGGCGCGCGCCCGGCGGGCGGCCGCCTTACACTAGGTCCGATGACACCGGGCCTCTTCACGTGACCACGCTGCGCATCCTCCTGCCCGACGCGCCGCACGCCGACCGGGCGGACGCCTGGGCGCTCTTCGGGGACGACGGCCGCATGGTGCGCGACGGGCGCGACGTTCCGGCCGCGTGGCCGGCAGCCGCGCGCGTCGAAGCGGTGATCGCCGCGCAGCGAACGCGGCTCGTCATGCTTTCGCTGCCGCCGCTCGCGCCCGATCGTCTGCCCGCGGCAGTGGCGTATGCGCTCGAGGACCAGCTCGCCGCGGGCGCCGCTTCACCGCGCATCGCCATCGGCCCGCAGCGCGCCGACGGGCGGGTGGTGGCCGCCATCGCCGATGCCGCGTTGATCGCCCGCGTCGAGGATGCAGCTTCGTTTGCGCGCATCGTTCCCGAGAGCGCGCTGCCCGAAGTGAGCGGCGATTGGTCGTACTGCCGCTCGGCGGCGGGCGATGCGTTCGTCGTCACACCCGACGGTGCATTCGCGGTGACGCGACACGACAGCGAGCTTCCACCCGAGCTCACGGCGGCGCTGGCGCAGGCCCGCCGCGTGGACCGTGCGCCCCCTGCGGTGCGGGTCGCGTTCGACGTGGACGCTGCAGCGCTTGCGCGCTACGGCGCGGCGGCCGGGCTTCCATTCGTGCGCGCCGAGCCCTGGCGCTGGACCGGCACACCGCCATCGCGCTACGCGGATGCGCCCGACTGGCGCGCGCCCACGCCCGTGCTTCGCGGCGAAGTGCAGGCCGCGCGGGCCGCCTGGTTCCGCCCCGGCGTCGTGCTCGCAGCAGCGGCCCTGGCGCTGCATGTCGGGGCAACGCTGGTGCAATGGGGCGCGCTGCACTGGAACGCGTGGCGCATCGGCCGCGACACGGTCGCGCTCGCGCGCACCGCTGGCGTGGCGGATGCGACGACGCCGGCGGCGGCGAGCGCCGGCCTCGTGCGGGCCTACGCCGACGCGCGCCATCGCGCGGGACTTGCAGCGCCGGGCGACGCGCTCCCGCTGCTTGCGCAGGCGGCCCCGGCACTCGGACTGCTGCCGCCCGGCACGTTGAAGACCGCGGTCTACGGCGACGGCGCGTGGACGCTGGACCTCGGCAAGGTCGACGCCGATGTGCTGACGCGCGTCGACCGCACGCTCGGCACGCGCGGGGTGGCGGTGCTGCAGGCTCCGACGGCCGCCGGCTCGCGCCTGCGCATTACGGCGACGCCCTGACATGGCGCAACTGCCCGCGAGCCTCGCCAGCGCATGGGACCGCGCCTCACCGCGCGAGCGCGTGCTCGTGCGATGGATGGCGCTCGTCGTCGTCCTGGCCGTGCTCTACGCCGTGGCCTGGCAGCCGTTGCGCGCGGACATCACGCGCACGCGCGACGCGCTCGAGCGCCAGCGCGCGGCATACGCGACGTTGCGCACCTATGCGGAGCCGCTCAGCGCCCAGACCGCGATCAGCGCACCATCGGCCGAGCCGCTCACCGCGGTGACGCGCGCGCTCGATGCCCGCAACCTCCGCGCATCGGCGAGCCAGCTGGAGGCGCGGGAAGGCCGCGTCATGCTGCTGCTCGGTGCCGTGCCGTTCGACGCGCTCATCGCGTTCCTCGACGATCTGGCCCGCACCGAGCGCGTGCGAGCGCTCGATGCGCGCATCACTGCGCGGGTCGAGCGCGGCGTCGTGCGCGCCGAGCTCACGCTGGGCCGCTGACGGATCATCGATGCGTGCGCTCTTCGCGCTCGGCGCGCTCGTCCTGCTGGTGTTCGCGTTCGCATGGCTCGCCCCGGCATCGCTCGTCGATGGCCGCATCGCGGCAGCCACCGAGGGCCGCGTGCGTCTTGCCGATGCGACCGGCACGGTGTGGCGCGGCGCCGGCGCCCTCACCGATGGGCAGGGCCGCTGGCAGGTGCCCCTGGCATGGCGCGTGGATGCGTGGTCGCTGGCGCGCGGCGCGTTCACCGTGCAATTGGTGCCGACCGCGATCGCGGATGCACGCGGCACCATGCTCGCGGAGCGCGACACCGTGCGCGTAAGCGGCCTCCATGTCGACGTTCCGGCGCGCGCGCTCGAAGCGTTCTGGACGAGCGCGCCGGTGCCACGGCTCGACGGCATGCTCGTCGTCGACGCGCCCTCATTCGCAAGCGACGGTCGCACGGCCGCTGGCCAGTTCGACCTCGCGTGGACCGGTGCGCGCGCGAGCCTCGCCGGCCTCGCGCTCAATCTTGGCCGCGTCGAAGCGCATGGTCGCCCGGCGGACGATGCGATCGCCATCGCGCTCTCGGGCAGCGGTGGCGACGTCGCGCTACGGGGTACGGCAACGTGGCGCGCAGGACGCGTTGGCGGCGACGTGACGCTCATGCCCTCACCGGGGGCTCCGCCAGCCGTCGCCGTCGCGCTGCGTGCGCTCGGTCGCAGCGAGCCCGACGGAACCATCCACCTGACATGGCCCGCCGGCCGCTGAAGCGCGCGGCTGCGGCGTCAACGGCGTCGTCGCCCGCAGCGCGCATCGTCGGTCTCGATGCGCTGCGTGGCGTGGCCCTCGTCGCGATGGCCGCCTACCATTTCTGCTTCGACCTGCGCTGGTTCGGCCTCGCGCATTGGGACTTCGAGCACGACCTGCGCTGGGTCGCCGCGCGCTCGCTGATCCTCGGATCGTTCCTGCTGATCGCCGGCGCCAGTCTCGTGCTGGCATCGCAGCGTGCCGATGCGGTGCGCGTCTTCGTGCGCCATTGGCTGCGGATCGCGCTGGCCGCCCTGCTCGTCACGGTTGCGAGCTACGCGGCGTTTCCACAGACGTTCATCCGTTTTGGCGTGCTGCACGCCATCGCGGTGACGCTCGTGCTCGCGCTGCCGCTAGTGCCTCGCCCGCGCACTGCGTTCATGATCGGCATCCTCGTCGTGGTAGCCGGCATCGTCGTGGCGGACGCGCGCTTCGATGCGCCGATGCTGCACTGGATCGGCTTCATGACGCATCGGCCAGCGACCGAGGATTACGTGCCGCTCTTTCCATGGAGCGGTGTGCTGTTGGCCGGGATACCGCTCGGGCACGCGCTGCTGCGCCGCGGTCCGGGCGCGCTTGCACGGGTTGCGCGCTTGCCGTCGCTCGTGCCGTTGCTCGGCCGGCACAGCCTGCTCGTCTATCTGGTGCACCAACCAGTGCTCATCGCGCTTCTTTGGCTCGTAACCCGGCGCTGAAGCGATGCGCCGCTTCACCGCGCTGTATCTCGCGCTCGACGCCAGCACCCGGACCAACGCGAAGGTCGCGGCGCTCGTTGCCTATTTTCGTGCGGCGGCGCCTCACGATGCCGCCTGGGCCGCGTACTTTCTCACCGGACGCAAGCTCAAGCGCGTCGTAGGCACGCGCGATCTCGTTGCGGCAGCGCTCGCGTCGTCGGGCTTGCCACCGTGGCTTTTCGACGCCAGCTACGACGCGGTCGGCGACCTGGCGGAAACGATCGCGCTGGTCCTGCCGCCGCCCACCCGCGCGGACGATCGCTCGCTCGCGCAATGGATCGAGGACGAGATCGCACCGCTGGCCGGGCTCGATGCGGCGCAAGTGCAGGCGCGCTTGCGCGCGGCATGGGATCGTCTGGATCGCGATGCACGCTTCGTGTTCGGCAAGCTGCTCACCGGCGCGTTTCGCGTGGGTGCTGCACGGCAGCTCGTGCATCGCGCGCTCGCCGAGGCCGCCGGCGTACCGGTTGCAGACGTCGCGCATCGCCTGATCGGCGAATGGGCGCCCTCCCCTGCGTTCTTCGACTGGCTGCGTGGCGCGGGCGTCACGCTGGCGGCGCCGGCGCATCGGCCCTATCCGTTCTTCCTCGCCCATGCGCTCGAAGATGCGCCCGCGACGCTCGGTCCCATCGACGACTACCAGGCGGAATGGAAGTGGGACGGCATTCGCGCGCAGCTCGTGGTGCGGCGCGACGGCGCGAGCGTGTGGTCGCGCGGCGAAGATCTCGTGAGCGGCTCGTTTCCCGAGCTCGCCGCGGCGGCACATGCCTTGCCGGTTGGTACCGTCGTGGACGGCGAGATCCTCGCGTGGCAAGACGACGCCGATGCACCCCTGCCGTTCGCAGCGTTGCAGCAGCGGCTCAATCGAAAGAATCCCGCCGCACGCATGCTGCGCGATGTTCCGGTCGTCCTGCTCGCCTACGATCTGCTCGAGGACGCCGGTGAGGACATTCGCGCGCTACCGCTCGCGCAACGTCGACGCCGCCTCGAGGCGCTGCTGCCGCACCCACCGACGCTGCGCCTGTCGCCCAGGCTCGTCACGCCCGACTGGACGTCCGTCGCGGCCGAGCGCGCGCGCGCCCGCGAGCTCCGCGCCGAAGGCGTCATGCTGAAGCGCCTCGACGCCGCGTACGGCGTGGGCCGCGTGCGCGGCCCGTGGTGGAAGTGGAAGGTCGATCCCTACGCGATCGACGCCGTCATGGTGTACGCGCAAGCCGGGCATGGCCGGCGCGCGTCGCTGTTCACCGATTACACCTTCGCAGTGTGGAACGACGCCGGCGAGCTGGTGCCGTTCGCCAAAGCGTATTCGGGGCTGACGGATGCGGAGATCCGGGAGGTGGACGCATGGGTGCGGCGTCACACGCTCGAGCGCTTCGGGCCGGTGCGGCGCGTCGAACCGGTCCTGGTCTTCGAGCTTGCCTTCGAAGGATTGCAGTTGTCGAAGCGCCACAAGAGCGGCGTCGCCACGCGGTTCCCGCGCATTGCACGGTGGCGCAAGGACAAGCCCGCCGCCGAAGCGGATACGCTCGCGACGCTGCAGGCGCTCGCGCGCCGGCATGCAGGTGAGTCGGGTATAATCCGGCCCGCGACAGGCGCGTAGCTCAGCTGGTTAGAGCACCACCTTGACATGGTGGGGGTCGTTGGTTCGAGTCCAATCGCGCCTACCATAGAACATCGGAAAGACCTTGAGGCCGTCCGCACGGGCGCCGCGTTGCGGCGCCCGACTTTTTTTGTACTTGCGTCATTCCCGCGTAGGGCAATCCACTGCCGTTTTGTTCGCTTGTGGCGTGCTTTCAGAACGCGACGTTCCCCGCGCCCTTGAGCTGCAGGATCTCGCGCGCGTCGTCGGGCGTCGCCACTTGCAGCGACAGCGCTTCGATCACGGTGCGGATGCGGCGGACCTGAGCGGCGTTGGTCTGGCTCAGCGTGCCGGGCCCTTCCCACAGCGAATCCTCGAGGCCGACGCGCACGTTGCCGCCGATCGCGGCCGAAACGGTCGCCGTCGGAATCTGGTTGCGCCCCGCGCCGAGCACCGACCAGACGTACTGATCGCCGAACAGGCGGTCGGCCGTGCGGCGCATGTGCATCAGGTCCTCGACATGCGCGCCGATGCCGCCGCGGATGCCGAACACCGACTGGATCAGCAGCGGCGGCTTGACGAGCCCCTGCTCGAGGAAATAAGCCGCGCTGTACAGATGGCCGATGTCGTAGCACTCGATCTCGAAGCGGGTGCCGTTGTTGCTGCACGCTTCGAGGATGTATGCGATGTCGGCGAACGTGTTGCGGAAGATCCCCTTGTAGCTGTTCTCCAGGTACGGACGCTCCCAGTCGTGCTTGAAGTCCTTGAAGCGGCGCAGCATCTCCCACAGGCCGAAGTTCATCGTGCCCATGTTGAGCGACGCCACCTCGGGCTTGAACCGCAGCGCCGGCTGGACGCGCTCTTCCACGAGCATGGTGGGCGCGCCGCCGGTGGTGAGGTTCACCACGACATTCGACGCGGCCTTGATGCGCTCGAGGAACGGCCGGAAATACACGGGGTCCTGCGTCGGGCGGCCGTCCTTCGGGTCGCGCGCATGCAGGTGGACGATGGCCGCGCCGGCCTCGGCAGCGCCGAGCGCGGCATCCGCGATCTCGTCAGCGGTCACCGGTAGATACGGCGACATCGACGGCGTATGAATCGCGCCCGTGACGGCGCACGTGATGATGACCTTGCGAGCGATTGCCATGATGGAATGCGTCTCCGGGGGAAGAACGTGCGGGCGGCGCAACCTCGTGCGCTGCGCAACGATGGCGCCTGGCACCGCGCCATGTCAAGCCACGGAGCGCCACGTGCCCGCGTAGAATGGCTCCGCGCTGCCATCGTCGATGCGCTGCCGTCGAGCGCCGCGTGCCGCGTCCCGTGAGCCAGTCCTGCGCGTCACCTCAAGTGCCGTCTCCCGCGATCCGCACTGCCGCCACCGTCGTTCCGCTGCGCCAGGGCAACGGAGGCCTCGAGGTGTTCCTGCTCCAGCGCCACGCCAATGCGGCTTTCCTGGGCGGCGCATACGTCTTTCCCGGCGGTGCGCTGGATCGCGAGGATGCCTCGGCTGCGTGGGCGATCCGCGTCATCGGTCTCGATGCGCGCGCAGCCAATCGCCGGCTCGGCCTTGCGCGCGGTGCGCTCGCTTACTGGGTGGCGGCCGTGCGCGAGTGCTTCGAGGAAGCCGGGCTGCTGCTCGCGGTCGACCGCGAGGGGGAGCCGCCCTCGCTCGGCCGGCTGCCGACGCTCACGCGGCAGCGTACCGCGCTCAACGCAGGACAGACATCCTTTGCTGCCCTGATGGCGCAGGAAGACCTGTACATTCCAGCGGCGTCGCTGGCTTACTTTGCGCACTGGGTCACCCCACCGCTGCGCTCGCGGCGGTTCGACGCGCGCTTCTTCCTCGCCAAGGCGCCGGAAGGCCAGGATGCCTTGCACGACACCGTGGAGACCGTGCACAGCGTTTGGCTCACCCCACAGCAGGCGCTGAACCGTGCCGAGCGCGGCGAGATCGAGCTCGCGTTCGCCACACGGACGGTGCTGCGCAGCCTGTCGGCCTTCACGACCCCCGACGAAGCACTCGCGCACGCGCGCGCCTTGAGCAACGTCGAATGCAACCGGCCGTCCATCGCGCAGGGCCGGCAGGGCGAGCGCATCTTCCGCCTGGGCGACGCGCCCTATCACGAGATCCACTGGAGCGATCCCGACGAGACGACGCGCACGACGTACGACCTGCTGTCCGGCGTGCCCAAGCGGCTCGACCGCCTGGTGACGCGGATCATCGCGCCGAACCCAGGCATGATGACCGGACCGGGCACCAACACGTACCTGGTCGGCGAAGCCGACCTCGCCGTGGTCGATCCCGGGCCACTCGACGATGCGCATCTGCGCGCGATCCTGGACGCCGGCGCCGGGCGCATCCGCTGGATCGTCTGCACGCATACCCATCGCGATCATTCGCCCGCGGCCGCGGCTCTCGCGCGCGAAACGCGCGCGCAAGTGATCGGACGCCCGCCCCCGCAGACGGATCGGCAGGATGCAACGTTCCGCCCCGATCGCGTGCCTGCGCACGACGAGCGGCTGCAGCTGGGCGGCGTCACGCTGCGGGCGCTGCACACGCCCGGACACGCGTCGAACCACGTGTGCTACCTGCTGGAACAGACCCGCATGCTGTTCACCGGCGACCACGTCATGCAAGGCTCGACGGTGATCATCAATCCACCCGATGGCGACATGCGGGCGTATCTGGCGTCGCTCGAGGCGCTGCTGGAGCTCGACGTGGCGATCCTCGCGCCGGGTCACGGCTATCTCATCGGCGAGCCGAAGCGCGAGCTGCGCCGGCTGATTGCCCACCGGCATGCACGCGAGGCCAAGGTGCGCGCGGCCCTCGAGCGCCAGGGTCCGGCGCGCCTCGAAGCCTTGGTGCCCGCCGTCTACGACGACGTCGACCCGCGCTTCCATGGCGCGGCCGCGCGGTCGCTGCAGGCGCATCTGGACAAGCTGGTCGCCGATGGCGCCGTGCGCGTCGAAGGCGGCCTTTACGCGCTCGCGCGCCGGCCGTAGTAGAATGCGGAGCAATCATCACGACGCCGCAGCACCGAAAGGAACGGTTATGACACCGCGAACGCGAAAGGATCTCCGCTAGCCTGAGCGCGCGCTCGCACGCCTGACGGCTCTCGTCGTCGGAATGTCTCGAAAAGTGCGGCCGCGTCCGCACTTTTTTGTTTCTGGAGATCCGTCATGCCCGCCATTCGATTGCCCGACGGCGCCATCAAGCAGTTCGACGCGCCCGTCACCGTCGCACAGGTCGCCGCGTCCATCGGCCCCGGGCTCGCCAAGGCCGCTCTTGCCGGGAAGATCGACGGCAAGGTCGTCGACACGTCGAACCTGATCGACCACGACGCGTCGCTAGCCATCGTCACCGACAAGGACCCCGAGGGCCTGGACGTCCTGCGCCATTCCACTGCGCATCTGCTCGCCTACGCGGTGAAGCAGCTGTTCCCCGAGGCGCAGGTGACGATCGGCCCGGTGATCGAGGACGGCTTCTACTACGACTTCGCCTTCAAGCGGCCCTTCACGCCGGAGGACCTGGCGGCGATCGAGAAGCGCATGACCGAGCTCGCCCGCAAGGACGAGCCGGTGCAGCGCTCGCTCATGCCGCGCGACGAAGCGGTGAAGTTCTTCGAGAACATGGGCGAGCACTACAAGGCCGAGATCATTGCGTCGATCCCGTCCGACGAGCCCATCTCGCTCTACGCCGAGGGCGACTTCATCGACCTGTGCCGCGGTCCGCACGTGCCGTCCACCGGCAAGCTCAAGGTGTTCAAGCTGATGAAGGTGGCCGGTGCCTACTGGCGCGGCGATTCACGCAACGAGATGCTCCAGCGCATCTACGGCACCGCGTGGTCGAAGAAGGAGGACCTCGAGGCGTACCTGCATCGCATCGAGGAAGCGGAGAAGCGCGACCATCGCAAGCTTGGCAAGCAGCTCGATCTCTTCCACATGGAGGACGTCGCGCCAGGGCTCGTGTTCTGGCATCCCAAGGGATGGTCGATCTGGCAGCAGGTCGAGCAGTACATGCGCGCGGCCTACCAGAGGAACGGCTATCAGGAAGTGCGCGGCCCGCAGATCCTCGACCGCTCGCTGTGGGAGAAGTCGGGCCACTGGGCCAACTTCAAGGACAGCATGTTCACGACCGAGTCGGAGAAGCGCGACTTCGCGCTCAAGCCGATGAATTGCCCCGGTCACGTGATGATCTTCAACTCCGACCTGCGCAGCTACCGCGACCTGCCGCTGCGCTACGGGGAATTCGGCGCCTGCCATCGCAACGAGCCCTCGGGCGCGCTGCACGGAATCATGCGCGTGCGCGGCTTCACGCAGGACGACGGCCACATCTTCTGCACCGAGGACCAGATCCAGCCCGAATGCACGGCCTTCAACCAGCAGGCGCTCGACGTGTACCGGGACTTCGGCTTCGCCGACGTGACGATCAAGCTTGCGCTACGGCCGGACAAGCGCCTGGGCGACGACGCCACCTGGGACCGGGCCGAGAACGCGCTGCGCGACGCCTTGCGCGCATGCGGCGTCCAGTGGACCGAGCTACCCGGCGAAGGCGCCTTCTACGGCCCGAAGATCGAGTACCACCTGAAGGACTCGATCGGCCGGTCGTGGCAGTGCGGCACCATGCAGGTGGACTTCCAGATGCCCGGGCGCCTGGGTGCCGAGTACGTCGATGCCGACGACACCCGCAAGGTGCCGGTCATGCTGCATCGGGCGATCGTAGGATCGCTGGAGCGCTTCATCGGCATCCTGATCGAAAATCACGCCGGCGCCCTGCCGCTGTGGCTGGCACCGGTCCAGGTCGTAGTCCTCACGATCACCGACCGGCAAAAAGCCTATGCGGAACAGGTCACTGCCGCCTTGAAGGCCGCTGGGATCAGGGCCAACTCGGATTTGCGGAACGAGAAAATAACCTATAAAATCCGAGAACATAGCCTCCAGAAACTGCCCTACCAGGTCATCGTCGGGGACAAGGAGATGGAGGCTTCTACCGTGGCCGTGCGTACCCGTGGCGGTGAGGATCTCGGCGCGATGTCGCTGGATGCCTTGCTGGCGCGCCTCTCGGACGAGGTGCGGACGCGCAAATAACGCCATGCTTCAAGGCGTTGCGCGTTACTCCGGATTCGCCGGCCGTTTTTGTCAACACTGGAGAACACCACATAGCAACACTGGACAAGCAACACCAGCGGCTCAACGGCGAGATCAACGCGCCGGAGGTCCGTCTCGTCGGCGTCGACAACGAGCCCTTGGGGATCGTCCCGATCGCCGAAGCGCTCGCCAAGGCGGAAGCGGCCGAGCTCGACCTGGTCGAGATCGCGCCCACGGCCAAGCCCCCGGTCGTCCGCATCATGGACTACGGGAAGTTCAAGTACCGCGAGTCGAAGAAGCAGCACGAGGCGAAGCTCAAGCTCAAGCAGATCCAGGTCAAGGAAGTCAAATTCCGGCCAGGGACCGACGAGGGCGACTACAAGATCAAGCTGCGCAATCTCGTGCGGTTCCTGCAGGAAGGCGACAAGGCCAAGATCACCTTGCGCTTCCGCGGCCGCGAGATGGCGCACCAGGAATTCGGGGTTCGACTCCTCGAGCGCGTACGCACCGACCTGGAGCCATACGCGATCGTCGAATCGTTTCCCCGCATGGAAGGCCGGCAGATGGTGATGCTGCTGGCCCCCAAGAAGGTGGCCCCGAAAGTGGCGTCACCCAAGCCAGCCCATCACCCTGACAAGCCCGAGGCCGGTAAGCCGCAAGGCAACGAAGCCTCTCCGAGCGCCGTCGCAAGCGCGAGCGAGAGCACCGCTATGGGCAGCAAATAAGGAAACGGCACCATGCCGAAGATGAAGACCAAGTCGGGCGCCAAGAAGCGCTTCCGCGTGCGCGGAAGCGGCTCCATCAAGCGCGCGCATGCAGGCAAGCGACACATCCTCACCAAGAGGACCACCAAGAACAAGCGGCAGCTCCGCGGCATCACCGGCATCCACGACACCAACGTGGATTCGGTGCGCGCGATGATGCCTTACGCGTAACGGGAGCTAAGCCATGCCAAGAGTCAAACGTGGCGTAACGGCCCGCGCGCGGCACAAGAAGGTCATCGACCAGGCCAAGGGCTATCGCGGCCGCCGCAATGCCGTCTATCGCATCGCGAAGGAAGCGGTGATGAAGGCGGGGCAATACCAATACCGCGATCGCCGGCAGAAGAAGCGCGAGTTCCGCGCGCTGTGGATCGCCCGCATCAACGCGGCCGTGCGCGAGCTCGGCATGAGCTACAGCGTATTCATCGCCGGGCTCAACAAGGCCGAGATCGAGATCGACCGCAAGGTGCTGGCCGACCTCGCCGTGCATGACAAGGTTGCGTTTACGAAAATAGCGGAGCAGGCCAAAGCCTCTCTGGCCTGAGCGAGACCCGCAAACCAAGGGAGGCGATGACCGCCTCCCTTTTTTTTTGGCGCCCATTTTCGTTCGACGGGTATCAATGGAAGATCTCACCGCCCTGGTGGACCGCGCCCGCGCCGAATTCGCCGCGTGCGTCGATCCCGCCGCCCTCGAGAACGCCAAGGCGAAATACCTTGGCAAGGCAGGCGCGATCACCGAGCGCATGAAGACGCTCGGCAAGCTCGCCGCGGCCGACCGGCCCGCGGCCGGTGCGCAGATCAACGAAGCCAAGGCCGCGATCGAAGCGCTGCTCGACGCACGGCGCGCGGCGCTGGCCGACGCGAAGCTGGCCGCGCAATTGGCGGCCGATGCGCTCGACGTCTCCCTGCCGGGACGCGGCGTGGGCGTGGGCGGCCTGCATCCGATCACGCGCACCATCGAGCGCATCGAAACGCTGTTTCGCTCGCTCGGCTTCGACGTGGCCGACGGCCCCGAGATCGAGGACGACTTCCACAATTTCACCGCGCTCAACACGCCGGAGAATCATCCGGCGCGCTCGATGCACGACACGTTCTATGTCGAGGGCGGACTGGTGCTGCGCACGCATACGTCGCCGATCCAGGTGCGGTACATGGAAACGCACGCGCCGCCGATCAAGATCATCGCGCCCGGCCGCGTGTATCGCGTGGACAGCGACGCCACGCACTCGCCGATGTTCCACCAGGTCGAAGGCCTGTGGATCGGCGAGGACGTATCGTTCGCCGATCTGAAAGGCGTGTTCACCGAATTCCTGCGCCGCTTCTTCGAGCGCGACGATCTGTCGGTGCGCTTTCGACCGTCGTTCTTTCCGTTCACGGAGCCCTCGGCCGAGATCGACATGAGCTGGGGTGACGGCTGGCTCGAGATTTCCGGTGCAGGCCAGGTGCATCCGAACGTGCTGCGCGCCGTGGGCATCGATCCGGAGCGCTGGCAGGGGTTCGCGTTCGGGATGGGGCCTGATCGACTTGCGATGCTGCGCTACGGCGTCGACGACCTGCGCCTCTTCTACGAGAACGATCTCTCCTTCCTGCGGCAGTTCGCATGAAATTCTCCGAAGCGTGGCTGCGCACGATGGTGGATCCCCCGCTCGACACGGCGGCGCTGTGCGACGGGCTCACGATGGCCGGCTTCGAAGTCGAGTCCGTGGAGCGCGCCGCGCCGCCCTTCGAGCACGTGGTCGTCGGCCGCATCGAAGCGCTCGCGCCGCATCCGAATGCCGATCGCCTGCGCGTGGCAAGCGTCGACGTCGGCGCGCCCGAGCGCCTGCAGATCGTGTGCGGCGCGCCCAATGCTGCGGTTGGCATGCGTACGCCGGTCGCGCTCGCGGGTGCCACCCTTCCCGGCGGCATGGCGATCAAGCCCGCCACGATGCGTGGCGTCGAATCGCGCGGCATGCTGTGCTCGGCGAAGGAACTCGGCCTCTCCGACGATGCATCCGGCCTCATGCCCCTGGCCGACGCGCTCGCACCGGGCACGAGCCTGCGCGATGCCCTCGCGCTCGACGATGCGCTGATCACCCTGAAGGTGCTGCCCAACCGGCCCGACTGCCTCTCCGTTGCCGGCATCGCACGCGAAGTCGCGGCCATCACGGGCGCGCCGCTGAAGCTGCCGGCGCACGAGCGCATTGTCGAACGCCATGCACGCTTGCAGCCGATCCGGATCGAGGATCTGGATGCCTGTCCCCGCTTTGCCGCGCGCGTCATCGAAGGTATCGATCCTGCGGCGCCCACGCCGGACTGGATGCGCCAGCGCATCGAGCGCTCGGGCATCCGCTCGATCTCGGCCGTGGTGGACATCACCAACTACGTGATGCTCGAGCTCGGACAGCCGCTGCACGCGTACGACGAGCGGCACGTCGACGGCGCGATCGTCGTCCGCTTCGCGCGCGAAGGCGAGACGCTCACGCTGCTCAATGGCGACGTGCTCGATCTGAGCGCCGACCTGCTCATGGTGGCGGACGAGCACAAGCCGCTGGGCCTCGCCGGCATCATGGGCGGCGAGCATTCGGGCATCGCGAACGACACGCGCAACGTGCTGCTCGAAGGGGCGTTCTGGAACCCGGCCGTCATCCAGGGCAAGATGCGACGGCTGGGCTTCACGTCCGATGCCGGTTACCGCTTCGAACGTGGCGTCGACCCCGAGCTCGGGCCCATTGCGGTGGATCGCGCTACCGCGCTGATCCTGTCCATCTGCGGCGGACGCGCCGGCCCGCTCGCCGATGTCAAAGGCCCGCTGCCCGCGCGTCCCGACGTCGTCGTGCGCAGCGCGCGTGCACAGCGGCTGCTCGGCATCGCGGTTGCGCCGGCGACCATCGACGACGTGCTGACGCGCCTGTCACTGCCGCATCGGCGTGCTGGCGACGACTTCGTCGTGACGCCGCCTTCGTATCGGTTCGACCTCGTCCTCGAGGAAGACCTGGTCGAGGAGATCGCGCGCATCCATGGCTTCGAGCACATCCCGGCCCGACCGGCAGCGCACGTGCAGCACATGCTGCCCGCAGCGGAGCGCGTGCGCCCGCTCGCGCTGCTCAAGCGTCGCCTGGTGGCGCGCGACTGGCAGGAAGTGGTGACGTTCGGCTTCGTGTCGGGCGAAACCGAGCGCGCGCTCGATCCGCAGGCGCATCCGGTGAAGGTGCTCAACCCGATCGCGGCCCATCTGGACGTGATGCGCAGCACGCTGCTGCCCGGCCTGGCCGAAGTGCTGCGCCTCAACGTGAGCCGGCGCCTGCCGCGGGTGCGCATCTTCGAAGCCGGACGCATCTTCCGCAGCGGCGCCATCGACGCGCAGCCCATGCGCATCGGCGGGCTCGCGTTTGGCGCGGTCGCGCCCGAGCAATGGGCCGACAGAACGCGCTGGGTCGACTTCTTCGACGTGAAGGGCGACGTCGAAGCGCTCGCCGCACCGTTGCGCGTGACCACATCGCGTGCCGAGCGTGCGTGGCTGCATCCGGGCCGCAGCGCGGCCGTCGCCGTCGAAGGCCGGGAGGCCGGCTGGATCGGCGAACTGCATCCCCGCCTGGTGCGCCACTTCGACCTGCCCGGCCCCGCGGTGGTATTCGAGGTCGATTTGGCGGCGCTCACGGACGTACCGCTGCCGCAGGCGCAGCCGCCGTCGCGCCAGCTGGTGGTGCGGCGCGATCTCGCCGTGGTGGTGGACGAAGCCATTCCGGCCGCCACATTGGCGGCCGCCCTGGACCAGGCGAAGGTGCCGTATGTCGATGCCGTGCGCCCGTTCGACGTCTACCGGGGAGCCGGCTTGCCACCCGGGAAGAAAAGCCTTGCGATTCTAGTGCTTATTCGAGATACTGAACGTACTTTGACCGACGCCGAGATCGAGGGGACCGTGGGCGCGCTGCGGCGCGTCCTGGAGGAACGGTTCGGCGCGGAGCTTCGCCAATAGGATGGGAACAGGCGTGACGATGACGCTCACCAAGGCAGAACTTGCCGATCTGCTGTTCGAGCAGCTCGGCCTCAACAAGCGCGAAGCCAAGGACATGGTGGAGCGCTTCTTCGAGGAGATTCGCCAGGCGCTCGAGGAAGGTCGCAGCGTCAAGCTGTCCGGGTTCGGCAACTTCCAGCTGCGCGAAAAGCCGCAGCGCCCCGGCCGTAATCCCAAGACCGGCGAAGAGATTCCGATCACCGCCCGTCGCGTCGTCACATTCCATGCGAGCCAGAAGCTCAAGGCCATGGTCGAAGCCGCCAACCATGCCGGAACCCAGCCGAGTCAAACCTGACCTGCCGCAGATCCCCGCCAAGCGCTATTTCACGATTGGCGAGGTGAGCGACCTGTGTGCGGTGAAGCCGCACGTGCTTCGCTATTGGGAGCAGGAATTCACGCAGCTCAAGCCTGTGAAGCGCCGCGGCAATCGGCGTTACTACCAGCACCACGAAGTGCTGCTGATCCGCCGCATCCGCGACCTGCTCTACGAGCAAGGCTTCACGATCAACGGTGCGCGCCATCGCCTCGATCACGAGGACGTCGAGCCGCGCGCCGCTGCACGGGCCGTGGTGAGCTCCACCGCGGTCGTGCCTGCCCCGCGGGCCGACACGCTGGAGCCCGCCACGCTGCGCGCCGAGCTCGAAGAGATCCGGCAGCTGCTGCGGCCGGTCAATTAGCTTCTGACGTCTCGTTGCGCAACCACCCTGACAGGAGCGATCGATGAAAAGCGTATTCGTCATAGCTGCACTGGCTCTCGCGGCAAGCAACGTCGCGTGGGCAGCCAATGCAACGTGTGAAGCCCAGGCGACGGACAAGAAGCTCGCCGGCGCCGCGAAGACCAGCTTCATGAAGAAATGCGAGAAGGACAGCAGCGAAGCCGCGACGAAGACATGCGATACCCAGGCGGCGGACAAAAAGCTCGCCGGTGCAGCGAAGACCAGCTTCGTCAAGAAGTGTGTCAAGGACGCGACCGAGGCGAAGTAACGCGCCAGGCGTGCCCGCCGAGCCAGCCAGGTCGGCATTCGGGCGCGGTCAACGCCTTAGGCCGCGGCGGCCCTGCGCGCTATAATGGTTGTTCGGTCGGGGCGTAGCGCAGCCTGGTAGCGCACCTGCATGGGGTGCAGGGGGTCGGAAGTTCGAATCTTCTCGCCCCGACCATCCTCATCAAATCGCGCGATGCCGATCGGCGTCGTGCCTGAGAAAGCCGGCTGCCCAGGGAGCCGGCTTTTTGCTGCCCGCGACGCGTCACTTCGGTAGGCTGCCCCTAACGAGCCAGGTGCGTTACACGGGCATCGGCTGCGTGCACCGGTGGATCTCCGCGGTAGCTCGGAAAGACTTCGTTGACCCATCGAGCGTCCACGCACGCGAGATCGAGGACCCGCCACGTACGACCTGCGTCCGAAGAATGGACGATGTAGTCGAAGTCGGTCGTGATCCGGTTAGGCGGTTGTTCGCGCTCTCGTGCGGCCCTGACAAAAACGATCCGCCGCCAGCCGTCGACGAGCCGCGCCTTCGGCTCGCCCAGCGTTTCCCGCATTCCGCTGCGGTGCCACTCGCCCAGGAGAGCGCAAACCGTTTGGTGCCAATCTCCTGGAAAGGCGTCGCGGCGCGTGACCGCATCCGACGTCAGGCGATACACCGTGTCGCAATCACCGGCGTTGATTGCCGCAGAGTAACGGCGCAGCGTCGTCATCGCGCCATCGTCCTGGGCAACGGCCAATCGTCCCATTGCGACCAGCACGACGCTCGCCATGCCGGCAAGGGCCTGCGCCTTGGACATGGTCATTTCAACCGACGCGCAATTAAAAGCACCGCAAACCTGTCAGCCGGCCCGCTCAACAGCATGTTACGCGACTCGACGCACCGATGCGCCGCGTGATCGTGCAGCCGGCGGTCCGGCAGGAGCCCGCCACGTTGAACGACGACGCCAAGTCCGCTTCACGAATAGTCGCTGTATACAGGCCGGGACCGACGTGAGACTCTGCACCGTTGCCCGTTCGGGAGTCCGGCATGATGAACGCAACGCCTCGTCGCATGCTGCGCGGATTGGCAACCTGCATCGTGACGGCGTTGCTGACCGTCATACCGCTGCCGGCGACATCTGCTCTGCTCGCCTCGGGCGACGTCACGCTGGCCGCGCCGGCCGCCGTCAAGTCGCCGGGCGGTCTCGTCGTCGTCGTCGAGTTCTACAACGCGGCGCTCCAGCACTATTTCATTTCAGCCGATGCCGCCGAGATCGCGGTCCTCGATGGTGGCGCGTTCGGCGGCGCGTGGCAGCGCACCGGAGAAACGTTCCCCGCCTGGGACATCGTCGGTGCGCCGGTGGGCACCGTGCCCGTGTGCCGCTTCTTCGGCACCGATCGCTATCGTGCCGACGGCACGCGCATCGGCGCGAACAGCCATTTCTACACGGCTGATCCGACCGAATGTGCATTCGTGAGGACCGCTTGGCAATCCATTGCCAGCGACGGTCAGTCGTATCCTGCTTGGACGTTCGAAAGTTACGCATTCGCCGTCGTGCTGCCGGTGGGTGGCACGTGCCCCGCGACGACGCAGCCGTTGTACCGCGCGTACAACAACGGTGCCCGCGGCGACCCGGGCCACAGGTACTCGACGCGTCCGGCACTGCTCCAGGGCCTGGCGGGCTGGGCATTCGAGGGCCTCGTCATGTGCCTGCCGCAAGCTGCCGCCGTCGTCCTGCCTTCGACCCTGACCGCGTGCAGCACGCCGGACTGTGCGGTGGGTCGCACAGCGATCGGCAGCGGCGCCGGCCTTGTGACCCTCATGGTCGACGTCACCAACGCGAGCAGCGACCCCATCGACCTCGACGTGCCGGCCGGCCGGACGTTCATTGCCGTGGTCCCGGCGTATCAGGACGGCCTGTTGCTGGAGGCCGTCCATCTCACGATCGCGCCCGGCACCACGCGCCAGTTGCTGTTACGCCTTTTTTGCATGGAGTTGCATCGCGGCCCAGCGGTAACCGGCGGGCTCTACACGACGGCTGCCATCACCGACAACGCACAGCTGCTCGACATCGCGGGCGTTGCCAACGGCAAGCTCGGTAGCGCGAACGATCCATTGGGCGTCAAGGTCGTCGTCGTGCAGGACGCCATATGGGAGGTCACGAGCGGACGTGGCGCGTTGACGGCGCAGCAGCGCACGCTGCTGGTTCGGATGCTCGCTGCCGCCGCCGATGACGGCGAGACGCAGGCCAATGTCCTCGTGGAGTTCCAGGCCACGCTGTCGTTTGCGCCGTGACTCGGGGCCACGGCAGGCAGCGCTGACGCGGCCTATTGCTGCCGCGTGAATCTCCAGGTGAACGTCGCAGGCGGCACCTGCGTATCCGACGCGCTTCCCTGAATCGTCACGCCATCGGGTGCGACGAAGCCCGAGGCCTCACGTCCAAACGGGTTTCCGCTGCCGCCGAACCACGGCCCGCCTCCGATGCTCGGAATCGGGCCTGCGCAGGAGCTCGTCATGCGGGCCTGCCAATTGGTGAACGCGAAGCCGTGATAGGTGGGCGGCGTGCTGTTGAAATCGATCGTCAACGAGCCCTCGGTATTGTAGGGCGGCACGGTTGCGATATCGATGGCATGGCTCGGAGGATCGAACGCATAAGAGGCGCACGGACCGATGGGCGCGATGGTGGAGCTTGCCACGCCGGACGGCACATAAACCGCCACGTTGCCCACCATGCTGTCCAATGTCCACGTGACCGTGGCGACCGTCGTGACGAATTCGTTGATCCCCGTGGCGGTGCCGACCCACGTATCCAGCGCGATGGTGATGTTCGACACCACCAGGTCGCTGCCGCCCAATTGCGCGACGTGCGCGCGTGCACTCACTGCAACCGTGGGCGGACTGGGGGCGTTGGCCGGGGCTACGTAGGTTGCTGTAGTGTTGTTGGGCGCGACGGTTCCCAACGCGGCGTTGCCGCCCGGAATGGCGTTCACCGACCACTCGTCGACGGTGAGGATGCCATCGGGTCCCTGGTCGAGATCGCAGTCGTAGCCGAGGATGAGGCCGTCGCCCGGGTCGGTGTAGCAGAGCTTCACGTGCAGATCGACGCTCGCTCTGGGCTTGACGATCTTGTGGCTCGGACGAATCTGCAGGCCCTTCACCTTCGAAATATCGGTGAAATGCGTACTGCCGACGCTCACCGTTTTCGCCGCCGTGTCGACGGTAGCGGGCCCGAACCACTGCCAATAGCCGGCTGCGGTTTGAAACGCGGCGCCGAGGAATGTCGCGGCCGTGCCTGGCAATTCGTCATCGGCATACTTGAAGGTCAGCGTGATCGGCGTGGCGAAGGTTTGCTTGTCCGGCGTGAGCCGATAGGCGTTACCGATGGCGCCGTGCGCGAAGTTGCTGATCGGCTGGATGCCGATGACGGTCGCGGCGCTGAGCGCGCCGGCGGGGATCGTGAGCGTCAGCTGTCCATCGGGAGCGCTGATCGTGCCGCCGGCGGGGCCGATCGTCGCGGTTGCCGCGCCACCGATCGGCGCCCCGAGCGCAGTCGCCGTGGGACCGGGAGGCAGGCACATGACCAGGCCTTCGAAAGTCCATCCCGGCATCGCTTGCAGCGCACTCGCGCTCGTGGAGTAGTGATGGTTGGGATCGCCACGCGCGCCGTCGTTGTAGCTGCGATAGAGCGCCTGCGTTCCCGTCGGGCATGCGCCCGCGGCAGGCAACTGGACCGCGAACGCGTTCGCCTCGAACGTCCATGCCGGATACGATCGGCCATCGCCTGCGATCGATTGAAACGCCGTCTTGACGAACGCGCACTCCGTCGGATCGGCCGTGTAGAAATGGCTGTTCGGTCCGATGCGGCTGCCGTCGCTTCGATATTGGTCGGTGCCGAAGAAGCGGCAAACGGGCGAAGCGTTCGCGGGTGCGCCGTCGACATCCCAGGCGGGAAACGATTGACCGGTGCGCTTCCAGACGCCGCCGAACGCGCCGCCGTCGAGCAGCGCGATCTCGGCAGCATTGGCCGAGATGAAGAAGTGCTGGAGCCCTGCGTTGTAGAACTCGACGACGCTGAGCGTGGCACCTGTGGAGGGCCCCGATACTGCGCAGGCGAAGGCGGCCACGATGCAACGGACCCGTCTGCGACCCACGATACGAGCCGACTGGTTGGACATGGGCGGCTCCTGTGGGGCGACCGCCCCAGAGTCTCACCTCGAGCCGCGCCTGTATACAGCGGCACGTCGCCAACTGCCGGGCGGCGCGAGGTGTCCGAACGAGCGTCGGGAGCAGCCCGACGTGCTACCGACCGGCGTGGGCGAACGCTATGCCGCCTTGCCGACCGGCTTGGGAGGCGCAACCGCCTGGCTCATGCGCTGTCCGCGCGTCACGCCGCGTCGATGCTTGGCCATCGAGGCACCCGAGGACCTCGGTCGCGTCGGCCACAGCTGCGACAACTGCGCCGCGCACTGCATGACGAGTGGCGCGAGCTCCCGCATGCGTGCTTCGGTCATCCGCGCCGTGGGTCCCGCGATGCTGACCGTGCCGACCGCCGGACCTTCGGCGCCCGAACGAATCGCCGCCGCCATGGCGCTGACGCCGGGCTCGGCCTCGTTGACCGCCAATCCGTAGCCCCGTCGCCCCGTGACGCGCAGCTCCTTGAGCAGCGCGTCGATCGAGCGAATCACGTCCGGGCCGTACCGATCCGCCTGCTTGAAGCCTCCCTGCTTCGCGACGCTTTGAACCGCGTCGTTCACGCTGAGCGTCGCAAGCCACGCCTTGCCGCTGGCGGTCGCGAACAGCGGCACCGGCCCGGTGGTCTCCGCCGGTTGATACAGCAGTCCGCCGGATGCGCCCTGCGCGTGGGCGATCCATACGAGCGTCGTACCGTCGACGATCGCCAGGCGCGCGAATTCCCCGCACTCGTGCGCGAAGCGCTCGAGCACGGGTTGGCAGATGTCCGGTACGCCGGACGCCATGTAGAAGCGCTGCCCGAGAACGGTGAGGCGCATGGTGAGCCGATAGAACGCCGTGTCGGGGTCCTGTTCCGCCCAGCCGAGGTCCACGAGCGTGGCGAGCAGGCGATGTGCGCCGCTCTTGGGCAGCTCCAGCCGCTCCGCGATCTCGCCGAGCGCCATCTCCCTCGCGCCGTCGGCGAGAAGCTCGATGATCCCGAGGCAGCGTTCTGCGGGAACGTGGGCCATCGTTACGCTCGGGTGAAGAACGACATCAATGCATCGGACTGGCCCGCCAGCATGTCGCGGCCCGTGACATGCGCGCAGCCGTGCTGCAGGGCGTGCCGGATGATGGCCGTCGGCGCTTCGGAGATGACGACGTCCCCCACCAGCGTGTCCCGACGCAGCGCGCCGAGCTCGCCCGGCATGCCGTCGGATTCGAGCATGCCTACCGTCGACGCGTTGACGATCATGTCAGCGTCGGCGGGAACCTGCGCCGCGGGCTCGACGCGGCATGCAGGAAACGCTTCGCGCAGGGCGCGCGCAAGCGCGTTGGCGCGCTCGGATCGCACATCCATGATCGCGATCGACGCCACACCCGCGGCCAGCAGCTCGCACGCGATGGCGCTGCCTGCGCCGCCGGCGCCGAAGAGCGCGACCTTGCGGCCGCGCAAGGGCTGGCCTTGAATCTGGGCGGCGCGCACGAAGCCTGCGCCGTCGAACATGTCGCCGGTCCAGCTGCCGTCGGGCTCGCGCCGCAGCGCGTTCAGCGCTCGGATGCGGCTTGCCGTGGGGCCGAGCCGCGTGGCGAACGCGACGGCGCGCGCCTTGTAGGGAACGGTCACGATCAGCCCGTCGACGTTTTCCACGCCCATCAGCGCGGCGATCGCCTGATCGAATTGCTCGGGCAGCACATGGAGCGGGATCATGACCGCATTCATGCCGGCCGCGACGAACAACCTGCCATAGAGCTCCGGCGATTTGACCTGCACGATCGGATGCCCGACGATCCCGTACAGCCGGGTGGCTCCGTTGATTGCGCTCATGTGCGCGTCCCGTGGCGCGCTGCATGCCAGCGCGCGACCCGCGCCGACCGGTAGCTGCGCGGCTTCGCGTGAATGTCCGCCGACAAACCCATGAGGCCGGCGCGGAAGATGCGCGCATCCATGGCCTTGAGATCACTCGACACGGCCGGTCGGAATCCCATGTGCGCAATGACGTCGCGCTCGGCATCGAGGCCGGGCGCGATTTCGATCAGCTCGACGCCGTTCGGCCCGACCCGAAACACCGCCCGCTCCGTGACGAACAAGGCCCTCTGTCCCCGCTCGCGGCCCATCTTCGCGTTGTAGCAAACCTGCTCGAGCGCCGGCACGAACTTCTTGTGCCGCCCTTCCTTGCGGATGATCGTCCTGCCGTCTTCCCATGTGACGTCGAGGTCGCCCGCGGTGAGCGTGCCGCTGAAGATGACGCACTTCGCGTTCTGGCTGATGTTGATGAAGCCGCCCACGCCGATGATCCTGTCGCCGAACCGGCTCACGTTCACGTTGCCCTGCGCATCGACCTCGGCGAACGAGAGGAAGGCGAGGTCGAGCCCGCCGCCGTCGTAGAAATCGAACTGCGCCGGCTGCTCGATCATCGCGGCGAAGTTCTGCCCGCCCCCCGAGTCGCGCCCGGTGATCGGCGCGCCGCCGACGATCCCCTGCTCGTTGGTGAGGTGGACCGTGTCGAGCAGTCCCTCTTCCGCGGCGATCGTCGAGATTCCGGTCGACACGCCGGCGCCGAGATTGCAGATGGCCCCGGGGAACAATTCCATGGCGGCACGACGGACGATGACCTTGCGCGGCCCGAACGGCAACGCCTTGATGTCGTCGACGGGAATGCGCAGCTCGCCCGAATAGCTGGGATCGTAGAACGTCGCATACGTCTGCCGCTGCTCGGCATCGACGACGACGAAGTCGACCAGGATGCCGGGGATCCGGACCTGCTTCGCCGGCAGCGTATCGCGACGCGACATGCGCTTCACCTGCACCACGACGATGCCTCCGGCGCGACGCGTTGCCTGCGCCATCGCGAGCATCTCGCCGAGCACCGCCTCTTCCTCCATCGTGACATTGCCGTCCTCGTCGGCCGTGGTGCCGCGCAGG
>DATILY010000113.1:0-10007 GCA_035475895.1 Casimicrobiaceae bacterium | reverse complement strand
CCCGGCGGACGCGTATCGGCGAACGACGGGCGCTTGTCGAGCCGCTCGGCGAGGCGCGCCAGATTCTCGTACTGCTCGCGCCACGCGAGCTCCGGGTAGCGCAGGTCCAGGTAGCCGAGCGCGCAGCCGGCAGCGATGTCGGCCAGCGAATAGGCTTCGCCGTTGCACCACGTCTTGTCGCCGAGCTCCTGCGCGAGCGCTGCCACCCCCTCGGCGATCTTGCGCTGCTGTCGCGCAATCCACTCGGCGCTCTGCGAGCCGGCAGGCCGGCGTTTCTCGTTCGTGACCAGGCTGGCGGCGTCGCACACGCCGTCGCTCAGCGCCTCGAACCGCCGCACCACGATGCGTTGGCGCACCGGCTCGGGGATCAACCGCGACACCGGGCTCACCGAGTCGAGGTATTCGACGATGACACGCGAATCGAACAGGCACGTGCCGTCATCGAGCACCAGCACGGGAAGCTTGCCGAGCGGGTTGTAGGCATGCACCGGGTTGTCCCCCTGCGTGGACATCTCCGCCATCTCGCACTCGATCTTTTTCTCGGCGAGCGCGATGCGCACCTTGCGCGCGTAGGGGCTGGTAGGCGATGTGACGAGCTTGAGCACGGCGACGGGGAACGCTTGGGCGGTGGTGGGCAAAAACGGCACCAAAGTATAGCAGCGCGCGTCCTGGCGCCGGGCGCACGACGTGGTGTGCCGACGCGGCGGCGCGACGGCGGATGCTACAATCGGCGTTGCCGGTTGCAACTGGCCGGCGTGCCGATCGGCAGTCGTTCGCAATGACCGACGAACACCCGACGCTCACCGCCCTCTCGCCGCTCGACGGACGATACCGGTCCAAGGTCGCGGCGCTCTCCGAGCACTTCAGCGAGTTCGCGCTCATCCGCCAGCGGGTGCGCATCGAGCTCGCCTGGCTCATCGCGCTCGCGGATGAGCCGGGCATCGCGGAGGTGCCGCCATTCGCGCCTGCCGATCGCGCCGCGCTCGACGCCATCGGCGCGAGCTTCGCGCCGCGCGATGCCGCGCGCGTGAAGGAGATCGAGCGCACCACCAACCACGACGTGAAGGCAGTCGAGTACTGGATCAAGGAGCGCCTGGGGGCGCGTCCGGCGTTGCGCGGCG
Source organism: Casimicrobiaceae bacterium (assembly GCA_035475895.1). Classification (GTDB taxonomy): domain Bacteria; phylum Pseudomonadota; class Gammaproteobacteria; order Burkholderiales; family Casimicrobiaceae; genus VBCG01. The sequence continues at coordinate 8,886 of DATILY010000113.1, read as the reverse complement.
TGCTCGAATTCGTGCACTTCGCGTGCACGTCCGAGGACATTAACAACCTCGCGCATGCCATTGCGCTCGCGCAAGCGCGCCGCGACGTGCTGGTCCCGGCGTTGCAGCGGATCGTCCAATCGCTGCGCGGTCTCGCGCATGCGCACGCGGGCGTCGCGATGCTCGCACGCACGCATGGCCAGGCCGCCACGCCCACCACGCTCGGCAAGGAGATGGCCAATGTGGTCGCGCGCCTGGACCGCGCGCTCGCCACGTACCAGCGCGTGCCGGTCAAGGGCAAGATGAACGGTGCAGTCGGCAACTACAACGCGCACGTGGCTGCCTATCCGGACGTCGACTGGGAGCAGCTGGCCGCGCGCACGGTCACCGGCCTGGGGGTGGAGCTCAATCCTTACACGACGCAGATCGAGCCGCACGACTACATCGCCGAATACTGCGATGCGCTCGCGCATGTGAACACGATCCTCGTCGACCTCTGCCGCGACGTGTGGGGCTACGTTGCGCTCGGCTATTTCCGCCAGCGCACGCGCGAAGGCGAGGTCGGCTCGTCCACCATGCCGCACAAGGTCAATCCGATCGACTTCGAGAACGCCGAAGGCAACCTCGGCCTGGCGAATGCGCTGCTGCGGCATTTCGCCGACAAGCTGCCCATCTCACGCTGGCAGCGCGACCTGACGGATTCGACGGTGCTGCGCAATCTCGGCGCAGCGCTCGGGCACGGGCTGCTTGCCTGGACGTCGCTGGAGCAGGGGCTCGGCAAGCTGGCCGTGGATCCTGCCCGCATCGCCGCCGATCTCGACGCCAACTGGGAAGTGCTGGCCGAAGCGATCCAGACGGTGATGCGGCGTCACGGCTTGCCCGAGCCGTACGAGCAGCTCAAAGGGCTCACGCGCGGGCGCGGCATCACGCGCGACTCCCTGCGCGAGTTCATCGCGGGACTCGCGCTGCCCGAAGAAGCGAAGGCGCGGCTGCTCGCGCTCACGCCGGCGAGCTACGTAGGACTCGCCGAGCCGCTTGCGCGGCGCATCTAGCGCCGGCGCCGGCCGCGCCGCCGCTCGCGAACGTACGTGACCGTTGCGGGCACCAGCGACACGACCACGAATGCGAGCACGAGCCACGTGAGGTTGTGCCGCACCCACGGTATGTTGCCGAACAGGTAGCCCGCGTAGACGAGCGAGGCGATCCACGCGACGCCGCCGATGACGTTGTACGACAGGAACCGCCGGTACGACATCCCCGCTACGCCGGCGAGAAACGGCGCGAACGTGCGGATCACCGGGACGAAGCGGCCGATGATGATGGTCAGACCGCCGTAACGCGCGTAGAACGCCTGCGTGCGCCGCAGGTGCGCCTGCTTGAGCCAGCGCGAGTCGGGCCGCTCGAACGCCCGTGGCCCGATGAAGTGGCCGACCGCATAGTTCACCGAATCGCCGAGGATGGCGGCCGTGGCGAGCACCGCCACGAGCACGTGGACGTTGAGGTTGGCCACGGCCACGACGGTGCCGGCGATGAACAGAAGCGAATCGCCCGGCAGCACGGGAAATACGACCAGGCCCGTCTCGGCGAAGATCAGCACGAACAACAGCAGGTAGAGCCACGGGCCGTATTCGCCGGCAAGACGCGCGAGCGTGTCGTCGAGCGCGAAGAGCGAATAGAGCAGCGCGGTGATCACGGTATGCGGTCAGCCCATGAAGCGCGCGGCCTGCTGGCGTACCACGTCGGCGAGCGTGCCGCTTTGCGCGAAGCGCGCGCGCAGCCACGCCGCGTCGTTGCCGTCGCCGTCGACGGCATTGCGCAGCGCGTCCAGCGCATCGACGCTGCCAAGCGCCGCGGCATGCGCGCGCAAGGCGTCGAGCGTGACGCGCAGGTCATCGGCGAGCGTCACGGTGCCGCCGGTGGCAACGTCGACCAGCGCACCCGCGAGCCCATGACGGCACGCCTGGAAGCGGTTGTAGCTGTGCACGAGGTACACGTCGGGCGAGAGCGGCCGGCGCTCCTGCCACAGCATGCGCGCGAGCGCCTGGGCGAACGCTGCAAGCTGGGCGGCGCGATCGACGGTCAGTGGCGTGTCGCATACGCGAATCTCGACCGTGCCGTATTCCGGCTTGGGCCGCACGTCCCAGTAGAAGTCCTTCATGCTCTGGACGATACCGAGGCTCGCCATGCGCTCGAAGTACGCCTCGAACGCCTGCCACGTCTCCACGAACGGCATCGTGCCTGCCAGCGGAAACGCGTTGACGACCGACAGCCGTGACGAATCGAAGGCGGTGTCCACGCCCTGGTAGAACGGGCTCGACGCCGCCAGCGCGATGAAGTGCGGAACGTAGCGCGAGAACGCATGGTTGAGATACACCGCATCGTCGGCGCTCGCGCATCCGATGTGGATGTGCTGCCCGAAGACGGTGAACTGCTTGGCGAGGAAGCCGTACTTCTGCGACACCGAGAGGAAGCGCTCGGTGGGGTAGATGCGCCGCTCGCTCCATTTCTGGAACGGATGCGTGCCGCCGCCGGCCAGCGCGACGTTCATCTGCCGCGCCTGGCGGGCGATGACGTCGCGCGTGTGGCGCAGCTCGGCAAGCAGCGCTGCGTACTCGGTGTGCACCGCCGAGTTGATCTCGACCATGCTCTGCGTGAGCTCGGGCTTCAGCTCGCCGCCGTGCTTTTCCTCGGCCGTGCGGCGCAGCAGGTCGTCGGCATCCGGCGCCAGGTTCCAGTCGCGCGTGTTGAGCAGCATGAGCTCGAGCTCCACCCCGAAGGTGAGCGCGGCCGATGCCTTGAAATCGACGCCAGCCATCAATTGCGCGCGCCAGCCTCGCCTTCGCCCACCCGCAGCAGCGCGTAGCGGGTGGCGATGGGCCCGAGGATGTGCAGCAGTGCGATGCCGGATGCGACGATCGCTGCGAGCCGCGCGCCGAATTCCGGCGCGACGTCGAAGATCGGCTGGGTCATCCCGAGCGCGAGGCCGCCGATCGGCATGAGGGTCAATGCGAGCGCGCCTGCCTGCGGCACCGTCACGCGGGCCGGGCGGCACAGCGCCAGCAGCGCGACGCCTTTGCCGGCGAAGCGCGCTGCCACGAATGCAAGGCCGATCCACGCGGCGTTGCCGAAATGCTCCACGCGCAACGTGGCACCGGTCAGCACGAACAGCACGACGAAGAAGAGCTCCCCGGCGTCGCCCAGGCGCACGTCGATGAGCCGATGGTGCCGATCGAGGTTGTGCGCGCAGATGCCCAGCACCAGAAGCGCGAGCAGCACCGACAGCTTGAGCGACTGCGCGACGCCGACGGTGAGGATGATGGTTGCCACGGTCAGGATGAATTGGGGGGCCGTTCCCTTGCCGACGATGCTGGCGACGAACGTCATCAGGCGGAATGCCGCGTAGCCGAGCAGGAACGAGCCCCCGACCACCCACAGCGAGCGCGCGACGGGACTCCATGTGGCGCCGCTGGCCTGCGCCTCGATGAACGGCAACAGGAACGCGAGCCCGAGGATTGCGACGATGTTGTTGAGCGCCACGTGCCACAGGGCCCGCCGCGTGACCGGGCCATCGGCGCGCAGCTCGCGGGTCACCAGCAGCACGACGGCGGGTGCTGTGGCGATGCCGAACGTGGCGATGACGCCCGCCTCGAGCGCGGGAAAGCTCAGCAAGCGCAGCAGCAGGAACATGCCGGCGAACGACAGCAGGCTCTCCGCCAGACCCATCGGCAGCAGCCAGCGGTCGTGGCGGGCCCATTGCAGGTCGAGCCGCCGGCCGAGCTCGAAGACGACGACGCCGAGCGACACGTCGGCGAACAGCCGCGCGTCGGCGAGCGCGCCTGCGTTCAGCACATGCAGGCCGCCCGGGCCCAGCAGGAAGCCGATGGCGATGTAGCCGGTGATGGCCGGCAGCACGCGCGTCGTCGCGGCGAGCCTCCCGCCGAGCGCGCCGGCGAGCAGCAGCAGCGCGAACAGCACCAGGCTGTTGGCCGCCGGCGGCCATTGCGGCAGGAAGTCGGGGGGCGTCATGCGCACCGGCACGGCACGCGCGCGCGCCGCGGTGCGCAAGCTGTCAGGGGCCGGGCGGCGTGCACGCGCGACGCCGCCTCGCTCAGGGCAGGATCTTCTCGCCCTCGAGGCCGCGCTTGCGCTCCGGCTTGACGAGGTCCTCGCGCGACACGCCGAGCCACATCACCAGCGAGGCCATCACGAGCGCGGAGGAGTAGATGCCGAAGCAGATGCCGATGGCGAGCGCGAGCGCAAAGTGGTGCAGCGTCTCGCCGCCGAAGAAGTAGATCGACAGCACCATGACGAGCGTGCACCCGTGCGTGATGACGGTGCGCGACAGCGTGCTCGTGATCGCGTTGTCGATGACGTGCGTCACCGACGCCTTGCGCATCTTGCGGAAGTTCTCGCGGATCCGGTCGGCGATGACGACCGATTCGTTGACCGAATAGCCGAGCACCGCGAGCACGGCGGCCAGCACCGGCAGCGAGAATTCCCACTGGAACAACGCGAAGAAGCCCAGGATGATGACGACATCGTGCAGGTTCGCCACGATGGCGGCAACCGCGAAGCGCCATTCGAAGCGCAGCGCCAGGTAGGCCACGATGCCGATCGACACCAGCAGCAGCGCGAGCGCGCCGTTCTCGTAGAGCTCCTTGCCGACCTGCGGGCCGACGAACTCCACCCGCTGCTGCGTGGCGCCTGGGTCGTCGCTCTTCAGCGCCTGCATCACGCGCTCGGACAGTTGCGCGCTGGACAGGCCTTCCTTGAGCGGCAGCCGGATCAGCGCGTTGTTGGAGCTGCCGAAGCTCTGTGCCGCGAATTCGCCCAGGTTGAGCTTGTCGATGGCCGAGCGCACACGGCCGAAGTCCACCGGATGGGGATAGGTGACCTCGATCACCGTGCCGCCGCGGAAGTCGACGCCGAGGTTGAGCCCGTTGAACGCCAGGAAGAACACCGCGGCGGCGAAGGTGATCAACGAGACGACGTTGAACACGAGCGCATGCCGCATGAACGGGATGTCGCGGGTGAAGCGGAAAAATTCCATCGTTGGTGGCCTGTCGCTGGCGCGTGTCGTCCCCGCGAAGGCGGGGATCCAGTGTCGTGGTGGACGGAAGTGGCTGGGTTCCCGCCTGCGCGGGAACGACGATCCTGTTATCCGATGCTCAGGTCTTGACCGGGGTCCCCGCGGCCGCCTTCGGCCGCCATACCTGGCCGATCGAGATGCGCTCGAGCTTCTTGCGGCCGCCGTAGATCAGCGCGACGATGCCGCGCGACACGAACACGGCCGAGAACATCGACGTCATGATGCCGAGGCAATGCACGACCGCGAACCCCCGTACCGGCCCGGTGCCGAAAATCAGCAGCGCAACGCCGGCGATGAGCGTCGTCACGTTGGAGTCGAGGATGGTGCCCCACGCGCGCTCGTATCCTGCCTGGATCGCCGCGTGCGGCGTGGCACCCCAGCGGATCTCTTCGCGGATGCGCTCGTTGATGAGCACGTTGGCGTCGATGGCCATGCCGAGCGTCAGCGCGATGGCCGCCATGCCAGGCAAGGTGAGCGTGGCCTGGATCATCGACAGCAGCGCGACCAGCAGCATGAGGTTGATGACGAGCGCCACCGTCGAGATCGCGCCCATGAGCAGGTAGTACACGCAGATGAAGATGGCCAGCGCGCACAGCCCGTACATCACCGAGTCGAAGCCCTTCTCGATGTTCTCCTTGCCGAGCGAGGGACCGACCGTGCGCTCCTCGACGATCTCCATCGGCGCTGCGAGGGCGCCCGCGCGCATCAGCAGCGCGATGTCGTTGGCTTCGCGCGTGTTCATCCGGCCGCTGATCTGCACGTTGCCCCCGCCGATTTCCTCGCGGATCACCGGCGCGGTGATGACCTCGGACTTGCCTTTCTCGGTGAGCACGATCGCCATGCGCTTGCCGACGTTGTCGCGGGTGACGTCCTTGAAGATGCGCGCGCCCGCGCCGTCGAGCTTCACCATGACGGCGGGCTCGTTGGTGCGCTGGTCGAAGCCGGGTTGCGCGTCGTTGATCCGGTCACCGGTGAGCACGACCTGGCGACGGACGAGCAGCGGCGTGCCGTCCCGGTCCTGCAGGAGCTCGCTGCCGAACGACGTGCCGGGTGACGCCTGCGCACCCGGGTCGTCGTTCACCATGCGGATCTCGAGGGTCGCCACGCGGCCGATGATGTCCTTGGCGCGCGCGGTGTCCTGCACGCCGGGCAGCTGCACCACCACGCGGTCGGCGCCCTGCTGCTGGATGATCGGCTCGGACACGCCCAGCTCGTTCACCCGGTTGCGCAGGATCGTGATGTTCTGCTGCACCGCCCCGTCCTGGATGCGCTTTTGCGCTTCCTGCTTGAGCCCGGCGACGAGTCGCAGCTCGCCGCCGCCCGCCGCATCCTGCTCGCGCACCGCGAGATCGGGGAACTGCGATTCGATGGCCGCGCGCGCCTTGGTGCGCTCGGCTTCGTCCTTGAAGCGCAGCACGACGTTGCTGCCCTCGCGTCCGACGCCGGAGTACTGCACCTTCTTCTCGCGCATGAGCGAGCGGATGTCCGTGGTGTAGCGGTCGGCGGCCTTGTCGAGCGCGCCTTTCATGTCCACCTGCAGCATGAAGTGCACGCCACCACGCAAGTCGAGGCCGAGGTACATGGGCAGCGCGCCGATCGACGCCAGCCATTGCGGCGACGACGACAGCAGGTTCAACGCGACGATGTAGTTCTCGCCGAGCTTCGCCTGCAGCACGTCCTTCGCCTTGAGCTGGGTGTCCGGATCGGCGAAGCGCACCTTGACGCCGGTGGGGTCGAGGGTGGCGCCGCGATACGGAATGCCGGCGCCCTTGAGCGCCTGCTCCACCGAATCGAGCAGCGCGTTGTCGATCTTGACCGTGGCCTTCGACGAGGACACCTGCACGGCCGGCGCCTCGGGAAAGAAGTTCGGCAGCGTGTAGAGCAGGCCGACGATCAGGGCGATCGCGATGACGACGTACTTCCAGACGGGATATCGGTTCATGCAGCCAGGATCACAGCGACTTGATGGTGCCCTTGGGCAGGAGCTGCGAGATGGCGCCGCGCTGGACGACCATCTCGGTGTTGGGGGCGACCTCGATGGTCGCGTACTGCTCGTTCAGCTTGGCGATGCGCCCGACGATGCCGCCGGCGGTGACGACCTCGTCGCCCTTGTTGAGCGATTCGAGCATGGCGCGCGCTTCCTTCTGCTTCTTCTGTTGGGGGCGGATCAGCAGGAAATAGAAGACGACGAAGATCGCGACCATCGGCAGGAAGGTCAGCAGCGAATCGGTTTGCGACGGGGCCGCGGCGGCCTGGGCGTACGCAGGGGTGATCAGCACGGGGATGCTCCTCCGGGGGCGGCGCGGCAACCTTGCGAACGACGCGCGCCAAGCAGGCGATCGGGGCGCGTCTTTTGAGCGCGCAACCCTCGTAAATCAACCGCTTATTCTACCACGCGGGTGCGCTCGGCGTGGAACTGGGCGGTGTAAGCCGCAAGGCGGTCGGCCTCGATGGCTGCGCGCAGCTCCGCCATCAGCGTCATGTAGTAGTGCAGGTTGTGGACCGTGGCCAGGCGCGCGCCCAGAATCTCGTTCACGCGCTGCAGATGATGGAGATAGGCGCGGCTGAAATGCGTGCACGCGTAACAGCTGCAGCTGTCGTCCACGGAGCCCGTGTCGGTGCGATGGCGGGCGTTGCGGATCTTCACGTCGCCGAAGCGGGTGAACAGCCAGCCGTTGCGCGCGTTGCGCGTCGGCAGCACGCAGTCGAACATGTCGACGCCCGCCGTCACGCCGGCGACGAGATCCTCGGGCGTGCCGACGCCCATCAGGTAGCGCGGCCGCTCGGCCGGCAGGCGCGGCGCGGTTCGTGCGAGCACGCGCAGCATGTCCTCCTTCGGCTCGCCAACGGACAGCCCGCCGATGGCATAGCCGTCGAAGCCGATCTCGAGCAGCCCGGCCAGCGATTCGTCGCGCAGCTCGTCGTGCATGCCGCCCTGCACGATGCCGAACAGGGCGTTCGGATTGCCCGCGTGCGCGTCCTTCGAGCGCCGCGCCCACCGCAAGCTCAACGCCATCGAGCGCGCGACCTCTTCGTGCGAGGCGGGATAGGGCGTGCACTCGTCGAACACCATGACGACATCGGAGTCGAGCGTCCGCTGGATCTCCATCGACTTCTCGGGCGTCAGGAACAGGCGGTCACCGTTCACGGGCGACGCGAACGCGACGCCTTCTTCCTGCACCTTGCGCAGGTTGCCCAGGCTGAACACCTGGAAGCCTCCCGAATCGGTGAGCAAGGGCCGGCTCCAGCCCATGAAGGTGTGCAGCCCGCCGTGCGCGGCAATCACGTCGAGACCGGGCCGCAGCCACAGGTGGAAGGTGTTGCCGAGGACGATCTGCGCGCCGAGCCCGGTGAGCTCCGCCGGGGACATGGCCTTGACGGTGCCGTAGGTGCCCACCGGCATGAAGACAGGCGTGTCGACCGTGCCATGCGCGAGCGTCAAGCGCCCGCGCCGGGCGGCGCCGGCCGTGGCGAGGACTTCGAAGCGCATGCGCGGCCGGGCTAGCGCCGGACCGGACGGCGGCGCAGGCGCGCGACGCCGAGCGCTGACAGGAGCAAGGCCAGCGCGGCCAGCGCGGGCAGCGACGTCGCGGGGATGGCGAAGAGATCGTCGGGCGGAATGTTGGCCGTGCCGGTGACGCAATGACCGCTCGCGAAGTCGAATGCGTTGCGCCAGAGGCGGTAGTAGTCGCCGCCGAAGTCGTTGTTGAGCGTGCCTACGGTGGGATAGTCGGGCGCGATGGCGACGTGGATGACGCAGGCGGCCCCGGTGATGCGGTAGTCGACGGCCGGATCGGGATTGCCCTTGGCGTTCTTCT
>DATILY010000112.1:0-16295 GCA_035475895.1 Casimicrobiaceae bacterium | reverse complement strand
CTGGCCTGCCGCGACGCGGCCCACCAGCGGCAGCGTCCCATGCACGGGACCGCCGGGCTGCTCCCTGATGCGCAAGCCGCGCGAGGCACCCGGCACGAGCTCGAGGGCGCCTTTGCGCGCGAGCGCCTGCAAATGGTCTTCCGCCGAGCTCGCGGTGGAAAACCCGAGGCCGGCCGCGATGTCGGCGCGCGTGGGCGGCATGCCGTGTTCCTGCAGATAGCCGCGGATCCAGTCGAGGATCTGCTGCTGGCGCGCCGTCAGCCGCGCTGGCGGCGGCGCGACGTCGGGCGGGCGGGACAGATGCGCGAAGGGACGGCGGGACCCGGCAGCAGCCATTGAAGGTACCGTATGGATATGCGGTACCAGGATTATAGACGGCGGACGCGTCAGGTCAAGCGTTGGAGTCCGCTTCGACGGGGCTGCCGGCGGGTACCGCGGCAGCCGCCGGAATCTCCTTCAGCAGCTGACGCAGCACATCGGCATGCGACGCGCGTTCGCCGGCGCGATCGGTGAAGATCCGCGCGGTATTGTTGTCGTGCCGCTGCACTGCTTTCTCGGCGATGCGACGCGCCAGCGCCTCGCTCTCCTCGAGCTCGCGCAGCGCGGCCCACAATGCCGATTCCAGCCGCTCGGACTGCGACGCCACCAGGGTGCGCATGGTGTAGGCATGCCCGACGTGGCAGCGGAATCGCGGCGGCGGTTCGTGCATCTCCCACAGCGCGCCCCCGCATTCGGGACACGTGAGCGTGGAGCGTTCCCCGAGCGCATCGAGCTGCTCCATCGTGGCGGTGTTGTCGACAGCCATGCGTACCTCGAGTTCGAGTTTGTCACCTTCGGTTCGTGCGCGCGGCAGGACGCGCTCGCGCGCGAGCGCGGCAATGCAGGCGGGAATGTCGGCGAGCGGAAGGCAATGATCGGCCTCGACGACTTCGAGCGCGTTCATGGGCATGTCGGGATACGCGGCGTCGTCGGGATCCTGCACGACCGCGATGCCGCCGCGCGTCTTCACTGCCCACAGTCCCGCGGCGCCGTCGTCGAGCATGCCCGTGAGCACGACGCCGGTCACGCGCGGTCCGTACGCGATCGCGGCCGAGCGGAACAGCACGTCGATGGATGGCCGATGGCGGTTTTCCCGCGGCCCGCGCGACACCTGCATGGCGTCCTCGCGCAACACGAGGTGATGATCGGGCGGCGCCACCCAGATCTCGCCCCGGCGAAACGTCCGCCCGTCTTCGGCCCTGCGCACCGGCAGGCTGCTCACGTTGTCGAGCAGGCGATCCAGGATGCTCGGCGACTCCGGTGCCACGTGGAGCACCACGAACAACGTCGCGGCATAGTCGCGCGGCAGTGCTCGCACCAGCACGCGAAGCGCTTCCACGCCGCCGGCCGATGCACCGACGACCGCGATGTCCCGGTTGACCTGTACGTTGTTCATGAGGTGCGCGCGGTATGGCACGCAGTGTCCGCGTTCGAGCCGATCAATCAAGCAAACGCCATGCCGCGTGGCAGGCCGGGTGTCGCGTCCAGTGCGTCACGGCGAGCGTGCGCGCGGCTCGCTGCAAGGGCCGGTGATGCAGCCCCGGATGCGGAAAGTCTTACCGGCCGCGTTGCAAGACGCCGTCACCGGTGGTGCAACTCTTTGCGAGCCAGCCCGCAACTGCGGTATCGTGCCGCGCATCGGTCGAGGAGGCGGCATGGAACGCGCGTGCATCATGGGTGTCGCAGCAGCGCTTGGCGGTTGCGCAACCGCGATCATCACCCACGCGCCGGAGGCGCGGAAGCTCGCGCCATGAAACTCACTGCGCAAATGTCGTTCTGGGCCGGCCTCGTGCTCGGCTTGATATGCCTTGGCGTGGCCGTTCACGGCTGGTGGCAATCGGCGGACATCGCCGACGATGCGCTACGTGCCGATGCGCACGGCTTTGCCTTGTTCTGGTTGTTCCTGGGCGTGATCGGCCTGGTGGTGTGCGTGCTCTCGGGCCTGATGGCGCGCGGCAGGTTCGGTCCGCTCGACCACTGATCGCGCATGCACTGGTCGCGCATGCGCCCGGCATGCGCGATGCGCTGCCTACGCCGGAACGCCCGGCGAGACGTTGCCTTCGGCCGTTGCCGGCACCGGCCGCAGGGCGGGCGCAACGTAGCGGTCGAGGCCGAGCGCGACGAAGAGCCGGTCGAACTCCTCCTCGGACATCACCGGCAGCAGCGCGCCGCGCGTGGTGATGTTCGTGTGCGGGTGACCGCGCGGCACCGCGCGGCACAGCGCGCCGCTCGGCTGCACCCGCGGCTTGCCGTTGCGCCATCCCAGCGTGTAGGCCGCCGCGAAATCGGTCGTCGCGGCGAATTCGTCGATCTTGCGACCGTCGTAGATCATCGCCTGGAACGGCTCCGGTTCGACACAGGACTGCGCGATGTAGTAACCGGGCGAACGGGCGGCGAAGCGCACGAGGTGCGGCCACAGCACCGCCCATGATTCGCTCGTGATGCGCCCTTCGAAGTCGACGGTGATCGCGATGCCGGCGTCGAGCGCGATGTTGCCGATCGCATGGCGTCCCACGTGGACGCGGCCGTCGGCATCGGTTTCGAGCGCCGGCAGCCGCTGCGTCGGCCACGAAGGATGCGCGCCCACGATGACGGAGCTGCCGCCGCACCCGAAGCGCCCCTTGAGCACCCAGCTGTCGCGCGCCTCGATCACCGCATCCGCCTGCGCTGAGGTCAATGCGAATGCGTCGGGCGCGGCCTCCTGCAGCAGCGCGGCGTCGAGCGGCGTCAAGCCCATGGACGTCGAGCGCGCCGCGGCATGCGCCTTCTCCACGAGGTGCGCCTTGTCGTTCTCGAGGAGCTCGCGCCCGGGCCACGCGCTGATCCCCAGGACGTGTCCGCGGAGCACGGCCTGCGCCATGGCGCGCGTGCGTGCGTCGTCGCCGCGCAGGGCCGACTCGAAGTAATCCATGCAGTCCGTCACGTACAGGTCGCTCCAGACGATGAAGCGTTCGGTGGCCGGGCCGCCACGCCGGCGCACGAAATGCATCTCGCGGTCGCCGACGCGCAGCCGCTCGGTGAGCTCAAGCTCGTCGATGCCGATGAAGTACGCCGCGTCCACGCCATAGCGGCGCGCGATGAAATCGGCGATGCGCGGTCCCTCGATGTCGTTGACCTGGCGGCCGGAGTACGGCCCGGTGACGAATGCGAATGGCGCCGCACCGCGCGGGAAGAGCGCACGGAAGCGGCGCCGGCCGATGCGCTCCTTGAGCCAGGCGTTGAATGCTTCGTAAACATCGACGATGAGCGCATGCGGCTTGTCGAACACGGGCCTGCCCTCGAGCCCCAGTCCTGCGAGCAGCACGTCGTTGACGGACGAGCAGATCCAGTGGCCTTGCGAGCCCCCGTTGTTGACCTCGAGCGGCGCGAAGCGGGCGCCCAGCGGATCGCCCCGCGGCGGCTGCGCAAGCGCACCTTCGGGACGCAGGAGCAGGTCGACGCGCAGGCGATGGAAGCTGGCTGCGAGGCGGCTCTGCAATTCGGCGGGCGATTGCGGCAGCAGCTCGTTCAGCACCGCGGCGCTCCAGCCTTGTGCTGCGGCATCCGCGCGCACGGCGTCGAGTGGACGATGAGTGGCGGCGATCTCTTCGGAATGCGCGGCCACGCGCGCCGTGCGCAGGCCCGCTTCGTAGAGCGCACGCGGCAGCACCAGCGGCGTGAGGCCGCAGCCGATCGGCCTGACCGCGCCCACGGGAGACACCGCCAGCGGCGTCAGGTAAGTCGGCGGCGGCGTGGCGCGCTTGACCAGGCCCAGGCGTGGCACCGCATCGGCGAGGCGCGTCTCGATGAACGCGCGCTGGTCGTGAAGATAGCGGCGATAGATGGCCAGCTTCTCGGCCAGCGGCGGCAGTGCGTTGTTGGTTGCGGGCCCGGGGCGGATCGCCCGTGCAGGCACGCGGCTGCGGGCGCCGTAGACGAGCGCGACGAACAGAAGCGCGGCGATGAGGGCGAGCGCACCGAGCGTGCTCATCGCAAAGCCGGTGATTTGCACGGCCAGCGCGCCCGCGACATACGCGAGCGAGTCGAGCGCAACCAGGACGCCGGCGACGCGGTGGCGATTGCCCGGTGGCACGAGCTCGGCGCGCTGCTGGCGCACCCACACGAGCAGCGGCGAGAAGGACGCGGCGAGCGCCAGCGCCGCGAACGCGACGGCGAGCGCGGATTGGCTGTGCGTGAGTGCGAGGAGCGCCGCAAGGTATCCCGCGAACGCGAACGTCGCAGCGGTGCTGGTGCGCCCGGGCGCGCTGGCGTAGCGCGTCCACGCGAGCACGACGGCGGCCGCCGTGGCCGCCTCGATCGCCTTGTAGTGCGTGAGGAACAGGACGTCGGTGGGCTTGAGCCAATCGGGCAGTCCGGCCGGCAGCTTGTCCGCCAGCAGGAACGGCAGCGCGCCGAAGAGCATCGTGATCGGAACGCTGACGACGAGGAGGAACGCGGTCTGCAGTTGCGCTGCCGGCGTGCGCGCGAGCCACCGCCAGACGGCGCCGTCGACGAGCGAAAAGGGCGCGGGGATGCTGCCGTCGGCGTGGTCGAACACAGCGCCGATGCGCACGGTGAGCACCGCGGCGGCGAGCGCGAGCGCGGCACCGAGCGCGATGAGCGCAAGCGGAGCGTTGAACGCGAACACCAGCCAGCCGCCGAGCGGCAGGGCACACGCCGTCGCCAGCAGGTCGACGCTGCGCACGCGCGCAGGGACGTCCTTGGCGCCCGCCTGCAGGAACGCGACCGTGCACGCTTCGGTGACCACGTTGCCCAGCGTGATGCCGGACTGCATGAACAGGAGCGCCGCCACGACGAAGCCGAGCGCAAGCGGCACGCTGAGCGGATACGCGACGAGCACGCAGGCAAAGAGCGCGAAGCCGATCGCGCACGCGGCCTGCGACGCAGCGAACGTGCGCCGGCCGCCCACCGCATGCGCGAGCTGGCCGCCATACAGGGACATGATCAGCCGCACGGTGGCCTCGATCAGCATGACGAGGCCGGCGGCCGCCAGCTTGCGCGTCGCCGTGTAGACGAGCCACGGCAGCAGCACGGCCGAGAGCATCGACATGCCGGTCGCGCTGAAGCGCAGGCGATAGAAGGGCTTCAGGACGTGCGAGGACACAGAGGACATGGCAGCGCTTGCAGGAGCCGGTTCGTCGGGCCCGGCCCCTGGAGTGCGCCGGACGGCGATCATTGTTGTAGATGACAGCCTACTGCGCCACGGCGAGGATGCAACGACCCCCGGATGCTGCTCAAACCGTGGAAAACAGCTTGAAACAGGCGATGCGTCTACTACAGCCTAACCTGATTCTGCGGGCTCAGTGAAATCTTTCCGCTGATCGGCATCGATTCCACGCGCGACGCGTCAGCGGTATGTGACACGTCGTAGGAGACGACGGGCCGATGAGCGTAGACCGCATGTTGTAGCCAACAAAATCGCCGACCCAGCATCGCCGCAAGCCGGACGGCTAGCGGGCGCGACCCCGTGAAGTGCGCAGGAGGGACCGGCCGGATTACCTGCGCCAGCGCGCGTCGAGGCTCCACGGCCCCGGGCCCGCCACCCACAGATAGAGGAACACGAAGCAGTACAGCGCGGCGAGCTCGCCGCCATTGCTGATAGGCAGGAGCCCGCGCCGGGCGTGCGAGAGGAAATAGGCGAACGCCATTTCGCCCGACAGGACGAACGCGGTCGCGCGGGAGAAGAGGCCGGCGGCGAGCAGCGCGCCGCCGATGAGCTCCAGCGCGCCGGCGATCCACGACAGTGATCCGGGCACCAGCGCGGCGAACTGCGGCAGCGCCGGTACGTGCAGGAGCTTGGCCGTGCCGTGCGACATGAAGAGCAGCGCCGTCACGATGCGCAGCACGCTGAGCAGGCGCGGCGCCCAGGCCGCGAAGAGCCGCTCGTGGAGTCTCATGCCCTGCGTTCAGGCCGGCGTGTGGTGGGCCGCATCGCCGTTCACGGCGCGCGGTTCACGCCGCCACGTCGGTCCACTGCCCGGCGGCGCTCGATGCCAGGCACGCTTCGATGAAAGCCATGGTGTGCACGCCGTCCTCGATGGACGGATACAGGCGCGGCAGTGGCGCTTCGCCGAGCGTCCGCAGCATGCGCTCGCGCGCGAGCTCGTCGTAGAGCGTGGCGAACGCCTCGCGCAGGCCTTCGGGATGGCCGCGCGGCGCACGCGCAGTACCGGGCTCGGCCGGCGGCAGCCAGGGATCGCCGCGGCCGAGCGTGCGCGGGGGCTCGCCTTGCAGCGATACGCGCAGGTAGTTCGACTCGCGATGGCTCCAGTCGACCTGCCCCTTGTCGCCATAGACGCGCAGCCGGATGTCGTTCTCGCCGCCGGCCGCGGCCTGGGTCGCGGTGAACGTGCCGCGCGCACCGCCTTCGAAGCGCAGCAGCGCGGAAGCGTAATCGTGCACGGTGCGGCCGGGCACGAGCGAGCCCATGTCGGCGCAGACCCGCGCGATGCGCTGACCGATCGCGAAGCACGCGAGGTGCTGCGCATGACAACCAATGGCGCTCATGACGAGCGACTGGCCGCTGCGCGCGGGGTCGAGGATCCACTTCAAGCGGCTGGTGAGGGCGGCGTCTTCGAGGCGCGTGGCCATGCCGCTCTGGATGTACTCGACCTGGACGAGACGAATCGTGCCAAGCGTGCCGTCGTGCGCGAGGGTGCGCGCGTGGCGCGTCATGGGATAGGCGGCGTACGCGTGCGCGATCGCGAACAGGCGCTCGTGCGCCTTCGCGCGGGCGGCCAGGTCGCGCGCTTCGGCGAGCGTGCCCGTGACGGGCTTGTCGCACATGACATCGAGCCCGGCGTCGAGCGCGGCTGCAGACACTGCATAGTGCGTGTCGTTGGGGCTCATGATGGCGACCGCGTCGATCGGGTCGTCGCGCGCGCGCTCGGCGGCCAGCATCGCGGCGACGTCCGGATAGCAGCGCTCGGGCGCGAAGCCGAGCTCGGCGCCCGCCTGGCGCGAACGGGCCGGGTCGCTCGAGAAGACGCCACCCAGGACCCGCCAGGCGCCGTCGAGCTCGGCGGCGGTGCGATGCATGCCGCCGATCCATGAAGCGGGCCCGCCGCCGACGAGCGCAAGGCGGAGAGGTCGACCGAAACGGCGGCGAACGGCGTTCAAGCAGGCTCCCTGGAAGAATGACGGGTGGGTGTCAGCAGTGATTGCAATGCGTCGATGGCCGGCGCGCGCTCGTTGCGCCGGCGCAAGAGCGCGGTGACGACGCGCGCGATGCTGCGCGGCAACGGATGGGCACGCACGTTGCGCCCGCTGCGCACCGTTGCCAGCACGGAGCGCGGCACCAGCGCGACGCCAGTGCCGGAGGCGACGCAGGCCACGATCGCATGATACGACGCGAGCTCCAGCACGCGTGCGGCCGCGTGCGCGGGTCCGAGCCAGCGCGCAAGGCGGCGCCGGTATGCGCAGCCCGCGGGAAAGGCGATGATCGTGTCGAGGGCCACGTCGCGCGGCGCATGAACGGCGGGATGATCGCGCGGGGTGATCAGGACCAGCGCTTCGGCGAACGCGGCGCGCGCCTCGAGGCGCGGATCGCGGGGCGCCTCGGCCACGAATGCGGCGTCCACGCGGCGCTCGAGCAGCGCTTCCACCAACGCATCCGTGGTGCCGGTGACGAGCTCCACCCGCACCGCCTTATGCGCGCGATGATAGGCGGACAGCAGCGGCGGCAACCGGCTGGCTGCCGTGCTCTCGAGCGTGCCGAGCCGCAGCGCGCCCTGCGGCGCGTCGCCCGCGGCCGCCGCGCGCGCACGCTCGCCGAGCTCGAGCAACTGGTCGACGTAGCCGCGGAAGAGCTCGCCCGCGGGCGAGAGCACCATGCGCCGCCGCTCGCGGATGAACAGCGCCGTGCCGAGCGACTGCTCCAGGTGCTGGATGCGCATCGTCACGCTCGATTGCACGCGATGCAGCCGGCGTGCCGCGGCCGTCACGCCGCCTTCTTCGGCGACGGCCTTGAACACGGCGAGGTCGGCAAAGTCCATCGTTCTCGATCTTCGAAGGCAGCGATCATTATTCATCATTTTTCATGATGAGACCATCGCGCTACCATCGAGCCTTCGACGGCAGGAGGACGCCATGGAAACGGCCTGGACCCGACTGGCGGGCGTGCAGCATCCGATCGTGCAGGCGCCCATGGGGGGCGGCGCGACGACGGCGACGCTCGTGGCCGCCGTCGGCCGCGCCGGCGCCATTGGCTGCCTCGCAGCCGCCTACACCACGGCGGCGCAGGTGCGCGAGGCCGCCCGCGCGATTCGCGCGCTGACGGACGCGCCGTTCGGCGTCAACCTCTTCGCGGCGTTGCCGCTGCCATCCCCGCCGCCAATGACCGCGGCGCTCGCCCATCTTGCCCCGGTGCATGCGGCGCTCGGCCTGCCGCCGCCGGCGCTGCCGGAGCGCGTCACGGACGATTTCGACGCCCTCGCGGGTGCCTGCCTCGAGAGCGGTGCCCGGGTGCTCAGCTTCACCATGGGACGTCTGCCCACCGCGGTGATCGAGGCAGCACATGCCCGCGGCATGGTCGTGGCCGGCACGGCGACCACGGTCGACGAGGCGGTCCTGCTGGCACAGGATGGCGTCGATGCCATCGTGGCCCAGGGCAGCGAGGCGGGAGCCCATCGCGGCACGTTCGCGGTGCCGTTCGAGGACGCGCTGGTCGGCGGGCTTGCGCTCGTGCCCCAGGTGGTCGATGCGGTGCGCGTGCCGGTGCTCGCGTCGGGCGGCATCATGGACGGACGCGGCATCGCGGCGGCCCTGGCGCTTGGCGCCGGCGGCGTGCAGATGGGGACCGCCTTCCTCACGGTCGACGAATGCGGTATCGCTCCGTCGTACAAGCGCGCCGTGCTCGCGGGCAAGGAGGACCAGACGCGCATCACGCGGGCGTTCTCGGGACGCCCCGCACGCGGCCTCGTCAATCGCTTCATGCGCGAGACGGACGCGCATCCGAATGCCGTGTTGCCGTTCCCCTACCAGAATGCCCTCACGCGCGCGCTGCGCAGCGCCGCCGGCAAGCGCGACGAGGCGGATTACCTCTCGCTATGGGCGGGGCAGGGGGTCCGGCTCGCGCGTCGTGCCACGGCGCAAGGCTTGGTCGAGACGCTCATGCAGGAAACGCACGCCACGCTGCGCGGGCTCGCGGCCCTTGCACGAGCCTGAGCTTCACACGATACCGGCCTCGGCGTACGGCTCGTTGCGCAGCACGCGCGCATAACCGAGGCGCGTCAGGTCGAGCGACTCGAAGCGACCGTGCACGATCAGCTCCGCGATGGCGCGGCCCGCTGCCGGCGCGTGCATCATGCCGTGACCGGAGAAGCCGCCGACGACGTAAAAATTGTCGCGCCGGCCGGGCCAGTTGCCGATCACCGGATTGCCGTCGAGCTCGCACTGCTCGTAGAGTCCCGACCACGTGCGATGGCACTTGACCGCCTCGAATGGCGCAAACCGGTGCGCCAGCGCAGGCCACACGACGCGCTCGAAGTAGTCGTGATCGATGCTGAAGTCGAAACCGCGCGCGGCCGATCCATCGACGAGCCCGCCCGAGAATCCCGTCCCTTCCGAGCGGAACGCCAGCCGGTCCAGATCCTTCACGTAAGGCAGCCGCTCCATTGCTGCTTGCGCGGTGAAGTAGTGCTCGAAGCGCCGCAGGGGCGCGATGGGCAAGGGCATCTCCGCCATGGCCGCCACTTCGCCGGCCCACGGACCGGCAGCGTTGACGAAAGCGTCCGCGGCGATGCTTGCGCCCGACGCGAGACGGGCGCTGCGCACCGCGCAGCCGGCGCAATCCAGGCCGACCACGCGGTCGGTGACGTAACGCACGCCAAGCGCCATGGCCTTGCGGCGGAAGCCCTGCAGCAGGCCGTTCGGATCGCACCAGCCATCGCCCGGCGAATGCACGCCGCCGCCCAGGTCGTCCACGCGCATGGACGCAAACCGCTGGCCTAGCTCGCGCGGCGACATGAGCACGACATCGCATCCTTCGGCTTGCTGGGCGCGCAGATTGGCGGTGAGCAGCCCCATGCCGCCGGGGGGCACGATGAACAGGTAACCGCCCTGCACCCAATCGACGGGCGCGTCACGTCCGTCCACGGCCATGCTTTGCGCGAACGTCTGGATGAAGGCGCGGCCGAACAGCGACATGCGGATGTTCTCGGGGCAGGAGAACAGCACGCGCACGCCGCCAGAGGCGCGCAGCGTCGAGCACCATTCGTACGTCGGATCCGGCTCGATCACGCAAATGCGCGTGGACGGCGCAAGCGAGGCAAGGAAATACGCCACGCTGGAGCCCATGATGGCCCCGCCGATGATCAAAACGTCGCATCGCTCCATTGGAGGCGATGGTAGCGCGCCAGCGTGGCGCGCCGCGTGCCGCCCCGCATGACGAACGGCCGGCGGCGCGCTTGACTTGTGGGGGCGATGCGGGTCTGATCGTCGCTCCACCAACGGGAGGGGCGTCCATGGCCACGAAGAACGCACGGGGAAGCGCCACCGCCGCAAAAGGCGGCGCCAAGCGACGGGCCACCAAGCGGACGGCAGCGCCGCGCGCCAAGGCAGGCGCGCACGGGTCCGGCGCCGGTGAGGCATCGGCGCCGCGCGGCGCCGCAGGCGCGCTCGGACAGATGCCCCGGATGCCCAAGATGCTCACGCCCGAGCAGGCGATCGACATGTACAAGACCAACGCGCGCATGGCGCTCGACGTGATCAATGCTGCGATCGAAGGCGCCGAGCGCCTGCGCCGCAAGCAGTTCGAAGGCGAGGAGCAGGCGCGCGCGTTCCAGAGAAAGCACGTGCGCGCCGCAGGCGAGGCCACCGATCCGCAGTCCCTGATGGCGCTCGGACAAGGTGCGGCGCAAGAGGCGCTCGAAAAGTCGATGCATTACTGGGGCGAGATGTTCGACCTCATCGTCGAGATCCAGAAGCGGCTGTTCACCCTGATCGAGGAACAGACGCAAGGCGTTCCCGGTGTCAAGGAAGCGAAGGCGGCGATGGCGCTCATGCCCGACCTGGGACAGATGCAGAAGGTCGTCTCCGCCATGCAGGGCGTGGTGAGCTCCGGCGGCAACGCGTTCGAGAGCATGCAGCGCGTGATGGGCGACTTCGCCCGGCTCGCGCAGGGCTCCATGGGCGGCCGCCGTTGAGCGCGCAGGTGCGCAGGCGCCGCATGAACGCGCGTCTGCTGCGCGCGCTGCTGGTCGCCGTTGCAAGCGGCCTCGTGTGCGCGTGCGTTCCCATCGGGTTCAAGGCGCAGAACATGTTCGTCGCGCTGCTCGGCTAGCGCGCAGCGCCGACCAACAGGGACCCGCCATGACGGTCAGAAAGACCAGTGCGCTCGACACGTGGGGCAAGGTCAACGCGGAGGACGAGCGCACGCTCAACGCGCTCGCCGCGGAGCTCGCCTGCACCGTCGGCGAGGTGCACGAAGCACTGAGCGCGGGCGGACCCACGGTCGGCGACGTGCGCAACTTCGTGCGGCGCCGCCGTGGGCTTGGCGGCAACTGGCAAGCCACGCGGCCGGACAAGGCCACCGACACGCCGTAGCGGCAAGCACGTGGTGCCCGGAGCCGGACTCGAACCGGCACGGCTTTCGCCGGGGGATTTTAAGTCCCCTGTGTCTACCGATTTCACCATCCGGGCGCACGCCCACTCTACACCGCGCGCCGCTGGCATCATGCGCAGGACGTGCACGTTGCCGGTAAGAATTTCGGGCCCCGCGCCGTTCGGCGCCTCAGCGCCATCACGGCGGCGTTGCTCGCGACGCCGATCTTGCGCGTGGCATTGCCTGCGCGGCGGCATGGTCCTCGCTTGCGCGGAGTTTTTCGCCATCGACGAGACTTCGCATGACCATCGTTTCACGGCGCGCCTTCATCAAGGCGGCAGGCGCCGCCGCCGCCACGCTCAAGACGAGCACGGCCCCCGCCGCTAGCCTACCGCGCGACGCGAAGGCTGCCGCAGCGGGCGCGGGTCACGGTTTCTTCACCGCTGCAGAAGCCTCCACCGTCGCGGCGATGGTGGAGCGCCTGATACCAACCGACGACACGGGCCCCGGTGCCCGCGAAGCGGGTGTCGCGGCCTTCATCGACGTGCAGCTCGCCGGGCCGTGGGGCGCGGGCGAGCGGCTCTATCGTGCGGGACCGTGGCACGCCGGCACCTCCACGCAGGGCTACCAGCTCGCTTTCACGCCCGCCGAGTTGTTCCGTCATGCGTTGCGTGCCATCGATGACGACCTGGCGCGCACACGCAACACGACCTTCGCCCGCCTGTCGCCTGGCGACCAGGACGCGTATCTGCAGACGCTCGAGAAAGGCGGCCAGGATCTCGGCGGCGTTCCGGGCAACGTGTTCTTCGAATCGCTGCTCGAGATGACGCTCGAAGGATTCTTCAGCGATCCGGTCTACGGCGGCAACGTCGGCAAGGTCGGCTGGAAGCTCGTCGGGTTTCCGGGCGCCTACGCCAACTATTACGAGCTCGTGGACCAGCACGGCATCGCGTTCGATGCGCCGCCGGTGAGCCTGGCCGAGGATGCGCACGGCACGGTGCACGCGCATCCGTTCATTCCGGCGCGGGTCGACCCGAAACGGAGTTGACCATGGTGACGCGGCTCAAGGAAACGGATGCGGTGCTGCTCGGCGTGGGGCTCGTCGGCAGCATCCTGGGACGCGAGCTCACGCGGGCGGGATTGAAGGTGGTGGGGCTGGAACGCGGCGAGCCGCGCAACACGGTGCCCGACTTCCAGGGTCCGCACATGCACGACGAGTTGCGCTATGCGGTGCGCAAGGCGCTCATGCAGGACACCGCGCGCGAGACGCTCACGTTTCGCAACGCCGCGAACCAGACCGCGCTGCCGATGCGGCGATTGGGCAGCTTCCTGCCCGGCACCGGCGTCGGCGGTGCGGCCGTGCATTGGAATGGCCAGACGTATCGCTTCCAGGACACCGACCTGCGCATGCGCAGCCGCCTGGTCGAGCGTTACGGCCGCAACGCGATCGGCGACGACATCAGCCCGCAGGACTGGGGCGTCACGGCGGCCGACCTCGAGCCTTACTTCGATCGCTTCGAATATCTGCTCGGAACAGCGGGCAAAGCGGGCAACCTCAAGGGGCAGAAGGTCGCGGGCGGCAATCCGTTCGAGGATCCGCGCAGCCGCGACTATCCGACGCCGCCGCAGAAGGAGCCGTACGGCTCGGCGATGTTCCGCAAGGCAGCAGCGGGGCTCGGTTACCACCCGTTCCCGCAGCCGTCGTCGAACATGAGCCAGCCCTACACCAATCCTGAGGGCCTGACGCTGCAGACCTGCATGTTCTGCGGCTACTGCGAGCGCTTCGGGTGCGAGCATTTCGCCAAGTCGTCGCCCCAGACGGTCCTGCTGCCCGTGCTGCAGAAGGACAGGAACTTCACGCTCCGCACCAATTGCCAGGTGCTGCGCGTGAATCTCGACCGCGCCGGCAAGCGCGCCGTCTCCGTGACATACGTCGACGCCGCAGGACGCGAGTTCGAGCAGCCGGCCAAGCTCGTCATCATCGGCATGTTCGCGCTCAACAACGTGCGCATGATGCTGTTGTCGAAGATCGGCACGCCGTACGATCCCGTGACGCGCAAAGGGGTTGTCGGCCGCAATTACGCGTACCAGACGACCAGTGCCGTGCAGGTGTTCTACGATCGAAGCATCAACATCAACCCGTTCATGCGCTCGGGCGCGTGCGGCACGGTGATGGCAGACTTCGTGAGCGACAACTTCGACCATGGGCCGCTCGGCTTTTTCGGCGGGGCCTACATCGGCGAAGTGATGTCGCACGGCCGGCCGATCGAATTCCATCCGACGCCGCCGGGAACGCCCGCGTGGGGATCGGCGTGGAAGAAGGCGGTGGCCGAGCATTACAACCACACGGTTTCGCTCAACATCCACGGCAGCTCCATCGCGGCGCCACAGAACTTCCTCGACCTCGACCCGACGTACAAGGACGCGTGGGGACTGCCGCTGCTGCGCATGACCTTCGATTTCCCGCCCAACGACCTGCGCATGTCGGAATACCTCACGCAAAAGGCGATGGAGATCGGAAGGGCCATGGGCGGCAAGCAGGTCGCGGGCGGGCCGCGGCGCGGGCCATACAACGTCACGCAGTACCAGACGACGCACAACACGGGTGGGACGGTGATGGGCGACGACCCGGCCACGAGCGTCGTCAACCGCTACCTGCAATCGTGGGACGTCGACAACGTCTTCGTGATCGGCGCGTCCAACTTTCCGCAGAACGCGTCGTACAACCCCACGGACACGGTCGGCGCGCTCGCCTACTGGGCCGCGGACGCGATCGTGAAGCAGTACGTGAAGGCGCCCGGCCCGCTGGTGCACGCATGAGCGCGCCCACGTTGCTCCTTGCGTTCGCCTTTGGCGCGGCAGCGACCTCGGCGCTCGCGCAAACCAGCGCAACGACGCCGTCGGCGGCCGATCCGGGTGCCACGATCGCAACGCAAGGCGCCGGTGGCCCGCCGTGCGCGGGATGCCATGGCGCGCATGGTGAAGGCAACGCCGCGGGCGGCTTCCCCCGCCTCGCCGCGCAGCCTGCGGCGTATCTTGCGCGGCAGCTCGACCTGTACGCCAACGGCCAGCGCAGCAACGCGGTCATGTCGCCGATCGCGCAGCAGCTGAAGCCCGAGCAGCGGCAGGCCGTGGCGCAATATTACGCGTCGCTCGATACGGACGCCGCAAGCGCGCACGCGTCCGCTGCCGCAGGCGGCCGCAACGTCGTGCAACTCGTCACCGTGGGGGACGAGCGCCGCGACATCCAGGGGTGCGTCAACTGCCACGGCCCACAAGGTGTCGGCGAGCCGCCGCTGTTCCCTGCGCTCGCAAGCCAGGTGCCGGCCTACACGACGCAGACGCTGCATGCGTGGAAGAGCGGAACGCGCAAGACCGATCCCAGTCAGCAGATGAACCACATCGCTGCGCAATTGACTGACGCGGAGATCACCGCGATCGCGCAATATTTCGCGACGCAGCCGGCGCCGCGTCCTGCGGTGGAAGCGACAAGCGGCAGCGTCGCAGCCGGTGCGCCGTCTGCGCCTTCGGCGCGGATTACGGCCGAACCGAAGCAGGGCGTTGGCGTGGAGCAGGGCAGCCCGACCACGGGCGGCGGGCAGGGCATCGGCGGTGGTGGCGCAGCGTCGGGTGCCGGACCGAGCGGGTCGCCCGACGGGAGTACCGCGGCGAGCCCGGCCAACGGCGCGAGCAAAGGCAACGACAAGCGCTGACGACTCGGTCAGTCGACGCGTATCAGATCGGCGGCCTTTTCCGCGATCATCAGCACCGGCGCGCACGTATTGCCCGACGGTACGAGCGGCATGACGGACGCGTCCACCACACGCAACGCTTCGACGCCACGCACGCGCAGCTGCGGGTCCGTGACCGCGTCCGCATGCAGGCCCATCGCGCACGTGCCGACGGCGTGGAAGAGCGAGTTGGCGGTGGCGTGCACGTAAGCGCGCAACGCCGCGTCGTCCTGCATGTCGCTCCCAGGCTGCATCTCGCTCTGCACCTGTTCGGCAAGCGGGGCGGTGGCGAAGACGCTGCGCAGGAAACGGATGGCGCGCACGAGTCGCTCGGTGTCGTCGCCGTCGAGCAGGTGCCCCGTGACGATGCGCGGCGACACCTCGATGTCGCCCGATCGCAGCTCCACGTGACCGCGGCTGCGCGGCCGCAACAATCCGGCCATGGCCATGACGCCCGGAAAGCGGTGGCCGACGAAGCGCCGGCCGCGATAGTCGCCGCTGGCCGGCCGGAATACGATCTGCAGGTCGGGCCGCTCGACGTCGGCACCCGAGCGGATGAAGGCATTCACCTGGCTCGCCGTCGAGGTCAGCAGCCCCCGGCGTGCGATCGCGTAGCGAACGGCATGCCGCGCGAGCGCGAAACCGCGGCTTTCCTGGTTGAACGTGGCGTTGCGCGTCCGCGCCACGACCTGCACGCGCACGTGCTCCTGCAGGTTGCGACCGACCCAAGCCCGATCGGCGATCACGACGATCCCGAGCCGCTGCAGCAGCGCGCCTGGCCCCACACCCGATCGCATCAGGAGCTCCGGTGAGGCGATGGTGCCGGCGCACAGGATCACCTCGCGCGATGCATGCGCGTGCCCACGCGTGCCGCGCTGATCGAACACGACGCCGGTCGCGCGCTGGCGATCGAATACGATGCGATGTACGCGGGCGCCCGTGACGACGCGCAGGTTGGCGCGATTTCGCGCGGGCGCCAGGTA
>DATILY010000111.1:0-58172 GCA_035475895.1 Casimicrobiaceae bacterium | reverse complement strand
CGCCGCGCCGGGGTGAAGCTGGCGCCGCCGAAGAAAGGCACCGCCTCGAGCGCCACGCGGCGCAAGGCCAAGCAGGACGAAGCGGCTGCGGAGCATCCGCACAGGGTTTCGCGCAAGCGCTCACGCGCCACCGAAGCTGCGCTGGAGCGCGAGCCCCGTAGCGCGGCGTCGCACACCGCGTTGTCGCGCCAGGCGCACGCCGCGGCACGCAAGCGCTCGCCGGCGGAGCGCTCGGCGGCCGCCCGCAAGGCGGTCCGCACCAAAGGTCCCGCCGAGCGCTCGCAGGCAGCACGCAAGGCAGCGCGCACGCGCAAGCGCAAGGCCGCCTAGGCCGCGTCAGCCGCCGGCGTGTCGCCGCCCCAGCGGCCCACGGTGTGGGTGCGCTCGGCGGCGTCCAGGTACACCGGCGCGGGCGGTGCCGGCAGTTCGCGATCCAGCGCAGCGGGCAGCGTTGCGCCGAGCGCGGCACGCACGTCGTCGTCCTGCAGCGCGTGGCCGAGCACAGCGGCGTCGGCCCACTGCGGCACGCCGTGCGTCACCCGCAGGTACACGCGGCCCGTTGCGGCGCTGGCGAAATCCACCTGCGCAAGCCGCTCGACGCACGCGCGCAGGAACGTCGCATTGCGCGCAGCCGACAGCTCCGCCGGATCGCGATAGAGGCCCTCGGGACTCGTCGCATCCACGTCGATGCGGCGAAAGCGCTCCACCGCGAGCAGCCCACCGACGTCCAGGATGGTGAGCGCGTCATTCCAGCCGAAGGCGATGGTGCGCGGCCGCTCGCCCTGCCGCACGCTGTTGTCGAGGAATTCGACGTGCACGCGCTTGTCGGTGCGCTGCGTCCAGGTGAAGAACAGCCGCGGCATCCCGGTGTACGCCTCGATCGCGTGCGCGAGCACGTCGTCGACCGCCTTGTAGCGGCCGACCTCGAGGCCCCGGTTCCAGGCGCGCTCGACCAGCGAGGCGGGCGGCGTGATGAGGAAGAACATGTACACCACCTGCCCGAAGCGCGTCAGGAGGTTGCTCCCCGGCTCGTCGGAATCGGGCGCGAAGCTGTCGAAGCGGAACCGGTCGATCAGCAGGTGGGGCATGTCTTCGCGCGCGGCCTTGCCGGCCATGTAGCGATCGAGCTTGTGGTCGATGAGCGCCAGCTCGTCGCCGGTTGCAGCGCCCCCGTAGCGGTACTGCGCGCCGAGCGAGGCATAGTCGAGCAGCTGCTTGCGCCAGATGTCGGGGCTCACGAGCGCGAACTGGTTCCAGTCCACGCCGATGCGGCCGGCGAGGGCGCGCTGCAGCGGGCGCATGGTGCTCTTGCCGGCGGCGGACGGCCCCTTGGTGTTCATGATGACGGGGCGCTCCTGCGCGCGCAGCAGCGCATGGCCTTCGATGTGCGCGGCTGCGACGAGCCATGGCTCGATCAGCCGCCCGATCGCTTCGCCGCCCGCGTCGTTGGCCGCGAGGTCCGTGCACAGGCGCGCCAGCACCGCACGGTCCCCCCAGATGCGGCCGTGGCGCACCAGCGACGCGCTGGCGACCCGGGCCAGCGTGCGATACACCGTCCGCTCGCGTGCGCTGTCCCCTGCGTGCGCACGCGCGTCCCACCGCGCGATGAGCGCCGCTTCATCTTCCGCTTCATCGCGGCGCAGCGCGGCGCCAGGATCGCGCGCGAGCCACGCGCGCCAGGTGCGGCGGGAGGGCGCGGGCTTGGACGCCGCGTTGCCGAGCGCGTTCATGGCAGCGAGCGCCTCGCCGAGCAGGGACTCGATCGCCGCGCGTTCCGCCGCGTAGGTCGCCTCGATCTCCGCCATGCGCGGCTGCACGTGACGGCGCAGCAGCGCGGTGGTCAGCTCGCGAAAATGGATGCCGAGATCCTCGATGCGCGGTCCGTCCGGTACGGAGAAATCGGCGGTCACGCGAACGAGCAACTCGTGCAGCGCCAACCGCGCCGGCCGCCACGCGACGACGTCGGCCGGCGGAAGGCCGGTGAGATCGGCGAGCTCGATCGCCTCCGCCAACGGCGTGGTGACGTACTCCGGCCGAAACACGGTGGCGAGCGGCCACACCTCGCGCGGCATCGGCGACACGACGCCCGGATGCCAGGGTCCGTCGTGCGGTGCCGCGGCAATCGACGATGCAGGTGTGAGCGTGGACATGGCCCGGTCGCCGGCCATCTTATGCCAGTGGTGCGCGATCACGCAGGGCCGCGCGCACCGCTCCACAGCCGGCTGAGCCGTGCGAGCCGCTCGCGCACGGACAACCGGTCGGCCTGACGACGGAGCACCTCGGTGTCGAGCATCATGCGCAGGTCGCGCAACGTTTCGCGCACCTGCGCGTACAGCCGGTCGGTGCCAAGATGGCCGGTCGTCATGCGGTAGGTCGCGCGCAGCTGGGCGTCCGCGGAAGCGTCGTCGAACCAGTCGCGGTGGGTGAAGCGCGCGAACGACCAGCCGAGGTCGTCGACCAGCCGCGCGCAACGCTCGACCGATGCCTGATCGCTGCGGTCGAGGCGGCTCGACGCATCGCCCATGCGGTTGGACAGCATGAGCAGGGTCGCCCGTTGCAGATGAGGCAGCAGGAAGAGCACGTTGTACACGTCTGCGAACTCTGCGAGCGCGCCCCGGTCGGCATCGACGTAAGCGGAGTCGTGCGCGTCGCCCACCATCGCGATCGCCTGCCCCGATGACAGCACGCGCATGCCGGGTCCGGCGTCGCGTTGCGGGTCCCACAGCGCGTCCGCGCAATGGCGCGCTTCGAAGTCCTCGAGATAGCGCGCGGAGTAGGGCAGTGCCGCGCTCGCGCCGGGCGCCGTCACGAGGACGAGTCGTGCAAAGTCGCCGCGCGTGAGCGCGCGGGCGTCGTCGAGCGCGAGGTACGCGAGCAGCGGCATGCGGCCGTGCTCGACCTGTCGATAGCGGATCAGTCCCTTTTCGGCCGAGTGCTCGGGCACCAGCGGCTGCAGCAGGTGCCGCCAGTGCGATGCGAACCGCGGCGCGCGCTGCTCGGCGACGAACGCGAGATAGTCGGTGCGCGCCTCGTAGTCCGACACGGCGAGCACCCGGCCGTCCTCGGCGAGCCACTCGACCTTCTCGAGGCAGTGCCCGCCGTTGCCGTGCTCGTCCCAGTGGGTCGGATAGGCCCGGCCGAAGCGGTACAGCGTCTCCTGCGCCAGGTCCAGGCGCAAGTCGTTGCGATGCATCTCGAGCATCAGGACCGCGATGTCCAGTCCGGCGAAGAAGCAGAGGTCGACGTGCGCAACGCGGAACGTGACCGGCGTGCGCGTGCGGCCGGGAAACGTCAGCCGCGCCTTGGCGACGTCGTTGCGGCGAAACACGCGCATGGCGGGATGGTCGGCAGGGCCGCCGCCGCGACCCTTGGGCTCCCCGTACACGAAGCGCTGGGCCGGAGGCAGCAGGCTCATGAACGCGCGATAGCGGCGCTCGTCGAACGCCCCGGATCCTTCATCCAGCGCCTCGCGCAACTCCACCCACGGGTTGCCATCGCCTGCCCGCTCGAGCAGCTCCCAATGCGCTGACAGTGGCGCGCCCGCACGCAGCGGCGCCAGCTGCAGTGGCCACAGTACGACCTGGCGGAACTGCCGCACGATCCTCGCCGTGGATGAGGGGCGCGCAGCTGCCTGGTCAGGCGTCGCGTCGTGAGCCGGCGCGGCCCTGGCGGCCGGTGTGGCGGTGCCGGTCGTCACGTTGCAGGTCCCCTGGTGTGCACGGCCGCCATTCTGCCGCGTCCCGCCAGTCTCGTCGTCGCGCACCCGCCGTCAGCCCGGCGTCAGTCAACGGTCAGTCGATCCGTCAGGACCGCGGCTCCCGGCTTGTCGTGCACATGCCGCGACGGGCGGACGCACGGGTCTGTCGTGAACCCCGGTCGCAATCCTTGCCAATCAAACCGTTGCAATCACCGCCCGGGCCGATGACCGGTTTGGCGGACGCGGTGGCCGGGCTTCGCCATGTGTCAGCGATCGGCGAGCGCTCACCCGCGACACTGCACGCCATTCCCCGTCGCCCGATGAACGGGGCCATGCAAAGGAGACGAAGCCATGCAACCACGCAACGTGCCCGCGCAAAACCATCGGCTCGCGACCAACGTCGCGCGGCATGACATCCGGTTCGTGAATACCCCGCCGGCCTGAAGCGCCGGCTGTTTCATCCGGCGGCTTGGCGCCGGACCGACAACACAGGAGTCCATCGTGGAACCCGTTTCGAGCGTGCAGTCCGACCTGACCAAGGCGCAGGGCCTCTTGTGGCTGCTGCGCAAGCTCGGGCCTTATGTCGCACTGGAGATCCTCATGCCGGGCGGCACGCTGCTGGCGCTCCTGCTGTTCCTGTACCGCCGGCGCAACGGCGGAACCGACGCCGGCGTGGCGGCGTTGCGCGCGGCCGCGGCACGCATGATGGACGAGGTGCGCCAGCGGGCCGCCCCGGTGCGCGCCATGTGGCGCGTGCGCGCAAGCGTTTGACAGGATGTCCAATGCCCATTGTCCGGCTATGATCGGACGATGGGGCAGGTGGTCACCATCACCCACGACGGCTACGACGCGCGGGCGCACGAATGCGTCACGCGCGCGGCCGTCGCGCGTGTGCTCGCGGGCGTGCTCGGTTATCGGTTCGCCGGGGAATACCTGCCGGGCAGACGCTACGACCCGCCGCTGTATTACGTGCCGAGCGACACGCTGATAGGCCGCGCACAGGCCGATGCGCTGTCGATTCGCGGCACCGGGGACCTGTTCGGGGCCGTGGTGGCGCATCCCTACGTGGCCACCAAGTCCATCACGCATGGCGTCATCGATGGCGCGGCCGCGCGGCCCGCCGGCTGGACGCCGCATTTCGCCGCGGCGGTCGACGGCTGTGTCCTGCGCGGATACACCGCGTTCTGTCATGCCGATGCGCATCGAGCAGGGCAGCGGGTGCTCGACGAGCACGGCACCGTGCGCGTCAAGCGGGCCACCGGCATCGGCGGACGCGGCCAGTTCGTCGCCGACGATGCCGCGGCGCTGGGCGCCGTGCTCGCGGAGCTCGACGCGGACGAGATCGCCGCCTGCGGGCTCGTGCTCGAGGAGAATCTCGCCAACGTGGAGACCTACAGCGTGGGTCGGATCGAGGTGGCCGGGCTGGTAGCCACCTACTGCGGCACGCAGCGCCTCACGGCGAACAATCATGGCGCCGACGTCTACGGCGGCTCCGAGCTCCTCGTGGTACGCGGGGAATTCGAAGCGCTGTCGGCACTCGATCTTGCACCACCCCTGCGTGCCGCGATCGCGGCTGCGCTGCGCTACGATCGGGCTGCGGACACGCATTTCGACGGTTTCATCGCCTCGCGGCGGAACTACGACGTGGTGCGCGGCCTCGATAGGACAGGGCTGGAGCGGCTGGGGGTGCTCGAGCAGTCCTGGCGGATCGGCGGCGCGAGCCCCGCCGAAGCGCTCGCCCTCGAAGCCTTCGCGCGCGATGCGCGCCTGTGCGTCATCCGGGCCCGAACGGTCGAGCTCTACGGCGCCGACGTCAAGGCGCCACCCGGCGCCACGGTGGTCTTCCAGGGCGACGATGCGCGCGTGGGCCACCTCACCAAATACGCCATGATCGACACCGACGATGCCGACGCGCGATGAGCCCGTGGAGATCGCAGTCGAGGACGAAGCACTGGCCGGCACGCTGGTCTCGCCGGGCACGCTCGTGCCGGGCGTGCTCTTCGTGCATGGCTGGGGCGGCAACCAGCAGCAGTACCTGAGCCGCGCGCGGGAGATCGCCGCGCTGGGCTGCATCTGCCTCACCTTCGACCTGCGCGGCCACGCCAACACGCACGCGCAGCGCAACACGGTGTCGCGCGAGGACAATCTTGCGGATGTCGTCGCGGCCTACGACCTGCTGGTGCGCCAGCCGGGCGTCGACGGCGCGTCGATTGCGGTGGTCGGCAGCAGCTACGGTGGCTACCTGGCGGCGATCCTGACCTCGCTGCGCACCGTGCGCTGGCTCGCGCTGCGCGTGCCAGCGCTCTACAAGGACCAAGACTGGGACGCGCCCAAGAGCGACCTGCGCCGCGAGCAGAACCTCGAGGCCTATCGCCGCCAGCCGGTGCGCCCCGAGGAGAGCGTCGCGCTCCGCGCGTGCGCAGCGTTCGGCGGCGACGTGCTGCTCGTCGAATCGGAGCACGACAACACCATCCCGCACCAGGTCATCGTCAATTACCGTGAAGCGTGCGCCACCGCGCATTCGCTCACCTATCGCGTGATCGAGGCCGCCGATCACGGCCTGTCCGATCCACGCTGGCAGCAGGCGTACACGTCGCTGCTGGTGAACTGGCTCGGCGAGATGCTGGGCGGTGCGCGCGGTCACTGGCGCGGTGATGGCGACGCGCGCCGCGTGGCCGGCGCGGGGCGCACGGTAAAGCAGCCGCAGTAGCCGGGTGGCGCTGCCTCAGCCGAGCGCGCTCATGAAATAGGTGAGCGCGGCGATGCCCGCTGCCGCCGGAATGGTGATCACCCAGCCGACCACGATGCCATGGGCCACGCGCCAGCGGACCGCGGAGGTGCGGCGCGCCGAGCCGACGCCGATGATCGCGCCGGTGATCGTGTGCGTGGTCGAGACCGGAATGCCGAGGCCCGTCGCCATGAACAACGTGATGGCGCCGCCCGTCTCGGCGCAGAATCCCTGCATGGGCTTGAGCGCCGTGATGCGCGAGCCCATGGTATGCACGATCCGCCAGCCGCCCAGCAGGGTGCCGAGCGCCATGGCGGCCTGGCATGACAGGACCACCCAGAGCGGCACGTGGAAGCTGCCGCCCAGCAGGCCTTGCGAATACAGCAGCACGGCGATGATCCCCATGGTCTTCTGCGCGTCGTTGCCGCCATGGCCAAGCGAATACAGCGACGCCGACACGAGCTGCAGCACGCGGAAGCGCCGGTCCACTGCATACGGCGTTGCGCGCACCGCCAGCCATTGCACGATGACCACCATGAGCTGCGCGAGCAGGA
This sequence comes from Casimicrobiaceae bacterium, assembly GCA_035475895.1. GTDB lineage: Bacteria > Pseudomonadota > Gammaproteobacteria > Burkholderiales > Casimicrobiaceae > VBCG01. Next base: position 51,193 of record DATILY010000111.1, on the reverse strand, counting down.
ACCCGCACAGCGGCGACAGCACGATCCACAGCACCGTCTTGCCGAGTCCGCCCCAGACGACCGCCGCGAGCCCGGCCTTGGCGACGCCGGCGCCCGCGAGGCCGCCGATCAACGCGTGGCTGCTGCTCGATGGCAGCCCGCGCCACCAGGTGAAGACGTTCCACGCGATGGCGCCGATCAAGGCTGCGAGGATGACGCGCGCGTCGACCACGCCGGCCTCCACGATGCCCGTGCCGACCGTGCGCGCCACGTGCAGGCCGAAGACCAGGTACGCGATGAAGTTGAAGAACGACGCCCATGCGACCGCGATGTGCGGCCGGAGCACGCGCGTCGACACGACGGTCGCTACCGAATTGGCCGCATCGTGCAACCCGTTGAGGAAGTCGAACAGCAGCGCGACCCCGATGAGCGCCACCAGGAAGGGCAGGGCGAGCAGATCCACGGCGCCCTGGTGGCCGACCTAGACGTGCTTCGCGGTGATGGCCTGCACGGCGTTGGCCACGTCGTCGCAGCGATCGACCGTGTCCTCGAGGAGCTCGTAGATCTCCTTGCAGTCGATGTAGCCGATCGTGTCCACGGTGCCCGCACGCAGGTCGGCGCGCAACACGGTGAGGCCCGTGTCGAACGCCTGGTCGGCTTCCTCCTCGATCTGGCCGACTCTTTCGCACAGCGCGAGGATCTCGCGGTGCCGGTCGGTGATCGCATCGAGCAGCGGCATCACCTGGTGCAATGCATCGGCCGCACGGGTGATCGTTTGCGCGATGGCCCGCATGTGCGGCGGAAAGCTGCGCAGCTGGTAGCGCTGGATCGCCTTGGCCGTGTCCTCGATCATGTCCACGGCGTCGTCCAGGTCGTTGGCGAGCGCGATGATGTCCTCGCGGTCGATCGGCGCATTGAACACCCGGTTGGCGGCCAGGAAGATGCGCCGGGCGACGGCGTCGGCCTTGACCTCCACCGTGCGGATCGCGGTGACGTGGGCGTCGATGCTGCCATCGCCGCCGCTTTCGACGAGCGCATGCAGCTCGCGCGCGCCCTCGACGATGCACTGGGTCTGCTCGCAGAAGAGCGGGGTGAACGCTTCCTCGTGCGGCATCAGGCGGCTGAACAGGTTGAGGTTCATGGCGCTAGCCCAGATGCGCATCCAGCAGCTTGCGGCACAGGCGCGCGAACGTGTGCCGCTCGGCGGCGGCGAGCGGGGCCATGAGCGCATCCTGCACCGCCAGGACGTCGCGCGCGACGTGCCGCAACGCCGCCGCGCCGGCCGGCGTGAGCGACACCAGCTTGGTGCGCCGATCCGTGCGGCCCGCTTCGCGCACCACCCATCGCTTGGCCTCCAGGCGATCGATCACGCCGCCAATGGTCGCACGATCGTAGCCGATCAGCGCGCTCAGCGTCGCCTGGTCCAGGTGCTTGCGCTGGCGCAGCGCGAGCAGCGCCGCGAACTGCACCGGCGTGATGTCGACGCCGTCGACGTGCCGTGCGAACAGCGCGACGGCGATCTGCTGCAGGCGCCGGATGGCGTGGCCCGGCATGTCGTAGATGTCGAGCGCGCCGCTGCGCCAGCGCGGCAACGCGCCGTCGTCGGTCGCATCCGGCGCGGTCCTCGCAGAGGCGGGCGTCAGCGCAGGCACGTTTCGACCCTCCAGCCGTAGAGCCATTCGAGCGCGTCGTAGAAGCGCGCAGGCTCGCGGTCGACCCATAGCGAGTTGCGCACGAGGCGCTCCACACCGCGCGCGTGGTAGATGCGGCCCATCTCGCGCGAGGAGTACACGACGCGCGCGGTGCGCACGATGCGCTTCGACTCGTAGAGCCGGAAGCCCGCGGACAGGTCGTCGTCGCACGCCTTGATCGCCTCGCGCAGCGTGACGGCGTCCTCGAGCGCCATGCACGCGCCCTGGGCCATGTATTGCAGCATGGGGTGTGCGGCGTCGCCGAGCAGCGTGCTGCGTCCGCGACCCCAGTGGTCGACCGGATCCCGATCGGCCGTGGACCAGCGCTTCCACGAGGTGGGCCTGGTCAGCAGCTGCCGGGGCCGCGGGGCGATCCCGGTGAAATAGGACTCGACTTCCTCCTGCGAGCCTTCGCGCACGCCCCATTCCTCGCGCTCGCGGCTGTGGAAGGTCACCACGAGGTTGTACTGCTCGCCGCCGCGCAGCGGGTAGTGCACCAGGTGGAAATTGGGTCCGACCCAGATCGCCGCGGCGTTCCAGCGCAGGTCGGCCGGCATGTCCGCGCTCGGCACGACGCCGCGGTACACCACGTGGCCGGACACGCGGTGCGAATCGCCGACCAGGTGCGCGCGCACGACGGACTTGACGCCGTCGGCACCGATCAGCGCCGCCGCCTCGTGCACGCCGCCGCCTGAATCGTGCGCGCGCACGCCGGCATCGCCGATCTCCACGCGGGCGACGCGCGTCGACGTGATGAACGTGACGTTGCGCGCGCGTTGGACTTCCTCGAGGATGGACAGATGGATGTCGGCGCGGTGGATGACCGCGTAGCAATCGCCGAAGCGTTGGCGGAACGCCTCGCCGAGCGGCACGGAAGCGACCTCGCGCTCGTCGAGCGCGTCCATCATGACCATGCGATCGACGTACACCGCACGAGCGCGCAGGCGCTCGCCGGCGCCGAGCGCGTCCATCGCGGCGAACGCATTCGGGCCGAGCTGGATGCCCGCGCCGATCTCGCCGATCGTCTCCGCCTGCTCGATCACGGTCACGGGATGACCCAGCTGCGACAGCGCGAGGCAGGCGGCCAGCCCGCCGATGCCGCCGCCCACGACGATGACCGGTTGCGAAGTCGGGTCCATGCGCGTGCTACGCCGAGGCCGGCTCGCGCACTTCGAGTACGCCGAGCTTGCGATGGATCGGCGATTCGTCGGCGACGATGATGAACAGCGGCGCGCGCGCCGAGCCATTGGCGAGGCGCACGGTGGAAAACCCGGGCGCGCACAGCGTGTCCGCGGTGTCCAACGTCACGGCCGTACCGTCGATGTCGGCGCTGCCACCGCCTTCGACGACATGCAGGACGCGCGCGGCCGACATGCGCGGCAGGCTTTGCGTCTCGCCGGGCCGCAGCATGAACGCCGAGAACGCCACGGTGTTGAGGCAGTCGCCGCCCGTCTCCGGGTTGACGTACGCGACCTCGACCAGCGTCGCGCGCTCGGTCGTTTCAGCGAGGGCTTCGAGCGCTGCGCGCGTGCGCAGCCAGTCGTAGCGCATGAGGGGATAGCGCGCATGGGTGGCGCGGCCGTGGATGCGCGGGAGCACGCCGCCCGCAGCGTAGGTCGCCGGGTCGCGCCGCACCTTCTGCGGCTCACCCTGGATCACGTACGACACGTCGAGGTACACCATCAGCGGCAGGTCGAGCACGTCGAGCCAGATGAACGGTCCTTCGCCTTCGTGCCGATGCTCGTGCCACAGGCCGCTGGGCGTGAGCACGAGATCGCCGTGCGCCATGGCGCAGCGCTCCCCGCCGACGATGGTGCACGCCCCGGTGCCTTCGACCACGATGCGCGCCGCGTTGGGCGTATGCCGGTGGTTGGGCGCCACCTCGCCCGGCTGCACGAGCTGCATGCCGAGATAGATCGCGCTGGATGCCTGGAGGTTTTCCAGCCCGCGTCCAGGGTTGGCGAGCACCAGCACGCGGCGTTCCGCCTTCTCGATGGGCGTGAGCTCCCCCGCGCGCAACAGCAGCGGGCGAATCGCCTGCCAGGACCAGTGCGTTGGCCGCGTGGCGCTGCGCGGCGCATCGGGCGGAAGCAGCGAGCGCAGGCTCGGCCACAGCGGGACGAGGTTCTGGCGGCGCAGTGCCTCGACGTAATCGGTGGGCAGGTCCTTCAGCGTGCCAAGGTCTTCCATGCAGCCTCCTCGGGTAGGGGAGCAGTGTAGCGGAATAGTAAGTGTACTTACAATCTGCGGTGCAGCATGCGCCTCGGGTAAGCTTGCGGCTTTGGTGGTGAAAGCGCAGTGAACGCTCCTGATTCCTTGCCCGCCGCGTGGCCGGACTTGCCGCAGGACGCAGCGCCCGGACCGCTGTTCGGCAGCGACGCGATCGCCGCGATGCTGCGGCGGCTCGACGTGCCTTATCTCGCGCTCAATCCGGGCGCGAGCTTCCGCGGCCTGCACGACAGCCTCGTCAACTACCTCGGCAATCGCGCGCCGCGCATGCTGCTGTGCCTGCACGAGGAAAGCGCCGTGGCGATCGCGCATGGCTACGCCAAGGTCACGGGCAAGCCGATGGGTGCCGTGCTGCACTCCAACGTCGGGCTGATGCACGGCTCGATGGCGATCTTCAACGCGTGGTGCGACCGCGTGCCGATGCTGCTGCTCGGGGCCACCGGTCCGATGGACGCAGCGCGCCGGCGCCCATGGATCGACTGGATCCACACGGCGTCCGACCAGGGCGCGCTGGTGCGCGATTTCACCAAGTGGGACAACCAGCCGGCCTCCATTGCGGCTGCGTGCGAGGCTCTGCTGCGCGCCATGCAGATGGCGCAGACGCCCCCGTGCGGCCCCACGTACGTCAATCTCGACGCCGCGTTGCAGGAAGCGCCGCTGGCCGCCATGCCCGCGCTGCCGGATCCTGCGCGCTTCGCACCTGCGGCGCCGGCGCTGCCTGCGGCGTCCGCCCTCGATGCGCTGGCGACCACACTGGGCCACGCGCGCGCGCCCGTCGTGCTGATGGGACGCGTCGCGCGTTCGGAGGCATCGTGGCGCGATCGCGTCGCACTCGCGGAGCGGCTGCAGGCGCGCGTCATCACGGACCTCAAGATGCCCGCGGCCTTCCCCACGGACCATCCGCTGCATGCCGGACCGCCCGGAAACTTCCTCGCAGCCGAGTGCGCGGCCGTCCTGCGCGATGCGGACGTGGTGCTCGCGCTCGACTGGTACGACGTCGCGGGCACGCTGAAGCAGGCATTCGGCGACGCTCCGGTCGAAGCGCACGTCGTGAACGTGTCGCCCGATGCGTACGTGCATCGCGGCTTCAGCATGGATTACCAGGGACTCGCGCCGGCGGACACGTATTGGCTGTGCGAGCCCGACGGCATCGTCGTGCCGCTGCTCGAACGACTCGCGGCGCGGCCGGCATCGCGTCCAGCCACTGCGGCACCACCGTCGCCGTCGTCGACCGATGTGCTGTCGATTCGTGCGCTCGCCGAAGCGTTCAACGCGGCAACCGCGCAACGCAACATCTGCCTGGCACGCGTGCCGCTCGGCTGGCATGGCAGCTACCGGCATTTTCACGGTCCGCTCGATTACCTCGGGCTGGAGGGTGGCGGCGGGGTGGGTGCGGGTCCGGGGCTGACCGTGGGTGCGGCGCTGGCGCTGAAGGACAGCGGCCGCCTGCCGGTCGGGATCATGGGCGATGGCGATTTCCTGATGGGCGTCACGGCGCTGTGGACGGCTGCGCACTACCGGCTGCCCTGCGTGATCATCGTCGCCAACAACCGCTCGTTCTACAACGACGAGATGCACCAGGAACGCGTGGCGCGCGCGCGCGCGCGGCCGGTCGCCAACAAGTGGATCGGGCAGCGCATCGACGAGCCCGACATCGACCTCGCCGCGATGGCGCGCGCGCAGGGGGCGCTCGGCATCGGTCCGGTCACGACCGTGCATGCCCTGGCGCCTGCGCTCGAGCAGGCGCTCGCGGCCGCCGCGGGTGGCGCTACGTGCGTCATCGACGTCCGCGTGCTGCCCGGCTACGATGCCAATCCGAGCGGGCCCGCCAGCCAGCAACGCAGCTGATCCCAGAGGCCATGACGACGCACGCGACGCCACCACTTCCGCAACATCGCGACTTGTATTACGGCGGCGCGTGGCATGCGCCGCATGGCGGCTACCGCGACACGCTCGATCCGTCGACCGGGCGCGTGCTCGCGGCGTGCGCCGAAGCCGACGCGCAAGACGTTGCCGCCGCCGTGGCATCGGCCGAGCGCGCGTTCTTCGAATGGCGCCACGTGAAGCCGCTCGAGCGCGCGGCGGTCGTCCGGCGCATCGCGGCGGTCCTGCGCGAGCATGCGGCTGAGCTGGCGCTGCTCGATGCGGTCAACGGCGGCAATCCGATCGCCGAAATGGGGCGCGACGTGCAGGCCGCCGCAGCGCAGCTCGACTACTTCGCCGGGCTCGCCATGGAGCTCAAGGGCGAGACCATCCCCATGGGACCCGACGCCGTCGACATGACGGTGCGCGAGCCGTTCGGCGTATGTGCGCGCATCGTCGCGTACAACCATCCGCTGATGTTCACGGCCGCCAAGATGGGTCCGCCGCTGGTTGCCGGCAACACGGTGATCATGAAGCCGCCCTACCAGGCGCCGCTGTCCGCGCTGCGCATGATGGAGCTCATCGAGGGCATCGCACCCTTGGGCGTCGTGAATCTCCTCACGGGCGGCACGCCGTGCGGCGCGGCCCTCGTCGAGCACCCGCGCGTGCCCCGGCTCTCCCTCATCGGCAGCGTGCCGACGGGGCGGGCGATCGCCAAAGCCGCGGGCGAGCGTCTGAAGCACGTCACGCTCGAGCTCGGCGGCAAGAACGCGTGCGTCATCTATCCCGACGCCGACGTGGAGCGAGCGATTGCCGGCGCAGTCGCCGGGATGAACTTCACCTGGTGCGGGCAATCGTGCGGGTCCACCTCGCGCCTGTTCGTCCACGACAGGATCTATGACGTCGTCGTCGCCGGCGTGCGCGCCGCGGTCGCCCGCTATGTGCCCGGTCCGCCGGCCGATCCCGCGACCACGATGGGCGCGATCATCTCGCGCGCGCAGCTCGACAAGATCCTGTCGTACATCGACGTTGGGCGAGCGGAGGGCGCGACGCTCGCGTACGGCGGGCGCGTGCCGGACGATCCCGGCCTGGCCGGCGGATTCTTCGTCGAGCCGACCGTCTTCACCGACGTGACGCAGTCGATGCGCATCGCGCGCGAGGAAATCTTCGGCCCGGTGCTGTCCATCCTGCGCTGGCGCGACGAGGATGCGCTGTGGCGCGACGTCAATGCGGTCGAATACGGGTTGTCGTGCTCGATCTGGACGCGCGACCTGTCCACGGCGCATCGCGCCGCGGCGCGGGTCGAGGCCGGCTTCGTGTGGGTGAACCATACGGGGCAGCATTTCATCGGCGTGCCCTTCGGCGGCTACAAGCAGTCCGGGCTCGGCCGTGAGGAATCGTTCGACGAGCTGCTGAGCTACACGCAGATCAAGAACGTGCACATCGCGCTCTAGCGCACCGAGCGTCCGGCACCGCACGCCGCAACCATGAACGCATGAGCGATCCCACCGTCTACACCCTCGATGTCGAGCCGCGCATTCCCCCGCGGCTTGCACGGCTCTCCGAGCTCGCCGGCAACCTCTGGTACAGCTTCGACCGGCCCACCCGTGCACTGTTCGCACGCCTGCATCCCGCGTTGTGGGACGCAGTCGGCCACAACCCGAAGGCGATGCTCAAGCGTCTGGACGAAGCGCGTCTGGCGGCCGCCGCCGCCGATCGCGTGTTCCTCAACAACTTCAATCGCGTGCTGTCCGCGTTCGACACGTACATGAAGGAGCCGGTCGCCAAGCCGGGCGCGGGCTGGACCGAGCACGACGGGCTCATCGCGTACTTCTGCGCCGAGTTCGGCATCCACGAGAGCCTGCCGATCTATTCAGGCGGGCTCGGCATCCTGGCCGGCGACCATTGCAAGGCCGCCAGCGACCGGCGTCTCCCGTTCGTGGCGATGGGCCTGCTGTATCGGCAGGGGTACTTCGTGCAGACGGTCGACCTCGAAGGCAACCAGCGCGCCGACTACGTCGACTCCGACTTCGATGACTTGCCCATCACGCCCGCACGCACCGCGGCCGGCGATGCGCTGGTCGTCGACATCCCGCTGGGTCACCGGCAGGTCCGTGCGAAGGTGTGGCAAGCGCAGGTGGGCCACGTCACGCTGTACCTGCTCGACACCGCGGTGGAGGGCAACAGCGAGCACGACCGCGACATCGCCCATCGACTCTATGGCGGCAACGCGGCGACGCGCCTCGAGCAGGAGATCGTGCTTGGCGTAGGCGGCGTGCGCGCGCTGGCGGCCCTGGGCCTCACGCCGTCGGTCTGGCACATCAACGAAGGCCATGCGGCGTTCCTGGTCATCGAGCGTGCGCGCGACCTGACGCACCGCGGCATGGGCTTCGACGCCGCGCTGGAAGCCGTTGCGGCAAGCACCGTGTTCACCACGCACACGCCCGTGCCGGCAGGTCACGATCACTTTCCCGACGACCTGACGGTGCCGTATCTCGAGCCGCTTGCGCGCGAGACCGACTTGCCTGTCGAGCGGCTGGTGGCGCTCGGTCGCGCGCCCGGCACGCAGGACTTCAACATGACGGCGCTCGCGCTGCGCGGGTCGCGCCACCACAACGGCGTGTCGCGCATCCACGGCCGCGTGTCGTCGCAACTGCTCAAGGATTTCTGGCCGCAGATCCCCGCCGAGGAAAATCCGGTCGGCGCGATCACCAACGGCGTGCACCTGCCGACGTTTCTGGCCACCGAATGGCAGGACGCCTTCGACCGGCATCTCGGCGCGGGCTGGATGAACCGCCTGAACGACATCGCGACTGCGCGCGAGATCGAGGCGCTGCCCGATCACGCGTTCTGGGCCGTGCGCCAGGAGCTGAAGGCGCAGATGCTGCACCTGGTGCGTCATCGCCTCCGCCAGCAATACATGCGCAACGAGGGCAGCGAGTCGCATGTCGACCGGCTGCTGCGGCACGCGGATCCGGCGAACCCAAACGTGCTCACCGTGGGCTTCGCGCGGCGCTTCGCCACCTACAAGCGTGCGGCGCTCATGTTCACCGATCTCGACGTGCTCCGCGCATTGGTGAACGATCGCGACCGCCCCGTGATCTTCGTGTTCGCGGGCAAGGCGCATCCGGCGGACGAGCCGGGACAGTCGCTGATTCGCACGCTCGCACGCATCGGCCGCATGCCCGAGTTCGAGGGCCGGCTGCTGTTCGTCGAGGGCTACGACCTGCATTCCGCGCGGCGGCTCGTCTCCGGGGTGGACGTGTGGCTCAACAATCCCGTGTATCCGCTGGAAGCGTCGGGCACGTCGGGCATGAAGGCCGGCATCAACGGCGTGGTGAACCTGTCGGTGCTCGACGGCTGGTGGGGCGAAGGCTACAGCGGCGACAACGGCTGGGCCATCAAGCCTGCGTCGTCGTCGCTCGATCCGGAGCGGCGCGATCGCGAGGAGGCGCGCACCTTCTACGAGATCATGCAGGACCAGGTGGTGCCGCTGTATTACGACCGCGGATCGGCCGGCTTCTCGCCTGGCTGGATTCGCCTGGCGAAGCGTTCGATGGCCACCGTGCTGTCGCAATTCTCGGCTGCACGGATGGTGAACCAGTACGTCGACATGTTCTATCGGCCCGCCGCGCGGCAGGGCGCGCGCTATCTCGAAGGCGGCGGCGACGGCGCCAAGGTCGTGGCCGCATGGAAGGCCCGCGTGTGCGCAGCGTGGGATGGCGTGAGCATGCGCCGGCTCGACGATCCGCGCCGCACGCTCACCTATGGCGATGCGACGACCATCGAAGTGGCGGTCGGCCTCAATGGCTTGCGTCCCGACGACGTGGCCGTCGAGCTCGTCCTGACACGCGGCTTGCGCGACGCGCCGTCGCGCCGCCACGAGTTCGTCGCCGCCGAGACGTTGCCCCAGACGCACGAGCAGCGCTTCGTGCTCGATCTCAAGCCCGAGCTGTGCGGCCGGCTCGACTACCGGATCCGCATCTATCCGCGGCATGCGCTGCTCACGCATCCATTCGAGCTGGGGTTGATGCGGTGGCTGTAGCGGACCGGGCGTGCCGGTGGAACCAAGGACCCGAGGCAATCCACTAAGCATCAGGCATGCCCGAAGGGTCGTCGGATGAAGACGGTCGTCGTCACTGATCTGAATCAGAAGTGGTTCGAGATTCCGGACGCTACGGTCCTGACCGCGCGCCGCTACCTCGCCGACCCGGAGAGCGGTGACGAAGGCGTCGTGCAGGTGCTGAACCTGTGCCGCACCGGCCGCTACCAGGGGCGCGGCTACTACGTGTCCTTGCTTGCCGAGGCTCGGGGGCAGCGTCCCATCCCCGGCGTGAAAACCATCGAGGACCTCAGGTCCGAAGCGTACGTGCGCGCGCTCGAGGCCGAGATCCAGCCGCTGGTGCAGGAGACCCTGCATCACGACGAGAGCGAGCGCTTCCAGCTCGACGTCTACCTGGGCAAGCATCCGAGCCACCAGGCGCTCGCCGAGCAACTGTTCGCGCGGGTGCGTGCGCCGCTGCTGCGCGTGCTGTTTGCCCGCGCGGACAAGAGCTGGCGCCTCGATGGCCTGCAGGCGATCGGCCTGGCCGACGTTCCGCAGCAGCAGCGCGCGTTCCTGCTCGACGCCGTCAAGTCGTTCATGGCGGAGACGCCAGTCGGGAAGCGGCAGGGCGCCAAAAGGGACCGGCCGCGGCTGGCCATCCTCTGGGACCGCAACGAAGCGACCAAGCCCTCCAACGAGGAAGCGCTGCAGCGGTTCGCGAAGGCCGCGCCCCTGGTGGGATTGGACGTGGAGGTCATCGGCCCCGAAGCACTGGAGCGCCTGTCCGAATTCGATGCCCTGTTCAACCGCGCCAGCCCCGAAGGCATCATCTATGAGTTCGTGCGCAGGGCGGACTCGCTCGGCATGCCGGTGGTGGACGATCCGGAGTCCATCCTGAAGTGCGGGAACAAGGTGTTCATGCAGGAGTTGCTCAACCGGCATCGCATCGCCACGCCCCGCACGCTGATCGTGCACCGTGGCAATGTGGACGAGATCGTTCCCGCGCTCGGGCTGCCGTGCGTGCTCAAGCTGCCGGACAGCGGCTTCGGACTGGACGTCGTGAAGATCGAATCCGAGGAACATCTGCGCAAGGAAGCCGACCGCTTCTTCGAGAAGTCCGAGCTGCTGATCGCGCAGGAATGGCTGCCGAGCGATTTCGACTGGCGCGTCGGCGTCTACGATCGGCGGCCGCTGTTCGTCGCCAAGTACTTCATGGCACCCGGCCACTGGCAGGTCAACAAGGTGGTCGACGGCCAGCTGGTCGACGGCAAGACCCAAGCGATGACCATCGGCGAGGCACCCGAGCAGGTGATCAACATGGCCGTTCGGGCCGCCAACCTGATCGGCCGCGGCCTGTACGGCGCCGATCTCAAGCAGGTCGACGACCGCATCTATCTCATCGAGGTCAACGTCAACCCGAACATCGACGCGGGCAACGAAGACCAGGTGCTCGGCGAGGCGCTCTATCGCGAGGTGCTCGGCGTGTTCGCGCGCCGCATCGCGGAGAGCACGCGCGGCGGCGCAACGTCCAGCGCCGTGACGGCTTGATGGACTTCGTCGCCAAAGCGCAAAGCGTCGAGAGTCAACGCACCGGCTGCATCGTGGTCGGCGTGTACGAGGGCGGCAAGCTCTCGCCCTCGGCGACGGCGGTCGATACGGCAACGGGCCATGCCATCACCGCGGCGGTGAGCCGCGGCGATGTCGAAGGCGACCTCGGCAGCACGTTGCTCCTGCCCGGGAGCCCGAACGCGGCCTGCGAGCGCGTGCTGCTCGTCGGCCTGGGCCCCGAGCGGGCATTCACCGAAAGCAGCTATCACACCGCGCTGTGCGCAGCGACGAGGATGCTGCGCACGACAGGCGCCGCCGACGCGACCCTCTGCCTCAACGAGGTTTCCGTGAACGGGCGCGACGGCGCGTGGAGGATCGAGCAGGCAGTGCTTGCCGTCATGGACAGCGTGTATCGCTTCGACCGGCTGAAGAGCGCGCGGCCGAAGCACAAGCGCACGCTGGAGCACATGGTCCTGCACGTTGCGAATCCCTCGGAATTGTCGGCCGCCAGGGATGCGATCGACCGCGCGGTCGCCATCGGGGAGGGCATCCGCCTCGCCAAGGACCTGGGTAACTTGCCCGGCAACCTCTGCACGCCGACGTACCTGGCGGAGCAGGCGCGCGAGCTCGGCAGCCGCCACGGCTTCGAGGTCACGATCCTCGACCAGGATGGGCTCGCGAACCTTGGCATGAACGCATTCCTCGCCGTCGCGGGCGGCAGCCGGCAGCCGCCAAAGCTCATCGTGATGGAGCACCGCGGGGGTGATCGCGCCGCGCAGCCGATCGTGCTCGTGGGCAAGGGCATCACGTTCGACACCGGAGGCCTCGACATCAAGGCGTCCGCGGACATGCAGGAGATGAAGTTCGACATGTGCGGCGCGGCAAGCGTGTTCGGCGCACTGCGCGCCGCTGCGCTGATGAAGCTGCCGCTCAACATCGTCGGCATCGTTGCGGCCGCGGAGAACATGCCCGACGGCAACGCGATGAGGCCGGGCGACGTCGTGACGACCATGTCCGGCCAGACCGTGGAGATCCTCGATACCGACTCCGAGGGCCGGCTCGTCCTGTGCGATGCGCTCACGTACGCCGCGAAGTACAAGCCCGCGGTGCTCCTCGACGTCGCCACGCTGACGGGCGCGATCGTGGGCGCGCTCGGGGAGGCCGCGAGCGGCTTGTTCTCCACCAGCGACGCGCTCGCGCGCGAGGTGCTCGAGGCCGGCGATCATGCATGGGACCGCGCCTGGCACATGCCGCTGTGGCAGGACTATCAGGATACGTTCAAGTCGAGCATCGCCGACTTCGCGAACGTCGGTCCGCACGGCGATTGGGCGATCACCGCGGCGTGCTTCCTCTCGCGGTTCACCGGCGGCTATCCGTGGGTGCATCTCGACATCGCGGGAACGGCGTCGAAGAGCGGCGAGGACAAGGGCGCCACGGGCAGGCCAGTGGCGCTGCTCGCGCATTTTCTGCTCGGCCGCGCGGCGTGAGTTGCCTGCCGCGGTGCTTGGCCACCCGGCACTGAACTCCACACCGCCGTAGATGCGCGCCACGTGCGCCGCAGTCGCCGCGGGCACGGCCATCGAGCAAAGCGGTGCAAGCTTCCCACCGCGTCCGATGCGCCGCGGCGGGTCCTACGCACGCTCCAACGGCGAGACAGCGGGTTCCATGTCGCGCACCACAAAGGAGCAAGCCATGCTCAAGACTCGATGCCGCATCACGTTGTTGCGCCCCGGAACCGTGCGTTGGTGGTGATCAACAAACTTTCGGCGAACTGCTTTACGCTGTGCCTGGAGACGACGAAGTTCCATTTGCCAACATGAACGGAAGAAGTCAAGGAGACCTGCATGAAACGACTGGATCTCGCACGTGTCCTGGTGGCACCCCTGGTCGCACTCGCGTCCTTCGCCGTCCTCGCGCAGGTGCCCATTCAATCGCGCATGGCCGACGCGGACGGGTTGCAGATGCATTACCTGGAGGCCGGCGAGCAAGGAAGCGTCGTCATCCTCCTGCACGGCTACGCGCAGAACAGCCATATGTGGCGCCCGCTCATGCGCGAGCTCGGCAAGACGCATCGGGTGATAGCGCCCGACCTGCGCGGATTCGGCGACACGGCCAAGGCGGCATCGGGCTACGACAAGAAGACGATGGCGCAGGACGTCCACGCGCTCGTGCACAAGCTGGGCGTCAGCCGGGCCGGCGTCGTCGGTCACGATATCGGCCTCATGGTCGCGTATGCCTATGCCGCCCAGTACCCCGCGGAGGTCGACCGCATCGCGCTCCTCGACGCGTTCATTCCCGGCGTGGGCGACACCACGCACCTCTTCCTGCTCAAGGACCTGTGGCATTTTCATTTCTACGGGCCCACGCCGCTTGCGCTCGTGAAGGGACGTGAGCGAATCTACTTCGAGCACTTCTGGAATGACTTCGCCGCCGACGGCACGAAGTCCGTGTCCGAAGCGGATCGACGGTTCTATGCGCGCAAGTACGCGGAGCCGGGTGCGATGAAGGCCGGCATGGAAGTCTTCCGCGCGTTCGACCAGGACGCGAAGGACAACGCCATCTTCGCGCAGACCAAGCTCACGATGCCCATGCTCGTGCTGGGCGGCGAGAAGTCAGGCGGCGACTTCCTGATCTCGCAAGGCAGGCTGGTCGATGACCATGTGGAAGGCGTGATCATCACGGGAGCGGGCCATTGGCTGATCGACGAAGCGCCCGGTCAGGTGATCGGGAAGCTGCTGCCGTTCTTCCAGGCCAATTGAGCAATCGACATGACCGAGACGCCCGTCGTCTTCATCCCCAGCCGCGGTGTCAATGCGCGACCTCCAGTCCCCATGACGAGCCTGAACCGTTCGAGCGATCGCACCGATCATCCGAAGTATCGCGGCCGACCATTCATGGGGCATTCATGTCCCGCCTCCTGCCGTACACAGCTATTGCGACCTGCAGTCGTCGCTCGCGCAGATTGCGCTCCATGGCAGTGGCCGTTTGCAACCTGACCCTGGTGACCTCGACCGAGCGGCCGTGCGTGCCTTGCTCTTGCGCCAAGGCTTGCTGCATGGCCTGCATGTTAGCCAGATGGTATTGCTGCCCCTCCGCGGTCGTGTCCCTGAAGCCGCCTAGCCGCAGTCCCATTCGCGCAAGCCGCGCTGAGCACTCGTCAAATGTCTCCAGGGAAGACATCGCAGGATCAGTCGCCCACGCCAAAGGAAAAAATGGCGGCCCGCCTTCTCCTGCGAATATTTCGTGAAGCGCCAGTACGCCGCCACCGTTGAGCACGCGGACGCACTCCTCAAACAGTCGTTCCTTTTCGGCGACTTGCATGGCGACGTGCTGCATTACGACAACGTCGAATGCGCCGTCCGGAAACGGCAGTGCCAGCGCACTGGCCTGCCTGAACTGCACTTGGTCCTGCAGTCTGACCAAGGTCGTCAACGCCACTGCCGTCTGACAGACCGGGTTGCTCAGTTCCACACCCCAGACCCTTGCGCCATGCTTGTACGCCATGCGCCGCGCAGGACCGCCAACGCCTGCGCCGACATCCAGGATGTGCTGCCCGGTTTGCAGCCCCGCCATGTCCGCCAGCGCGTCCGTTGCTGCAAGCCCGCCCATGTGAAGCATGTCCAGCCCGTGGAGGTCGTCGGCGGTCGCTTGCTCGATGGCGATTCCTCTGGACCGCAGGGCCTGCATGGCGCCATCGACCGTGAGAGACAAACGCGCCCAGTGCGCGGCGACCTGTTCTCCTTGTGGAGTCGAGCCGTCGACAATCAGTCGTTCTTCCCGGTCATCGTTTGTCATGCGGATTGTCCTCCGGTAGTCCCTTATCGGGCGTGGCATCCCGCCTGCCGTAGCAGTGACTCCACCTGCTCGCGCCACACAGGATTGGCCCGCCATAGCGGCTCAAGCGCGTCCGCGGACTCATCACATCGCGCCATCCGCTCGACCCATTCACGCGCGGTATCGACGCGGTGCATCGCTTGATAGCAGCATGCCGTCGTCGCCATCGCCGGCTGCCAGCTTGGACGCACCTTCAAAGCGTTCATCGCCTGCTTCACGGCAATTTCGAGCTTGCCCTCGAAAAGCAGCGCTATCGCGAGAACGTTGTACCAGACGAAGTTCTGGGGGTCGTGTGGATTGAGCCGAAGTCCGCGTTCGAGGCATCCGACCGCGCATGCCGGATCGCCCGAAAAGAACCGCGCCATACCCAGCACCAGGTGGCCAAGCGCGAAGCCAGGGCTCAATTCAATCGCCTTCTCCGATGCTCGAATGGCCTGATCGAATTCGCCAGCGAACACACTCGTGATCGCGAGCGCATAGTGTGAGTACGGGTTCCTGTCGTCGAGCTGCACCGCTTTCAATGCGGCTTCAACGCCTTCGCGAAGATCGGCGCCCTCGTCGTCACTCCAGCCGTATGCGACGATTCCGGCGCTAACGCGGCCCAGCCACGCGCGCGCCTCCGCGAGCTGCGCATCGGCCCTGCACGCCGCGCGGAACAGTTCGCGAGCGCGAAGATGCGTCGGACGCGTCACCTGGTGGAAGAACCAGGTGCCCTGATGCACCAGATCCCACCCGGTCATGTCGCGAGCGCCCTGTCGCCGTGCGATGGCGAGAGCAGACTCGGTCTTCAGCAGCTCTGGCTCGATTGCGCCCACCACCTGCTCGGTAATTTGATCCTGGACCGAGAACAGCTCACCGAGCTCGAAGTCATATCGGCCGCCCCACAATTGGGCGGCGCTGTGGCCGTCGGCGAGTTCCGCGGAAATCCGGACCCGATTTCCGGACCTGCGAACGCTTCCGGCGAGAACGTACCGGACACCGAGCGTCTCTGCTACCTCCCGAGCGCCCTTGTGCTTGAACGCGAACGCCGCGTTGCGCGCGATAACCGAAAACCAGCTAAAACGCGAAAGCGCCGCGATGATGTCCTCGGTGATGCCGTCTGCGAAGTATTCCTGATCGGTGTCACCGCTCAGGTTCTCGAAAGGCAGCACGGCAAGCGATGGCCGCGTCGCTGTGGCATCGGCGGCCACATCGTGTGCGGCTTCCGTGATCGTCAGCGGCCCGACGAAGCGGTAGCCGATGCGCGACACCGTCGCGATCCAGTCTGCTCCATTGGGCGCAACACCCAGCAGCTTTCGTAGCGCCGCGATCTGTACGGACAGGTTGCTCTCTTCCACGATCGCGCCCGGCCACGCGAACTCGATCAGCTCGGCCTTCGTCACCACCTGGCCGTGGGCCTTGAGGAGCCCGTGGAGCACTCCGAGCGCGCGGTGGCCGATATCGACCGAACGACCGCCACGCAACAGCAGCCCGCGCTCGGGATCCACGTGAAATGGTCCAAAAGCGAAGAGTCTACGGGCCACGCCGAGCTACGAACCGGTTTGCATCAATTCGGAATAATTCGGAGCCGTTTCATGACTTTGCCACCCAGGGAGCGCATGGTTGGCGGCGCTGGTCCGCCGTCGGCGGGCGTCCTCTCCCACTTCTGCACTGGAGGTCCCGAAATGGAAACGGCCAAAGCGCGCATCGCCTGCGTGGTGCACGGATCCCCATCGTACCGAAGCGCGCAAGGCTCGCTCTACACGCCGGCCATCAGCTCCGAGACAGTGGGCGCGCAAAGCCTCTTCTTCGGCATCGTGACGATCCCGGCCGGCGAACGAACAAGAGCTCACGTACACGAGTTCCACGAGTCGGCATTCTACGTTTTGAGCGGCGAGAGCATCGAGCTCTGGAGTGGCGATGAGCTCCAGCATCGCGAGCTGGCCAGGGCCGGCGACTACCTCTACATACCAGCGAATGTGCCTCATGTCGCGGTCAACCGGGGTACGCAGGACGCAGTATTCGTCGGTGCGCGCAATGAGGCGAGTGCCCAGGAAAGCGTTGTCATGCGACCGGAGCTCGATCGCCGCGTCCCATAAGTCGCAGGCCGCCTAGTTTTCATGCGCCGACCGGGTGCCGATCGTTGATTGTAGCGAGTCGCACATTGCAAGACCACGTCGCTTGAAACGGCATCCGCTCCTCGATTTGGCTGATGCGTCGCATTCAACTGGGATCGAGGCCGGCATTTGGGCACGCTTGCGCTGAGGGACAATTCTGCTGCGCGCGGCTCGGGGAGACCATGATGCATCGGCATGCGATGATCGTGAAGCCTTGCGCATTCCAACCGCAGCGCAAGCAGGCCATTCGAGTTCTCCTGGCGCTGCTACGTATGACTCTCGCGCAGCGTATCCAGCATTGCTCCGGAGATCGCCTCCTTGCCGCGCCCGCGCAGTTCGCGGGCGGCGTTCATGCGGTCCTGCTCGTCCTTGTTCTGACTGAGCTTCCATTTCCCGACCATCTTCGTTATCTCGATTTCGATGCCCACGATGTTCGAAAGCATCTGGTCGATGTACTCGGCGGACGAATCGGTCATTTTCCAGGGTTGCGGCGCCCCGGTCTTCGCTTCGTGGATACGTGTCAGCCGGGCCACGACGCCGCGCACAAAGCGCTCATCGTCGTGAATGTGCAGCTTCCCATGGACGTGCACGACCCGGTAGTTCCAGGTCGGGACTTGCCTATGGAACTGGTGCTTGCTGGGATACCAGTTGGGTGAGACATAGGCATCGTCGGCCCGGAATATCACGAGCGCCTCGTCTGCGTCCGTGCTCTCTTGCCACATCGGGTTGGCGCGGGCGACGTGCGCCAGGAGCCTGGTTGGCCGCCCCTTGGCTTCATCTATCAGGAAAGGCACATGGTTCGCGTCGAGTCCGTTTGGACCCCGAAGCACCAGGGCACCGAACGGGTATGCGGCGATCGTTCGTAGCAGCTCTTCATCGCGGGCTTCCACGAAGTGTTCGGGCAAATACATGGTGTCCGCTCGCCTGGGTCGATGATCCGATGCTACCAGTCGAACCGCATGGCAGCCTGTGCTCGCAAGCTCGAAACGCGACAGTCAAGCGAGCTCACGACACGCTCCAACATATGCGGCAAGAACTGCGGCGACGGGTGGGCTTGCCGAAAAACGATAAATGGGTTATCGTTTATCAATATCACCCACCTCGGAGGCGACCTTGGACCAGCATTCAGCGGCGTTGCCCGTCGCGCGCACGACGCTCGTCATCCTGATGATCCTCAACTGGGTGTTCGGCGGCTGCGTCCTCGTGCTGCTGATCGCCACGATCGTCGCGCCGCAGTGGACGTTTCCCGCATTGGGCATTCCAGCCTCGTCGTGGATGATGCCCATGATGCAGGGCTTGCGCGTGATTGCGGTCCTCGGACTGGTCGCCATTCCGCTCAATCACGCGATCCTGCGACGGCTCCTGGCCATCGTGGAGACGGTGCGCGCGGGCGATCCCTTCGTTGCGTCCAACGCGGACCGGCTGCAAGCGATCGCCTGGGTGCTGCTCACGCTCCAGCTGCTCAGCATCGTGATCGGCGGCATCGGCAAGGCCATCTCGACGTCCGCCCATCCGCTGCATCTGGGTGCCGGCTTCTCGACCAGCGGATGGCTGGCGGTCATCCTGACGTTCGTGCTCGCGCGCGTCTTCGCCGCAGGCACGCTCATGCGCCAAGAGCTCGAAGGCACGGTGTGACGTGGCGATCATCGTCAGGCTCGACGACCTCCTGCATGACCGACGCATGACGCTGACGGAGCTGGCCGAGCGGATCGACATCACCCTTGCGAACCTGTCCATCCTCAAGACGGGCAAGGCGCGCGCGATCCGCTTTTCGACGCTCGAGGCGATTTGCGACGCGTTGCAATGCCAGCCGGGCGACTTGCTGCAATTCCAGCCGGATCCTCGCCGTCGACAGGCACCGACGCGCATGCAGGCTGCATCGTGAGAACCGTTCGATCGGGTTACCCCGGCTCGATGAGCGCGAAGGGCAGCCGCGCAAGCGCGTCGCCCAACGCGATGCGCGTTTCCCGTTCACCCGACTGTGCCGCGAGGGTCTCACCGGTCAGCACGTTGCGCCAGGCGGACCGCGCGCCGGGCATGCGCAACACGGTGTCGCCCCAAACGGCGCTGCCGACGGGCCACGCGTCCGAATCGCCGGTCAGCGCCATCCACAGGCGCGGGACGACCGTGACGAGCGCTTCCTCGCCGAGGCGCCGTGCATACGCGCACACGTGCCGCGCAGAAGTGCCCTCGAGGCGGACAGGCGCATATCCCGCCCGCTCGAAGAATGCCGCGCGCTCGCGCCGCAGCCCCAGGAGGCGTGCCGTGAGCCACAGCTTGATACGTCCGTCGGGCCACGACTCCAGCAACTCGGCCGCGTAGCGCGCGTGATCGTCCCGTGCAGCCGTGACTTCCTGCAGGCAGCGCGCGCGCAACCCGTAATCGACCGGGCGGCGATTGTCCGGGTCGACCAGGCTCAAGTCCCACAGCTCCGTGCCCTGGTAGGTATCGGGCACGCCGGGCGAGGTGAGCTTGACGAGCGTCTGCGCGAGACTGTTGACGCAACCGTGGCGGGCAATGCGCCGCTGCGCGGGGATGAACTCGTCGAGAAAGCGGTTACCGGTCAGCGTGCCGAGCAGGCCGTCGATGAAGCGCGCGAGCGCACTCTCGTATTCCTGGTGATTGTTGACCCAGCTGGTGTGGACCTTCGCTTCGCGCACCGCCTTCAGCATGTACGCCTGGATGCGCTCACGAAACGCGTGGAGCGAGGTCTCGTCGGGCGGCTGCAGCGGCCACGCTCCGAGCAGCGTCTGGTAGAGCAGGTATTCGTCGTTCGACGATGGCGCCGATGCGCCTTCGACGTCGCTGCGATGACGCCGATTGAGCTGACGCCAGCGTCGCAGCGCGAGACGCCACGCAGCCGGCATCTCCGACAGGACGTCGATGCGGGTGCGCACGTCTTCGCTGCGCTTGTTGTCGTGCGTGGAGGTGGCCAGCATCGTGTGCGGCCAGTGCGCCGCGCGATCCTGCGACGCGCCGTGGAACGCCTGCACGGAGAAGCCGAACGTGCGCGGATCGCCGCCTACCTCGTTGAGCGAGGCGAGGCGCGTGTACACGTAGAACGACGTGTCCTCCATGCCCTTGGCGGTGGCGGGCGCGGTCAGCTGCTGGAAGCGCTGGACGAAGCGCAGCACTTCGGCCGCGGTGTCCTGGTCTGCGGGCTGGACGTCGCCGCGCAGCACTGCGCCCACGAAATCGAACACGCTGCGATCGCCCGCGGCGCTTTGCCGGCGCGCCACGGCCACGCCCCAGTCGACGTGACGCCGATCGTCGGCGCTGCGTCCGCGGGCCGTCACGTAGGTGCGGTACACGGGGAAGCAGGCGACGATTTCGACCAGTGCGCGCCGCAGGCTGTTGCGCGTGTAGTCGCAGGTATGACGATCGCGCTTGGCGATGCGCGTGAGGGCATTGGCGATGCGATTGAGCTCGCTGGCGAGCGCGTGGACGAGGATCAGCGTCTTGGAGCGGCGCAGGATGTCGTCGAACTCCACGCGCTCGCCCACGAACGCTGCGTACAGGCGGCTGAAGCGCGTGCGCGCCGCGGGATCGACGAACAGGCCGTTGACCACGTTCATGAACCGGTAGCCCGTGGTGCCATGCACTGGCCAGCGCTCGCTCATGCGCTCGTGATCGGCGAGGATCTTCTCGATGAGCACATAGGCGGCGCGCCCGCGTGCGTCGCGCTCCGTGGCGCCCAGCGCCTGTGCGGCCGCGTCCTGCAGGCGGACGAAATAGGCTTCCGGATCGAGCAAGCCGTCCGGATGATCGATGCGCAGGCAATCGGCCTGTCCGCGCGCGAGCAGGTCGAGGGGCAGCCGATGCGTCGCCTCGAACACGTCCTCGCGCTCGGCGCGCAAGGCGGCCAGATCGTTGACGTCGAAGAACCGTCGATAATTGATGTCGTCCGCGGCGACCCGCCAGAATGCGAGCCGGTAGGCCTGTCCCTTGATCAGCTCGTGCAGCCCGTCGAAGCTCGACGGTTGGCCCACGCTGCCGTTGAGGGTGGCGACCGCATCCTCGATGAACCGCGTCACGGCCGGCGCGCACGCACACAACGCGGCGAGCGAGCCCTTGACGGCCACTGCCTCGAGGCCCGGGTCGTCGGTGCCCGGTCGCGGCAACGCCGCAAACGCAGCCGCGATGTCGCGCAACGCCTGCGCGATCTCCGCGCCCGCACTGCGCGCAAGTCCGCCCACGCCGGGTACCAGCACGCGCGGATATTCCGACGGCCGGATCGGCAGGCGGTGCTCGTGGTACCACAGGTTCAGCTCGCCCGCGGCTGCATCGAAGCGCAGCACGAGCTCGCCGCGCTCGAGCACCGTGCCGTATTGGTCGCCGAGGATCGGGATGAGGACCTTGCCGGCGAGCTCGGCGCTTTCCGGTGCCCAGTCGATGTCGAAGAACCCTGCATAGCGCGACGCCTGACCGTGCTCCAGCACGTCGAGCCACCAGCGGTTGTCCGCCTTCTGCACGCCCATGTGATTGGGCACGAGATCGAGCATCAGACCCATGCCGTGCGCGCGGAGCGTCGCCGACAGGGCGTCGAAGTCCTCGCGCGTGCCGATCTCCGGATTGAGCGCCGCATGGTCGACGACATCGTAGCCGTGCGTGCTGCCGGGACGCGCCTTGAGAAAGGGCGACGCGTACAGGTGGCTCACGCCGAGCGCGGCGAGATACGGCACGATCCTTTCGGCATCGCGAAACGTGAAGCCGCGGTGCAGTTGCACGCGGTACGTCGCGCGCGGAATGCTCACGGCGCGTGCCGCGCCGGTGCCACGGAGCGCGTCGTGCCGCGGCCCTGTGCGCCAATCGCGCTGCAGATCGCCGCGAAGCGGCCATCGCTCGCCCAATCCTCGAGCGCCACGGTGATCTTGCGGCGCCAGTTGGGGTAGCGATCATCGGTGGTGGCGGGCAGGTTCACCTGCTCCGTTTCGCCGAACACGTCTTCCAGTTGCAGGGCCATCATCGCGCACGGCGTGCGTGCGAGGTACGCGTGTACGGCCGCGACGGTGGCTGCATCGAGCGATGGCGCCCGGTCGTCCAGGCCGGTCGCATCGAGGTCGGCGCGCCGCAGCGCTGCGGTGAGATGCGGACGGTCCGCCGCGCGCTCGGCATATTGCGTGGCGCGCACGTTCTCGTCGGGAAACAGCGTCAGCGCGTCGCGGGCTGCAAGATCCGTCGACTGCCAGAAGCCTTGCAGCGTCGGCAGGTCGTGCGTGGTCACGCTGCACAACGCCTGCTCTGGATACGCTTCCGGCGCCGCGAAGCCGCCGTCGGCCCCGCGCTCGAACCACAGGACGCGATACGACAGCACGCCGGCGTCGCGCAGCGCCGTGCGCACGGCGTCGGGCACGGTGCCAAGGTCTTCACCGACCACCGCGCAGGCATGGCGCATGCTCTCGAGCGCGAGCAAGGCAAGCAGGTCGTCGAGCGGATAGGCCACATAGGTGCCTTCGGCCGGCGACATGCCTTCCGGGATCCAGAACAGGCGCAGCAGTGCCATGACATGGTCGATGCGCAGCGCGCCCGAGTGGCGCATGTTGGCGCGCAGCAGCGCCACCCAGGCCGCATAGCCATCGGCACCCAGGCGGCGCGGATTCCAGGGTGGCAGCCCCCAATCCTGCCCGCGCTGGTTGAACTCGTCGGGTGGCGCGCCGACGTGCACACCGAGCGCGAAGCGCGCGGGCGCTTGCCAGGTTTCGGCACCCCCGGGATTCGCGCCGACCGCGACATCGCGATACAGGCCGATCGCCATGCCGGCCTCCACGGCTGCATCGGCCGCCGCGGCAAGCTGCCGGTCGGCCTGCCATTGCAAGTACAGGAAGAAGTCGACGTCCTGGCGATGCGCATGCGCAAACGCCTGCACGGCTTCGGAGGCGTGGTCCTGGTAGTCGACCGGCCACACCGGCCAACCCCACCGGGACGGGTCGTCGCGGGCGAGCTCCCCCTGGAGGGCATCGAAGAGCGCCGGCTGCCATGCGAACTCGGGATGGGCTTCCGCATACGCGCGCATCGCGTGGCCGCGCGCGGACAAGGGCTCCAGATGATGGCGGCGAAAGTGCGCGAAGACGCGGGCGAGGATGTCGACCTTCAGCGCGGCGACTTCTGCATAGTCGACGAGCGGCGCAGCGCGCGCAGCGGCAAGGCGAGCCTGGAACGAGCGCGACGCGACCGCCGCACGCGCCTCCTCGCAGGCCGCATAGTCCTCGAGCGCTTCGACGTCGAGGTAGAGCGGGTTGAGCGCCAGGCGGGACGACGGGCTGTAGGGACTCGCATCGTTCGGCCGTCCGGGGAAGAGCGCGTGCAGCGGGTTGACACCGACGAAATCCGCGCCGTGCGCGGCCGCCGTGCGCACGAGCGTGCGCAAATCCGTGAAGTCGCCGATGCCCCAGTTGCGCTGCGATCGCAGCGCGTACAGCTGCACGGTCGGTCCGAACAGGCGCGCCGGCGGCGGCGCATGGCAGCGCGCCGGGCAGACGATCACCGGCGCCGTCGCGACCACGATGCCCCCCGGCCGACCGTCCGTGACCACGAGCCGGTGATAACCGGTCGGCAGCTCCGCGGGGACGCCTGCGCAGCGGATGCGCACGCGCGCGCCATCGTCGTCGTTGATGCATACGCAGTCGCCGCCATGTCGGCCACCCGACTCGAGCGCAAGGTGCCAGCGCAAGGCGTGCAGATCGGCGGGCGCCGCAATGGTGAGCTCGATGTCGTGCGCAGGATCGTGCGCGCGCACGACCAGGGTCGGCGGCCCCCAGGCCTCGCCATGGGCCTCGCGGTCCACGCCCATCGCTGCGAGGAGAGCGCGCTTGGTTGCCGCCGGTGCCTCGTGCTCGTGGTGCCAGAAGTCACGGTACCGCACGGCGATGCCATACCGCTCGCACAACGCGTCCAGCGCGGAATCGGGAAGGCTCATGACGCCGGCGGAGGATCGATGCGCCACACGACGGCGTTGCGCGTCGGCGGCTCGTCCCACAGCTCGTAGACGATGTTCGCGCCGGGCGGTGCGGCAGGAATCGGCGTGTTGCACCCGGGCAGGCGCGCGTGCAACACCAGCGTGTGGCCGTCGTCGAGCGGCCAGCGCACGTCGAGCGCGCCGGAGGCCGGGACGGCATGTGTCGCACGCCCAGGCACGATGCGGACGATGAGCGGTGCGATGACGTCGCGGCGCCGGGCCAGCAAGTCGACATAGAGCGCGTGCCATCGCGCGTGGCCGTTCCGCTCGACGCTGGACCAGTCGAGCGTGCTGTGCTCGAACGTGTCGAGCGCGGTCGGATCGGGCACGCTGGTCGAGTCGTCGATCAGGCCGGCGAATTCCTCCCGGCGGCCGTTGCGCACCGCCTCGGCGAGCTCGGGGCCGAAATCGCAGAAGAACTGGAAGGGCGTGGCAGCGCCGAACTCTTCGCCCATGAACAGCAGCGGTGGCGAAGGCGCGAGCAGCACGATCGCGACCGCAATGCGCAGCGCGCGCTCGGGTGCGAGCGCGGCGAGCCGCTCGCCCAACGCGCGATTGCCCACCTGATCGTGGTTTTGGAGGAAATTGACGAACGCGTCGGGCGGCAGGCCAGCGCTGGGCTCTCCGCGCGGCCCGGCGCGAAATGCGGAGCGCTCGCCCTGGTAGGCGAAGCCCTCGGCAAGGCAGCGGCCGAGACGCCGCAACGGGTCGTCCGCATAGTCCCCGTAGTACGAGGCCGATTCGCCCGTGAGCAGCACGTGCAGCGCGTGGTGGCAGTCGTCGTTCCACTGCGCGGTATAAAGCCGCGGGCGCCGCGCCTCGTCGCGCACCAGGCGATGGGCTTCGTTGCGATCGTTCTCGAGCACCAGGTGGACGCGCCGGGCACGCCCGGGGCCGTCGCGAACGCGCGTTGCCAGCTCCGTCAGCACGTCGGGCTGCGACGCGTCGACGATCGCATGCACGGCGTCGAAGCGCAGGCCATCGACGTGGAATTCCTCGATCCAGTAGAGGGCGTTGTGGATGAAGAAGTCGCGCACGACGCGGCTGTCCGGCCCCTCGAAGTCGATCGCGGCGCCCCACGGCGTGTGGTGGCGCTCCGTGAAGAAGGATGGCGCCAGGCGGTGGAGATAGTTGCCTTCGGGTCCGAAGTGGTTGTAGACGACGTCGATCAGCACCATCAGGCCGCGCGCGTGCGCCGCCACGACGAGCGCCTTGAGGTCTTCGGGCGTGCCGTAGCGCGCGTCCGGTGCATACGGCAGCACGCCGTCATAACCCCAGTTGCGCGCGCCCGGGAAGTCGGCGAGCGGCATCAGCTCGATGGCCGTGACGCCGAGCCGCGCGAGATAGTCCAGGCGCTCGATGACGGCGCGAAACGTGCCTTGCGGGGTGAACGTGCCGACGTGCAGCTCGTAAATCACGGCCTCGTGCCACGGGCGGTTGCGCCACGCAGCGTCGGTCCAGTCGAATGCGCGCGGATCGACCACCTGGCTGTCGCCGTGCACGTCGCCCGGATTGAACCGCGCCGCGGGATCGGGCACCACGTCTCCGCGATCCAGGCGATACCGGTAGCGCGTTCCGGCAGCGGCGTCGGCGACGTGCAGCTCGTACCAGCCAGCGTCGCGGGCCGGCATGTCGCGCCACGCAACGGTGCCGCGCGCATCGGCGATGCCGAGCTCGACGCATCGTGCACCGGGCGCCCACAGGCGAAAGCGCACGCCGTCGGCGCGCAACTCGGCGCCGAACGGCATCCGGTGTGCGCGCTTCAACGCGGACGCGGACGACACAGCAACACCAGCGAGCGCCCCTGCAGGGGATACTCGCTGTCCGGCGCGAACGACTCCTGCTCGGGCTGGCCATCGCCCGTATGGGTGTCGAGACGCACGAGCCACGGCGCACCGTTGCCTGCGGTCGGCAGACGGAACGGCACGACGTCGTCGTGCGCGTTGATGAGGAGCAGGAGGTCGTCGTCCTCGACGGGCTTGCCGTGCTCGTCGCGTTCGGTCAGGCCGCGGCCCGACAGATGCGCGCCGAGCGAGCGCGCGAACCCCGAGTTCCATTCCTCGTCGGTCATCTCGCCGCCATCGGGGTTCAGCCACACGATGTCCTTGGCGTCGGACTCGTGCACGGCCCGCCCGCGGAAGAACGTCCGGCGGCGGAACAGCGGGTGCTTGTTGCGCAGCGCGATGACGCGCTCGGTGAACGACTGGAGCGCCTGCGATTCGCCGTCGAGCAGCCAGTGCACCCACGAGATCTCGTTGTCCTGGCAATAGGCGTTGTTGTTGCCGCCTTGCGAGCGGCCGAGCTCGTCGCCAGCGAGCAGCATGGGCACGCCCTGCGAGAAGAACAGCGTGGCGATGAAATTGCGCATCTGGCGCAGGCGCAGCGCACGGATGGCCGGGTCGTCGGTGGCGCCTTCGATGCCGCAGTTCCAGCTGCGGTTGTGCGACTCCCCATCGCGGTTGTCCTCGCCGTTCGCCTCGTTGTGCTTGTCGTTGTAGCTCACGAGGTCGCGGAGCGTGAAGCCGTCGTGCGCGGTGATGAAGTTGACGCTCGCGATCGGTGCCCGGCCGCTCCAGCCGAAGATGTCGCTCGAGCCGGAGAGCCGGCTCGCGACTTCACCGACCAGGCCGCCATCGCCTTTCCAGAACGAGCGCACCGCGTCGCGGTAGCGGCCGTTCCATTCCGACCAGCCCGGGGGGAAGCCGCCGACCTGGTAGCCGCCTTCACCGACGTCCCACGGCTCCGCGATGAGCTTGACCTGCGACAGCACCGGGTCCTGGCGCGCGATGTCGAGGAACGCGCCGAACGAATCGAACGCATGCTGCTCGCGCGCGAGCGTGCTCGCGAGATCGAAGCGGAAGCCGTCCACGTGCATCTCGGTGACCCAGTAGCGCAGGCTGTCGAAGATGAGCCGCAGCACCACGGGATGCAGCGTCGACAGGGTGTTGCCGGTGCCCGTGTAGTCCCGGTAATAGCGCGGGTTGTCTTCCAGGCGGTAGTACACGCGGTTGTCGATGCCGCGGAACGACAGCGTGGGGCCGAGGTGATTGCCTTCGGCCGTGTGGTTGTACACGACGTCGAGGATCACTTCGATGCCCGCGGCATGGAACGCCTTGACCATCGTCTTGAATTCGCCGAGCGTGCCCGACGCCGAATAGCGCATGTCCGGCGCGAAGAAGCCGATCGAGTTGTAACCCCAGTAATTGCGCAGGCCGAGCTCCACGAGGCGCTTGTCGTCGACGAACGTGTGGATCGGAAGCAGCTCGATCGCGGTGATGCCGAGCCGGCGCAGGTGGTCGATCACCGGCGCCGTGGCAAGCCCCGCGTAGGTGCCGCGCAGTTGCGGCGGTACTTCAGGATGCAGCCGGGTGAGACCCTTGACGTGCGCCTCGTAGATCACCGTGTCCTTCCACGGGGTGCGCGGCGGCGCATCGTCGCCCCAGGTGAACGCGCAATCCACCACTTCGCATTTGGGCATGCCCGACGCGCTGTCGCGGTTGTCGGGCGCGAGGTCCTCGCGCCGGCCGCCCACCCGATAGCCGAACTGCGCATCGCTCCAGCGCAGCTGGCCGCTGATCATGCGCGCGTACGGGTCGAGCAGCAGCTTGTGCGGGTTGAATCGATGCCCTTCTTCAGGCGCATACGGGCCGTGCACGCGATAACCGTACAACAGGCCGGGGCGCGCGTCCGGCAGGTAGCAATGCCAGACGAAGTCCGTGCGCTCCGGCACGACGATGCGCTCGACCTCGCGCCGGCCCTTCGGATCGAAGAGGCAGAGCTCGACCCGTTCCGCATGCTCGGAATAGAGCGCGAAATTGACGCCGAGCCCGTCCCAGGTGGCGCCGAGCGGCGCGGGTTGTCCGCGCCAGACCGTGGACACACTGGCCTGCAGGCGCGGCGGGCGCGCATCGACGAGGTCTTTTTTCATGTTGCCTTGCCGCTCAGGACGTCGAGCACCGCAGCCAGGGGAATGCCGACCCAGTCGGGCCGGTTCGCGAGCTCGTAGCGCAGCTCGTAGAGCGCCTTCTCGAGCGTGAAGAGCGCGATCAAGCGCGCAGCTTCGCCGGCATCGGCCGGATACGAGGCGACGCCGGCCGCGCGCTCGCGATAGGCATCGAGGAACGCGGCGCTCGTCTGCGCCTGCCAGCGGGCGAGCGGGCCCGCGAGTCGACCGCGGTCCGCCGGTGTGGCGACGGTCGACTGCCGCAGCGCGACGGCTGCGGCATAGCCGAAGGAGCGCAGCATCCCCGCGACGTCGCGCAGCGGCGAATGCTTGGCCCGGCGCTCCTCGAGCGGCCGGCTCGGCTCGCCTTCGAAGTCGACGATGATGAAATCGTGCTGGTTGATCAGCACCTGGCCCAGGTGAAAATCGCCGTGATAGCGGGTGCGCGCGGCATCGACGTGCCCGGGCACGAACTCGTCGACACGGGCCAGCAGCCGCGCCGCGCCGTCGACGAGCGTCTGCGCCGACGCGCGCGGATCCTCGGGGAGCGAGATCATGCGCTCGCGAACCAGATCGATGGTTGCCTGCGCTTCCTGGCGCAGGCGCACGCGCAGCGCATCGAGGTCCTGCCCGGTGAACGGCTCGGGATCGAAGGCAGCGTCACCCGTACGCTTGGCCAGCGCGGCGTGCAGCTCCGCGGTGCGCCGCCCGAGCGTGCTCATCAACGCGAGGAACCCGCCATGCGAGGCCGATTCGACGGCGGCTGCATCGCTGGGCGCGGGCGGCGCATCGGGCGCACCGGCTGTCGCCTGCACCGGCGCAGGATGCGCGAGCGCATCGTCGAGGTAGCGCCGCAGGTACGCGATGACGTAATCCCAGCCGCTGCCTTCGTTCGGGATGTACTGGTGCAGCACCGCGAGCGCAGTCGACTCGCCGGCCGGATCGCGATGCTCCAGTGCGCCGTACAGCGCAGCGATGTGTGGAAACGGCGACGCTTCGGTCAGGAACCGTCCGATCTCGATCTCCGGATTGATGCCCCGGCGCAGGCGCCGATAGCCCTTCAGCACCAGGCGCTCGCCCAGCACGACGAGGGTGTTGCTCTGCTCGAAGGCCGGATGGCGCACGCCCAGCGATGCAAGGTCGGTCTCGGAGGCAAGGCGCTTGGTCGAGGAGAAGCGCAATTCGCCACCCCGCAGGGGATGCACTTCCTGCCGCGCCATCGAGCGTACGACGTTGCGGCAGAACGCATCATCCCAGAACGCGTCGTAGAGCACGCCCACGCGCGCATGCTGGCGCACCCGCGCCACCGTGCAATGAAGCAGCGCCTGCACGCGATCCGCGTCGTCCGCCTCCCACGCGAGCGCCAGCGGCATGGAGTAGATGTGCCGGCGGCCACCGGCGAGGTCCACCTCGAGCAGGGCCAGGAGCCAGCTGCCGTCGGCCGTGTCCCATTCGTCCTGCTCGCGCAGTGCCGCGCGCTCGATGGCCGCCCCTTTGCCGGCGAACCACCGCTGCTGTGTCAGGAACACCGGGAGCACGTCGCGCTCGAGCGCTTCGCGCGTGCGGCGCGCCAGCAGGCCGCGCACGTCCGAGGCGCCGGCCCCGCGATGCGACAGCGCAGCCATGAGGCCTTCCGGGATGACGAGCACGGGGAAGTCGGTGGGCACCGGCCGTTCGGCATGCCATTTCGGATACGCCGCATCGGTGGTGAGCGCGAACCAGTAGAAACCCCATGCGGGCAGCGTCAGCAGGTAGGGCAGCTCGCCGATCGGCGGGAAGGCCGTGTTGCCGAGGAGCTCGACCGGGATGCGCCCCTTGTACCCGGCGAGGTCCAGCTCCACCGGCTGGCTCGAGCGGGCGAGGTTGGCGACGCACAGGATGGCCTCGTCCTGGTATTCGCGCAGGTACACGAGGATCTTGCGGTTGCCCGGCTTGACGAAGCGCAAGGTGCCGCGCGACAGCGCAGGGTGCGCCTTGCGCACGGCGATGAGCCGCTTGGTCCAGTTGAGCAGCGACGCGGGGCTGCGTATCTGCGCTTCGACGTTCACCGCCTGGAAGCCGTAGATCGGATCCATGATCGGCGGCAGGTAGAGCCGCTGCGGGTCGGCGCGGGAGAACCCTGCGTTGCGGTCGGGACTCCACTGCATCGGCGTGCGCACGCCGTTGCGATCGCCGAGGAAGATGTTGTCCCCCATGCCGATCTCATCGCCGTAATACACGACCGGCGAGCCGATCAGCGACATGAGCAGGCTGTCGAGCAGCTCGATCTTGCGCCGGTTGTTGTCGAGCAGCGGTGCCAGGCGCCGGCGAATGCCGAGGTTGATGCGCATCTGCCGGTCGGCCGCGTACGTGCGGTACAGGTAGTCACGCTCGCGCTCCGTCACCATCTCGAGCGTCAGCTCGTCGTGGTTGCGCAGGAAGATCGCCCACTGGCAGTTGTCCGGGATGTCCGGCGTCTGCGCCATGATGTCGACGATGGCGTGGCGGTCCTCTTCGGCGAGCGCCATGTAGATGCGCGGCATCAGCGGGAAGTGGAACGCCATGTGGCATTCGTCGCCATCGCCGAAGTAGGGCCGGACGTCCTCGGGCCACTGGTTGCACTCGGCCAGGAAGAAGCGGTCGCCGTAGCGCAGGTCGAGCTCGGCGCGCATCTCCTTCAGCACCTCGTGCGTCTCGGGCAGGTTCTCGTTGATCGTGCCGTCACGCTCGATCAGGTAGGGAATGGCGTCGAGCCGCATGCCGTCCACGCCCATGTCGAACCAGTAGCGCATGACCTTCAGCACGGCCTTGCGCACGCTCGGATTGTCGAAGTTGAGGTCCGGCTGATGGGAGAAGAAGCGGTGCCAGTAATACTGCTTGGCCACCGGATCCCAGGACCAGTTGGACTTCTCCGTGTCGGTGAAGATGATGCGCGTCTCGGGCCAGCGCGTGTCCGTGTCGCTCCACACGTAGTAATCGCGCTTCGCCGATCCCGGCGGTGCCGCGCGCGCCGCCTGGAACCACGGATGCTGGTCGGAGGTGTGGTTGATGACGAGCTCGGTGATCACGCGCAGGTTGCGCCGGTGCGCCTCGCGCAGGAAATGGCGGAAGTCGGCGCGCGTGCCGTATTGCGGATGCACGCCGTGGTAGTCCGCGATGTCGTAGCCGTCGTCGCGCAGCGGCGACGGGTAGAACGGCAGCAGCCAGATCGTGTTGACGCCGAGCTCCCGGATGTAATCGAGCGATTCGGTGAGCCCGGGAAAATCGCCGATGCCGTCGCCGTTGCTGTCGCGAAACGCCTTGACGTGCAGCTGGTAGATGACCGCGTCCTTGTACCAGAGCGGATCCGCGGCGTGCTCCTTGGGGCGCTCCGCGTCGCTCGCGATGCCGGAGGGTTGGTGGAAGCGCGTCACGGGTGCCCCGTCGCCGTCAGTGCAGGCGTGGCCGCGGCGCGGCGGCGCGTGCCTTGCACGCGCAGCACGTGGGCCGGCATCTCGGTGGGACGCAGCTCCACGTAGTTGTGTGGCCCCTGCCACCGATAGCGCGCATCGGTGAGGAGGTCGTGCACTTCGAACGGCGCGGCGGGATCGAGGCCCAGCTCGGCAAGCGCAAGATCGGTCCAGCCGGACTGGCGGTTGCGCGGGTCGAGGTTCACGAGCGTCAGGATCACGTTGCTCAGGTCGTCGGTCGACTTGGAATAGCAGATGACCTGCGGATTGTCGAACCCGTGGAAGCGCAGCCGCCAATTGTGATGCAGCGCCGGATTGGTGCGGCGGATGGCATTGACGCGGGCGATCACCGGCCGCAGGCTGTCCGGGCGCTCGCGCGGCCACGCCTTGATCTCGTATTTCTCCGAGTCGCGATATTCCTCCGACCCGGGCTCACGGGGAACGTGCTCCATGAGCTCGAATGCGGGTCCGTACATCCCGTAGTTGGCGCACAGCGTGCCGGCCAGCACCAGCCGCGCGATGAACGCCGCGCGCAGGCCGGACTGCAGGTATTCATGCAGGATGTCCGGCGTGTTGGGCCACGCATTCGGCCGAAAGTATTCGCGCGATGCATCGTGCGCGAGCTCGGTGAAGTACTCGGTGAGCTCCGCCTTCGTGTTGCGCCAGGTGAAGTACGTGTACGACTGCGTGAATCCCAGCTTGGCCAGCCGGTGCATCGGATGCGGTCGCGTGAACGCTTCGGCCAGGAAGATCGTTTCAGGATGCTCGCGCTTGAGCTCGCCGATCATCCACTCCCACATCGGATAAGGCTTGGTGTGCGGGTTGTCGACGCGGAAGATCCGCACGCCTTCGCCGATCCAGTGCTCGAACACCCCCTTCAGCGCCTGCCAGAGCGCGCGCCAGTCCTCGGTCTCGAAGTTGAACGGGTAGATATCCTGGTATTTCTTGGGCGGGTTCTCCGCGTACTGGATGCTGCCGTCGGGCCGATGCCGGAACCATTCCGGATGCTCGGCCACCCAGGGGTGATCGGGCGCGCACTGGAACGCGATGTCGAGCGCGATGTCGATGCCTTGCGCGCGCGCAGCTTTGACCAGATGACGGAAATCCGCCGCGGTGCCGAGCTCGGGGTGGATCGCGGTGTGCCCGCCTTCGGCGCTGCCGATCGCCCACGGGCTGCCCGGGTCGCCTGCCGCAGCCGCGAGGGCGTTGTTGCGGCCTTTGCGCTTGACCGTGCCGATGGGATGGATGGGCGGCAGGTACAGGACATCGAACCCCATGCCGGCTACATACGGGAGCATCGCTTCGACGTCGCGGAACGTGCCGTGCGACTTCCCGCGCCCGGCGGAGCGCGGAAACATCTCGTACCACGACGAGAATCCGGCGCGCGCAGGATCGACCGTGACGGTGAACGTCTCCGAGGTCGCCGCGAAGCGGCGATCGGCGTGACGCGCCATCAGCACGGCAAGGCCTTCGTCGAGCGCGTCGGTGCGGCGCGCCATGGGATCGCCCGCGGCGTCGAGCCGGGCCTGCCAGGTCTTGAGCTCGCGCGCATCGGCGCCGCGCACGCGTCGCGTGGTGTCGCGCACCAGCCGCATGCCGATCTGCAGCGAGACGAGCACGTCGTCGGGGTCGGTCCAGCGCGCAAGGTCGTGACGCCAGGTCAGGAAGGCGTCGGGCCATGCCGTCACGGCGTACTCGTAGGCACCGAGCTCCGTCACGGTGAACGAGGCCATCCAGTGATCGTTGCCGAGGAAGGCCATCTCGACTTCCTGCCAGCGCACGTCCCCGCGGCGCCGCCATAGCGTCATGCAGCGCAGCGCCTCGTGGCCGTCGATGAAGATGTCGGCTTCGACCTCGACCGTCTCGCCGACGCATCGCTTGGCCGGATAACGCCCGGCGTCGACGCTCGGCTGGACGTTCTCGATGACGACGCGCTTGCGTCCGTCGGAGGCGGGACGGACGGCCACGTCAGGACGTCGGCTCGAGATACAGCACGCCAAGCGGCGGGAGCGCCAGCGACAGCGACTGCCCATGACCGTGCGCTGCGAGCGGCTCTGTGTGCACCCCACCGAGATTGCCGACGCCGCTGCCGCCATAGCAGGCGGCATCGCTGTTGAGCACCTCGCGCCAGCGGCCGGCGCGTGGCACGCCGAGCCGATAGGCATGGCGCGGCACCGGCGTGAGGTTGCACACCACGAGCGCCGGTGCGCCGCCTTCGTCGCCGGGGTGACGCAAGAACGCGATCACGCTGTTGGTCGCATCGCAGCAGTCGATCCACGAGAAACCCGACGCATCGAAGTCCTCTGCGTGCAGCGCCGGCGTGCGCGCGAGCGTGCGGTTGAGATCGCGCACCCATGCCTGCAGCCCGGCGTGCATCGGGTAGGCGGCCAGGTGCCAGTCGAGGCTCTGGTCGTGATTCCACTCGCGCCACTGGCCGAATTCACCGCCCATGAACAGCAGCTTCTTGCCCGGGTGCGCCCACATGTAGCCCAGCAGGCAGCGGAGGTTGGCGAAGCGCTGCCAGTCGTCGCCCGGCATCTTGCCGATCAGCGAGCCCTTGCCGTATACGACTTCGTCATGCGACAGGGGCAGCACGAAGTTCTCGTTGAACGCGTACCAGAGGCTGAACGTCAGCTGGCTGTGATGAAAGCCGCGGTAGATCGGATCGCGCGCGAAGTACTTCAGCGTGTCGTGCATCCAGCCCATGTTCCACTTGAGCCCGAAGCCCAGGCCACCGAGCCAGGTCGGCCGCGACACTTGCGGCCACGCCGTGGATTCCTCGGCCATCGTCTGCACGTCGGGGTGCGCCTGGTACACCGCCTCGTTGAGCTTGCGCAACAGGGTGACCGCCTCGAGATTCTCGCGTCCGCCATGCACGTTGGGCACCCACTCGCCGGCTTTGCGCGCGTAGTCGAGATAGAGCATCGAGGCGACGCCGTCGACGCGCAGCCCGTCGATGTGGTAGCGGTCGAGCCAGAACAGCGCGCTCGACAGCAGGAACGCGCGTACCTCGTGGCGGCCGTAGTTGAAGATGCAGCTGTGCCACTCCGGGTGGTAGCCCTGCCGCGGGTCCGCGTGCTCGTACAGGTGCGTGCCGTCGAACAGCGCAAGGCCGTGCGGGTCGCTCGGAAAGTGCGAGGGCACCCAGTCCATGACCACGCCCAGGCCGCGCTGATGCAGGTGGTCGACCAGCGCCATGAAATCCTGTGGCGAGCCGTAGCGGGCGGTTGGCGCGAAATAGCCCGTGGTCTGGTATCCCCACGATCCGTAGAACGGATGCTCGGTGAGCGGCATCAGCTCGACGTGCGTGAAGCCGAGATCGAGGGCATAGTCCGCGAGCAGGGGCGCGATCTCGCGGTAGCTCAACAGACGCGACGGATCGGCGGGATCGCGCCGCCATGAACCGAGATGCACCTCATAGATGGACCATGGCGCCGACAGCGCGTTGCGCGCATGGCGCTCGCGCATCCACCCGTCGTCGTGCCAGGCGTAATCGAGCGACGCGATGAGCGATCCCGTGCGCGGCGGCACCTCGCTCGCGAACGCGAACGGATCGCTCTTGTCCCCCCGGAAGCCATCGCGCCCGACGATGCGGTACTTGTAGCGCTGCCCCGGCTGCGCGCCCGCGACTTCGGCTTCCCAGATCCCGGAGCCGTCGGGGCGCGGTGCGAGCGCGCTTCGCCGCTCGTCCCAGCCGTTGAAATCACCGATCACCGCGACGTCGATGGCGTTCGGCGCCCAGACCGCGAAGCGCGTGGCGATGCCGCCGCGCACGAGGTGCGCACCCAGCTTGTCGTACAGGCGATGGTGCGAGCCCTGCGCGAACAGGTAGAGGTCGTAGTCGGTGAGGGGCGAGCGCATGCGCTCGGCCAGCGGAGGATGCCCCGCGACCGTCCCGGTCGGCGCAGCCGACGAAACGGCCGCCGGCGGCGCAGTGCCGGGCGTGGGCGAGGCAGGCGAGTCGGCGCGAAGTCGGGGCACGATGGCGCGCGAGACCAATGCCACGCGGCGCCGCCGGCGCCCGCGACACGAGCGCTCGCCGGTCAGTTCAGCAGGTTGGCGTGCGGTCGGCGGACAGGTGGGTCGCTGACGGGATTGTCGGGCAGCTCTTCGTCACCATCGTTGGCAGCACGGAGGCGCAGCGGATCCATCTCCAGGGCAGGCAGCGGATCGTTCGCCGCCATTGCATGCTGCGCGAACGCGGCGTCGAGGAACGCGTCGACCCACCAGAACACGTCGTAGCGGCGAATCGTGTGGCGCAGCCGGCGCATGCGCGCACGCCGCTCGGTCGGATCCATCGCGCACGCGACGCGTATGGCATCCGCGACGCCTTCGATGTCATAGGGGTTCACGAGCAGCGCGCCGCGCCGCAGCTGGGCCGCGGCACCCGCGAATTCGCTGAGGATCAGCACGGAATTCTCTTCGATGCTCGCCGCGCAATATTCCTTGGCCACGAGGTTCATCCCGTCGCGCAGCGGCGTCACCAGCGCCACATCGGCGGCGCGGTAATACGCGAGGAGCTCGGTGGGCGTGAGGTGGCCGTAGACGTACCAGACCGGAACCCAGCCGCCCGGCTTCATGAACTCGCCGTTGATGCGCCCGACCAGCTGCTCGATCGTGCTCTTGAGCTCGTCGTATTCGGGAATGTCCACGCGGCTCGGCACGACGACCTGGATGAGCGAGATGCGTCCGCGCAGGTGAGGGCAGCGCTTGAGCAGGTCGTGGAACGCCTGCAGGCGATGCGGAATGCCCTTCGTGTAGTCGAGGCGGTCGATGCCGAGCATCAGCGTGCGGTTGGGCAGCAGGCGATGCAGCTCGGCCGCCTTGCGGCTCACCTCGGTGGTGGACGCCTGACGCACGATGGTATCGACGTCGATGCTGATCGGGAACGCGCCTACGCCGATCGTGCGATTGCGCAGCGTCGCCGACAGCACCGGCCCCTTGCCCTCGAACTGCACCTCGGGCACGAGCGCGCGCACGCACTGGACGAAGTTGCGCCGGTCGCGGAGCGTCTGGAAGCCGATCAGGTCGTATTCGAGCAGCGCCTCGATCAGCTGGGCGCACCACGGCAGCTTGGCGAAGAGGTCGAGGGCGGGGAACGGAATGTGGAGGAAGAATCCCAGCTTGGCGCGGCAGCCCGCCGCGCGCAGCTCGGCCGCCACGTTCATCAAGTGGTAGTCGTGCACCCACACGAAGTCGTCGTTGCGCGTCTGCGTCGCGACGGCTTCCGCATATTTCTTGTTGACCGCCTTGTACGTGCGCCAGTACGCGGGGTCGAAGTTGCAGACCGACTGGAGGTCGTGGAACAGCGGCCAGATGATCTCGTTGGAGAACCCCTGGTAGAAGTCGTGCACCTCGTCGGCGGACAGGTGCACGGGCCGCAGGCTGTAGCCGCAGCCGGCGCCGACATCGGTCAGCACCTGGTCGAGCTCGCGCGTTGCCGGTCCGTCGGTGCCCGGCCAGCCGATCCACGTGCCGCCACGCTGCCGCAGCACCGGCACGAGGGCGCTCACGAGCCCGCCCGACCCAGGCTGTACCTGCCACTGGCTGTCGCCGTCGCGCTTGACCACGAAGGGCAAGCGGTTCGAAACGACGATGAGGCGCTGGGACGATGCTCGCATGCAGATCGGGTCCATTCGTTGTTTGAAGCCTTGCGCGCGCCTGCCCGCGGCCGCGCCATGGCATGGAATGTACGCACGTCGCCTGCGGGACGTAATCCGCGTTTGTCCTACCGGCTGTCAGTGCAGCGGAACTGGTGCAAGGTCCCCCGGAACTGGCCGCGCTACGCTTCGAGCGGCGCGGCCTGGACCGCAACTGCGGGCGGCACCCGGCAGCGCGCCAGATCGAGTGCTGCCACCACCGGCAGATGGTCGGAGGCGAGGCGCGCGAGCGGGGTTTGATGCACGGCGATGGCCTGCAGGCAATCGCGCGGCTTGACCCACACCCGGTCGAGCGCCAGCAGCGGCCAGCCGGCGGGGAACGTGCGCGGTGCGGGCGGACGCCCGAAATGGCCGTGCAGCCAGCGCAGCGGACGGCCCCACAGGAACCATTCGTTCAGATCGCCGAGCAGCACGCTGGGTCCGCGATGCACATCCGCCGCCACTTCGCGCAGCAGGTGGCGCACCTGCTGGCGGCGCTCGGGCGGGCGCAGCCCGAGATGCGTCGCGATGAGCCGCACGCTCGTACCGTGGCCGCAGGCGATCGTGGCATCGAGCGCGCCGCGCGGCTCGTGTCCCGGCACGCTGAGATCCAGACAGCGGGAACCGACCACCGGCAACCGGCTCAGCACGGCGTTGCCGTAATGCCCGTGCACCGGATGGGTCAACGTCGGACCTGCCAGGCCTGCATAGCCGGTCGCTTCGGCGAGATGAGCGAGCATGTCGAAGGTGCCCGCGCCGAGCTGCACCTCCTGGAGCGCGATCACGTCCGCATCGAGCTCACGCAGAACGGCGGCCACGCGCTCCGGATGGAAATGGCCGTCGCGGCCCACGCCGATGTGTATGTTGTAGGACGCGAGCCGCAGGCGGTCGACGGCCATGGGCCCTCAATCGCCGGCCGGCGTGGCGGCGCGGTCGCGGCGCGCGAGCCGCCGATGCAGCAGGACGGCGAACCCGCCGAGCAGCCCCGCGACCAGCGCCAGCGTGGCGAACGTCACGAAGCCGGGGTTGCGCACCGTTGCGAGGATCCGGTCCACGAATACCACCGTCCCGAGCACGCCGGGCAGCAGCCCGATCAGCGTGCCGAGGAGAAAATCCGCCAGCCGGATCTGCGACGCGCCCGCCACGAGGTTCACCACGCTGTACGGCGCCACCGGCACGATGCGCACGAGCACGACTGCAAGCAGTCCCCGGCGTGCCAGCTTGCGGCTGATCGCGTTGAGCCGGGCGCCGGCGAGGCGGCGCACCGTGGGCCGGCCGACCTTGCGGCCGATGGCGTACACCACGGCGGCGCTGAGCAGGCTGCCGGCCAGCGCGTACACCGCGCCCAGCACGGGTCCGAACACGACGCCGGTCGCGGCGATCAGCAGCGTGAGCGGAACGACCAGCAGGCCGGCGATGACGTAGGCCGCGAGGACGAGCAGCGGCGTCGCGGGCAGGTCGTCGAAGCGGTCGGCAAGGCGCACGAGCGCATTCACGTCGAGCCAGTCGTGCAGCGGCGTCCAGCGCCACGCGGCGGCGATCACGGCGATCGCGAACACCAGCGTGCCGAGCGCGAGAAGGCGCCCACGCAACGGACGCTGCACGCGCACCGGCACGACCTCGCGCACCAGCCGGTCGGAGTCGAGTGGTCCGTCGGGGTCGATCACCGCCGCGTCGGGAATCAGCTCGTCGCGCTCGGGCGAGAACGCAGGCTCGAACGGTGCCAGTTGCCGCGGCCCGTGGCGCAGCGCGTCGATGGCGCCGATGAGGCTGCCGCGCGCACGAATCTCCCGCGCGACCCGCTCGGGCGCGACGTCGAGGTGCTCGCCCAGCAGGCGGTCGCGCAGCCCCGCGATCTGTGCCCGCACGCGCGCGTCGCCGCGCGACTCCAGGGCGAGATTGCACTCGGTGTCGAAGCCGAGCGAACGATTGCTGAGGTTGCACGAGCCGATCGTCAGCAGGTCGTCGTCGACGATCATCACCTTGCTGTGGACATTGAGGCAGGCGTCACCCGCCAGGCCCGGAAGCTCGGGGCAATACGCGCGAAAGCGCCGATGCGGGTCCGCCGCGATCAGTCGTCGATGCAGGCGCGCGCGCAGCACGCCCATCGTCGATTCCTCGAGCCAGCCGCATTCCGTGCGATGCGACACGAGCACCACCTCGGGCCCTGCCGGATCGGCCAGGCGGCGCGCGAGCGCGTCGGCGATGACGTTCGAGGTGAAATACTGGTTCTCGAGGAAGATGCTGCGCCGCGCCGCGGCGATGGCGTCGACGTGCAGCTGGCGCAGCTCCGCCACGCCGGGCTCACCGGCGTACGCGGGCTCGGTACGGCTGATCGCGACCGCGACGTCGGTCAGGTGCGCCGCGCAGCTCGACGGCCACGGATCCTGCGCCGAATCCGCCGGCGCGAGCGGCGGCGGCTCGGCGCCACCCGCGCGGCGCCAGCGCGTGCGGACGAGCTCGCCGAGCGCGCGCGCCGCGTCGCCGTCGACCAGCGCCTGCACGTCGTGGAACGGCCCGTAGCGCTTGCCATCGGGATCGTGGCGCAGCGGCTCGTCGACGCGATGCGCGCTGTGATCCCAGCGATGCTGCGTCAGGTCGAAGCCCCCGACGAACGCAACGGCATCGTCGACGACGACCACCTTCTGGTGATGCGATGCCGCCACCGGATGACGCGCGTCGAGCCGGAACGCCAGGCGCGGATGGGTGCGCCAGTCCAGCTTCACCACGGGCAGCCATTCGCGCTCGAATGCGTACAGCAAGGCGAAGTCCCAGCTCAGCACGCAGGCTCGCAGGTCCGGCCGCTCCGCCACCACGGCGTTGAGGAAGTCGCCGAGCGGCTCGGGATAGCCGTCGTTCGCGCCTTCGGGAACGAGCATCGTCCGGCTGTCGATGTCCCAGCTGAGGATGAGGATCGAATGCCGCGCCGCGCGCATCGCCTCGCGCACGGCGCGAAAGTACGCCGCGCCGTCGATGAGGAACCCCATGCGCGCCGCGTGCTCGATGCGCCAGCAGTTGCGCCCCGGGCGCAGCAGCGGCGCGGCGCCGTGCGCTTCGTCGCGCGGCATCACGCGCCTCGCCGCCCGCGGCCGGTTGTCGTGGCGTTCAACATCAGCGTGCGACGCGCTCGAAGGTCACGGTATCCGCGGGATGGCGCGTGCGCGCCGCCTCGAGCGCTGCGTGGTCGGTCAAATCGAGCTGCAAGGGCGTCAGGGCGACGTACCCGTGGTCGACGGCCCAGCGGTCGGTGTCGCGCTCCGCCGGCGCGAGCGGTACGACGGTCATCCAGTAGTGGCGCCGCCCCATGGGATCGTTGCCGGGCACGACGCGGCCGTCGTAATGGCGCACCGACTGGCACGTCCAGCGGATGCCGTGCGGCGTCTCGGCCGGCAGGTTGACATTGACGAGCCGCAGCTCGGTGGCAGGCAGCAGCAGCGCGAGCACGCGTGCGACCCAGGGTTTCATGCGCTCGAAGTCGGGCTCGTCGTCGCCCACCGGCGTGCTCACCGCGATGCCGCGCATGCCGAGGAGCGTGCCCTGCTTGGCGCCCGCCAGAGTGCCGGAATGCCACATGGAATTGCCGAGGTTGCTGCCGAGGTTGATGCCGGACAGCACCACGTCGACGTCGCCCCAGATGTGGTTGCCGAGCGCGACACAATCGGCCGGCGTGCCGTTGACACGGTATGCTTCGATGCCCGGCAGCGGCGTGCGCTTGTAGGACAAAGGCCGACTCGCCGTGATCGCATGGCCCGCCGAGGACATCTCGACGTCCGGCGCGACGATGCAGACGTCGCCGAAGGCGCGTGCCACATCGGCCAACGCCGCGATGCCTGGGCTGTACACCCCGTCGTCGTTCGTGATCAGGATTCGCATGAGCTGCTCCGCGCGTTGCACCAAGGCGATCTTCGTTTCGACAAGAACCTGCGCATTTGTTCCGGCAGCGGGCCCGGACACCAGCCCGCGATGCGCGTCACGCTGATCGACAATCCGGGCGCGGGTCAGGGCGGCGATACGCCCGACGGCCAGGCGCTCGCGCGCATCATCCGTGCTGCTGGTCACGAGCTTACGGCCATCTCGTCCGACGACCCGGCATGGATCGAGGTCCTGCAGCGTCCGGCGGATGTCGTCGCGGTGCACGGGGGTGACGGCACCATCGGCCGCGTGGCGCGACGCATGGCAGGCCGCGGCGTGCCACTGGCCGCGCTTGCCGGCGGAACGGCGAACAACATCGCGACCACGCTCGGCACGGACGCATTGCCGCTGGACGAGCAGATCGGCGCATGGGAAGACGCGCGGCGCATTCCCTTCGATACCTGCACCGCGCGCGGTCCCTTCGGCGAGCGCGTGCTCATCGAGGGCATCGGCACCGGTCTGTTCGCATGGGCGATGCAGGCCGACGACGCGAAGCCCCAGACCCCTGCCAACGCGCCGGCGGCGCGCGTCGCGCAAGCGCTGTCGATGCTGATCGAGCGCGTCGCGGCGCATCCGCCCACGCGCGTGCAGGCACGGCTCGACGGCAACGACCTGTCCGGCGACTACGTCGTGTTCGAAGCGATGAACACGCAGTTCATCGGTCCGCACCTCTTCCTCGCGCCGGAGGGCCACCCGGGCGACGGGTTGCTGGATGTGGTGATGGTCACCGACGATGCGCGCGCGGAATTTCGCGAGCATCTGTCGAGCTGGAAGCGCGGCGCGCTGCATCCGCCGCCCACGTCGTGGCCGACGCATCGCGGGCGTCACCTCGAGCTGCGCTGGACCGGCTACCCGCTGCACCTCGACGACGAATCGTGGCCGGATGCGGGCGCGCCGCAGCCGCGGACGGCACAACGCATCGAGCTCACGGTGGAGCCGGGCACCCTCGAGTTCCTCGTGCCGGCGGACCATCCGCACCCACCGGTGCGCTAGGGTTTTGCGAGACGCTCCGCGAGCCAGGTGACGAGCGGCAGCATCTGCGCGGCATCGTCGACGACCAGCGCTGCGCGCGTCGTCGCCGATGCGCCGACGCGCACGCCCAGCACGAGCTCGCCGGGGAGGTCGAACACGTGCTCGTCGGTGTCGTCGTCGCCGGCGTAGAGCGCGCAGGCGCATCCGATGCGCGCGAGCAGCTCGCGCAGCGCGCTCCCTTTGTTCGGTGCATCGGGCGGCAGCAGATTGACGACGCACTTGCCGCCGATCACCTTCGGCGCCGGCCGCAGCGCCGCCGTGCGCGCGGCGATGCACGCCTGCGCGGCAGCATGATCGGGTGCGTCGCGGTAGTGCAGGGACAGCGAATAGCGCTTGTCCTCGAGCGTCACACCGTGTGCTGCGAGCTCGGCATCGGCCAAGAGCGCTGCGGCCCATCGCGCGGTCGTGTCCGCGAGCGCGTGCATGCGCGCTTCGCCGCCGGGTAGCCCCTCGATGCCGTGATTGCCGAGCACGTACGCCGGCGTGAAGTCGAGCATGCGGCGCGCATCGTCGCGCGCACGGCCGGTCAGGATGGCCACCGGGGTGCAAGCCGCAAGGCGGGCGAGCGCGGCCTGCAGCTCCGCTGGAATGCGGGCGTCGTGCGGCCGGGCGACGATCGGCGCCAGCGTGCCGTCGATGTCGAAAGTAAGGAGCGGCGCGCGCGCGAGGAACGTGCCCAGGCGCGCACGGCCTTCGTCCGACAGTGCGTGGATCATGCCGCGCCGCTGCGCTGCGCGGCAACGCCCTGGGCGCGCAATGCGTCGAGCGAGGCATTGGGCGTCAGCGCCTGGGGATCGACGAGCACGTGCAGGAGCGCCGGCCGCCCGCTCGCCTGCGCGCGCGCGAACGCTGGCGCGAAGTCCTCCGTGCGACGCACCGTTTCACCGAGCGCGCCGCACGCCCGCGCAAGCGCCGCGAAGTCCGGATTCACCAGCTCCGTTCCGCAGACGCGGCCCGGATAGTGGCGCTCCTGATGCATGCGAATCGTGCCGTACATCCCGTTGTCGAGCACGACGAACACGATCGCAAGACCGTATTGCACCGCGGTGGCGACTTCCTGGCCGTTCATCTGGAAGCAGCCGTCGCCGTTCCAGGACACGACGATGCGCTCGGGATGCAACAGCTTGGCCGCGACGGCTGCCGGCACGCCGTAGCCCATCGCCCCTGCATAAGGTGCGAGCTGCGTGCCGAATTGGCGATGGCGAAAGCCGCGGTGCAGCCACACGGTGTAGTTGCCTGCGCCATTGGCGATGATCGCGTCGTCGGGCAGCAGGTCGTCGAGCACGCGGACGCACGCGCCGGGGTCCACCGCGCCGGGCGCTGGCCGCATCTGCCGCCACGCCTCGTAGTCGGCATGGCCTTCCGTGGCGCCGGCACGCCAGCGCGCGTTGCTGGGCAACCGCAGCGCGGCGAGGAACTCGCGCGGCGTGGCGACGACGCCGAGGGCGGGCTGGTAGACGCGGCCGATCTCGTCTGCCGCGGCATGCACGTGGATGAGCTGCTGCTTCGGCTGCGGGACCTCGAGCAGCGTGTAGCCGGAGGTCGTCATCTCGCCCAGCCGCTCGCCGATCACCAGCAGCACATCGGCGTCGCGCACGCGCGTGGCGAGCTTGGGATTGATTCCGATGCCGACATCGCCGGCGTACTGCGGATGCCGGTTGTCGAACAGGTCCTGCTGGCGGAACGCGCAGGCGACGGGCAAGCCGCTGGTCTCGGCGAGCGCGCGCAGTTGCGCACACGCCGCGGTATCCCAGCGGCGGCCGCCGACGATGCACAACGGCGCACGTGCGCCGGCGAGGAGCGCGTGCGCCGCTTCCATGGCCTGTGCCGCGGGGGCCAGCGGCAGGGCCTCCACGCGCGGCGGATCGGCGACGTCGGCACGCGCGGCGAGCACGTCCTCGGGCAACGCGAGCACGACCGGCCCCGGCCGGCCGGCGAGCGCACGCCGGTACGCTTGCGCGATGTACTCGGGAATGCGCTCGACGCGATCCACCTGCGCCGACCACTTCGCGATGCTGCCGTACATGCGGCGATAGTCGATTTCCTGGAACGCTTCGCGGTCGAGCGCGTCGGTGCCCACCTGGCCGACGAGGACCACGAGCGGCGTCGAGTCCTGCGCGGCGACATGGATGCCGATGGCGGCGTTCGATGCGCCGGGCCCGCGGGTGACCAGCACGACGCCTGGCCGGCCCGTCAGCTTGCCGTAGGCTTCTCCCATGTAGGCCGCGCCGCCTTCGTGCCGGCAGACGATGAAGCGCAGGCGCTCCTGCACGTCGTGCAAGGCGTCGAGAATGGCCAGGTAGCTCTCGCCGGGAACGCCGAAGGCGTGCGTGGCGCCTTGCGCGAGCAGGCTCGCGACGACGAGCTCCCCGCCGGTGCGGGCAGGCATGAGGCCCTTTCGAAGGGGGTCGCGCCGATTTTACGCGACAGGCGCGCGGGCCTTCGATCGCCCCGGCCCGCAGCGGCCGCCCGCCGCAGGTCCGCCCACCCTATAATCGCGCGTC
Organism: Casimicrobiaceae bacterium; assembly: GCA_035475895.1. Lineage (GTDB taxonomy): Bacteria > Pseudomonadota > Gammaproteobacteria > Burkholderiales > Casimicrobiaceae > VBCG01. The sequence goes on along the minus strand of DATILY010000111.1, from coordinate 6,495 downwards.
CCTACGCCATCCGATGCTCGACGATCCCACGATCCACGACGGCGCGATCTTTGCGGCGATTGCCCTGCTGCTGACCGCGATCGCGTTCGCATTCGGCACGAACCGCCGCCGCGGCATGCTGCCCATGCTCGGCGTGGTGCTGGCCGGCTACGGCCTGCTGATCGGCCGCGAGAAGATGCTCGAATGGTTCGCCATCCCGAGCGGTGCGATCGTGCTGCGCGAGCTCGGCCTCGGGCTCCTCGCGCTGGGCTTCATCCGGGTCGGCATCCTGTTCGTCTTCCAGACCCTGCTCGTTCGCCGCAACATCCCCAAGATCCTCGACGACTTCGTGATGGCGCTCGCGCTCGTCGTGTACGCCATCTTCCGGCTCAACGCGGTGGGCGTGAACCTCGCGGGCCTCATCACGACGTCCGCCGTGCTCACGGGCGCGCTCGCGTTCTCCGCGCAATCGACGCTCGGCAACCTGTGGGGCGGCATTTCGCTGCAGGTCGAAAAGACGTGCCGCATCGGCGACTGGGTGCGCATCGACAATGTCATGGGCCAGGTGGTCAGCATCCGCTGGCGGTACATGGCGATCGCGACCAACCAGAACGAGACCATCGTGATCCCGAACTCGGCGGTCATGAACAACCGCTTCACCGTGCTCGGGCGCCGCGGCGAGGACGCCCAGTCGTGGGTGCGCTACGTCCCGTTCGACCTCGACTTCGACCATTCGCCGGCGCACGTGCTGGCCACGCTCAACAAGGCGTTCGCGGATGCCGAGATCGCCAACGTCAGCGACACCGTGCGCCCGCGGGTCGGCTGCACGGCGGTCAAGGAAAGCGGCATCGAGTACGCCGTGGAGTACCGCATCGTCGATCCGTCGTACATCTGGTCCACCGATTCGGCCATCCGGGTGCATCTGTACGCCGCCATGGCGCGTGAAGGCTTTGCGATCTCGTTCCTGCGTCGCATCGTGGAGAGCCGCGCCGACCGGCGGCCGGAAACCGCACAGGCGGAGCACCAGCGCCGCCTGCGCGCGCTCGAATCGAGCGACCTCTTCGGCGCCCTTACACCCGACGAGCGACAGGTGCTCGCCCCGGCGCTGACCGCCTGCCTGTACGCCGGCGACGACATCATCTTTCGCGCCGGCGACTCGGCGGATTCGCTCTACCTGGTGTCCGAAGGGGTCGTGCGCATCGTGAGCGACGACAAGGCGGGCGTGCGCCACGAGCTTGCACGCCTCGCGGCTCCCGCGTACTTCGGCGAGATGGGACTCCTGCTCGGACAGCCGCGGGCCGCGACGGTGCTCGCCGACGGCGAAGCGCTGTGCTACAGGCTCGACAAGCAGGGGTTCGACGCGATCCTGCAGGCGCGGCCGGAACTGGCCGACAACCTCGCGCGCGTGCTTGCGCAACGCCAGGCCGAGAACGACGCCACCCTGCGGGCACTCGACGCGGAGGAACAGGCGCGCCATGCCGTGAGCCGGACGAGCGAGCTCGTCAACCGCATCCAGCAATTCTTCGGCCTCGAGCCCAAGCGCCGTGAGGTGCGCGTGGCGCGACCCGACAAGCCCGATGCGGCCGTCGAGGCGGCGCGCAGCGCCGCGCGCGGCGGCTAGCCGCGTACGCCTGCGACGATCTCCTCGCGGCGCAGCGCGAACACGGAATCGTCGGACGACCCGGTCGACAGCCACACGAACGGCAACCGCGGAAAGGCCGCTTCGGCGGCTTCACGGTTGTGCCCGATCTCCACCACGAGCGTGCCGCCCGGGTTGAGGAAGCGCGGCGCCTCGCGCAGGATCGTGCGCACCGCGTCGAGACCGTCGTCACCGCCGGCGAGCGCCATGACGGGCTCGTGCCGGTATTCCGCGGGCAGGCTCTCCATCGCCATGCGAGTGACGTAGGGCGGGTTGCTGATGATGAGGTCGTAGCTCTTTTCGGCCAGGTTCGCGAAGAGATCCGAGCGGATGAGGTTGATGCGCCCCGCGAGGCCGTAGTCGCTCACGTTGCGCTGCGCCACCGCGAGCGCTTCGGACGACAAGTCGACCGCATCGATCTCCGCCTCGGGAAAGGCGTGCGCGAGCAGGATCGCGAGGCAGCCGGAGCCCGTGCACAGGTCGAGCACGTTCGCGACGCTGCCCGGGGCGCCGGTCCATGGCAGCAGGCCGTCGGGCAACAGCTCGGCGATGAACGAGCGCGGAATGATGACGCGCTCGTCGACATAGAAGCGGAATTCGCCCAGCCACGCCTCGTGCGTGAGATAGGCCGCCGGCACGCGCTCATCGATGCGCCGCCCGAACAGGTTGGCCAGGTCGTTCCGCTCGACGTGCGTGACGCGGGCGTCGAGAAACGGCTCCAGGCGCTCGTGCGGCAGATGAAGCGCATGGAGCAGCAGGTACGCCGCTTCGTCGTACGCGCTCGCGATGCCGTGGCCAAAGGCCAGGTGTGCCGCGCCGAAGCGCGTGACGGCCCACCGAAGCCAGTCGCGGATGGTCTCGAGCTCGGCGGGCGCCGTCACGATGGCAGCAGCCGGTCGAGGATGCCGCGGTAGATGGCGGCGAGCGGCTCGAGCTCGCTGATCGCGACGCGCTCGTTCAGCTTGTGGATGGTCGCGTTGATGGGCCCGAGCTCGACGATCTCGTCGCAGATGTCGGCGATGAAGCGGCCGTCGGACGTGCCGCCTTCGGTCGAGAGCACCGGGGTGATTCCTTCGAGCTGCGCGATGGCGTCGCTGGCCACCTGCACGAGCCTGCCGCGCGGTGTGAGGAACGGCTTGCCATGGCCGGTCCATGTGAGCGCGTACTCGATGCCGTGACGCCGGACGACCTCCTCGAGGCGCGCGGCCAGCGACTCGCGCGTGCTGGCGGTGGAGTAGCGAAAGTTGAACATCACATCGAGCGTGCCGGGAATCACGTTGCCCGCGCCCGTGCCCGCGTGGATGTTCGAGCACTGCCAGGTCGTCGGCGGGAAGTAGTCGTTGCCGTCATCCCAGCGCGTCGCGGCGAGCTCGGCCAGCACGGGCGCGACCAGATGGATCGGATTGCGCGCCAGGTGCGGGTACGCGATGTGGCCCTGGACCCCGTGCACGACGAGCGTGCCCGACAGCGTGCCGCGCCGTCCGTTCTTGACCATGTCCCCCAGCCGCGAGACCGACGACGGCTCCCCGACGACGCAATAGTCGATGCGCTCCCCACGCGCCGCGAGCCGCTCGACCACGCGCGCCGTGCCGTCCACCGACGCGCCTTCCTCGTCCGACGTGATCAGGAGCGCGATGGAGCCTGCGGCCTGTGGCACTGCTGTCACGAAGGCTTCGATTGCCGTGACGAACGCGGCCAGCGAGGTCTTCATGTCGGCCGCACCGCGGCCGTACAGGTAGCCGTCGCGTACGGTCGGCTCGAACGGATCGCTCGTCCACGCCGTCAGGGGCCCGGTGGGCACGACGTCGGTGTGCCCGGCGAAGCAGACGAGTGGACGCGCGTCGCCGCGGCGTGCCCACAGGTTGGTCACGCCGTTGACGACCAGCGTTTCACACCGAAAGCCGAGCGGCTTCAGCCGCGCGCCGAGGATCTCCTGGCAGCCGGCGTCGTCCGGCGTGAGCGAGCGCCTGGCGATGAGCGCGCGGGCGAGGTCGAGGGTAGGCGACGACGCTTCGGTCATCCGCCGATCTTAGCAAACGGCTACTGGCGCTCCTCGAGCATCTCCGGGACGATCGTCATCGACTCGAAGTCCGCTGCCATCTGGTGGCGCGTGTTGCCGTGCTCGTCTTCCTGCATCGAGTCGACCCGCGACGTGGGGCTGTTCTGGTTGATGAGCCAGGACAGGTTGGTGGGTGAATCGGAGCCCGCCATCGCTTCGTCGTACGTGATCACGCCGTCGAGGTAGAGGCGGCACAGCGCCTGCTCGAACGTCTGCGACCCTGGATAGAGCGACTGCTCCATCGCTTCCTTGATCTGCGGAAACTCGCCGCTCTTGATCAGCTCCGCGATGAGCGCGGTGTTGAGCAGGATCTCCACGGCCGGCTGCAGAACGCCCTCGCTGTTGCGGATCAGGCGCTGGCAGATGATGGCCCGCAGGCCGATCGACAGGTCCGACAACACCGCCGAGCGCGCGTCGTACGGGAAGAGGTTGATGATCCGCGACAGCGCGTGATAGCTGTTGTTGGCGTGGATGGTGGACAGGCACAGGTGGCCGGTCAGCGTGTGGATCAGCGCCGCCTGCATCGTCTCCTTGTCGCGGATCTCGCCCACCATGATGAGGTCGGGCGCCTCGCGCAGCGCGTTCTGCAGGGCCATGTGGTAGCTCTGCGTGTCCACGCCGATCTCGCGCTGGTTGATCAGGCTCTGCTTGTGCTCGAACAGGTATTCGATCGGGTCCTCGATGGTCAGGATGTGACCCGAGCGGTTGCTGTTGCGATAGTCGATCATCGCCGCGAGGGTGGTTGACTTGCCCGAGCCCGTCGCGCCGGCGACGAGCACGAGGCCGCGCTTCTCCATGACGATGTCGAGCAGGACCTTGGGCAGCTTCAGCGCGTCGAACGGCGGCACGTGGCTGCGCACGTAGCGGATGACGAGCGAGATCGTGCCGCGCTGGCGGAAGATGTTGACGCGGAAGTTGCCGACCGAGCGGTCGAGATGGGAGAGGTTCATCTCCATCACGTTCTCGAACTCGCGCGCCTGCTCCTTGTTCATGAGGTCGTAGGCGATGCGCCGCACGGTCTCCACGTCCATCGGCTGGGTGGAGACCGGGCTCACGACGCCGTTGATCTTGATGTTGATCGGCGCACCGCAGGAGATGAACAGGTCCGACGCCTGCTTGTCGGCCATCAGCTTGAAGAGACGATCGAGGTACATGGCAAACCTTCGCGGCTAGAATACGGGCCGGCGTGCGTGCAGCCGGACGGCTGGCGCGTGCCGTTCGACAGGCACCTTGCGGCAGGCGGTGCCGGTCGAGCGCGAATGCGCCGGAACTTCCCATGATAATGTCATGAATCCTCGGGCATTTCAAAGCGCCGCGGCCCGTTCGGCCGACCGGCGGCAGCGTCCGTTGCGCCGCGCCTGAAGCCCCGGCAGCCGTCCTCGTCCCACATCCCATGCTCGCAATCATCGGCGGCACCGGCCTGACGCGCTTGTCCACGCTGTCCGTGGCCCACCGGGAAGTTGTCCGCACGCCGTTCGGCGAGCCTTCCGGGCCGCTCCTGTTCGGCCAGATCGCCGACCGCGACGCCGTCTTCCTCGCGCGGCACGGGCACGGTCACACCATCCCGCCGCACCGGGTCAATTACCGGGCCAACCTGTGGGCGCTGCGCAAGCGGGGCGCCACGGCGGTGCTGGCGGTGGCGTCGGTCGGCAGCATCAACGGGGCCGGCCCGGGCGAGCTGGTCCTGCCGCACCAGATCATCGACTACACGTCCGATCGCGCGCAGACGTTCTTCGACGGCAGCGACCAGCAGGTGGTCCACGTCGATTTCACACATCCGTATTCCGCGCGCCTGCGCACGGCGTGCCTCACGGCGGCGGCGGCGGGCGGCATCCCGCTGACGGACGGCGGCGTCTACGGCGCGGTGTCGGGCCCGCGTCTGGAGACGGCCGCGGAGATCGACCGGATGGAACGCGACGGCGCCACGCTGGTCGGAATGACGGGCATGCCAGAGGCCGTGCTCGCGCGCGAGCTGGACCTGCCGTACGCCGCGGTCTGCGTCGTCGTCAACCACGCCGCGGGTCGCGGCGACAGCGCTGCTGAGGTTTCGATGGAGGGCATCGCGCGCGTGCTCGAAGGCGCCATGGACAAGGTGCGCGCGCTCCTCGACCACGTCGTTCCCCTGATGGAGACCGGTAGCTCGTCATGATTCGCGAAGTGCTGCGCATGGGCGACCCGCGGCTGCTCGAACGCTCCCGCGAGGTCGAGCGCTTCGACACGCCGGCCCTCATCGAGCTGCTGGCCGACATGCGCGACACCATGAAGGCGCAAAACGGCGCCGGCCTCGCCGCGCCGCAGATCGGGGTGGGCGCCCGCGTGGTCATCTTCGGCGTCGAAAGCAACCCGCGCTATCCGGATGCGCAAGCCGTGCCGTACACCGAGCTCGTGAACCCGGTCATCACCCCGTTGACCGACGAGCTGGAGGACGGCTGGGAAGGCTGCCTCTCGGTTCCCGGCCTGCGCGGCGTGGTGCCCCGCTGGACGCGCATCCGCTACAGCGGCTTCGACCCCCAGGGCAACCCGATCGAGCGCGACGCCAGCGGGTTCCATGCGCGCGTGGTGCAGCACGAGTGCGATCATCTCGACGGCATCCTCTATCCGATGCGCGTGCGCGACTTCTCGCGCTTCGGCTTCACCGAGGTGCTGTTCCCCGATCTCGCGGGCGTCGACGACTAGATGTGAAGCGCCAACACGTTGTTTCCGTTCCGGCCCAAGCGGCTGACCGGTGCTGACCCGCCAATGCCTTGGTGCGGGCGATGCCAGTTGTAGTGATGCATCCAACGATGAAGCATAGTCGTTCGGTCCGCCGAGCTGTTGT
>DATILY010000110.1:0-196823 GCA_035475895.1 Casimicrobiaceae bacterium | reverse complement strand
GATGCCGGCGACACCGAGGCCCAGCAGAGCCAGCGTACCGGGCTCCGGCACCGTCTGGAACGGGCCCGTGCAGCTCGTCGGCGGCAGCGTCGGGTTGTTGCTCGTGCCATCCGATGCGAAGAACGAGCAGCCCTCGAAGCGGACGTGCACCGCGAATTCGCCACCGTTCGCGTTGTCGGTGAAGAGCGTCTCGATGCCATTGAGCGTCAAGCTGAAGGTCGTGAGGTTGCCGGCGGGGCTGGTGATTTCCTGGACGAAGGGTCCGAAGCCGTCCATCTGGCAACCGTTCGCTCCGCAGTTCTTGTTCCCGAACCCGGACGCCTGCGTCAAGATCGCGAGGTCGCTATTGAACCCGAACGCGTCGATCCCGAGCACGGTGTTGGTGGCATTCGAGCCGTTGAAAGTGACCGTGAGCACCGTGTTGGCGCCGGTATTGTTGATGTTCACGGTGATGTCGGACGTCACGCCCAACAGGTTCGTATTCGAGAGATTGATGTCGCACGACGAGCCGCTCAGGCAGGCTCCGGCCTGTGCGCTTCCGATGGGGAGCAACGCCAACGCGCCGATTCCGGCGGCCAGGCGAAGGGTGCTAACGATGCGGTGGAACATGGTGGAGTCCTCGGCGGGTGAAGATGCACCCTCATGTAAGCAACGACCGTGCCCCGGAAAAACCTGCCTCGATTCAGTCACTTGGATTTGAACGTCAGCGCATTGTCATGAAATCTGTAAGACCGCTCGACGGGAAACATTTACCGCAGGTCATTTTGTGTACGACAAAAGAGGCCGAAATGGCTGTTCAAGGGGCAAAACAGGCCGCTATGGCGCATGTTGTCGTAAACAGAGAGCCGACAAGCGGTCGACGCCTGGTTACGCCAGCACGAGAATGTGGACGCGGAACGGTCCATGGGCGCCGAGCACGATGGTCTGCTCGATGTCGCCGGTGCGTGACGGTCCCGACACGAAGTTGATCGCCCGCGGCATGCCCTGCGCGCGCACTCTGGCGAACGCCTCTTCCATGCCCGACACGATCTGCTCCGCGCGCACCACGCACACGTGCGTGTCGGGCAGCAGCATGCTCGCCGTGGGCGTCGTGGCGCCGCTGGTGAGCACGAGCGTGCCCGTCTCGGCCACGGCGCAGAAGCAGCCGGTGATGCCCAGGCGATCGTCGCCTTCGGTGGGCCGGGCCTCGATGTGCAGGCCCGCTGCATCCCAGTCCAGGCCGCCAAGCTCCGGCCAGCACACGCCTTCGTGCGATTTCTGCGCGGCGAGCGCCGGCGGCAGCGCGAGCGCGTCGAGATAGCGCGCAACGGCACCAGGAATCGCGTCCAGGCTGCCGATCGGCTCCACGGTGCTTGCCATGTCCGTCGCGCGCTCCATGAAACGCGCGACGAGATCGGCCGGCATGGCCGGGCGGGGACCCTGGCGGTGCTCGGCGATGTAGGCGAGCGCCTGCGCGCGCGCGCTGGCGTCGGGCCCGGTGCGTCGCAACGCCTTGCGGACGCTCGCCAGTACGTCGTCGCGCGCGGCGCGGTTGTCGTCGAGCAGCGCGTCCTGCGCCGCGGTCCGGCTGTCGAGCGTGTCGGGCATGATCAGCGCCTGGCCTTGGCGACGAACGCGCGCAGGCGCTCCACCCCGCGCTCGATCGCATCGTTCGACGCCGCATACGAAAACCGGATGTGCTGGCCGTCGCCTGGCACGCGGCGCCCGAAGTGGATGTCGGCCAGCACCGCGATGCCGGCCTCTTCGAGCAGGCGCCTGCGAAACGCTTCCGAATCGACGCAGCCCGTCATGCGGCACGCATCGGTGACGTTGGGCCACGCGTAGAACGCGCCGCCGGGGGTCTTGCAAGTGACGCCCGGCACGTCGTTGAGCAGGCGCACGATCAGGTCGCGACGTTCCAGGAAGCGCGCGCGCATGTCGTTGGCGGCATCCTGCGGGCCGGTGATCGCGGCCACCGCGGCCCACTGCGAGATCTGCGAAGCGCACGATTCCGTGTTGGTGATCCAGCGCGTGAACACCGGCGCCAGCGTGCGGTTGGCGATGTAGCCGATGCGCCAGCCGGTCATCGCCCACGTCTTGGATGCGCCATCGCTGATCACCGTGCGCTCCAGCAGGCCGGCGCGCGTGGCGAGCGATTCGAACGCGCCGTCGTACACCAGGCGCGAGTAGATCTCGTCGGCGAACACCCAGACTTGCGGATGCCGCCGCAGGATCTCCGCGATCGCGTCGAGATCGGCGCTGGCGAGGATGCCGCCCGTGGGGTTTTGCGGCGTGTTGAGGATCAGCAGGCGCGTCTTGGGGGTGATCGCAGCTTCGAGCTCCGCCGGATCGAACGCGAAATCCCGTGCTTCGCGCAGGTACACCGGCACGGGCACTGCGCCGTTGGCGACGATCTGCGACTCGTAGATCGGAAAGCCCGGCACGGGATAGATCACTTCGTCGCCCACGCCGTAATCGGTGACCGACGCGATCGTGTAGGCGATGAACGGCTTGGCCCCCGCCCCCACGACCACGTCGTCGGGATGGATGTCGAGCCCGCGCCGCGCACCCAGGTCGCGCGCCGCGGCTTCGCGCAGCTCGTCGATGCCGGCCGATGGCGTGTATCCATGCTTGCCGCCGCGGATCGCGGCGACTGCAGCGTCCTGTACGTGCACCGGGGTGGGAAAGTCGGGCTGGCCGATGCAAAACGAGATGATGTCGCGTCCCTGGCGCATGAGCGCGTTGACCTCGGCGAGCACGACGAACGCGTTCTCCGTGCCGAGCGAGTCGCCGCGGCGGGACAGGCGCGGGATGACGGCGGCGGCCGTGTGCGGTGCGTTCATGGCGCGGTGCTCCGGAGCGTGGTGCCGTTGCGTTGCCGTGCGGCATAGAGCTCGCGAAAGGTCCGGCCTGCCGGGGCCGGCATGTCGCGACCCTCCGTCCAGCCGCCACCCAACGGCAGCTTGTGGATCACGCGCTCGCGCCCTGCGAAGGCACGCAGCATGCGCACCCCGAGCCGCGTGCTCCATGCATAGAGCGAAGGATGCGACGCGAGCCACGTCCACAGGTGCAACCCCATGCGCTCGGTCCAGGGCCGCATGCCGCCCTCGAACTCCTTTTCGCGCAGCTTGCGCTGCAGGTCCGGCAGCGGAATCTTGACCGGGCACACCACGCCGCACTGGTTGCACAGCGTGGATGCCTGCGGAAGATCCGCTGCGTTCTCGAGGCCGATGTACATCGGCGTGAGGATCGAGCCGATCGGGCCGGGATAGACCCAGCCGTATGAATGTCCGCCCACGTTCTGGTACACCGGACAGTGATTCATGCACGCGCCGCAGCGGATGCAGCGCAGCGCCTCGCGCACTTCGCTGGCGAGCACACCGGAGCGCCCGGCGTCCACCACGATGAAGTACATGTGCTCGGCGCCGTGGTGCTCGCCCGGGCCTTTGGTGCCGGTGAGCACGTCCATGTAGTTGGAGATGGACTGGCCGGTGGCCGAGCGCGGCAACAAACGCATGAGCGTGGCGACGTCTTCGAGCGTGGGCACGATCTTCTCGATGCCGGAGATCGCCACGTGCACGCGCGGCAGCGTGGTGGTGAGGGTGGCATTGCCTTCGTTGGTCACGAGGACCACCGATCCCGTCTCGGCGACGAAGAAGTTGCCGCCCGAGATCCCCATGTCGGCCGTCAGGTAGTGCTGGCGCAGCACGCCGCGCGCTTCGAGGCACAGCTCCTCGATGCCGTCCTTGCGCGCGGTCTTGTGCGTGCGCGCGAAGAGGTCGGCCACCTCCTCCTTGGACTTGTGCAGCGCCGGCCCGATGATGTGCGACGGCGGCTCGTAGTCGTTGATCTGGAGGATGTACTCGCCAAGGTCAGTCTCGACCACCTGGAGTCCCGCCGCCTCGATCGCGTGATCGAGGGCCGACTCCTCCGACACCATCGATTTCGACTTGATGATCTTGCGCACGCCGTGCCGCCGCGCGATCGCGAGCACCAGCGCGTTGATCTCGGCCGGCGTGCGCGCGAACAGCACCCGGGCGCCGCCCGCCGTGGCGTTCTCCTCGAACAGCGCAAGCCAAGTGTCGAGATCGTCGAGCGCCCGCTGGCGCAAGGTGCGCGCGGCCTCGCGGGTGGCTTCGAAGTCGTCGAGCTCGGTGAGCGCCTCGCGGCGCTTCGCGACGAACTTGCCCTTGATCTTCTGCAGGTTGAACTGCAGCTGCGCATCGTTGAGCTTGTCGTGCGCCCGGGCCTTGAAATGCATGGAAGCGACTTGCATGGAGCGTCTCCTACGACCCCTCGCCCGCGAGCACCTCGGCGACGTGCAGCACGCGCGTCGCGGGGTCGCCGCGCCGGCGCAGCCGTCCTTCGATGTTGAGCATGCAGCCCAGGTCCCCAAGCACGACGGCCTGGGCGCCCGCGTTGGCGATGTGCTGGCACTTGTTGTCGGCAAGGCGGGTGGAGATCTCGCCGAACTTGAGCGCGAACGTGCCGCCGAACCCGCAGCACGTCTCGCACTCGGCCATCTCCACGAGCTTGACCCCGGGCAGCCGCTCGAGCAGCGCGCGCGGCTGGGCCTTCACGCCCATCTCGCGCAAGCCGGCGCAGCTGTCGTGGTAGGTGAGCGTGCCCTCGAAGCCGCCGCCCGGGATGGCACGGGCCTTGAGAACGTTCACCAGGAAATCGGTCAGCTCGTACGTCTTCGCCGACAGCGCAGCCGCGCGCGCGGACCAGGCGGCATCACCGGCGAACAGGTCGCCGTAATGCGTGCGGATCATGCCGCTGCACGAGCCCGACGGCGCGACGACGTAGTCGCACGCCTCGAACTCCTCGATCACCTTGCGCGCCAGCGGCACTGCGTCCGCGCGATCGCCCGAGTTGTACGCAGGCTGTCCGCAGCACGTCTGCGTCGCGGGCACGACGACCTCCGCGCCGTTGGCCTCCAGCAGCCGCAGCGCCGCGAAGCCGATGGAAGGACGCATCAGGTCGACGAGGCACGTGACGAACAGGCCGACGCGCATGGTCATGGGAAGTTCGACTGGGTGAGCGCGATGGCGCACAGGCCGATCAGCTGCTGCGGCAGGATGCCGAGCGCGAGCAACGCAAGACCGTTGGCCGACAGCAGCACGCGCGCGTCCCCGCGCGCCACCAGGGGCGCGGTCTCGACCGGCTCGTCGAAGTACATCAGCTTGACGATGCGCAGATAATAGAACGCGCCGTAAAGCGAGGCGAGCACGCCGATCACCGCGAGCCAGACGAACCCTTCGTTGATGGCGGCCTCGAACACCAGGAACTTGGCGTAGAAACCGATCGTCGGGGGGATGCCGGCAAGCGAGAACATCGTGATCAGCATGATGAACGCCCACCACGGCGAGCGCTGGTTCAGGCCCTTGAAGTCGTCGATCCGGTCGGCTTCGAATCCCGCGCGCGACAGGAGCAGCACCACGCCGAACGAGGCGAGCGTCGTGAGCACGTAGGACACGGTGTAGAACAGCGCCGCGGCAAACCCGTAGCGGCTGGCGGTCAGGAAGCCCATGAGCATGTAGCCCATGTTCGCGATGGCCGAATACGCCAGCATGCGCTTGACGCTCGTCTGCGCGATGGCGATGAGGTTGCCCAGCACCACCGAGAGCACGGACAGCACGATCAGCATGCCCTGCCAGTCCACGGCGGCACCCTGCAGCGCGCCGGACAGCAGGCGCAGCGCGAGCGCGAAGCCGGCGAGCTCGGGCGCCGTGCCGATCAGCAGCGTTATCGCGGTGGGCGCGCCGTCGTACACGTCCGGCACCCACATGTGGTACGGGACCACGCCGAGCTTGAACGCGATACCCGAGACGACGAACACCAGGCCGAAGATCAGGAGGAAGCGGTTGCCGTGGTCGCCATGCAGGGCGGCCGCCACCAGGTCGACATCGAGCGACCCGGTCGCGCCGTAGATCATCGACAGCCCGTAGAGCAGCATGCCCGACGCGAGCGCGCCCAGCACGAAGTACTTCATCGCCGCCTCGGACGAGCGGTTGGCGTCGCGCCGCAGCGCCACGAGCGCGTAGAGCGACAGGGCGTTGAGCTCGAGGCCCAGATACAGCGCAACGAAATTGTTGCCCGTGATCATCACCTGCATGCCGAGCATGGCGAAGAGCACCAGGACGAACGTCTCGCCGCGGAACAGGCCCCGCGCGACCAGGTAGCCGCGCGAATAGAACAGCATCAGCGAGACGCTCACGAAGCAGCCGATGCGCAGCAGGTCGGCGAGCATGTCGTCGACGACCATGTTGTGGAAGGCCTTGACGCCGCCGAGGTGGGCGTACCGCAGCGTGACCGACACGGCGACGAGCAGGACCAGCTGCGTCAGCCAGTACGAGACATGGCGGCGCGCGTCGGACACGAACAGATCGACGAGCAGGATGATCGAGGCGCCCGTGAGGACGACGATCTCGGGTAGCGCGGGCGTGAGGTCGATCACGGCGGGCGTCCTCTACAGCTTGCTGCGCGCGACCTGCGCGAGGAGGTCGGTGACTGACACGTGCATGATGTCGATGAAGGCCTTCGGGAACACGCCCATCGCGAGCACTGCGAGGGCAACTACCCCGAGCAGCCAGAATTCGCGGCGCCCGATGTCCTTCAGCGCGGCGACATGGTCGTTGCCGACCGGCCCGAACACCACGCGCTTGTACATCCACAGCGTATACGCGGCGCCGAGGATCATCGTGATGGCGGCGAAGAACCCCAGCCAGAAGTTGGCCTTGACGGCCGCCAGGATGACCAGGAATTCACCCACGAAGCCCGACGTGCCCGGCAGGCCGCTGTTGGCCATCGCGAACAGCATCATGAACGCCGCGAACCGCGGCATCGTGTTGACCACGCCGCCGTAGTCGGCGATCTGCCGGCTGTGCATCCGGTCGTACAGCACGCCTACGCACAGGAACATCGCGGCCGACACGAAGCCGTGGGAGATCATCTGGGCCAGTGCGCCCTCGACGCCCAGGGGCGAAAACAGGAAGAAGCCGAGGGTGACGAAGCCCATGTGCGAAATCGACGAATACGCGATCAGCTTCTTCATGTCGGCCTGCACGAGGGCGACGAAGCCGATGTACACCACCGCGATCAGCGACAGAGTGATCACGAACGGCGCCAGGTAACGGGAAGCATCCGGCATGATCGGCAGGATGAAGCGGATGAAGCCGTACGCGCCGACCTTCAGCGTCACCGCAGCGAGCACGACCGAGCCGCCCGTGGGCGCTTCGACGTGTGCGTCGGGCAGCCAGGTGTGCACCGGCCACATGGGCACCTTCACGGCGAACGACAGGAAGAACGCGACGAACAGCAGGACCTGCACGCTCATCTCGAGCGGCACCTTGTACCAGTCGAGGATCGCGAAGCTCTCGGAGACGTTGTAGAGGTAGATCAGCGCCACCAGCATGAGCAGCGAGCCGAGCAGCGTGTAGAGGAAGAACTTGAGCGCTGCGTAGACGCGATTGGGGCCGCCCCAGATGCCGATGATCAGGTACATCGGAATCAGCATGGCCTCGAAGAACGTGTAGAACAGCACGCCGTCGAGCGCGGCGAACACGCCGTTGATGAGCCCGGACATGATCAGGAACGACGCGAGGTACTGCGACACCCGCGTCGTGATCACTTCCCAGCCGGCCCACACGACGAGCACCGTGACGAAGCTGTTGAGCAGCACGAAAAGCACCGAGATGCCGTCCACGCCGAGGTGATAGTGGATGTCGAAGCGCGGGATCCACTCGGTGCGCTCGACGAACTGCATCGCCGACGTCGTCACGTCGAACTGCCAGTAGAGGGGCACGGTGACGAGGAACCCCGCCAGCGCCCCGACGAGCGCGATGAAGCGCGCGGTGCCCGCATCGCGATCGCGGCCGACTGCCAGCACGGCGAGCCCCGCCACGATCGGGACCCAGATGGAGAGCGAGAGATAAGGCGTCACGCCCGCGTTTCCATCATCTGACACCCCACCAATACAGCAGCACGAAGACGCCGATGATCATCGTGAAGGCGTAGTGATACACGTAGCCCGACTGCAGGTGCCGCACCAGCAGCGCCGACCAGCCGATCACGCGGGCGGCACCGTTGACCAGGATGCCGTCGATGAGCGTGCGGTCGCCCACTTCGGAGGCGACGCGGCCGACCTTCCGCGAGCCGCCCGCAAAGAACCAGTCGTTGAACCGGTCGGCGTAGTACTTGTTGTCGAGCAGCGTGTACAGCGCGCTGAAGCGCCGCTGCACCGCCGCGGGGAAGGCGGGATTGACGAGATAGCAGTACGCCGCCGATGCAATGCCCGCGAGCGCGAGCCAGAACGGCGCGCTGACGAAGCCGTGCAGGATGAACGGCACGACGCCGTGCCATTCGTCGTGCAGCTCATGGATCACATCGTGGGCTTCGAGCACCACGATGGAGCGGCCGAACCAGTTGCCGAAGAGCATGGGCTCGATGTAGCGCCAGCCCGCGTAGATCGACGGGATCGCGAGCAGGATGAGCGGGACGGTGATGACCCAGGGTGATTCGCGTGGCGGACCGGCATGCTCGTCGTGCGCCTGCGGCTCGGCGCCCGCCTCGTGCGACTCGTCGTGCTGCGCGGGCAGCGCGGCCGCGTCGTGGTGCTCGTGGCCGTGGGTGTCGAAGCGCGGCGCGCCGTGGAAGGCGAGGAACAGCATCCGGAACGAGTAGAACGCCGTGATGAAGACGCCGCTCAGCACGGCGAAGTAGGCATAGCCGTGCCCGCCGACCGTCGACAGCTGCGTGGCCTCGATGATGGCGTCCTTGGAGAAGAAGCCGGCGAATGGCGGGATACCCGCCAGCGCGAGCGATCCGATCACCGCCGTGATGTAGGTGATGGGCATGTACCGGCGCAGGCCGCCCATCTTGCGCAGGTCCTGCTCGTGATGCAGCGCGATGATCACCGAACCTGCGCCGAGGAACAGCAGCGCCTTGAAGAACGCGTGCGTCATCAGGTGGAAGATCGCGGCCGAGTACGCCGACACGCCGAGCGCAACGGTCATGTAGCCGAGCTGGGAGAGGGTCGAATAGGCCACCACGCGCTTGATATCGTTCTGGACGATGCCGAGGAACGCCATGAACAGCGCGGTCGTGGCACCAATGATGGTGACGAACGACAGCGCCGTGTCCGAGAGCTCGAACAGCGGGCTCATGCGCGCGACCATGAAGATGCCGGCGGTCACCATCGTCGCGGCGTGGATCAGCGCCGAGATCGGGGTGGGGCCTTCCATGGAGTCCGGCAGCCAGACGTGCAGCGGCACCTGGGCGCTCTTGCCCATCGCGCCGATGAACAGGCAGATGCAGATCGCGCTCATGAGCGACCAGTGCGCGCCGGCCCACGGCTCGATCATGGTGCCCGCCAGCGCGGGCGCCTTGTCGAACACGGGTGCGTAGTCGAGCGTACCGAAGTACGCGAGCACGAGCCCGATGCCGAGCACGAAGCCGAAGTCGCCGACGCGGTTGGCCAGGAACGCCTTGAGGTTGGCGTAGATGGCCGACGGCCGCGTATACCAGAAGCCGATGAGCAGGTACGACACGAGGCCCACCGCTTCCCAGCCGAAGAACAGCTGCAGGAAATTGTTGCTCATGACGAGCATGAGCATCGCGAAGGTGAACAGGGAGATGTACGAGAAGAAGCGCGTGTAGCCGGGGTCGTCGGCCATGTAGCCGATCGTGTAGACGTGCACCATCAGCGACACGAACGTCACCACCAGCATCATGGTGGCGGTGAGCGGGTCGATCAGGAAGCCGACGGCCAGCTTGAAATCACCCGAGCGCAGCCACGTGTAGATGTCGCCGTTGAACAGGTGGCCTGCCTGGACGTCCCGCAGGACGACGATGGAGATCGCGAACGCCGCCGCCACGCCGAGGATGCACAGCCAGTGCGAGATGCCGCGGCCAAGGCGGTTGCCGAACAGCCCGACGACGATCGACGCCACCAGCGGCGCGAGCGGGACCAGCAGGTAGAGCGTGCGCATGCTCATCGGTCAGCCGCGCAGGCTGCCGAGGTCCTCGACGTCGATGGAGCCGACGTTGCGGAACAGCAGCACCAGGATGGCGAGGCCGATGGCGGATTCAGCGGCTGCGACGGTCAGGATGAAGAATACGAACACCTGCCCGCTCATGTCGCCCAGGTAGCGCGAGAACGCGATGAAGTTGAGGTTGACGGCCAGGAGCATGAGCTCGATGGACATCAGCACGATGATGACGTTGCGCCGATTGAGGAAGATGCCCGCCATGCTGATGGCGAACAGGATCGCGCCCAGCACGAGGTAGTGGGCAAGCGTTGGCGCGGCGACGACGATGTTCAAGGCTCCCTCTCCCCTTCTTCTTGTGGCCGTGCGGTCAGGCTTTTTCGGACGGCAGCTTGACGAGGCGCACCCGGTCCTCGCGGCGTACCTTTACCTGGTTGCCCGGCACCTGGTACTTCGACTCCTTGCGCTGCCGATGCGTCAACGCAATGGCGGCAACGATCGCCACCAGCAGCACCACCGCCGCGAGCTCGAACGGATAGACGTAGTCGACGTAGATCAGCTGGCCGAGCGCCCGCGTGTTGCTTCCCGTCGGCGCCGGGGGTGCGGGCGTGAGCGGGCCCATCTTGCTGCTCACGATCACGAGCGTCATCTCGAGCAGGACCAGCGCACCGACCAGCGCGCCGATCGGCACGTAGCTGCGGAACTGCGCGCGCAGGCTGTCGAAGTTCACGTCGAGCATCATCACGACGAACAGGAACAGCACCATGACGGCACCCACGTAGACCAGCACCAGCGCGATCGCCAGGAACTCGGCCTGCAGCAGCAGCCACACGCCTGCCGCGGTGAAGAACGACAGCACGAGCCACAGCGCCGCCTGCACCGGGTTGCGGGTAGTCACCACGCGCAGCGCCGCGAACACGAGGATCGCGGCGAAGACGTAGAAGGTGAAGGTCTGGAAGGTCATGCGCGCGCAAGCCTACCGATAAGCCGCGTCATCCGCGCGGTCGGCGGCGATCTGCGCCTCGTAGCGGTCACCCACCGCGAGCAGCATTTCCTTGGTGTAGATGAGGTCGCCCCGCCGCTCGCCGTGGTATTCGAGGATGCGCGTCTCGACGATGGAGTCGACCGGGCAGCTTTCCTCGCAGAAGCCGCAGAAGATGCATTTGGTCAGGTCGACGTCGTAGCGTGTCGTGCGCCGGGTGCCGTCGTCGCGCTGCTCGGATTCGATCGTGATCGCCAGCGCGGGGCACACGGCTTCGCACAGCTTGCACGCGATGCAGCGCTCTTCCCCATTCGGGTAGCGGCGCAGCGCGTGCAGGCCGCGAAAGCGCGGACTGTAGGGCGTCTTCTCCTCGGGGAACTGCACGGTGACCTTGCGCGAGAACATGTGCCGGCCGGTGAGGAACAGGCCGCGCCACAGCTCGAGCAGCACCCAGGTGCCGATGAAGTCGCGGAAACGTTGCATCATGGTTGTCAGTCGCCGGTTCAGTGGAACAGGTACGCCCAGCGGGTTTGCATCATGGTGCCGAGGAACACGATCCAGATGAGGGTGATCGGAATGAACACCTTCCAGCCGAGCCGCATGATCTGGTCGTAGCGGTAGCGCGGGAACGTCGCGCGAATCCACAGGAAGATGAAGAGGATCGCCGCCATCTTCACGAACAGCCACAGCAGCCCGTCGCCGAGGATGGGCGCGAGCGGCCCATCGTTGAGGATCGGCAGCGGCGCGAGCCAGCCGCCCAGGAACATGACCGAGCACAGCGCGCTCACCAGGATCATGTTCATGTACTCGGCCAGGAAGAACAGCGCGAACGCGATGCCCGAGTACTCGACATGGAACCCGGCGACGATCTCCGATTCGCCCTCGGCGACGTCGAACGGATGGCGATTGGTCTCCGCGATGCCCGAGACGAGGTAGACGACGAACAGCGGGAACAGCGGCCAGATGTACCAGTGCGATGCGCCGCCCTCCTGCCCGCCGACGATCTCGCCGAGGTTCAGGCTGTTGGCGACCATCAGCACGCCGACGAGCGCGAAGCCCATCGCGATCTCGTAGCTGACGATCTGCGCGGCCGAGCGCAGGCAGCCCAGGAATGCGTACTTCGAGTTCGACGCCCAACCCGCCAGGATCACGCCATACACGCCGATCGATGTCATCGCCAGGATGTACAGCAGCCCCGCGTTGATGTTGGACAGGACGAGCGTCCCGGTGAACGGAATCACGGCCCACGCGGCGAGCGCGGGGGCGAGCGAGAGCATGGGGGCGACGAAGAACAGCCAGCGATTCGCCCCGGAGGGAACGATCACTTCCTTGAACAACATCTTCAGCACGTCGGCAAACGGCTGGAGGAGTCCGAGCGGCCCGACGCGATTGGGGCCGATGCGCACCTGCATCCAGCCGATGATCTTGCGTTCCCAGTACGTCAGGTATGCGACCGCGAGGATCAACGGGATGGCGATCACCACGATCTTGACGATGGTCCACACGGGCAACCAGAACGGGCCGAGCAGGCCGGCGACGGGCTGCAGGGTGTCGGTCAGGTTCATGCGCGCTCGACGCTCACCGGACCCGACAGGCCGTCGAGCCCGCAGGTGGACGGATGGGCGGCTGCGATGCGCACGACCCCTGCCGGCACGGACGCGTCCACTTCCGCCGTCAGGACGGCTTCACCATTGCCCTGGCGGATGCGCACCTGCCCACCGTCGGCAAGGCCCAGCTGCTCGAACAGCGCGCTGTGCATGCGCGCGCGCGGCGGCCGGGCATCGGCGGTGCGCTGGAGCGCGTCCGAGCGCCGCACCAGCGGATCGGCAAAGTGGATCGGAATGTCAGCGACGCGCTCGACACCGGCGGCGCTGGCGGCCGGCGCCGTGAGCGCAACGTCGACGCCGTTGCGCAGCCGCGCGGCACGCGTGGCCTCGTCGGGGAGCACCTGCGTGCGCACCTGCTCGGACGTGTCGAGCTCGAAGCCCGGGAGATCGAGCATGGTGCCGAGCACGCGCAGCACCTTCCAGGCAGGCCGCGTCTCGGCGAGCGGGGGCACCACGCCGTTGAAGCTTTGCGGGCGGCCTTCGCAGTTGACGAACGTGCCGGACGTTTCGCTGAACGGGCCGATGGGCAGCAGCACGTCGGCGTAGCGCAGCCCATGGCGGAACGGGCTCATCACGACGACGAGGTCGGCCTTCTCGAGCGCTGCGCGTGCGGCCACCGGCTGGGCGCAATCGAGCTCGGGCTCGGCGTGCAGCACGACATAGGCGCGGCACGGATCGTCACCGAGCATCGCAGCCGCGTTGCGGCCGCCGGGGCCGGGTGTCGCACCCGCGAGCCAGGCGCCGACCGTGTTGGCGGCCTCGGTCAGCACGCCGAGCGTCGCACCGGTGATGCGTGCAAGGGCGCTCGCAAGCGCTTCGATTTGCGCGGCTTGCGGGTGATGCGTGGCGTAATTGCCGAGGAAGATCGCGCGCGCGCCGCCGGACCCGAGGCTCGCGGCAATGGCTTGCGCATCGTCACCCGGGTCGACGCTTTCGAGGCCTGCGGGCGCCGCCGTGCCGGCCGCGCGTGCCGCGGCGACGACGATCTCACCGAGCATGCGCGGCAGCAGCGATGGCGCGACGACCGCCTTGTGCGCGATGGGCATGAGCCAGTCGTCGTCGACCGAGTGCAGCATCGACACCTGCGCGCCCTTGCGCGCGGCCTGGCGCAGCCGCGCCGCCAGCAGCGGCGCGTCCTTGCGCAGGAAGCTGCCGACGACGAGCACGCGCTCCTGCTTGCCCACGTCGGCGATCGGCATGCCGAGCCACGGGATGCCGGCGCGGTGGCCATCGGCGCGAAAATCCGTCTGGCGCAGGCGGAAGTCGATGTTCTCGCTGCCGAGCGCGCGCGTCAGGCGGGCGGCGAGACCAGCCTCCTCGAGCGTCGCATGCGGCGAGACCAGCGTGCCGAGCGCGGCGGGCCCGTGCTTGGCCACGATGTCCTTCAGCCCGCGCACGACGAAGTCGAGCGCAACCGGCCAGTCCACCGTATGCCACTCGCCGTTCTGCTTGAGCATGGGCTCGGTGAGGCGATCGTCGCCGTTCAGCGCGAGATAGCTGAAGCGGTCCTTGTCGGACAGCCAGCACTCGTTGATCGCATCGTTCTCGAGCGGGAGCACGCGCATGACGGCGCCGCCCTTCACCTGCACGACCAGGTTGCTGCCGAGGCTGTCGTGCGGCGAGATGCTCTTGCGGCGGGTGAGCTCCCAGGTGCGCGCCGCATAGCGGAACGGCTTGCTGGTCAGCGCGCCGACCGGACACAGGTCGATCATGTTGCCCGACAGCTCCGAGTCGACCGTCTGGTTGACGAACGAGACGATCTCCGCGTGCTCGCCGCGGCCGACCATGCCGAGCTCCATCACGCCGGCGATTTCCTGGCCGAAGCGGACGCAGCGGGTGCAATGGATGCAGCGCTGCATCTCGCGCGCGGAAATGAGCGGGCCGAGGTTCTTCTCGAACACGACGCGCTTGGGCTCCTTGTAGCGCGATGCCGAGCCGCCATATCCGACAGCGAGATCCTGCAGCTGGCATTCGCCGCCCTGGTCGCAGATCGGGCAGTCGAGCGGATGGTTGATGAGCAGGAATTCCATCACGCCGCGCTGCGCCTTCTGCGCGGTTTCCGAATGCGTCCACACCTTCATGCCCTCGGTGGCGGGCGTGGCGCAGGCCGGCAGCGGCTTGGGCGCCTTCTCGACCTGCACGAGGCACATGCGGCAGTTGGCGGCGATGGACAGCTTGCGGTGGTAGCAGAAATGCGGGATGTAGACGTCGAGCTCGCGCGCGGCGTCCATGACCGTGCTGCCGTTCGGCACCTGCACGGCCTTGCC
Source organism: Casimicrobiaceae bacterium (assembly GCA_035475895.1). GTDB lineage: Bacteria > Pseudomonadota > Gammaproteobacteria > Burkholderiales > Casimicrobiaceae > VBCG01. The sequence continues at coordinate 181,999 of DATILY010000110.1, read as the reverse complement.
GTCGATTTCGAGGTTCAGCATGCGCGAACTCTACACATAAGGCGGGACCACGCACTCGCCGTGATCGATGTGGTGCTCGAACTCGGACCGGAAGTGCTTGATGAAGCTCTTGACCGGCAGTGCGGCGGCGTCGCCGAGCGCGCAGATCGTGCGGCCCGCGATGTTGTCGGCGACGTCGTTCAGGACGTCGAGATCTTCGCGCGTTCCCTTGCCGTTCTCGATGCGGTTGACCATGCGGTAGAGCCAGCCGGTGCCCTCACGGCACGGCGTGCACTGGCCGCACGATTCCTCGAAGTAGAAGTACGACAGCCGCATGAGGCTCTTGACCATGCAGCGCGTCTCGTCGATCACGATGACGGCGCCCGAGCCCAGCATGGAGCCGGCCTTGGCGATCGCGTCGTAGTCCATGGTCAGGCCCATCATGACGTCGCCGGGCAGCACGGGCGCCGACGAGCCGCCCGGGATCACGGCCTTCAGCCTGCGGCCGTCGCGCATGCCGCCCGCCATCTCGAGCAGCTGCGCGAACGGCGTGCCGAGCCTGATCTCGAAGTTGCCCGGGCGAGCGACGTCGCCCGACACCGAGAAGATCTTCGTGCCGCCATTGTTGGGCTTGCCGAGCTCGAGGAACCACTCGCCGCCGTTGCGCATGATCCACGGCACCGCGGCGAACGTCTCGGTGTTGTTGATGGTCGTCGGCTTGCCGTACAGGCCGAAGCTGGCGGGAAACGGCGGCTTGAACCGCGGCTGTCCCTTCTTGCCTTCGAGCGACTCCAGCAGCGCCGTCTCCTCGCCGCAGATGTACGCGCCGTAACCGTGGTGGTTGAACAGCTGGAACGAGAAGCCGCTGCCCAGGATGTCGTTGCCGACCAAGCCGGCGTCGTACGCCTCGCGCAGCGCTTCTTCGCAGCGTTCGTAGACGTCCCAGATCTCGCCGTGCACGTAGTTGTAGCCGCGCGCGCAGCCCATCGCGTAGCCGGCGATGATCATGCCTTCGATGAGCGCATGCGGGTTGTACCGCATGATGTCGCGGTCCTTGAACGTGCCCGGCTCGCCCTCGTCGGAATTGCACACGAGGTACTTGTCGCCGGGAAACTGGCGCGGCATGAAGCTCCACTTGAGCCCGGTGGGAAAGCCCGCGCCGCCGCGCCCGCGCAGCGCCGACTTCTTGACCTCCGCGACGATCTGCTCGGGCGGGATCCTGTCGGCGAGGATCTTCTTCAGCGCTTCGTAGCCTCCGCGCTGGACGTAGTCCGCGAGGCGCCAGTTGCGGCCGTTGAGGCCGGCCATGAGCACGGCGTCCGGGCCGTAATCGAGGAATTCCGACGGAGCGTTCATGCGTGCTCGCCTTCCTGCGGCGTGCCTTCACCGCGCGCTGCCGCTGCGCGCAGCTCATCGAGGAGCGCATCGAGCGCATCGGCTTCCATGCGCGTGCACATCCGCTTGTTGTTGACGAGGACGACGGGCGCATCGCCGCACGCGCCGAAGCATTCGCCTTCCTTGAGCGTGAACGCGTGGTCGGGCGTCGTGCCGTTGAAAGGGACGCCGAGCCGGTCCTTGAGGTGCTCTGCGGCGGCCGCGGCGCCCTGCAACGCGCACGGGAGATTGGTGCAGATGGTGAGCTTGAAGCGGCCGGTCGGCTGCGTGTTGTACATGGCGTAGAACGTGGCGACCTCGTACACCGCCACGGGCGGCATGCCCAGGATCCGCGCCACCTCGTCCATCGCGTCCACCGGCAGCCAGCCGCGCTCGTCCTGCGCGATGGCGAGCGCCGACATGACCGCGGATTGCCGCTGGTCGTGCGGGTACTTGGCCACCTCGGAGTCGATGCGTCGCAGGGCGTCGGGTGAAAGCATGGTCAGCGGATGAAATAGCCGGAGACGCGCCACACGTCGGACTCCAGCAGCCAGACGATCTGCTCGTCGGCCGTCCTGCCGTTGGCGAAGCGCGTTTCGAAGGAGACGAGCGCATAGTCGCCGTCGGGCGCGCCCGGCAGCGTGTGCGTGCGAGCGAACTGCGCCGGCTTGCGCCCGGCAACCTTCCCGTAGCCCTTGCGCGCCTGGGCGATGCCGTCGACGAAACCCTTGCGCGACACCGTCTTCTTGAGCGGCTTGGCGCCAAGGTCCCAGGCGTCCCCATAGCGCGCACGGTCGATCAGCTGCAGCCACTTCTGCGACGCTTCGATCACGTCCTTGTCGTCTGCGAGCGTCGGCTGGTTCTCCGGGCTCGTCTCCTCGCCAGGCTTGGCGGCCGCCTTGCCGCCCGAGGGCAGCTGCGTCGCCGCTCCGCCCGGCGCAGTCGGCAGGCCCTGCGCGGCGGCGTGGAGCCCGAGGAGCGCAAGCGCGAGCGCGAGTGCAATGGTAGCGAGCGAAGTCCTGATGACCTTCATCATCGGTCCACGCTCCCGAACACGATGTCCTGCGTGCCGATGATCGCGACGACGTCGGCGATCATGTGCCCGCGCGACATCTCGTCGAGCGCGGACAGGTGCACGAAGTCGGGCGGACGCAGCTTGATGCGGTAGGGCTTGTTCGCGCCGTCCGAGATGGCGTACACGGCGAATTCGCCCTTCGGGTGCTCGATCGCGGCGTACACCTCGCCGGGCGGCACGTGGATGCCTTCGGTGAAGAGCTTGAAGTGGTGGATCAGCTCTTCCATGTTCGACTTCATCGCCTCGCGCGCAGGCGGGGCGACCTTGTGATTACCGGTCATGACCGGACCGGGATTGTGGCGCAGCCACTCGACGCACTGGCGGATGATGTGGTTCGACTGGCGCATCTCTTCCATGCGCACCAGGTAGCGGTCGTAGCAATCACCGTTGACGCCGACGGGAATGTCGAACTCCATCAGGTCGTACACCTCGTACGGCTGCTTGCGCCGCAGGTCCCACGGCACGCCGGAGCCGCGCAGCATCGCGCCGGTGAAGCCGAGCGCCATCGCCCGCTCGGGGCTCACGACGCCGATGCCCACCGTGCGCTGCTTCCAGATGCGATTGTCCGTGAGCAGCGTCTCGTAGTCGTCGACATACCCGGGAAAGCGCTGCGTGAAGTCGTCGATGAAGTCGAGCAGCGAGCCGCCGCGATTGTCGTTCATGCGCTCGAACGCGCGCTCGTTGCGCTTGTTGCGCGCTTCGTAGCGAGGCATGCGCTCGGGCAGGTCGCGGTACACGCCGCCGGGACGATAGTAGGCCGCGTGCATGCGCGCGCCCGACACCGCCTCGTACATGTCGAGCAGGTCCTCGCGCTCGCGGAACGCGTAGAGGAAGGTCGTCATGCCGCCGATGTCGAGCGAATGCGAGCCCAGCCACATCAGGTGGTTCAGCAGCCGCGTGATCTCGTCGAACATGACCCGGATGTACTGTGCGCGGATCGGCACGTCGACGCCGAGCAGGCGCTCGATCGCCAGGCAATACGCATGCTCGTTGCACATCATCGACACGTAGTCGAGCCGGTCCATGTACGGCAGCGACTGGATCCACGTCTTGTGCTCGGCGAGCTTCTCGGTGGCGCGATGCAGCAGGCCGATGTGCGGATCGGCGCGCTCGATCACTTCGCCATCCAGCTCGAGGACCAGGCGCAGCACGCCGTGGGCTGCCGGATGCTGCGGCCCAAAATTCATGGTGTAGTTGCGGATTTCAGCCATGCGCGCGCGTTCAGCCCTTGCGGAACCCAGGCTCTTCCGCGTAGTTCTCCTCGCGGATGATGCGCGGCGTGATCTCGCGCGGCTCGATGCTGACCGGCTGGTAGATCACCCGTGCCTGCTCGGGGTCGTAGCGCATCTCGACATAGCCCGACACCGGGAAATCCTTGCGGAACGGATGACCGACGAAGCCGTAATCGGTGAGGATCCGGCGCAGGTCCGGGTGGCCGGTGAAGACGATGCCGTACAGGTCGAACGCTTCGCGCTCGAACCAGTTCACCGCCGGCCACACGTCGATGGCGCTCGCCACGACGGGAAACTCGTCGTCGGGTGCGAACGTGCGCACGCGCACGCGCCAGTTGTTCGACAGCGACAGCAGGTGGCACACCACCGCGAACCGCGGACCTTCCCATGGGCCGTCGCCATACGCCTTGTAGTCCACGCCGCACAGGTCGACCATCATCTCGAACCCGAGCGCGGGCTCGTCGCGCAGCGTGCGCAGCACGTCGATCCACGATTCGGCCGCGACGACGATGGTGATCTCGCCGAGCGCCACGTCGGTTGCGCGCACGCGCTCGCCCAGCTTGTCTGCGAGCGCGGCCGACAGGAGGTCGAGGCGTCCGGCCATCAGCGGGCGATCGTGTTCGTGCGCCAGATCTTGTTCTGCAGCTGCAGGATCCCGTAGATCAGCGCTTCCGCCGTGGGCGGACAGCCGGGCACGTAGATGTCCACCGGGACGATGCGGTCGCAGCCGCGCACCACGGAGTACGAATAATGGTAGTAGCCGCCGCCGTTGGCGCACGAGCCCATCGAGATGACCCAGCGCGGCTCGGCCATCTGGTCGTAGACCTTGCGCAGCGCAGGCGCCATCTTGTTGCACAACGTTCCCGCAACGATCATGACGTCGGACTGGCGGGGGCTCGGACGGAACACCACGCCGAAACGGTCGAGGTCGTAGCGCGACGCGCCCGCGTGCATCATCTCGACGGCGCAGCACGCGAGGCCGAAGGTCATGGGCCACATCGACCCGTTGCGCGCCCAGTTGATGACGTTGTCGAGCTGCGTCGTGACGAAGCCCTTCTCCATGACTCCTTCGAGGCTCATTGCCGCTGCTCCGCCGCGTTGATCATTCCCATTCCAGCGCACCCTTCTTCCACTCGTAGATGAAGCCGACCACGAGGATTGCAAGGAACACCATCATCGACGCGAATCCGAAGAACCCGATGTCGCGCAGCACCACCGCCCAGGGAAACAGGAAGGCGATCTCGAGATCGAACAGGATGAAGAGGATGGCGACGAGGTAGTAGCGCACGTCGAACTTCATGCGCGCGTCCTCGAACGCCTCGAAGCCGCACTCGTACGGGGAGAGCTTCTCCGGATCGGGCCGGTTCGGCGACACCAGCCGGCCGACGCTCAGCATCGCGAGGCCGAGGAACAGCCCGAAGCCGATGAACAGGAGGATGGGGAAGTATTGTTCGAGCATTGCTTCGGTCGCGGGTGCGCTCAGGACATGACGCTGCCGCGGCGGACGTCCGGCGCGCCGCCTGCCGCCGTGGGCTGCGCGCCGCTACTTCTGGTGCCGACGGGGAGACTCGAACTCCCACGGCTTTCGCCACTGCCCCCTCAAGACAGCGTGTCTACCAATTTCACCACGTCGGCTGGTTCAGCAAGCAGAAGCCAGTTGACAGTTGGCAGTGTGGACGATGCAGCGGACTGGCAACCTGACTTCTGTCAACTGGCTTCTACTATTTCGGTACTTCGCCCGACTTCGGCGCCGCCGCATCGCCTGCCGGCGCTGCCGCCGGTGCGCTGTTGGCCGGCTGCGGAACGTCCGACGCCTTGGGTACCGCGGGCGCCGTCTTCTCGGGCACGCCGCTTTCCATCAGGCCCTGCGGCTTCCCGTGCAGGGTACCGAAATACGTGAGGCCGATGCTCGTCACGAAGAACACGGTGGCCAACACGGCCGTCGTGCGCGACAGGAAGTTGGCCGATCCCACTGCACCGAACAGGCTGCCCGACGCGCCGCTGCCGAAAGCAGCGCCCATGTCGGCGCCCTTGCCATGCTGGAGAAGCACGAAGCCGCACACGGCAATCGCCGTGAGCACGTGCAGCACCAGGACCGCCGATTCGAGATACGTCATCCTTGCTCCAGCTTCAGACCGCGCACCGGTTAGGCACGCGCGATCGCCAAAAATTCATCCGCGTCGAGCGACGCGCCACCGACCAGCCCGCCGTCGATATCGGGCATCGCGAACAACGCGCCGGCATTGCCGCCTTTGACGCTGCCGCCGTACAGCACCGTTGCCGTGCCCGCGCCCACGGCTTGCAGCCGCGCGCGCAGCCGCGCATGCACGCCCTGCGCTTCCGCGGGGCTGGCCGTGCGGCCCGTGCCGATCGCCCACACCGGCTCATACGCGAAGACGCTGCGCTGCGCGCCCGCACCGATCGCTTCGAGCACGGCATCGAGCTGCCGCAGGACCACCTGCTCCGTCGACCCGGCGTCATGCTCGGCGAGCGTCTCGCCCACGCACGCGATCGGCGTGATGCCCCGCGCCAGCGCCGCCTTCGCCTTGGCGCCCACCACGGCGTCCGCTTCGCCGTGACCCTGGCGGCGCTCCGAATGGCCCACGATCGCATAGCGGCAGCCGAATTCAGCCAGCATGCCCGCCGATACGTCGCCCGTGTACGCGCCCGCCGCATGCGGGCTCACGTCCTGTGCACCCCACGCGAGCGCGGTTGCACCGAGCACTTGCTGCGCCTGTGCGAGATACGGAAACGGCACGCACACCGCAATCGACCGCGGCGCCCCGCTTGCTTCGTCCCGCAAACGCCCGAGCAGCGCGGCGTTTTGCGCAAGCCCGCCGTTCATCTTCCAGTTGCCGACGACGAGCTTTGCGCGCATGTGCCAGTTTGTCGCTTGTTCGTCCCGCCGGTTGCCGCTTCGCCCCGCCGATCAATCCGGTACAGCTCGGTCCCGATGCCCACGGCCCGCCGAGGGCCCGTCCGGACATCCGATCCAAAACCTTGAGATTTTACCGCGCCGCAGCACGGAGGGTCAACGCGAGTGCAACTCGCGACGCTTACGCGCCGGCCAGGCGCCGCAGCCTGCGCACCAGCGGCGGGAGGAACCAGGCGCCCAGCGTCAACGCGCCGAGCGCCGCTGCGATCGGCCGGCTGAAGAAGGACGAGAGGTCCCCATTCGACTTGATCATCGAGGTGATGAAGTTCTCCTCGAGCATGCCGCCCAGCACGACGCCCAGGATGGCCGGCGCGCTGGGAAAGCCGTTTTCCTCGAGCACGTAGGCGAGCACGCCGGCGACCAGCATGACGCCGACGTCGAACACCGTGTTGTTGATCGCGAACGTGCCGACCACGCAGAACAGCAGGATCACGGGCATGAGCACGTTGCGCGGCACGCGCAGGATCTGCTTGGCCGCCTTTATGCACGCCCAGCCCAGCGGAACCATGAGCAGGTTGGCCAGGATGAAAAGGATGTAGACGGCGTAGATGTTCTGCGGGTTCTGCGTGAAGAGCGTCGGGCCCGGATTCATGTTCTTCATGTACAGCACGCCGATCACGATCGCGGTGATCGAATCGCCCGGAATGCCGAACACCAGCGCCGGGATCCAGGCGCCCGCGAGCGCGCTGTTGTTCGCCGCTCCGGATTCGACGATGCCCTCGACGTGCCCGGTGCCGAACTTCTCCGGCTCCTTCGAGAATTTCTTGCTGATCGCGTAGGTCATCCACGCCGCGATGTCGGCCCCCGCGCCGGGCAGCGCGCCCACCAGCGTTCCCACGACGTTGCCGCGCAGGATCTGCACGGGGTATTTCTTCGTGAGCTGCCACATGCCCTTGAAGACGTTGCCGATCGGCTGGTCGACGATCTCCCACTGCGGGTTGGTGTCGACGGCGTAGCGGATGATATCCGACACGGCGAACATGCCGATCATCATGGGAATGAGACCGATTCCTCCCATGAGCTCGGTGCTGCCGAACGTGAAGCGCGGGAAGCCGGCCGGATTGCCGAGGCCCACGCAGGCGACGAGCAGGCCCAGCAGCAGCGAGACCACGCCTTTGAGCGGCCGCTCGGCGGTGATCACGATGGCGCATGACAATCCGAGCAGCACGAGCCAGAAATACTCGAACGAGCTGAAGCGCAGCGCGAAATCGGCGAGCGCCGGCGCGGAGACGATCAGCACGGCCGTGCCGAACAGCCCGCCGAGGGCGCTGAAGACGAGCCCTGCGCCCAGCGCGAGCTCCGTCTGTCCCTTGCGCGTCATTGCATACGCTTCGTCGGTGTACGCAGCCGATGCCGGCGTGCCCGGCATGCGCAGCAGGCAACCGGGCACGTCGCCGGCGAAGATGGCCATCGCAGTGGCGGTCACGATGGCCGCAATCGCCGGGATCGGCGACATGAAGAACGTGACCGGCACGAGCAGCGCCGTGGCCATCGTGGCGGTCAATCCGGGGACGGCCCCGACGAACAGTCCGAAGACCGACGACGCGAGCATCACCCACAGCGTGTAGGGATGGAACACCATCCCCATTGCCGTGACGATGTCGTGCACGGACGGCCTAGAACGCGAAGCGCTCGAGCACGCCCCAGGGCAGCGGCACGCGCAAGAGCTTGTAGAACGCGTACCAGATCACCACGGACGCGAGGAGCGAGACGACGATCGCCGTGCCCGGACGCACCCCGAACGGGAGCAGCAGCGCAAGCAGTGCCAGTGGCGCGACGATCAGGAAACCCAGCGGACCGGCAAGCAGGATGTAGCCGATGACAGCGCCGACCACGGCGACGAAGCGCAGAACATGGCGGCGCGACCGCAGCCATGGCAGCGCTTCAACCCATGCAGCACCGGCGCGCGCGCGCAGGCCGCCCACGACGAGGAGGATGCCGCACACCACGAGCCCGGTTGCGACCAGCCCGGGAAACAGCGCGGGACCCACGTTCTGACCCGGAATGCTCGAATACGACCGGACCGTCAACAGGACCGCCAGCCCGAGCGCCATCAGGACGGCGCCGAAGATCGCGTCGTTGATCTTCATCGCGCGGCTGACTGCTGCGCCGTCACTTGGCGAGCCCGACCGCCTTCATGACCTTGCCCATGTCCGCGTCGCCTTTGGCCATGTACTGCGCGAAACCGGCCTGGTCAGCCCATTGCGCACCGAAGCCGCGCTGGGCCAGGAAATCCTTGTACTCCTTGCTGTCGTACGCCTTCTTGAAGGCAGCCGTGAGCTTGCCGGCAACATCCTTGGGCAGCGCCTTGGGTCCGGCGAAGCCGCGCCATGCTGCGGTCTTCCAGTCGCTGCCGATCGCCTGCTTGATCGTTGGCAGGTTGGGATACAGCGCAGGCGCGTGATCGTCGAACACCGCGAGGGACTTCACCTTGCCCGCATCCATGAGCGGTCGCGCCTCAGGGATGGAGCACGGCACGATGTCCACGCCGCCGGCCACCAGGTCCTGCAGCCCCGGCGCCGCGCCGTTCGACGGCACCCAAGGCACTGCCGCCGGATCGATCTTGAGGTCGCTCAGCAGGCCGGCGATGGCGAGATGCCAGATGCCGCCCTGCCCGGTGCCCGAGGCCTTGTACTTGCCCGGGCTGGCTTTCACCGCATCGATCACATCCTTGACCGACTTCCAGGGGGAATCGGCCCGCACCTGGAATCCCGCCGGATCCGCGTTCACGAGCGCGAGCGGCTGGTACGACGCCGGTGTGAGCTCGGTCAGGCCTTGCCAGTGCAGCATGGAGATCTCGACCGTGATGAGGCCGATCGTGTAGCCGTCGGGGGCGCCCTGCGCGATGGCGCTGTGGCCGACCACGCCATTGCCACCCGTGCGGTTGACCACGTTCACGGGCTGGCCGAGGTCCTTCTCGAGATATGCGGCGAAGAAGCGCGCCACCGCATCGGTGCCACCGCCCGCACCCCACGGCACGATCAGCGTGATCGGACGGTCGGGATAAGCGGCGAGCGCCAGCGAGGCGAACAACGACAGCGACAGCGCGGCGAGCGCGCGCAGGCACGATTTCATGATGTCCTCCGAGGAATTGCCGCTGGCGGCCACTGTCGGTCCGCGTCCGGCTTGTGCCGCGAACTTAGCAGCGCACTGTCGCGGGGGTCAAGTGGCCCGACCAGTCGACCGGCGCCGGTCGAAGCGGCTTACCCCAATGCGCCGTTGATGGCCGCGCCGCGCGCACCGGGCTCGTGGTTCAGCCAGCACGCGCTGCGATGGCCTGCGGCGACCGTGTCGAGCGGTGGCACCACCTCGCGGCATACCGCCATCGCATGCGGGCAGCGCGGATGGAAGTGGCAACCGGGCGGCGGATCGAGCGGCGAAGGGATCTCGCCTTTGATCGGCACGAACGTCCGCTTGCGTGGCTCCACGCGGCCGACCTCCGCGAGCAGCGCCTGCGTGTACGGATGATTCGGGCGCGCGAAGAGCTCGCCTGCCGGCGCGCTTTCGACCACCCGGCCGAGATACATGACCACGACCCGGTCGGCGATGAACTGCACCACGCCAAGATCGTGGCTGATGAACAGGTAGGTGAGGTTGAGCGCGCCGCGCAGCTCCATGAACAGGTTCAGCACCTGCGCCTGGATCGACACGTCGAGCGCCGCGACCGACTCGTCGCACACGAGGAACTCCGGCTTGACCGCCAGCGCGCGCGCGATGCCGATGCGGGCCCGCTGTCCGCCCGAGAACTGATGCGGGTAGCGGCGCATCAGCGTCGGGTCGAGGCCGACGCGATTCAGCATCAGGCCGACGTACTCGACTTTCTGCTTGGGCGCGATGAGGCGGTGCGTGACCGGCGCCTCGCCGACGATGTCCACCACGCGCATGCGCGGGTTCAGCGACGCGTACGGATCCTGGAAGATCATCTGCGTCTTGAGCTGGAGCGTGCGCGCGGGGCCCGGCGCGAGCGCGTCGACGCGCTGGCCTTTCCACATGCGTTCGCCCGTGGTCAGCGGCAGCAGGCCGACCGCGAGGCGGCCGAGCGTCGACTTGCCGCAGCCCGACTCGCCAACGAGGCCCACCACTTCGCCGGGCGCGACCGCGAGGTCCACGCGATCGACCGCGTGCACGACCTCCTCGCGGATGCGCGCGCCGAGGCGCTGGCCGATGCGTCCGGCGAGGTCGAGCGTCTTGACGAAGCGGCGCGATGCGTCGCACAGCGCGATGAGCGGCACGTCCTGCGACGGCGCAGCGCGCGCGGCCGCCGCGGGCGCTTCACGCAGCATGAGCCCGTCGCGCGGTGCGCTGCTCGTTTCCGCGTCCGGCCGGCCCGCGGTCATGGCGCGCCGTTGCGCGAGGCGGATCGGCCCCGGTGCATCGTCGTGGCGCTCATGCCGGCACCGCCTCTTCCACGATCGGATAATGGCAGCGGATCATCTGTCCCGGCGCGCCGAATCCACGCAGCGGCGGCGCGTCGACGCATTGCGCACCCGCGCGCGCGCAGCGCTCGCGAAACGGGCATCCGGCCGGCAGCGCGAGCAGCGAGGGCGTCATGCCCGGGATCTGCTTCAAGCGCTGCCCGCGCACGTTGTTCGACGGCACCGAGTCGATCAGTCCGCGGGTGTACGGATGGCGCGGCCGCGCGAGCACGTCGGCGACGTCGCCCTCTTCGACGATGCGCCCCGCGTACATCACGCACACGCGGTCGGCGAGGCCTGCGATCACGGACAGGTCGTGCGTGATCCAGACCAGCGCGGCGCCGGTTTCGCGGGTGAGGCGCTGCATCTCGTAGAGGATCTGCCCCTGGATCGTGACGTCGAGCGCGGTCGTGGGCTCGTCGGCAATGATCACGTCGGGCGAATTGAGCAGCGCGATGGCGATCGCGACGCGCTGCCGCATGCCGCCGGAGAACTGATGCGGATAGGCGTCGAGCCGCTCGTCGGGCGACGGAATGCCCACCTTGACGAGCGCCTCGCGTGCGCGCGCACGCGCCTGCGCCTGGCTCACGCGTGCGTGCGCCTGGATCGCCTCGATCATCTGGGTGTCGATGCGCAGGACCGGATTGAGCGTCATCATCGGGTCCTGGAAGATCATCGCGATGCGGTTGCCGCGCAGCTGGCGCATCGCCTCCGCGCCAAGTGCGCGCAGATCGATGCCATCGAGCACGATGCGGCCCGCGACGATGCGCCCCGGCGGGTCGATCAGCCCCATCAGCGAATAGCCCGTCATCGACTTGCCCGAACCCGACTCGCCGACGAGGCCGAGCACCTCGCCGCGGCGCACCTGGAAGGAAACGTCGTCGACGGCCTTCACCACACCGGCGCGGGTGAAGAAGTGCGTGCGCAAGCCCTCCACGAGCAGCACCGGATCTTCGGCAGGCGTCATGGGTGCGCGCTACTTCTGCAGCCGCGGGTTCAGCACGTCGCGCAGCTGGTCGGCGACGAGGTTGATGCTCACGATCGTGAGCACCAGCGCGATGCCGGGAAAGAAGCTGATCCAGTACTTGCCCGACAGCAGGTACTGGTAGCCATTGGCGATCAGCAGCCCCAGCGACGGCTCGGTGATCGGCAGGCCGAGCCCGAGGAACGACAGCGTGGCCTCGAGTGCGATCGCCGCGGCAACCTGCACCGTGGCCACCACGATCATCGGCGGCAGGCAATTCGGCAGCAGGTGCCGAAACACGATGTGGCTCGGCGGCAGTGCCAGGCAGCGCGCGGCTTCCATGTATTCCTTGCGCTTCTCCACCAGTGCGGCGCTGCGCACCGTGCGCGCGTAGTAGGCCCATTGCACCGTGATGAGCGCGGTGATCACCTTGCCGGTGCCCTGCCCCAGCACGGCGATGAGGATCAGCGCGATGAGAATCGCCGGAAACGAGAGCTGGATGTCGACGATGCGCATGATGGCGCCTTCGAGCCGCCCGCCGAAGTACGCCGCCGCGAGGCCGGCAGCAAGTCCGATGACCAGCGCCACGATGGTGCTCGACACGCCGACGACGAGCGAGATGCGCAGCCCGTAGAAGATGGCCGACAGCATGTCGCGTCCCTGGTCGTCGGTGCCGAGCCAGAACGTCTGGCCGCTCGCCGATTTCTCGCCCGGCGGAAGGCGGCTGTCCAGGACGTCGATGACCGCGAGGTCGTAGGGGTTCTGGGGCGAGATCCACGGCGCGAACACCGCGATCAGCACGATGAGCGCAAGGAGCGCGAGACCGAACACCGCGAGCGGGTTGGCGACGAAGTCGCTCATCGCGCGGCGCAGCGGCGTCTCGGCGCGGCGCGTCTCGATGGCGTCCGCCCGGATGGGCGCGAGGCTGCTCACGCTAGCCCTTCGTTTCCGTGAGCCGCACGCGCGGATCGAGCGCGGAGTACAGCAGGTCGACGAGCAGGTTGATCACGATGAAGAACGTGACGATCACGAGCAGGTACGCGACGATCACCGGCCGGTCGAGCAGGTTGATGGAATCGATGAGCAGCTTGCCCATGCCGGGCCACGCGAACACGCTCTCGGTCACGATCGCAAAGCCGATCAGCGAGCCGAACTGCAGCCCCACGACCGTCACGATCGGGATCAGGATGTTGCGCAGCACGTGCACGCCGATCACGCGCGCATGGGTGAGCCCTTTGGCGCGGGCGAACTTGACGTAGTCCTGCAACAGCGCTTCATGGGCGCCGGCGCGGGTGAGGCGGATGAGCAGCGCGACGTTGAACAGCGCGAGGTTGGTGGCCGGCATCACGAGGTGGCGCAGGCCATCGATGGTGAGGAACGATACCGGCACACCCAGCACGTCGACCGTCTCGCCGCGCCCGTTGGACGGCAGCCAGCCGAGGAACACGGCGAACACCATGATCAGCATCAGCCCGACCCAGAACGTCGGCAGGGAGAAGCCGAGAATCGAACCCGCCATGATGGTGCGTCCTGCGACGCCATTCGGCCGCAGACCCGCCCATAGCCCGAGCGGGATGCCGATGATCACGGCGATCAGCATCGCGGCCAATGCGAGCTCCATCGTGGCCGGCATGCGTTCGAGGATCAATCCGAGCGCCGAGGTGCTGTGCACGAACGAGCGTCCCAGGTCGCCCGTCAGCGCACCATGGAGGAACGACAGGTACTGGGCCCACAGCGGCCGGTCGAGCCCGAGCGCGTGGATCGCCCGCTCGCGATCCTGCTGGTCGGCCTGGGGATTGATGAGGATGTCGATCGGATTGCCGATCGCATAGACCCCCACGAATACCAGCAGCGACATCGCGGCCAGGACCACGACGCTCTGCAGCCCGCGACGGATGATGAAGACGAGCATGGATCGTCATTCCCGCGCAGGCGGGAATCCAGCGTCGTTCACGTCACGGGATGCCCGCCTTCGCGGGGATGACGCGACCTGCGCTCGCGTCACTTCGACGCCGCCATCTCCTTGGCCGGCTGGAACTGATACGCGAGGGTGTATTCGTCCGTACGGGGGATGTAATGCACGTTCTTCCTGGTCGCCCAGATCGTGAACTGGAAGTGGATCGGCATGATGCCCAGATCCGACATCGCGAGCTCGGTCGCGCGTTGCAGCATGATCTTGCGATTCTCGTCGTCGACCTGCTGGAGCGCCTGCTCGATCAGGTAGTCGACCTTCGGGTTGCTGTAGCGGCCCCAGTTGACGGCGCCCAGGCCCTTCTTGGGATCGAACGTGGCCAGCAGCGAGCGCAGCGGCGAGCTGGCCTCGCCCGTGGACGCGCCCCAGCCGACCATGTGGAAGCTGAACTCCTGCTTGCTCGCGCGCGACGAGTACGGCGCCATCGGCGCGGTCTCCACCTTCGAAACGATACCCACGCGCGTGAGCATCTGCGCCACCGCCTGCACGATCTTCTCGTCGTTGACGTAGCGCCCGGCCGGGCCATGGATCGTGAGGTTGAAGCCGTCGGGGTAGCCGGCCTCGGCGAGCAGCTTCTTCGCGCCTTCCACGTCGTACGCGTCGGCCTTGAGACCCGGCACGTAGCCGAACAGGCGGTCGGACACGAGCTGGCCGGAGGGAATCGCCTGGCCTTCCATCACGCGGTCGGCGATCGCCTGGCGGTTGATCGCCTTGGAGATCGCGCGGCGCACGCGCACGTCGAGCAGCGGATTCTTCTCGAGCGGCTTGCCGTCCTTGGCGGTGATGAAGGGGCTCGACCGCTGCAGATGGTCGAAGTTGAAATAGATCACCCGATGGGAGATCTTCGACGTGACGGTGAACTTGGGGTCGGCCTTGATCTTGACCAGGTCGGCCGTAGGGGGCTGCTCGATCGCATCGACGTCGCCCGACAACAGCGCGGCCACGCGCGCGGCCTCGTTCTTGATGATGCGGAACGTCACCTTCTGCCAGTAGGACTTCTCGCCGAAGTAGCCGTCGTTGCGCACGAGCTCGACCCGATCGCCGTTGACGTAGCGCACCAGCTTGTAGCGCCCGCTGCCGATGGCGGCCTTGCCGCTGTTGAAGTCCTCGGTCGACGCGCCAGTGGCTGCCTTCTTCGACACGATGTAGATCGTCGACATGTCGTTGGGCGACAGCGGGTACGGCGAGGCGTACTTGAACCGGACGGTGTAGGGATCGACGATCTCGACGGCGGTGATGGCCTTGGTATACGCCGTGAACGGACCCGGGCTGTTCGGGATGTTGGGCACGCGATCGATGGTGAACTTGACGTCCTCGGCCGTGACCTCGCTGCCGTCGGTGAACTTGGCGCCCTTGCGGAGCTTGTATTCCCAGGTGGTCGGGTCGATCGCCTTCCACGACGTGGCGAGCCCGGGGATCATGTGCGAGTCCGGGTCCATCTCGACGAGCTTGCCGAAGATGTGCTCGGCGATGTTGTTGTTGGGAAACAGGTTGAAGAAGTGCGGGTCGATCGACGTGACGTCCGCGGCGACGGCGATGCGCAATTCCTGCGCGGCGGCGGGCATGCCGCCCGCCATGACGCCGGCCAGTGCGACCGCGGCGGCGACCTTGAGCACGTTGGAAAGGCGCATGAAGACCTCGGCAAGGATGAACGCGCAACACGCGCGCGACGCGCGCAATCTAGCGCAATAGCATCCGGGGGTCAAAACGCACCCCTCGGACCAAGGGTCCGGCGCGCGCTACAGCGCGCTCGGATAGGTCTCGGGCGGCTCGCCTTCGCTCCACCCGCTGTCGATCTCCAGCGGACGCAGCGCCGCCGTCTGATCGAGGTGCACGAAGACGTCGAACTGCTGCGGCAGGCGCGCACCGAAATAGTGGCTCCAACGCTCCGTTTGCGGGCGATAGATCACCCCAATGGCGCGCTGGAGCCGCTCGTCGGCGAGCGCGCGGGCGAGATCGGCCTCGTGCAGGTCGAGCCAGAAACGCTCGTGCGCGGCCCCGTGCAGCAGGGTCTCGTAGCTGCCGGGCAGGCCCGGGCGCACGCGCTTGCGCTCGGCGGGGGCGTCCCAGTCCGACGCCGCGGTCACGGTGCCCGTGTACGTCGATAACCCTACGGCGCAACAGGCCTCTCCTGCGCGCTCGCGCACCAGCTGCCCGAGGTTGAGCTCACCGCGCCGGCCCATCTCGGTGGCGCGCGCGTCGCCCAGATGCGAGTTGTGCGCCCATACCACGATGCCCGCGGAGGCGCCGAGGCGCTCCCGCAGCGCCTCGAGCGTCTCGGCCATGTGACGGTCGCGCAGGTTCCAGGATTCGTCGCGCCCGCGAAACATCGAGCGGTAGTATTGCTCGGCGTTGCGGATGAGCCGGGCGTTCTGCTCGGCCGAGAACAACTCTTCGCGGGCGGGATAGCCATCGATGCGGCTCAGCTCGCCGGCGCGCCGTCGCAGGTCCACCAGCTGCTCGACGACCGCGCCTTCGCACGTCTCCGCGCCCGCGCTTGCGGCAAGCCCGTAGTGCTGCGGATCGCCGTAGTGCTCGAAGCAGGCATAGCGGGCGCGCGCACGCTGGGCCGCCGCCGGATCCACCTGGTCGAGATAGCGCAGCACCGCTTCGATCGAAGCATGCAGGCTGTACAAGTCGAGCCCGTAGAGCCCGACCTGCTGCGCGGGCCGGCGGGCACGGTTGACCTCGCGCAGCCAGCCGACGAAGCCAGCCATCACCTCGTTACGCCACATCCACGCCGGAAAGCGCTGGAAGTCGGACAGCGCGGCGACGGCATCGCGATCGTCGCTGCGCGAGGAGACGAAGCGATGCGCGCGGAACGTGTCCGGCCAGTCCGCCTCGAGCGCCACGGCCATGAAGCCGTGATCGACGATCAGACGCCGTGTGAGATCGGCGCGCAGCGCGTAGAAGTCGTGCGTCCCGTGAGACGCCTCGCCGATGAGCACGGTGCGCGCAGGGGCGATGCGGGCGGCCAGGGCGGCGAGCGCCGCGTCGGTCTTGAGTGGACGGGCGGCCGTGCGAATCGCGAGCAGCGCCGCTGTGTCGGAGGCGGCCATGTCAGCGCTTGAGCACGCACTTCTCGTAGAGCGCCGGAAATGCGCCGTCCGGATCGTAGCGTGCCTTCAGCGCGCGGTACGCGACCCCGCCGTACGTATCGTCGAACGCCTCGCGCGAGTAATAGCTCTCGGAATAGAGCGATTTGATCCCGTGCAGGCGCGCCACCTCGGCTTCGACGCGCCGGTTGAAGTGCCCCGGCTCGCGGGCTTCGCGCGTGCGCACGACGTCCCAGAAGCCGAAATTGACGTAGAGCGCATCGGGCTTCATGGGATAGAGCGGGAACCGGCTGGCGTCCGGGCCCGCGCGCAGCGGGCAGATCCAGACCGGCGCAATCGGCACCTCCCGCTGGAAGAACGCGAGGAACGCCGCCGCGGCGTCCAGTGGCAGGTCGACGTCCTGGATCACCGATTCGACATGCCCATGCCGCAGCCGGTCGAGCCGCCCGGTGACGTTCCAGCGCGTGTTCCACCGCATGATCTTCTGATAGGTGCGCGAGCCGAGGCGCGCGCGTCCGAACAGCGGCCGCAGCAGCGGATGCTGGGCGCCCAGGTTCTTCGAGCACCAGAACCAGTCGGTGTCCCAGCGCCAGATGAAGTCCTCGACGGTGAGGTAATCCTGCTCGCGCTGGCGAATCGAGCGGTAGAAGATGCGCCGGTAAGTGTAGTCGCTCGTGTAGGGGGCCAGTGCGACGAAGCGCGCTTCGTTGAGGTACAGCTCGTCGGGCGCAAACGCGACTCCGTCGACGAAATCGGCGTCGCCTGCGCACGCCTGCGCCAGCGCCTCGAAGAACGGCTCCGCTGCATCGAAGCGCCGGTGGGTGATCGCCACGTAGCGGCGGGTCGGGACCGTGCGTGCGCGCAGGCGCAGCGCGTAGCCCAGCGTGCCGTACGAGTTCGGGAAGCCGTAGAACAGATCGGCGTGCGCGTTGTCGCGCCGGCACGTGACGATCTCCCCGGTGCCCGTCAGGACGTCGATCTCCTCCAGCGTCTCGTGCACGAGGCCGTAGCGGAACGACGACGCCTCGATCCCCACGCCCGCCGCCGCGCCACCCAGCGTGATCGTCTTGAGCTCGGGCACGACCGCGGGCATCACGCCATGCGGCAGCGTGGCCGCGACGAGCGCTTCGTACGTCGTCAGGCCTTCGGCGTCGACCACCCCTGCCCGCGTGTCGACGCCGAGCACATGGTCGAAGGCGCGCGCGTCGAGCGCGCTGCCGTCGTGCCGCGCGCGGTCGCGGAACAGGTTCGACGTCTCCTTGCGCAGGCGGATCGGCCCCGGCGGACGCTTGCGCAACGACGCCACGAGGGCGTTGCGGCGCTCGACGTACGCGGCGGCCGGCATGCGAGCTCCTAGGGCGCGGCGGGCGGCGCGCTGTCCGTGTACAGGAACGCGCGGCTCATCGGATAGTTGCGCTGATCGATGTTGCGGCGGCTGAACACGATCTGGAAGAGGTGCGTCCGCTCCGTCGCGCTGCGGAACATCTCGGCGCAACCGATGAGGTACGTGCGCCAGATGCGGCGGAAGCGCTCGTCGAAGCGGGCCGGATCGAGCGCATGGATCGTCTCCCAGTTGCGGTCGAAGCGCTCGGCCCATGCGTCGAGCGTGAATGCGTAATGCCGCCGCAGGTTCTCGATGTCGACGACTTCGAGCCCATGGCGCTCCATCGCCGTGATCGTCTCGGCGAGGCTCGGGATCCACCCGCCGGGGAAGACGTGCTCGCGGATGAAGAATTCGGTGTCGCGCTGCCCGACGTGGCCGATGAAGTGGAGCATGCCCAGCCCGCCCGGCTTCAGCAGCTGCGCGTGCGCGCGCACCACGTCGTCGACCTGGTCGCGTCCCGCATGCTCGAGCGTGCCGATCGAGACCACCTTGTCGAATTGGGCGAACACCTCGCGGAAGTCGCGGTTCACCACCCGCAGCCGGTCGGTGAGCTTGCGCTCGGCAATCATCGCGTTGACGGCATCCACCTGCTCGTCGGTGTTGTTCACGCCCGTCACGTCGACGTCGTAGCGCTCGGCGGCGCGAAACATGAAGCCGCCGAAGCCCGCTCCGATGTCCACCACTTTCTCGCCTGCGCGCAGCTGCACCTTGCGGCACACGTGGTCGATCTTGTTGGCCTGCGCTTCCTCGAGCGTGCGCGTGCCTTCCTTCCAGTAGGCGCAGGTGTACATCATGTACGGATCGTCGAGCCACAGCCGGTAGAAGTCCGTGCCGAGCCCGTAGTGGAAGCGCGCGTTGCGCTTCGCCATCGCGTACGTGCGATTGCCGCGCGTGAGCTCGTGCCACCGGTTGCGCACCGTGACGAGCGGGTTGCGGCCGCCAAAGCGCCCCGACATGCCGACCCGCACGAGGGCACGCAGGTCGCCGTCGATGTCGAGGCCGCCGTCGAACCAGGCGTCCAGCAATCCGATGTGGCCGTAGAGGGCGGTCGACAGCTGCGCGCGCCGGCTGTGGAACCGGATGGTGAACGCGGGTGCACCCGGGCGGCTCTCGAAGCGCGCGCCGTTGGCGAACTGGACGTGAAACGCCTCCGGGACGGCTGCGGCGACGCGGCGCAGCTCGCGCGCAACGAAGCCGTCGGACGTCGCGCCGCTGGCGCGCCGGGTCGCATCAACGGTGGTGGCGTCGGGGGCATCTCCATCGGACATCGTCAGGCTCCTGGTTCAGGCGTGCTGCCGCGCCGGCGGAGGCGCGCAATCGGGCATGTGGCGCCGCACGGTCGCGAGCAGTGCGTCGAGGTATTCGACATCGGCGGCGCCGTCGCGCTCCGCGAGCGCGCGCGCCTGCGTGTCGTCATAGGTGGTGCCGGCCGGGCTCCATGCACGGGCGGCGACGAGCGTCCCGTCGGCATAGTCGAACTCGGCCCGCCGCCGGCCATCCGGATACCAGGACCGCGTCAGGCCGTGCCGTTGCCCGGCGCGATAGCCCGCCTCGAGCTTCCGGACCGGATCGTCGCCGTCGGTCGCGTCGACGTACCACAGCGACACCGTGCCGTTGAGCGCGTCCGCGTCGAACGGCAGGTGCGCGATGCGCACGCCGGTGGAGCTCCAGAAGATGAAGGAGCCCACGCGCTGGCCCTGGCTGAACGCCCCCTGCACGCGCAGGCGCCCATCCGGTGCGCGCAGCGCATAGCCGCCCTGCGCGAGCCCGTCACGGCAGTGTCCCGTGACCACGAGCGCCGGGGACGACGCGCTCTCGCCGCGTGCAACCGGCACGGCACACGCGAGCAGCGCGAACGCGGCCACGCGGAACAGGCGGGCGCTCAGGTGCGCCGCCGCGTCCACCATGCGGCCAGCTCGCCCACGATGCCGCGGCGAAACGCGAGGACGCAGACGACGAAGATCGCGCCGGTGATGACGGTGACCCACTCCCCGAACCGTGCGAGGTAGTTTTCCAGGCCGATGATAACGAAGGCGCCGACGACCGGGCCGAAGATCGTGCCCATCCCGCCGAGCAGCGTCATCAGCACCACCTCGCCGGACATCGTCCAGTGCACGTCGGTGAGCGACGCGAGCTGGAAGACGAGGGACTTGGTCGCACCCGCGAGGCCCGCGAGGGTGGCCGACAGCAGGAATGCCAGGAGCTTGTAGCGGTCGGCATCGTAGCCGAGGGAAAGTGCGCGCGGCTCGTTCTCGCGGATGGCTTTGAGCACCTGCCCGAAGGGCGAGTGCACGATGCGCTGGATGAGCAGGAATCCGGCGATGAATACCGCCAGCACCAGGTAGTACATCGCGAGCGGCTCGGAGAGGTCGAGCAGCCCGAACAGGCGTCCGCGCGGGACCGCCTGGATGCCGTCCTCGCCATGCGTGAACGGCGCCTGCAGGTAGAAGAAGAACATCATCTGCGCGAGCGCCAGCGTGATCATCGCGAAATAGATGCCCTGCCGGCGGATCGCGAGCGCACCCGTGATCGCTCCGAGCCCCGCGGCGGCCGCGGTGCCGGTGAGAATGGCCAGCTCCGGGGTCAGTCCCCACACCTTGGCGGCATGCGCGCACACGTAGCCCGCGGTGCCGAAGAACATCGCATGACCGAAGGACAGCAGGCCGCCGAATCCGATCAGCAGGTTGAAGGCACACGCGAACAGCGCGAAGCACAGCGCTTTCATGACGAACACCGGGTAGAGCCCCAGCCAGGGCGCCAGCGCCAGCAGCGCCGCCATGATGGCCGTCACCAGGAGCGCGCGATTGCGCTCGCGCTCGATCGCAGGAGCCAGTGCGACGGTGGACATCAGCGCTCCCGCCCGAACAGGCCGGCCGGCTTGACCAGCAGCACGAGCACCATGATCACGAAGATCACCGTGTTGGACGCTTCGGGGTAGAACACCTTGGTCAGGCCTTCGACCACGCCGAGCCCGAAGCCGGTCGCGATCGCGCCCAGGATCGAGCCCATGCCGCCGATGACCACGACGGCGAACACCACGATGATGATGTTGGCGCCCATTTGCGGCGTCACCTGGTAGATCGGCGCGGCCATGACGCCCGCGAGCGCGGCAAGTCCCACGCCGAAGCCGTACGTGAGCGTGATCATGCGCGGCACGTTGACGCCGAACGCCTGGACGAGCGCGGGATTCTCCGTCGCCGCGCGCAGGTATGCGCCGAGCTTGGTGCGCTCGATGACGAACCAGGTGCCGAAGCAGACGATGGCCGACGCGAGGATCACCCAGGCGCGGTACTTGGGCAGGAACATGAAGCCCAGGTTGAACGCCCCCGAGAACGTTTCCGGCAAGCGGTACGGCAACCCGGAGCTGCCGAAGTAGTTGGTGAAGACGCCCTGGAACACGAGGGCCAGGCCGAACGTGAGCAACAGGCCGTAGAGATGGTCGAGCTTGTACAGGCGCGAGAGCATCAGGCGCTCGATCACGATCCCCGTGAAGCCAACGACGATCGGCGCGATCAGCAACGCCCACCAGTAGCCGATGCCGATGCGCTCGAGCAGGAACCATGCGCAGAACGCGCCCAGCATGTACTGCGCGCCGTGCGTGAAGTTGATGATGTTGAGCAGGCCGAAGATGACCGCCAGCCCGAGCGAGAGCATGGCGTAGAACGCGCCGTTGATGAGCCCGATCAGGAGCTGGCCCGCGAAGGCCCCGATCGGCACACCGAAGATCTCTGTCATCGAAGCCGCTGGTTGTTGGGCATTGCCCTCACCCACCCGGCGCGAAGCGCCGGATCGGTGAGGGATCCTTCGTACCCGAAAGGAAACGGGGCGGTCGACCGAAGCGCTATTTCACCAGCGGACACTCCCCATCCTTCAACGGCCGGAACGCCTGGTCGGCAGGGATGGTGGCCTTGACGGTGTAATAGTCCCACGGGCCCTTCGATTCGGACGGCTTCTTCACCTCGACGAGGTAGGCCGGATGGATCTTGCGGCCATCGACACGGATGGTGCCCTTGCCGAACAGCGGATCGTCGGTGGGCATCTCCTTCATCTTCGCCACGACCTTGGTGCCGTCGTCGCTCTTCAACGCCTCGACCGCCTTCAGGTAATGGAGCACCGACGCGTACACGCCCGCATGCACCATCGTCGGGTGGATGCCCTTGTCGCGCTCGGCAAAGCGCTTGGAGAACGCGCGCGTCTGGTCGTTCTGGTCCCAGTAGAACGTCGTGGTGATCGTGAGCCCCTGGGCCGTGGGCAGGCCGAGCGCGTGCACGTCGGTCAGGAACACGAGCAGGCCGGCAAGCTTCTGGCCGCCCTTCACGATGCCGAACTCGGCCGCCTGCTTGATCGAGTTGGTGGTGTCGCCGCCCGCGTTCGCGAGGCCGATGATCTTGGCCTTCGATTGCTGCGCCTGGAGCAGGAATGAGCTGAAGTCCTGGTTGTTGAGCGGCACCTTCACCGAGCCCACCACCTTGCCACCCGAGGAGGTGACGACCGCCGCGGTGTCGCGCTCGAGCGCATGCCCGAACGCGTAGTCCGCGGTGATGAAATACCAGGTGTCGCCGCCGTTCTTGACGATGGCGCTGCCCGTGCCGTGCGCGAGCATCCAGGTGTCGTACGTCCAGTGGACCGTGTTGGGCGAGCACGCCTTGCCGGTCAGGTCCGACGATGCCGGCCCCGAGGCGAGGAACACCTTGCCCTTGTCCTTGGTGATCTGGTTGATGGCGAGCGCAACACCGGAGTTCGGCACGTCGACGATGACGTCCACGTGCTCGACGTCGTACCACTGCCGCGCGATGCTCGAGCCGACGTCGGGCTTGTTCTGGTGGTCCGCCGAGATCATCTCGACCTTGTAGCCGCGCTTCTCGATGCCCGAGTCCTCGACGGCCATGCGCACCGCGGCCACCGAGCCGGCACCGGCGAGGTCGGTGTACAGGCTCGACATGTCGGACAGCACGCCGATCTTGATCACGTTGTCCGAGATTTGCGCCTGCGCGCCGCCGGCAGCGAGCGCGCCGGACACGGCGAGCGCCAGCAGAGTGCGTCTGAAGAGCTTCATTGCGTTGCCTCCTTGTGGAACCGGGGTGACGGGCGTTCACACGCCCAGGTAATCGTGCAGCTTGGCCATGTTGGCGTCGAGCGCGTCGTTCGCGATCTCGTCCACCACGCGTCCGTTCTCCATCACGTAGTGCCGGTCGGCGACCGTGGCGGCGAAGCGGAAATTCTGCTCCACCAGCAGGATCGTGAATCCCTGCGTCTTCAGGCGGGCGATCGTGCGGCCGATCTGCTGCACGATCACGGGCGCCAGGCCTTCCGTGGGCTCGTCGAGCAGCAGCAGGCGCGCACCGGTGCGCAGGATGCGGCCGATCGCGAGCATCTGCTGCTCGCCGCCGGACAGCTTGGTGCCCTGGCTGCGGCGACGCTCGCGCAGATTGGGAAAGAGCTCGTAGACCTGCTCGAGCGTAAGACCGCCGTCGCGCACGCGCGGCGGCAGCATCAGGTTCTCCTCGACGTTGAGGCTCGCGAAGATGCCCCGCTCCTCGGGACACCACGCCAGACCCAGGCGCGCGATGCGGTTGGACGACAGGTGCACGATGTCCGCGCCGTCGTAGACCACGGAGCCTTCGCGCCGCGGCACCACGCCCATGACGGACTTGAGCGTCGTGGTCTTGCCCGCGCCGTTGCGGCCGAGCAGCGTCACCACTTCGCCGGGACGCACCTCGAAGTCGACACCGTGCAGGATGTGCGACTCGCCGTACCAGGCATTGAGCCCGCGTACCGCGAGCAAGGGGGCGGCCCCACCGCGCGCGGCGGCCAGCGGCAGCGGGTCAGCCATGCGCGCTCGTCCCCAGATACGCTTCCATCACCTTGGGATGGCCCGACACCGCCGCGTAATCGCCTTCGGCGAGCACTTCCCCGCGCGCGAGCACGGTGATGTGGTCGGACAGCGTCGACACCACCGACAGGTTGTGCTCCACCATCAGCACTGTCCGGTTCACCGCGACGCGCTTGACCAGCGCTGCGATGCGCTCGACGTCCGCGTGCGTCATGCCCGCCGTGGGCTCGTCGAGCAGCATCATCTCCGGATCGAGCGCCAGCGTGGTGGCGATCTCCAGCGCCCGCTTGCGGCCATACGCGAGCTCGCCTGCGAGCGTCGCCTCGAAGCCGGCGAGGCCCACGGCGTCGAGCAGCTCGCGCGCCCGGTCATCGAGCTCGTGCAGCGCGCGCTCGCTGCGCCAGAAGTCGAACGAATGGCCGCGCTTGCGCTGCAGGGCAATGCGCACGTTCTCGAGTACGGTCAGATGCGGGAACACTGCGGAGATCTGGAACGAGCGCACGAGGCCCATGCGGGCGATCGCGGCCGGCCGCTGCCCCGTGATCTCACGGCCGTTGTAGAAGATCTGGCCCCGCGTGGGCGTGAGGAAGTGCGTGAGCAGGTTGAAGCAGGTGGTTTTGCCGGCGCCGTTGGGCCCGATCAACGCGTGGATCGTGCCACGCCGGACCTTGAGGTCGACGTCCTTGACCGCGACGAAGCCCTTGAACTCCTTGGTCAGCTTGCGCGTTTCGAGGATGGTGTCGTCGGCCATGCGGCTGTGCCATCCGCTCGCGAGCGGCGGCCGAAAGATCGGGTCGGGGGCGGATTATCCCGGGGCGCGCCGCAAATGACAACGCAGGGCGCGGCCGGAGCACTTGCGGGACGGCATCGTGGCGCTGCTCAACGCGACCAGTCGGGCGGCCGCTTGGCGAGGAAGGCGTCGATGCCTTCCGCGGCATGCGGCTCGAGCAGGTTGGCCGCCATCACGTCCGCCATGGCGCAATACGCTTCCCCGAGGGGCGCATCGACCTGCCGATAGAAGGCGCGCTTGCCGAGCGCGACCACGACAGGGCTCTTGGCCGCGATCACCGCGCAGCGGCGTGCGATCGTGGCGTCGAGGTCGTGGCCTGGCACCACGTCGTTGACCAGCCCCCACGCGTGCGCCGTCGCGGCGTCGATGGGCTCGCCGGACAACAGCATGTCCATCACGCGCTTGCGGCCGATGTTGCGGGCGACGCCCACCGCAGGCGTCGAGCAGAACACACCGACGTTCACGCCCGGCAATGCGAAGCGTGCGGTATCCGACGCCACCGCGAGGTCGCACATCGACACCAGCTGGCAGCCCGCGGCCGTGGCCAGGCCATGCACGCGGGCGATGACCGGCTGCGGCAGGGCCGTGAGCTTGACCATCATCCGGTTGCATGCCGCGAACAGCGCCTGCTGCCATGCCGCGTCCGGGTGCGCCCGCAGCTCCTTCAGGTCGTGCCCCGCGGAGAATCCCTTGCCGGCCCCGGCGATCACCACCACGCGCACCGCGGCAGACTGCGCGACGCGGTCGAGCGCGGCATCGAGTGCGGCGATCATGTCGCTCGACAACGGGTTGTAGCGCTCGCCACGGTTGAGCGTCAGCGTGCACACGTGGTCGTGCACGGCCTCGAGCACGTACGGCGCGGCAACCGCGGCGTCCGTGCGTTCCTCTGCAAGCGTCGTCATCGTGTCCCCTTTCCGCGTGCCGATCGAACGACCTTCCGCACTCATTCGATGGCTGCGGTCGAGCGTGCGCGCTCGCGCAGCACGAACTTCTGGATCTTGCCGGTGGACGTCTTCGGCAGCTCGCAGAAGACCACTGCCTTGGGCGCCTTGAACCGCGCCAGGTGCGCGCGGCAATGCTCGATGAGCTCGGCTTCGGTCACGCCGGCCCCCGGCTTGAGCTCGACGAACGCACAGGGCGTCTCGCCCCACCTGGCATCCGGCTGCGCAACCACTGCGGCGGCGAGCACGGCGGGATGGCGATACAGCACGTCCTCGACTTCGAGCGAGCTGATGTTCTCGCCGCCGGAGATGATCACGTCCTTCGAGCGGTCCTTGATCTTGACGTAGCCGTCGGGCTGCATGACCGCGAGATCGCCGGAGTGGAACCAGCCGCCCGCAAAGGCTTCGTCCGTGGCGTCGGGATTCTTGAGATAGCCCTTCATCGTGATGTTGCCGCGGAACATGATCTCGCCCATCGTCTCGCCATCCCATGGCACCGGCGTCATGGTCTGCGGGTCCATCACCGTCATGCCTTCCTGGCAGGTGTAGCGCACGCCCTGGCGGCCGTTGCGCTCGGTGCGCGCGCCGATGTCGAGATCGTCCCATTCGGCATGCTTGGCGCACACCGCGGCCGGACCGTACGTCTCCGTGAGACCGTAGACGTGCGTGATGTCGAAGCCGATCCGCTGCATGCCTTCGATCATGGACGCCGGCGGCGCGGCTGCCGCCACGAGGCCGCTGACCTTGTGCTCGATGCCGGTCTTCCATTCTTCCGGTGCGTTGATCAGCATGCCGTGGACGATGGGCGCGCCGCAATAATGCGAGACGCGGTGCAGCCGGATCGCATCGAGGATCGCCTTGGCTTCGACCCGGCGCAGGCAGACGTTGGTTCCCGCGTTGGCTGCCATCGTCCACGGGAAGCACCAGCCGTTGCAATGGAACATCGGCAGGGTCCACAGGTACACCGCGTGCCGCGGCATGCCCCAGTCGACGATGTTCGACAGCGCGTTGAGATACGCGCCCCGGTGGTGATAGACCACGCCCTTCGGATTGCCGGTGGTGCCCGAGGTGTAGTTGAGCGAGATGGCCTGCCACTCATCCTCGGGCGGCTGCCAGTCATGGCGCGGATCACCGCCCGCAATGAACGCCTCGTAGTCGGTCTGCCCCAGCCGCTCGCCGCCCGGACCGAGCACGTCGTCCACGTCGATCACGAGCAGGCTGCCGCGGCTGCGCGCGATGGCGAGGCGCATGACCGGTGCGAACTCGGTGTCCGTGATCAGGACGCGTGCTTCTCCATGCTCCAGCATGAAGCCGAGGGCGTCGGCATCGAGGCGGGTATTGAGCGTGTTGAGCACCGCGCCGCACATGGGCACGCCGAAATGGCATTCCACCATCTCCGGCGTGTTGCTGAGCATGACCGCGACCGTGTCGCCCTGGCCGATCCCGCACGCGACCAGCGCGGACGCGAGGCGGCGCGCCCGGGCGTACGTCTGCGACCAGGTGTAGCGTCGCTCGCCGTGAATCACCGCGACCTGCGCGGGCCAGATGTAGGCCGTGCGTGCGATGAACGACAGCGGAGTGAGCGCCGCGTAGTTGGCCGCGTTGCGAGGAAGACTGGCCTCGAAGGCGCCTGGATTCGTCATCGCGTCGCTCGAAGGGCTGGGAACGCC
This sequence comes from Casimicrobiaceae bacterium, assembly GCA_035475895.1. Lineage (GTDB taxonomy): Bacteria > Pseudomonadota > Gammaproteobacteria > Burkholderiales > Casimicrobiaceae > VBCG01. The sequence continues at coordinate 154,379 of DATILY010000110.1, read as the reverse complement.
ATCCTAGCAAACGACTGTGCGCGGGTTGCACGCTTGCCCGGCACCAGCCTTTTCGCTAGGCTCGACCGCCAGCGCGGCCGGACGCCTCGCAGCGAGCTTGCCATGGGCCATCGACTCTCCAAGATCGTCACGCGCACCGGCGACGCCGGCACCACCGGCCTGGGCGACGGCTCGCGCGTGCCCAAGGACGCGCCGCGCATCGAAGCCATCGGCGCGGTGGACGAGCTCAACTCCACGCTCGGTGTGCTGCTTGCCGAGGCGCTTCCCGGCACCGTCGCAGCCTGCCTCACCGAGGTCCAGCACGACCTGTTCGACCTCGGCGGCGAGCTCTCGATTCCCGGGCACGTCGCCATGAGCCAGGCGCACGTCGACCGGCTGGAGGACGCGGTCGAGCGCTTCAATGCCGATCTCGCGCCGCTGAAGGAATTCGTCTTGCCCGGCGGCACCCGCGCTGCCGCCCTCGCGCACGTCGGCCGCACGGTATGCCGGCGCGCCGAGCGCGCGGTCGTCACGCTGGCGGGACACGAGCCGGTCGGCGACGCGCTGCGCCGCTACCTCAATCGGTTGTCGGATCTGCTGTTCGTGATGGCCCGCGCGCTCAATCGCGCTGGGGGACGTCCGGACGTGCTCTGGCGGCGCGATCGCGGCGCGTCCGGCTAGCCGGATGACGGCTGCCGACCCGTCGGAGCGCAGCGCCCGCCTCGCGGCCCTGCTCGCGCGCGTGGCCCTGGCCGACCAGCGAGCGTTCGAGGCGCTTTACGGTCAAACCTCCGCGCATCTGTACGCGGTCGCCCTGCGTATCGTCAGGGAACCGTCCGCCGCCGAGGAAATCTTGCAGGAAGCCTACGTGAGCGTCTGGCACCACGCCGGAAGCTACGACGCGGCCAGGAGCCAGCCGATGACCTGGCTCGCCTCGATCGTGCGCAATCGCTGCCTCGATCAGCTGCGCCGCCGGGAGCTCGCCACCGTCACGCTGACGACCGACGACGACGACATGCCGGAGTACGAGGTGGCCGACGACGCGCTCACCCCGGCGGAGCTGCTGTTGCGCGGCGCCGAGGCGCGATCCGTGCGCGAGTGCGTCGAGACGCTCGATGCCGGGCCCCGGCAGGCGATCGCCATGGCGTTCTTCCAGGGCCTCTCGCACGCCGAGCTCGCCACCCAGCTGCGCGAGCCGCTCGGCACGATCAAGTCCTGGGTCCGCCGCGGCCTGGAGCGGCTCAAGCGCTGCCTGGACGGCGCCGGCTACGCGCGCTGATGGACCTCGCCCGACCCGACCGCCGTGCCCGGCTCGACGAGCTCGCGGCCCAGTACGCGCTGGGCACGCTGCGCGGGCGGGCCCGGGCGCGCTTCGCGCGCGCCATGCGGGCCGATCCGGTCGTGGCCGACGCAGCGCGGGAGTGGGACGATCGCCTGGCGAGCCTGGCGAGCGCGCTGCCCGGCGTCACGCCGCCGCCGCGTGTCTGGACCGGCATCGCGACGCGCCTGGGTCTTGCGACGGCCGCCCCGGTGAGCGGGACCTGGTGGCAAGGCATCGGCTTCTGGCGAGCGTTCGGCCTTGCGAGCTTTGCCGCGGCCGTCATCCTGAGCATCGTCACGCTCGGCGGCCCGGTCGCCCCGGTGGGCGAGCGCGTGGTGGTCGTGCTCGCCGGCGCGGACGCCCGGCCGGCAATGATCGCCACGGCTGCCCGGGGCGATCCGGTGCTCACGATGAAGACGGTCGCGCAGGCAGCGCCTGGGCCTGGCAGGACGTTCCAATTGTGGGCGCTGCCCGACGGTGGGGCGCCTCAGTCGCTCGGCGTCATTCCGCCGGGCGGCGTAGTGCGCGTGCCGCTGCGCGGACCGGCACGCGACCTGCTCGACCGCGTGCCCACGCTGGCCGTGAGCCTCGAGCCCACGGGGGGGTCGCCCACCGGGCAGCCAACCGGCCCCGTGCTCTATACGGGCCGCGTCGAGCGCTTCGATTGATGCGTCGGCGAAGGTGAAAAAATGGGGCCGGCCCTTCAGAGCCGGCCCGAATCGTTTCCTCTGGGGGAGGAACGCGAACGCGGCGGCGTCTGGTCCGCCGCGATCGAGCTTCGACGTCAGCCGGCGCGCTTGTGGCTCGCGAGCCAGAAACCGTGGATCGCGGGTCGCTCGCGCACCGCGACGACTTCGATGGGCGGCAGGTCGATCGTGACCTGCGTCGCCGCCGCGTAAGGCATCGACGCGGCGGCGAGCGTGGGCAGGTAACCGTCCGGGGCTGCGCCGGCGTTCATGGCCACAGGCAGGCCGAACGTCAGGGCGAGCGCGATTGCAGCGGCGGCACCGAGGGCCGGCCAGTTGATGCGTCGTTGTTCGTAGTTCATGTGGTGCTCCTCGTGTAGTCGGTGGCAACCGTCGGGTCTTTGTGTTCCGACGCTTCGTCCCTTGGATGCGGCGATCCGCGATTTCGGATTCACCTCGTTCACGGGCTTGCTTGCCACGATCGCATCCTAGGCAGCGTGGTCGCGTCCCTCAACGGGGAAGCGACGAACCGCCTTGGACGAGGATCGAATGCGGACGGGGCGCGACGAAGCGAGCCGGCGGACGGGGGAACGGCGCCCGCGCGGGAAAGCCGACCGGCCGATCAGGCCTCAGGTCAGGCTGGCTTGCGGGGGGCGAGACGAAAGCCGTCGGGACGGTCTTCCATTTCCCAGCCGGCGTCGTGGAGTGCTGCGCGCAGGCGATCGGCCTCGGCCCAGTTCTTGGCCGCCCGGGCATCGGCCCGCGCCTGCGCGAGTGCCTCGACCTGCGGCGGCACCACCGCTTCGACGGGTTCCCAGGCGGGAAGACCGAGCCCCATCACGCGATCGAACGCCGCGAGGGTCGCGCGCTTGACCGGCGCCGCACCTTCGCCACGCAACGCCTCCCATGCCACGGCGAGCGCGCGTGGAAGGTTGAGGTCGTCGTTGATCTCGTCGGTGAAACGCTCCACGAGCGCAGCGTCCGGCTCCGCCGGCGCTTCTGCCAGCGCGTGGAATCCCGTGCGCATGCGCGCAAGTCCGGTGGAGGCCGCGTCGAGCGCCTCGAAGGTGAAGTTGAGCTGGCTGCGGTAATGCCCCGTGAGGCACAGATAGCGATAGGCGAGCGGATCGTAGCCGCGATCCACGAGCGCCTGGACGCGCAGGAACTCACCGGCCGACTTGGCCATCTTGGCGTCGTTGGCCAGCAGGAAGTAGCCGTGCATCCACCAGTTCGCGAGCCGCGTGCCCACGCGCGCTTCGGTCTGCGCGATCTCGTTGGTGTGATGCACGGGAATGTGGTCCTCGCCGCCGCAATGGATGTCGAAGAAGTCGCCGAGGTACTTCTGCGCCATCGCCGAGCACTCGATGTGCCAGCCGGGGAAACCGCGTCCCCACGGGCTGTCCCATTCCATCTGGCGTCGCTCGCCCGGGGGCGAGAACTTCCACAATGCGAAATCGGTGGCCTGGCGCTTGTCGCCGACGTCGACCCGCCGGCCTGCGTCGAGACCCGCCTTGTCGAGCCGCGCAAGATAGCCATAGTCGGGCTGGCGGCTGGTGTCGAAGTAGATGCCGTCGGGGGTGCGGTAGGTATAGCCGTTGCGCTCGAGATCGGCGACGAACGCGATCTGCTCGGCGATGTGGTCGGTCGCCTTGCACAGCACCGCCGGCATCTCGATGTTCAGCGCGCGCATGTCGTCGACGAACGCCACCGTGTACATCTGCGCGATGTCCCAGGCGCTGCGGCCGGTGCGCCGCGCGCCCTTCTCCATCTTGTCCTCGCCGGTGTCGGCGTCGGATACGAGGTGACCGACATCCGTGATGTTCATCACGTGGCGCACCGCGTATCCGTTCCATTCGAGGGTGCGCTTCAGCCAGTCCTCGAACAGGAACGTCCGGTAGTTGCCGATGTGCTGGTAGTCGTAGACCGTCGGGCCGCAGGTGTACAGGCCCACCGGTGCGCCGGGCGCCAGCGGCTCGAAGCGGCGGAGCGAGCGCGTGTAGTTGTCGTACAGCGTGAGCGGACGAGGCATGCGGCGCGATGGAGGCTGCCGACCTTCGTGCGTGCAGTGGCGGCTCGCGTCGATGGTAGCACGCAGGGCGCGCGCGTTTCAGGCGAGCGGGCGCGCCATGACATAGTCCTCCATCACGAAGCCGTCGCCGATCGGAAAATCGGCGGCTTCACGAATCGCGAACCCGCAGCGCTCGTACGCCTGCACGGCCCCCGCGTTGTTGCGGTTGACGTTGAGCACGAGCGTGCGGCAGCCGGCCGCGCGGGCGGCGCCGGCGACGTGCTCGATGAGAGCGCGCCCTACGCCCCGGCGATGCCAGGCGGGCAGCACGTAGAGCTTGTCGAGCTTCATCGTGGCAGCGTCGCCCGGCGGATACCAAGCGGCGAACCCGACCGCGCGCTGGCCTTGTTCGGCAAGCGCAAGACCGCGGGCCGGATCCGTGGCGAATGGCATGAGCGCGGCGTCGCAGTAGCCGCGCGCCAGCATGTAGTCGATCTGCGCCGCCGACAGCATCGAAGGGTAGTGCGCGTGCCAGATCGCGTGCGCGAGGCGCTGCACGAGCGGGACGTCGTCGGGTGCGCCTCGGCGGATGCGAACGGACGCGGGCACGGGCAGTCTCGAAGGCACGACAACGGCTAGCTTAGTACAATGCGCGCGCCAAGCGCGGCTCACCCCGCCGCGCATCGCCCAATGCCGCCTTCGCTTCGGTCTCGCCCGTGGATCATCCTCGCCGGCCTCTTCACCGTGATCTGGTTCGGCGCGCTCGACGTGCGCGCGCTCCATCATCCCGACGAAGGCCGCTACGCCGAGATCGCGCGCGAGATGCACGCATCGGGCGACTGGGTCACGCCGCGGCTGAACGGCCTCAAGTACTTCGAGAAGCCGCCGCTGCAATACTGGCTCACGGCTGCGTCGTATGCGGCGTTCGGCGTGCACGACTGGACTGCACGCCTGCCCGCAGCGCTGTTCGGCTGGCTCGCGATCGCGGCGATCGGCGCGGCGGGGACGCGCATCGCGGGTCCCGCCACCGGTTGGCTCGCCGCTGCGCTGCTCGGCTCCATGGTGTGGCCGATCGCGCTCGCCCATTTCCTCACGCTCGACGCCGTGCTGACGGGCTGGCTCACGCTCGCGTTCGCCGCGTTCGTGACCGCGCAAAGCGCAGCGCCGGCGCGGCAGCGCACGTGGATGCTCGCGGCCTGGGCGGCGAGCGCGGGCGCGGTGCTCACGAAGGGCCTCGTCGGGCTCGCGATCCCCGGCGGTGCGCTGGTCCTCTACACGCTCGCGACCCGCGACCTCGCGCTGTGGCGCCGTCTCGCGCTCGTGCCCGGCCTGGCGCTCATGCTCGTCGTCTGCGTGCCATGGTTCGCCGTCGTATCGGCGCGCAATCCGGAGTTCGCCCACTTCTTCTTCGTCCACGAGCACGTGCAGCGCTTCCTGACCACGGAGCATCAACGCGAAGGCGCCTGGTGGTACTTCGTGCCGCTGCTGGTGCTGGGGTTGCTGCCGTGGACCGCCGTTCTCGGCGCCGGCTTGGCGCGCGCCTGGCGCGACGCGCCGCGCACCCGTGAAGGCTTTGCCTGGCTGCGCTTCGCGTGGGCCTGGATCGCCTTCGTGTTCCTGTTCTTCAGCCTGTCGGGCTCGAAGCTGCCCTCGTACATCCTGCCGCTGTTTCCGCCCGCAGCGCTCATCATCGCCTGGCACGTCGAGCGCATGTCCTCATCGGTGTGGCGGGTCCTGCTCGCGCTGCTCGCGCTCGGCGCAGCGGCGTTGGCGGCCGCGACCTGGCTCGGGTACGACGCACTCGCCGCGCAGATCGCCACCGAGCGCACGCCGCTCGCGTCCTATGCCGCCTTCGGCGTCGGCGTGCGGGTCGGCATGACGATCGTCGCGGTGGGGGCCATCGCGGCGTGGGGCGTTGCCCGGCGGTGGCCGCGCGCGGCGCCGGTGGCGCTGCTCGCATTGGCCATGGACGCCGGTCTCGCGGCGGCACTGTGGGCCAATCCGGGCCTCGACGATGCGCGCTCCGCCCAAGCGCTGGTGCAACGCCTGGCGAACGAAACGACGCCAATGCCGGCGGACGCACCGTTCTATCAGGTTCGACTGTACGATCAGACCCTGCCCTGGTACTTACGCCGCGTCACGACGCTGGTGGACTACCGCGACGAGCTCGGCCTCGGCGAGGACGCCGAGCCGGGCAAGAGCATTCCCGACGTGCGCGACTGGATGACGCAATGGCGAACGCTCCCGCAAGGTTACGCGCTCATGGCACCGGACACCTACGACGCGCTGGCGCAGCAAGGCCTGGAGGCGCGCGTCGTGGCGCGCACGGGCCGTTACGTGCTGCTGGCGCGGCGGTGAACCGATGACGGCGACCGCCTTTGGATTTCTCATGGCCGGCGTGCTGCTCAACGCCACTGCGCAGCTGCTGCTCAAGGCGGGCACGAACGTGCTCGGCGTCATCACGTTCACCCGCGACAACTGGGGCGCGCTCGCGTGGCGCATGGCGACGCAGGAATATTTCGTGGCCGGCGCGGCGTGCTACGTGGTGAGCCTCGCCGTGTGGATCGTCGGACTCTCGCGCGTACCGGTGTCGATCGCCTATCCGCTGCTGTCCGTCGGCTACGTGCTGAACGCCCTGGCGGCGCATTACCTGCTCGGCGAGGCGCTGACCTCCACCCGGTGGATGGGCATCGGCCTGATCGTGGCCGGCGTCTTTCTCGTCGCGCGCAGCGGATGAAGGTGCCCCCGATGCTGAAGTTCGCCTCGCCGCACGTCGACCAGGACACGATCGCCGGCGTGGCGGAAGTGCTGCGCTCGGGGCATATCACGAGTGGCCCTTGGGTCGAGCGCTTCGAGGCCGCGCTGTCGACGTTCTGCGCCGGACGTCCCGTGCGCGTGGTGACGTCGGCCACCGCCGCGATCGAGATCGCGCTGCGCCTGGCCGGCATCGGCCCGGGCGACGAGGTCATCACCTGCGCGCAAAGCTTCTTCACGGTGCTCAACATGATCGTGAAGGTCGGCGCCACGCCGGTGTTCGTGGATTGCGAGCCGGTGACGCGCAACCTCGATCTTGCGGAGGTCGAGGCGCGCATCGGCCCGCGTACGCGCGCGATCATGCCGACGCACTGGCCGGGATCGATGATGGATCTCGATCGCCTCTACGCCATCGCGAAGGCGCGCGGCTTGCGGGTGATCGAGGATGCCGCCCTGGTGATCGGCTCGCAGTGGAAGGGCCGCAACATCGGCGCGCTGGGCGACCTGGTGTCGTTCAGCTTCCATCCCAACAAGAACATGACCAGCATCGAAGGCGGCGCGCTGGTCGTCAACGATGCGACCGAGGCGCACCGCGTGGAGACGCTGCGCTTCCACGGGATCGAGCGGCTGCCCGACGGCACACGTGACGTCGCGATCGCGAGCGGCAAGTTCAACCTTCCCGACGTCAACGCACGCGTCGGCTTCGACCAGCTCGTGCGCCTGCCGCAGTTCCTCGCGACGCGGCGCGCGCTGGTCGAGCGTTATTTCGCCCGCTGGTCCACCGACCCGCCCTGCGAGCTGCCCCCGATGCCGCGGGCCGGAGACGGCCAGTCGTGGAACATGTTCTGCGTTCTGCTGCCGCTCGATGCGCTTGCGCGGTCGCGCCAGCAGGTGCGCGAAGCGCTCGCCGCACGGGGCATCGCCACGGGAATCTCGTATGAAGCGCTGCACCTCTGCACGCTGGGCAAGCAGTACGGCTACCGCCACGGCGACCTGCCCGTCGCCGAGCGCATCGCGGCCGCCACGCTGACCCTGCCGCTGCACGTTGACATGACCGCCGACGACGTCGACCGCGTGTGCGCGGCGTGCACGCAGGTGCTCGCGGAGGCGCGCATCCGATGAGCGACGTGCGCGTTTCCATGGACGCCCCGCGGCTGTCGATCGTCGTGCCGGTGTACAACGAGGAGGACGGTCTCGCCGCGCTGTTCGCGCGCCTGTACCCGGCGCTCGACGCGCTGCGCGAGAGCTACGAGATCATCTTCATCAACGATGGCAGCCGCGACCGGTCGGCTGCGCTGCTCAAGGACCAGTTCCTCGCGCGGCCCGACGTGACGCGCGTCATCCTGTTCAATGCCAACTACGGGCAGCACCTCGCCATCATGGCCGGATTCGAGCGTGCCCGGGGCGAGCGCGTCGTCACGCTGGACGCCGACCTGCAGAATCCGCCGGAGGAGATCGGCAAGCTGCTCGCCGCCATGGACGCGGGCGCGGACTACGTTGGCGGCGTGCGCCGCCAGCGCGAGGACGCGTGGTGGCGTCGCATCGCGTCGCGGCTCATGAACCGCCTGCGCGAGCGCATCACGCGGATCAGGATGACGGACCAGGGCTGCATGCTGCGCGCGTACAGCCGCGACATCGTCGACGCGGTGGCCGCGAGCCGCGAAGTCAGCACGTTCATCCCGGCACTTGCCTACACGTTCGCGCACAAGCCGACGGAGATCGAGGTTGCGCACGAGGAGCGCGCCGCCGGCGATTCCAAATACTCGCTCTACAAGCTGATCCGCCTCAACTTCGACCTCGTCACGGGCTTCTCGCTCGTCCCGCTGCAGATGTTCTCCATGTTCGGGATCCTCGTGTCCATTGCGGCCGTCATCACCTATGTGATCGTGATGGCCAACCGGCTCGTGCTGGCCGGCTGGCGGGACGGCATCGGCACGTTGTGGGATCGCGACATCCTCGCGTTCTTCCTCATCGGCGTCATGCTGTTCGGCCTCGGGCTCGTCGGCGAGTATGTCGGACGCATCTACCAGCAGGTGCGCGAGCGGCCGCGCTACATGATCCGCGCGGTGCTCGAGCGCGACCAGCGCGGCGACGCGCCGGGCGGGCGGCTCGGTTGAGCACCTGCGCGCGACGGGCGCAGTGCGCATGACGCGCGCCGTGGTCTTCGCGTATCACAACGTCGGTGCGCGCTGCCTTCGCGTGCTGCGCGCGCATGACGTCGACGTGCCGCTCGTCGTCACGCATCACGACGACCCGCGGGAGACGCGCTGGTTCGAGCGCGTGGCCGATGTCGCGGACGACCTTGGCATCGCGTGGATCGCGCCCGACGATGCGAACGCGCCCGAGGTCGTCACGCGCATCGCGGCGCTGCGGCCCGAATTCGTGTTCAGCTTCTATTACCGGCGCATGCTCGGTCCCGCGCTGCTCGGCTTGCCGCCGCGCGGAGCGCTCAACATGCACGGCTCGCTGCTGCCGCGCTATCGCGGACGCGCGCCGGTCAACTGGGCGGTGCTGCACGGCGAGCGCACGACGGGCGCCACGCTGCATTACATGACGCCCAAGCCGGATGCCGGCGACATCGTCGCGCAGCAGGCCGTGCCCATCCTGCCCGACGATACGGCGCATGAGGTGTTCCAGAAAGTCACGGTCGCGGCCGAGATCGTGCTCGACGGCGTGATCGACGACCTCGTCGCCGGTCGCGCGCCGCGCCGCGCGCAGGACGTTGCCCAGGGCAGCTACTTCGGCGGGCGTACGCCGGCCGATGGACGCATCGACTGGACCAAAGCGGCGCAGGCGATCCACGATCTCGTGCGGGCCGTAGCGCCTCCGTATCCGGGCACGTTCACCAGCGTGGGCGGCCGACCGGCCCGCGTGCTCGCAACGCGCGTCGTCGACCCGATTGCGCCAGCGGGCCCGCCTCGGCTCACCGCAGAATCGGGACGCCTGCTCGCCCATTGTGGCGGCGGCGGTTGCCTGCTGGTGCGTGCGCTCGAGGTCGATGGCGCAAGCGTCGACGCGGCGGCCCTGCGCGCCCGTCTCGGACCGCCGCCGTGGCCGCTCGTATAATGCGCGCCACATGAAACGCGTCCTGATCCTCGGCGTCAACGGCTTCATCGGTCACCATCTGTCGAAGCGCATCGTCGCGTCGACCGACTGGGACATCTACGGCATGGACATGCAGACGGACCGCATCGCGGACCTCCTGTCCGAGCCGCGCTTCCATTTCTTCGAAGGTGACATCACCATCAATCGCGAGTGGATCGAGTATCACGTCAAGAAGTGCGACGTGGTGCTGCCGCTGGTCGCGATCGCCACGCCGGCCACGTACGTGCGCGAGCCGCTGCGCGTGTTCGAGCTCGACTTCGAGGCCAACCTGCCGATCGTCCGGGCGGCGGTGCGCTATCGCAAGCGCCTGGTGTTCCCCTCCACCTCCGAGGTCTACGGCATGAGCCGCGACGACGCGTTCGACGCGGAGACCTCCGAGCTGGTGCTCGGCCCGATCAACAAGCCGCGGTGGATCTATTCCTGCGCCAAGCAGCTGATGGACCGCGTGATCCATGCCTACGGCATGCAGGAGGGCCTCGACTACACGCTGTTTCGTCCCTTCAACTGGATCGGAGCCGGCCTGGACAACCTCAACACCGCCAAGGAAGGCAGCTCGCGCGTCATCACGCAGTTCCTCGGCCACATCGTGCGCGGCGAGCCGATCAAGCTGGTCGACGGCGGCACGCAGAAGCGCGCATTCACGTATATCGACGACGGCATCGCCGCGCTGATGCAGATCATCGACAATCCCGGCGCGATCGCAAGTGGCAAGATCTACAACATCGGCAATCCCGCCAACAATTATTCGGTGCGCGAGCTGGCCGAGATGATGCTCGCGCTCGCCGCGACGTACCCCGAGTACCGCGATACCGCCGCGCAGGTGCGCATCGTGGACACGACGGCCGACGCCTACTACGGCAAGGGCTACCAGGACGTGCAGAACCGCGTCCCGAAGATCGACAACACCTGCGCGGACCTCGCCTGGTCGCCCAGCGTGGGCATGGACGAGGCGCTGCGCCGCATCTTCGACGCGTATCGCGGCGACGTCGCCAACGCGCGGGCGCTGGTGGACTAGAGTGAGCGCCGCCGGGCCGCCCCAACGCGCTCGCTCCCCGCTGCGGGGGACGCGGCGCGCAGCGCCGCTACGGCGGGAACTGTCCTGATGGACGACTTGCCCCGCATCGCCCTCAAGGTCGACGTCGACACGCTGCGCGGCACGCGCGAAGGCGTGCCCGCGCTGGTCGAGCTGTTCCGCCGCCACGGCGTGCAGGCGACGTTCCTCTTTTCCATGGGGCCCGACCATACGGGCCGCGCCATCCGACGCGTGCTGCGCCGCGGCTTCGTCGGCAAGGTGCGGCGCACGTCCGTGGTGCGCCACTACGGCCTGCGCACGCTCATGTATGGCACGCTGCTGCCCGGCCCGGACATCGGGCGGCGCGGTGCGGCGGTCATGCGTGCCGTGCGCGACGAAGGCCACGAGACGGGGATCCATTGCCATGACCACGTGCGCTGGCAGGATGGCGTGGCGAGCGCCGACGCCGAATGGACGCGGCGCGAGATGATCCGTGCCTGTGAGCGCTACGCGGACGTGTTTCACGAAGCGCCTGCCGTTCATGGCGCGGCGGGCTGGCAGATGAACGTGCATGCGCTGCGGCTCACGCAGCGGCTGAAGTTCGACTATTGCTCCGACGGCCGTGGTTACGCGCCCCACCTGCCCGTCTGGCGCGGCGAGCTCGTGCGCTGCCCGCAATTCCCCACGACGCTCCCCACGCTCGACGAGCTGATCGGCGTGGGCGGCCGAACCGAAACCGAAGCCGGTGCGCACCTGCTCGAGCTGACCGCCACGCCGCCGCCCTTCGGCGCCCACGTGTTCACGCTGCACGCCGAGCTCGAAGGCTTGCGCCTTGCGCACGTGCTCGACGCACTGCTCGACGGCTGGCGCGCGCAGGGTTATGTCATCGCGCCGCTGCGCGCCTTGTACGATGCGGTCGAGCCGTTCGCGCTGCCGCGCTGCGAGGTCGGACCCGGGACCGTCGAGGGGCGCACCGGCACGCTGCTCGTGCAGGGTGACGAGTTCCTGGGCGACGTCGACCTCGCCGAGGCCGCATGACGTACCGGCCCGCGCTGCGGCCGCTATTGAATCGACAGGAGATGCCATGACAAGCCCACCCGCCGTCGGCGACCCGGTCGGCGATTTCACCGCGGCGACTGCGGACGGACCGTTCCGGCTCGCGGATCACGCAGGCCAAACGGTCGTGCTGTATTTCTATCCGAAGGACAACACGCCCGGCTGCACCACGGAAGGCGCAGCGTTTCGCGACCTGCACGACAAGTTCGCCGCCGCGCGCGCGGTGGTGGTCGGCATCTCGCGCGACAGCGTCAAGTCGCACCAGGGCTTCGCGGCCAAGATGGGGTTCCCGTTCGCGCTCATCTCGGATGCCGACGAAGCGCTCTGCGCGCGCTTCGCCGTGATCAAGATGAAGAACATGTACGGCAAGCAGGTGCGGGGCATCGAACGCAGCACGTTCGTGATCGATGGCAACGGCCGTCTGGCGCGCGAATGGCGCGGGGTCAAAGTGCCCGGGCATGCCCAGGAAGTGCTGAAGTTCGTGCAGTCGCTCGACACCAAGCCGGCGCCGCGCGCGCGGCGCTGAGCGCGAGCGCGGCGTGTCGGGTTTGCACCACAAAGCGTACGGTCCGACGAAGGGTTCACCACAAGCCCTTGTGCCACGGAACGTTCCCGCCTAAAGTGGAATCGAAGCGTCGGAATTCCGCGCCGTCCCTCGCCACCCGGAGGCCCATGGTCGAACGCAAGCTGCGCCCCGCTCCCTCCACCCTGCATCTGCTGCCCTCCTCCCGCAAGCCGGCCCGCTCGGGCCCTTCCGCAGTGACCAAGCTGTTCGTGCTGGACACCAACGTGCTGATGCACGATCCGACGAGCCTGTTCCGCTTCGAGGAGCACGATCTCTACCTGCCGATCCTCACGCTCGAGGAGCTCGATGCCAACAAGAAGGGCACGAGCGAAGTCGCGCGCAATGCGCGGCAGGCGTCGCGGTTCCTGGACGAGCTCGTCACGACGTACGCGCAGCCCGGCACCGAAGGCATCGCCGAAGGCATTCCGCTGACCGAGAAGAGCGGCGGCGCCGCCACCGGCCGCCTGTTCCTGCAAACCGACATCATCGCCACGCCCGTGCCGCCGTCGCTCGCGACCGGCAAGGCCGACAACGCCATCATCGGCGTGGTGATGCACCTCACCAAGGCGCATCCGCGCCGCAACGTCGTGCTGGTGTCCAAGGACATCAACATGCGCATCAAGGCCCGCGCGCTGGGCCTCGCTGCCGAGGATTACTTCAACGACAAGGTCCTCGAGGACACCGAGCTCCTGTACTCGGGCGCGCGCGAGCTGCCGGCGGATTTCTGGGACCGCCACGGCAAGAACATGGAATCGTGGCAGCAGGGCGGCCACACCTACTACCGGCTCACCGGGCCGCTCGTCCCGTCGCTGCACGAGAACGAGTTCCTCTATCAGGAGAAGGCGGGCGAGACGCCGCTCTACACGATCGTCAAGGAGCTGCAGGGCAAGACGGCCGTCCTTTCCACGCTCAAGGATTACACGCACCAGAAGAACAACGTGTGGGGCATCACGGCGCGCAACCGCGAGCAGAACTTCGCGCTCAACCTGCTCATGAACCCGGAGGTGGACTTCATCACGCTGCTCGGACAGGCGGGCACCGGCAAGACGCTGCTCACGCTCGCCGCGGGCCTGATGCTCACGCTGGAGTTCAAGGTCTACTCCGAGATCATCATGACGCGCGTCACGGTGCCGGTCGGCGAGGACATCGGGTTCCTGCCCGGCACCGAGGAAGAGAAGATGAACCCGTGGATGGGCGCGCTCGAGGACAATCTCGACGTCCTCAACAAGACCGACGACGAAGCCGGAGAGTGGGGCCGCGCCGCCACGCGCGACCTCATCCGCTCGCGCATCAAGGTGAAGAGCCTCAACTTCATGCGCGGGCGCACGTTCATCAACAAGTTCCTGATCATCGACGAAGCGCAGAACCTCACGCCCAAGCAGATGAAGACGCTGATCACCCGCGCAGGCCCCGGAACCAAGGTCGTGTGCCTCGGCAACATCGCGCAGATCGACACGCCGTACCTCACCGAAGGCAGCTCGGGCCTCACCTACGTCGTCGATCGCTTCAAGGGCTGGGCGCACTCGGGTCACGTCACGCTGCAGCGCGGCGAGCGCTCACGGCTGGCCGACCACGCCGCCGAGGTGCTGTAGGCGCGGGCGGCGCTAGAATGCCGCTCCATGGGCTTCGCCCTCGCGCGACTCGTTCCCGCCGTCGGTGGCGCCATCCTGGTGGCGGCCAACGCGCATGCCTATCAGTACACGATCTCGCCTCCGATCGTAAAAGGCGACGTGCCACCGGTGGCCGCCACGCCGCTGCGCAAGGAAGAAGCGCGCATCAAGGACGAGACGGCAAAGGTCGCGGCCGACAGCATCCACATCTACGTCGAGGGCCGCAGCGACCCGGATCGCCGCATGCCGCCACCGCGCTCGGTCGAGCAAAAATTCGCCGAGGCGCTCAACGAGGGCAACCCGGAAGTCGCAGGCGGATGGATTCGCCACGGCACGTTCTACGACGGTGTCTTCTACTGGGGTCACGACCCGCTGTCGTTCGTCTATTACAACGTCGTCAACCGGCTGAAGGATTGAACGCAACGGCGCACCGCGCTGGCAGGCACGCGCTCGGTCGGCTTCGCCGCGCGATGCCCGCCACTGCGCCGTGAAGGCCATGCACCTGCCGTGGATCGGCGACACGCTGCTCGATTACGGGCACGTCCAGGTCGAGCTCTGCGTGCCGCCTGCGCTCTACGAACGCCAATCGGCGGACGGCCGCTTCGTCCTCGGCAAGTCGCACGACATGGTCGAAACGCTCGCCCGCATGGTCGCCGACCGGCCGGTGGAGCGCATCTTCGACGTGGGCGTGTACAAGGGCGGCAGCATCGTGCTGCTGTACGAAGGGTTGCATCCGCAGCGGCTGGTCGGCATCGACTGGAACCCGGGCATGCCGAACGCGCTGCCCGAGTACTGCCGTCATCCGGACCGCAAGGACGCGATCGGCATCTACCTTGGCGTCAACCAGAGCGACCAGGCCGCGCTGGGCGCCATTTGCGACACGGAGTTCGACGGCCCGCTCGACCTGGTCATCGACGACGCCTCCCATTTCTACTTCGAGACGCGCGAGACGTTTCGAGCGCTTTTTCCGCGACTGCGCGAAGGCGGTCTTTACGTGATCGAGGACTGGGGCTGGGCGCACTGGCCGGGCGATCACTGGCAGAAGGACCGCGGCGGCGAGACCTTCCGCAACCAGCCGCCGTTGTCCAACCTGCTGATCGAGCTGATGCTGATGTGCGCCAGCAAGCCCGGCCTCGTGCGCAACGTCACCTTCAACCCGACCGTCATCTACGTCGAGCGTGGCAGCGTACCCATGCAGCCGGGCTTCGAGCCGCGGGAGGTCTATCAGAATCGCGGCGACCCAGTCACGCTGCTGGGCGAGCGGCCGGCCGCGATGGCGCTGCGCTTCGACAGTCCCACGTTCACGATCCGCACGCGCTAACGCGGCGCCGCTTCGATCGCGCGCGCGAACGCCTCCAGGTACTGCCGGCCGTAGCGCACGTCGGGCTCCAGGTGACACCCTTCGCCCCACTCATTCCATGCGTTGACGAACAGCAGCCGCTCGTCGCCGGAAAAGTGCTCGCGTGTCTGCGCTGCGACGCGCTCGACCCAATACTCGAACAGTTGCGGCGACGATCCGACGAAGATCGTGCCGCGATCCTGCCGCCGCGCGGTGTTGTCCCACGCCGGCATGACGGTGCGAAAGAGCTTGAACGAGGGCAGCGGCCGCTCGAGCGACTGCACCACCTGGCTCTTGTAGCTCGTCACGATGCCTTTGAATGCGGGATTGGTCATGCGCATCTGCGCGTTGAGCCAGATCGCGTTGTGGCCATGGGGCGGAAATTCGCAGCCCGCGTCGAAGCCAAGGCGCGCGGGATCGGTTTCGCCGACGGTCTGGCAGGCGACGAGGTATAGACCCGGCAATCCGGCCTCGCGTGCCCGCGCGCGCCACAGCGCCACCGTTTCTGCCACGGCGGGAATCAGGGCCGCCTTGTACACGAGCAACAGCGGACGTCCGTCCAGCCGGATGTAGCGCGGATCGCGGAACAGCGGCATGAGGCTGTCGAGAAACGCGCGGCTGTCCTCTTCGCCATACACCTGCTGCATCAGGATGTCCTGCTCGAGCCCGTCCCAGCGCCGCGTCCAGTTCTCGTTGGCCCAGCACACGCAGAAGGGAAAGTCGGGCGCGCCGCTCGCGAGCACGGCGTCGAGCGGCCGCTCGAGCAGGCGGGCGCCGTTGAACCAGTAGTGGTAGTAGCAGAAGCCATGGATGCCGTGCGCGCGCGCGAGCCCCGCCTGGTCCGCGCGTACTTTCGCGTCGGTGAGATCGTAATAACCGAGCTCGCCCGGCACGTGCGGCTGGTAGTGGCCGAGGAAATTGGGGACCGCCTTGCGCACGTTCGTCCACTCGGTGAAGCCTTCGCCCCACCAGCGGTCGTTCTCCGCAATGCGGTGGAATTGCGGCAGGTAGAACGCGATGGCGCGAAGATCGCCGGCGCTCATGACGCGGACGTGCCGTCGGCGAGCATGAGGGCACCCGGGAGCGCGATCTCGTCGGCGAGCGCCTGTGTCGCGTAGCGAAGATGCACGGCGATCGTGCCTTCATCGGAGAGCTCACGCAGTCGATCGTGCAGCGCGGACGGTGCATCGCGGTCGACGACCAGCACGCGCACCGAGTCGCGATGCGCGCGCGGGAAGGCGGCGAGCGGTGCCGCAAGCCCGAACAACAGCGTCACGGGCGCGTCGAGCGCTCCGGCGGGCTGCACGACGGGCCGGTCATCGATGGGCTCCGCAATGGGCTTGTGCACACGGGTCGGCCCCATCGCGCCTTGCCGCAGGCGTTCGAACAGCGGGTCGCCCGCGCCGTCGACAAGGGCGCCGTCGAGCAGATCGATGGGACGCTGAGCCGCGACGACCGCCGCGAACGCCATCGGCGGCGCGCACAGCGGCGCAAGGCGCGCGAGCACCTTGCGGCACAACGCGTTCTCCGCATTCTCGAGCCGGCGCGCCTCGAGCACCAGCGCCAGGTTCTGGCGTGCCGCCGCGACCCCCGGATTGCGCGCGATCGCCTCGCGCAAGAGCGTCTCGGCACGATCGAATGCGTGGCGCTGGTAGTGCACGACGCCAAGCATGTGCAACGCGTCGAAGTCGTCGGGCGATTCCGCGAGAACCCGCTCGTAAGCGACCATCGCGCCTGCAAGGTCGCCGCCCTTCTGGCGCGCCAGGGCGTCCTGCATGAGCGCCGCCTGGTGGGGAGCCAGCGCGGCCGGGACGGCGCCGCCCGACTGCCCGGCAGGCGTGAAAGCGCCGTGGCAGTCCTTGTAACGGCGGCCGCTGCCGCAAGGACACGGCGCATTGCGCGACGCGGGCGCTGCGACCGTCACGAGTGCACCTTCAGTAGCTGCCTGGCGCGGCGAAGCTCTCGAAGCGCGTGTACTCGCCGAGGAACGTGAGGCGCACGGTGCCGATGGGCCCGTTGCGCTGCTTGCCGATGATGATCTCGGCGACGCCCTTGTCCTGCGTCTCCGGGTTGTAGACCTCGTCGCGATAGATGAACAGGATCACGTCGGCATCCTGCTCGATCGCACCGGAATTGTGGCTGACGATGCCGTCGGCGAGCCAGCACGCAGGGCCCGGAACGGTCAGGTCGTACACCATTTCCTCGCCGTCCGGCTCCACGGCAACGACGCGGTCCCAGCACACGTCGGCGGCCGCCCAGCGCGCAAGCTGCACGTCGTCGAGCACGCGCGCGTACGGCAGCACCGCGGCATCGTCACCCGCGAGACGATAGCGTCGCGCCTCGTCGGTGGTGCCGTCGCTTGCGGCAACCGGGCGCCCGCGCACGGCGCGTGCGGCAAGGATCGCTCGCACATGTCCGAACACGTCGACCGGAGCGCCGTCGGCACGCGCGTCGGCGATGTCCGCCAGGTGCACCGCGACGACGGCCGCAGCAGCAGCACGCGGACCGAGCCCTGCGATGGCCGCGAGAAACCGCCGCTGGTCGGCAATGCCGGTGATGTCGACGGTGTGGAGCGCCGGCTGCGCACCACGCACGACCGAGCGGACCCGCGCGACGATCCCGAAGCGCAATAGCAGTGCCGCGATGCCGTCCGCAAGCGCACGACTGCAAGTGGAGCAATCGATCCGCGCGTCCGTGCGCGTGCCCTGGTGTCGCAACGCGATGCAGCCGTGCGTTGCCCACAAATGCGCCAGGAGCACTGCGACCTGCCGGTTCGCCAGGCCGAACACGGCCTCGGGCAGTTGCGGCTCGTGTACGGCCCGGGAGACAACGGCCGACACGACTGGCGAGGCTTCGAGCGCATCGGCGGTCGCCCGATCATCGCGCTCGGTGATCGTCCGAGCGAGCCGGACGACGGCCTCGTCCGGCCAAACGAGCGGAACGGCAGGCTCGGGCACCAGGCGCGCGAGCGCAAGCCGGCTGCCTTCGGCAAGCGCACCGACCTCCTCCCAGCCGCGCACGCCGAGCAAGCGATGCTCGGCGGTCGCGCGAATGCTGCGCCCGGAAGCGAGCCGCACGCGAAGAACCGGCCGCACGCCTTTCTGCCAGACGCGATCCGCGCGTGCGCGCATCAGGCGCTGCTCGCTGTCGACCGCCCAGACTTCGGGCGTGGTGCCGACGAGCTCGCGCACCGGCACCCGCCGCCCATCCGCGAGGATGACCCGCGTATCGCCCGTCACGCATTCGCGCAGGTCGGACATCACCGGCCGCTTGTTGGGCCGCTGCTCGAGCGAGCGGTTGAGCTGCGACAGCGCGATGACGGGTACCTTGAGCTCCTTGGCGAGGGACTTCAGCGAGCGCGAGATTTCGGAGATTTCGGTCGCCCGATTCTCGCCCTGCGACGTCGACTGCATGAGCTGGATGTAGTCGACGATGACCAATCCGAGCTTGCCGTATTGCTTCATCAGCCGGCGCGCGCGCGAGCGCACCTCGATGGCGTTCAGCGCAGGCGTCTCGTCGATGACGATCGGCGCTTCGTTGAGCCGCCCGAGCGCCGTCGACAGCTTGTCCCAGTCGTCGGCGGCGAGGCGTCCGGTACGCAACTTGTGCTGGTCGAGCCGGCCCACCGAGCCGATCATGCGCAGGGCCAGCTGCGTCGCACCCATCTCCATGGAGAACACGGCCACCGGCAGCCCGGTGTCGAGCGCGACGTTCTCGCCCATGTTGATGGCGAGCGCGGTGTTGTGCGTGACGACGTAGTCATCCGTCACATACAGCCGCGACGGGTGGCTGACCGCGATGCACTGCGTCGCAGCGACGCGCGAGAGCTCGATCGATGCAAAGGTCGGACGCTTGCGCCGAACGGGCGCCGCAAGCGCGCGCGCCACCTTGGTGGACAGCAGGAAGAGCGACTGCGGCTCGGGATGATGGATGGTCATCACGTGGGACATGCGTCCCGCGCGTCGCGCGCCCTGGTAAGGAAAGAAGGTCTGCTTGCGCTGCCGCGCGCACCATCCGCCAAGCGAGCGCACCAGCTCGACGACGTCGGTTGCCAACTGCTCGCTCACGGTCGTATAGCGGACGCTCCCCCAGCGCTCCACCCACCCGTCGGTGTCGAGCAAGCCACGCAGCAGATCGAGGCGCTGCGCGGCGCTTGCGGCGTCGAGATAGCGGCGGGGGATGAACTTGTCGTGCGACTGGCGGCCCCATAGGCCGAGCGCACGGATGACCTGCATCAGAGGATTCGGCGCCCGTCCCTGCTGCCCCGCGACGATATCCCGGTCCATGCGTGCAATGCGATAGTCGGGCCCGCCCGCATGCACGAGCTCACAAGCGGGCGCGATGCGCGCGCTGATGCGCTTCAGCATTTCCTGCGTTGCTGCAGTGAAGCGGAGCGTGCTCTGCGTCAGATCGCCGTCACCGAGCAAGGCCCCGAGCAGCCAGGGATCCATGGGAAGAGGCTGGTCTGCGTCCGTCCCCGGCACCGGCATGTCGATCCACAGGCGCCCGCGGTAGCGCACGCGTTCGAGCATGGCGGCGACCTGGTCGGTACGCAGTATCCGGGGCAATGGCCAGTCGCGATAGCTGACCCGCCACAGGTGCTCGGCGCACGCTTCGCACGACCGGCCGTCCGAGAAGCGCACGCGATAGACCGTGCGCTCGCCTTGCGGGTAGACGCCCGTGACGACGGACGGTGCGCCATCGACCGACGCAATGGCATCGCCGACCGCCAGGCTGCCCATCGATCGCCAGCCCGATGGCGTGCGCACCTTCGCGTCGAGCGGCTGCGCCTTGCCCATGCTCGGGCGTCCCGCCACGACGACCAGATCGCCGGGCTGCAAGCCGGAGGTCATGCGGTCGAGATCGGTGAAGCCCGTCGGCACGCCCGTGACGTCGGACGGATCGTCGCGGTTGTAGAGCGTCTCGATGCGGTCGACGACCTGCGCGAGCAGTTTGCCGATCTCCTGGAAGTTCTGCGCACCGCGCGCGCCCTGCTCCGCGATGTGCAGCACTTTCGCTTCCGCTTCGTCGAGCACGGCCTTGGCGTCGCGGCCGAGCGGATGGTAGGCCGATTCGGCGATCTCGCCTGCCGTGGCCGCCAGCTGGCGCAGGATCGAGCGCTCGCGCACGATGCTCGCGTAGTGGCGGATGTTCGCGGCTGTCGGCACGTTCTGCACCAGCGCACCGAGATACGCGAGGCCGCCGACGTAATCGAGCTTCTGCACCGAGCCCAGCGCTTCGGAAAGCGTCACCACGTCGGCCGGCTTGCCGTCGGCGATCAGCTGCGTGGCGTGGCGGTAGATGAGGCGGTGCGCCTCGCTGTAGAAGTCGTCGGACGACAGGACGTCGCCGACACGGTCGGCTGCTTCGTTGTCGAGCAGCAGGCCGCCCAGCACCGACTGCTCGGCCTCGACCGAGTGTGGCGGGAGCTTCAGTGAATCGACTGCGGAATCGTCGGGCATCGACGCGGCGGTGCGAGAGGGAAAGCGATTTTACCGGGGTCGTCGCAATTGTTGCCGGTAATTTGTTCATCCGCCGCTAGGCCGCAGGTCGGATCGGATGCCGGCGCGCCGGTCCGCACGGTCAGCCTTCGTCGGCCGTCCGCCGGCTGACGACGACGTGGCACACGCCTTGCACGCGACGAGGCACGCCGCTTCGCCCCAACCGCGGCCTTCCCGCAACCCAAGGCCAGGAATCCCCATGGACACCTTGCAATCCCAAGGGCAGTCGTTCGCCTCCGGCATGGAGCCTCGCACGCGTACGCCCGGCATCGCGCAGGATCGGCCGCGCCGCATGCGCACGCGCCGACCAATGAGCAGCGCCACGCACACGCAGCGCCGTCCCGATACCATCGATACGCTGGCACGCGGCCTCGGCTGGTTCAGCGTTGCGTTGGGCGTCGCGGAAGTCCTCGCGCCCCGCGCGCTCGATCGCGCGATCGGCGCGGGCGTGCATCCGTCCATCACGCGCCTGTGCGGGCTGCGCGAGCTCGCCGCGGGCGTCGGATTGCTGACCCAACCCGATCCCCGGCCGTGGCTGTGGTCGCGCGTTGCCGGTGACGCCATCGATCTCGCCCTGCTGGGTGGCGCGATGATCGACGCGGACGATGACGAGCGTGCGCGCCTCATCGGCTCGACGCTCGCGGTCGCCGGCGTCACCGCCCTCGACATTTACGCCGCGCGCGCGGCGGGCGAAGCGCCGCGCAGCGCGCCGGGCGCGATGCGGCGTGACGGCAGCATTCGCGTGGAGCACAGTCTTGGCATCAACCGCAGCGTCGAGGATTGCTATCGCATGTGGCGCGATTTCGAAAACCTGCCGCGGTTCATGGATCACGTGAAATCGGTGACCGTGCAGGATGAGCGGCACCAGCATTGGGTCGCCAAGGGCCCGGCCGGCACGAGCGTCGAATGGGACGCCGAGATCACGCGTGACGAGCCGAACTCGCTCTTGTCGTGGCGCTCGGTGGAGGGCAGCGACGTGCGCAATTCCGGCGCCGTGCGGTTCATGCCGGCGCCTGCCGGCCGCGGCTCCATCATCAGCGTCACGATGCAGTACGACCCGCCAGGCGGGGCGCTCGGCAAGGCCGTCGCGATGCTGTTCGGCGAGGACCCCAACATGACCGTGCGCGAGGACATGCGCCGCTTCAAGGCGCTGCTCGAAGCAGGCGAGACACCGACGACCGAAGGCCAGCCGCATGGCGCCCGGCCGGTCTGGTACAAGGCCTTCGGCGGAGTGAATCGATGAGAGCGAACTGCTGGCATGGCAAGGAAGACGTCCGCGTCGAGAACGTGCCCGACCCGACGATCCTCAACCCGCGCGACTGCATCGTGCGCATCACGAGCACCGCGATCTGCGGGTCGGACCTGCACTTGTACGACGCGTACGTGCCTACGATGATCTCGGGCGACATCCTCGGCCACGAGTTCATGGGCGAGGTCGTCGAGATCGGCTCCGACGTGAAGAAGCTCAAGGTCGGCGACCGCGTGGTCGTCCCGTTCACCATCTCGTGCGGCCATTGCTTCTACTGCGAGCGCGAGGAATTCTCGCTGTGCGAGAACTCCAATCCCAATGCGGCGATGGCCGAAGCGATGTGGGGCCACAGCTGCGCGGGTCTGTATGGTTACTCGCACATCACGGGCGGCTACGCCGGGGGACAGGCGGAATACGCGCGCGTCCCCTTCGCGGACATCGGTCCCATCAAGATCGAGACCGACCTGCCGGACGAGAAAGTGCTCTTCTTGTCCGATATCTTTCCGACCGGCTGGATGGCGGCCGAGAACTGCGACATAGAGCCCGGCGACACCGTCGCGATCTGGGGTTGCGGGCCCGTCGGCCTGTTCGCCATCAAGAGTGCCTACATGCTCGGTGCCGGTCGCGTGATCGCCATCGACCGCGTTCCCGAGCGCTTGCGCAAGGCCCGTGAAGACTGCGGCGCCGAGACGATCGACTACAGCCAGACCAGCGTGCTGACCGCGCTCAAGGAAATGACGGGTGGACGAGGTCCGGACGCTTGCATGGACGCGGTCGGCATGGAAGCGCACGGCCACGGGCTGGTCTACGCATACGACAAGTTCAAGCAGACGATGCGCATGCAGACGGAGCGACCGACGGCGCTGCGCGAAGCGATCATCGCGTGCCGCGCCGGTGGCACGGTGTCGGTGCCCGGCGTCTACGGCGGCTTCGCCGACAAGCTTCCGCTGGGCGCGCTCATGAACAAGGCACTGACGTTCAAGACCGGACAGACCCACATGCAGCGCTACATGCGGCCGCTGCTTGCACGCGTGCTCAAAGGCGAGATCGACCCGAGCTTCGTGGTATCGCATCGCCTGCCGCTCGATGATGCGCCGCGTGGTTACAAGATGTTCCGGGACAAGCAGGACGAGTGCATCAAGGTCGTGCTGAAGCCTTGATGTGCGGGACGTGGGGTGGCCGCGCCAGGCGGCCTGCCCCGCGGACCGCGGCTGCGGGCTGCTAACGGGCGCTCGGCCGCTCCGGCTTCGGGTGTTCAGGCGCCTGCGCGGGTGGGTCGCGCGAGGCGGGCTTCCCCGCTCCGGCTTCTGGCGTTCAGGCGCCTGCGCGGGGAAGCCCGCCTCGCGCTCGGTGGTGTATGTGGGTTGACTTGGAAAAAGGGCGTCCCCATAATTTAATTGCACTCCTCCAAGCGAATACCGCACGTCCGCACTGCCGCTATACCGGCACTCCGCAGTCTGCTCTTCCCTTGAAGGTCCCATACGCGCGGTTGGTGCACGCGCAATACACGTTCATTGGAATAGACAGACATGGCAACAGGCACGGTGAAGTGGTTCAACGACGACAAGGGCTTCGGATTCATCAAGCCCGACGACGGCAGCAAGGATGTCTTCGCGCATTTCTCGGCAATCCAGGGCACGGGCCATCGGTCCCTGCGGGAGAACCAGAAGGTGTCGTTCGAAGTGACGCAGGGCCCCAAGGGGGCGCAGGCGTCGAATATCCGCGCGATCGACTGAGGTTCGGGAAGAGCAAGAAAATGGGGCCCGTTGGGCCCCATTTTCATATGTGCGCGGGAGACACCCGACGCGAAAAAGGGGCCGATGGCCCCTTTTTCACTTCGTCTGGCGCGCCGGGATCTTACCGCGGCTGCCGCCGCGCCCGGTGCATGCATGGGACCAGCGCGGCCAGCCCTATGCGTTACCGACCGTCTCGCCGACCACCGTCACGGTGACGTGCGCGGTGACGTCGGAATGCAGCGCGACCGTCACGGGATGATCGCCGACCTGCTTCAGCGGGCCGTTGGGCAGCCGCACCATCGACTTCTCGACCTTGAAGCCCTGGCCCTTGAGGGCCTCGACGACGTCGGCGTTGGTGACGGAGCCGAACAGGCGGCCGTCCACACCCGCCTTCTGGGTGATCTGGACGCTCTTGCCCTCGAGGCTCTCGGCGATCTGCTGCGCACCGTTGAGCTTCTCGTTGGCCGCCTTCTCGAGCTCGGCACGGCGTGCTTCGATCGCCTTGAGGTTCTCGGGCGTCGCGCGCTTGGCCTTGCCTTGCGGGATGAGGAAGTTGCGCGCGAACCCGTCCTTGACCTTCACCACGTCGCCGAGGTTGCCGACGTTCGTGATCTTCTCCAGCAGGATGATCTGCATGGCGGCTCCTAGGCGTGAAGGTCGGTGTACGGCAGGAGCGCGAGGAAGCGCGCGCGCTTGACGGCGGTGGACAGCTGCCGCTGGTAGCGCGCCTTGGTGCCCGTGATGCGCGCGGGCATGAGCTTGCCGTTCTCCTGCACGAAGTCCTTCAGCACATCGATGTCCTTGTAGTCGATCTGCTTCACCTTCTCGGCGGTGAAGCGGCAGAACTTCTTGCGCTTGAAGAGATTATTGCCGCGATCGCGGCGCTTGCCTTTGTCCTTGCCTTTGCCTTTTCCACGGCCTACGGGGCGGGGCATCTCAATTTCCTTTCAGTTCGATGAATCGTGTGATGTGCAGCGCGAGGCTGGTGCCGGTGCGGTAACGCCGGGCGAGGAAACCCTCGCAACGCAGCGGGCGCTCCAGCTCCAGCGTGGCAAGCAACCGGGCGATGTCCGCGAACGCAACGGCTGCGATCTCGCATTCGACCTTGCGCTCTCCACCCGCTTCGGCCTGCATCGACGCATGACGCAGCATGCAGTCGATCGCCGGCAATCCCGCCGGCGTATAGCGCAGCGGCTCGCGTGCGGTGAGCGTAGCGTCGAGGACGAGCCGGTTCGCGGCCGCCACGCGCTCGCCAGGAGATCAGTCGGCCTGGGCGGGCGCTGCAGCGGATGCCGCGGGCGCGGGCGCCGGCGTCGCTTCGCTGCTGGCAGCCCGTTCGCCGCGCTCCGGCCGGTCGCCGCGGTCGCCCGTGAGCGAGCGCGCCTTTTCTTCCTTCATCATCGGCGAGGCCGAAACGACCGCTTCGTCCATCGCGACGACGAGATGGCGCAGCACGGCATCGTTGAACTTGAAGCCGTTCTCGAGCTCGGTGATGGTCGGCAGACCGCACTCGATGTTCATGAGCACGTAGTGGGCCTTGTGCACCTTCTGGATCGGATAGGCCAGCTGGCGCCGGCCCCAGTCCTCGAGGCGGTGGATCCGGCCGCCCTGGCCGGCCACCATCGTGCGGTACCGCTCGATCATGGCGGGCACTTGCTCGCTTTGATCAGGGTGCACGATGAAGACGATTTCGTAATGACGCATGGGCAGAAGCTCCTTTCGGTCATGGCCTGGCGCGACGATTTCGCGCCAGGGTGGCCGGCTGACGCGGGGAGGATCCGCCGCACTGCCGACCTTAGGCCTCCCCGTCTGCGGCGGGTGAGGCAAGGAAGCCCATGATTATAGCAGGGCAAAGCCTGCCGAATCAAACGACTAAGTCTCGCCGCGCGCGGCGAAGAACTTACCCCGGCCCCGGCCGGTCACACGAGCGTCGGACGCGGTTCGCGACGCTCGCGGTCCCGCCGCCTTGCAGCTCCGCCTTGAGTTACACGGCGGGCACGCACGGCTTACGGTCAACGCGGTGCGGCTTCGCGAACCGCGGCCGGCCTTCGCCCCGATCCATCGACAGGAGACGGTCCGATGATCCGCAAGCTGCCATCCGGCGAATACCGCCTCTACTCGCGCAAGACCGACCCGAAAACCGGCCGGCGCCGCAATCTCGGCACGTTTCCCACGCGCGAAGCCGCCGAGAAACACGAGCGGGCCGTGCAGTATTTCAAGCGAGCGTAAACGTCGCAAAGTTTCGCGACCGAAGTCCGCGTCGCTGCGCTCGCGGACTGCGGTCGCACGATACTTTGCGCCGGTTGAAGTGATCGGCCGCCTTCGGGCGGCCGCGCGTCGGCCTCACGACAAGAGCGACGAAGCGCGCTGATCAGAGTTTGCTGCGCAAACTCCTTCAGTTGCGCGCGGCATGGGACGTGACTGCCCCTGCACACGTCCCTTGCCAAGCCGATCTTCACGCGGCCACAGCCACACACAGCGTTCCTTGCCAAGCCGATCTTGACTTGCGCGTGTTCGCGCACGCAAGCAACAGGCAGCGCTTGCCTTTTGCCCCCGGTCGGAGCATTCATGCGCGCAACGGCGGATTGGGCAGACGGGAGCCACGCAGCGCGCTACTGAACGAGTTGCGCAGCAACTCTGATCAGCGCGCCTCGTAGGTTCTGCAGTTACCGTGAGCCGGGCGCCGGGCCGCCCCCAAGCCCGGCGATCACTTCACTCGGCGCAAAGTATCGTGCGACCGCTGTCCGCGAGCGCAGCGACGCGGACTTCGGTCGCGAAACTTTGCGACGTTACAACGCCGCCCGCGTAGCGGCAGGCAAAGAAGGAGGCGCGTGCTCGCCGCGCCCGTAGGCATCGAGGATGCGGTCGCGCTGGGCCTTCGGCATGCGCGTCAGCTCGCGCACGCGATCGTAGAACCGGGCAAGGTCGTCGCCTTCTTCCTTGAGGATCGCGCGAAAGGCGGGCACGCGATCGGTGTACAGCGCGATCGCCGACAGGCTGGCGTTGTTCGGCGCCTGCGCGAACCAGCGCTCGTATCCGACGAGTCCGGGATCCTTGGCCTTCGCTTCGTCGTACGCGGTCTTCATCGCGGCGAACGCCTGCGCTTTCTCCTTGCGCTTCTCGGCGGCCGGCTCGCGGCTCGCGTAGATGGAGGCCAGACGGTCGCGTGTCTCACGCACGAGTGTCTTGAACATGGCGCGCTGCCGCTGCGTGCGTTCCACCTGGGAGAGCAACTCGGCGTTGTGCTGCGCGACGAGCCAGCGCTCGAGGCCGACTTCCTCCACGGTGCTCGCATACGACTCGTTGAACACGGAGTCGCCGGGCAGATAGATGAGCTGGTGGGCGAGCTCGTGGAAGATCAGGCGCGCCACGTCCGTCTCGGGCCAGCGCACGAATGACGAGAGTATGGGATCGTCGAAATAACCGAGCGTGGAATACGCCGGCACGCCGCCGATGTAGACGTCTTCGCCGTCGGACTTGAGGCGCCTGGCCTCGTCCTTCGCTTCGGCTTCGCGGAAGAAGCCCCGGTAGTTGACGCACCCGGCGATCGGAAAGCACCAGCTGCGGGGCGTGAGCGAAAGCTCCGGCGTTGCGAACACGTTCCACGTGACGAACGGGCGCCCGAGATCGGTGTAGCGCGTGTAGCTGCCGTTGGAAGGCAGGCCCAGCTTGTCGCTCGCGAACTCGCGCATCGCGTGGATGCGGGTGAGCCGGATCTTGAGGCCCGCGTCG
This sequence comes from Casimicrobiaceae bacterium, assembly GCA_035475895.1. Taxonomy (GTDB): domain Bacteria; phylum Pseudomonadota; class Gammaproteobacteria; order Burkholderiales; family Casimicrobiaceae; genus VBCG01. The sequence goes on along the minus strand of DATILY010000110.1, from coordinate 126,726 downwards.
TCCGTTTCCGCGATGACGTCGTGGATCGAGCGCGCGCGGGACACGAGGTCCCACTGGCCCGCGGCGCTCTGCCAGTAGTAATCGACCGTCTGGACCGCAGCGCACGCGCTCAACAGCCACGCGCCGCCGCCGATCACCGCTGCGCCGGCGCACCAGCGCCCGACGCGACGCGCGACGGTGGGCTCCCGCGCGTCGGCGCGCGCGACCCGCGCGCGCCACCACTTGCGTACTGCCATGCTGCCCTCTCCTACCCTTCGAATCTTATGACTTCAGGAAGTCGCGCAACCGCGCGACGCCTTCTTCGATCTTCGGCATGTCGATCGTATAGGCCAGTCGCACATGCCGCTCCGCTTCATGCGTCCCGAAATCCAGTCCGGGGGTGAGCGCCACGCCGGCACCTTGCAGGGTGCGCCGGCAGAAGCGCTCGCTGTCCGCATCGAAGCGCGAGCAGTCGGCATACACGAAGAACCCGCCGGACGGATCGACCGGTATGCCGAAGCCGAGTTCGCGCAACGCCGGGACCAGGAAATCACGCCGCGCCTTGAAGGCCAGGCGGCGCTCTTCGAGGATCGCCAGCGTCTCCTGCTCGAAGCATGCCAACGCCGCATATTGTGACGGCGATGCGGGTGAGATGTACAGGTTCTGCGCGAGTTTTTCGAGGTCCCGCACGTGGCGCGCAGGCGCCACCACCCACCCGAGCCGCCACCCGGTCATGTTGAAATACTTGGAGAAACTGGAGATGACGAATGCGTCGTCCGTGAGCTCCAGCACGCTGCGCGGCGGCGCGTCGTACGACAGGCCGAGGTAGATCTCGTCGACGAGCAGGCTGCCGCCCAGCCGCTCGACGCAGGCGACGATGCGCCGCATTTCGTCAGGAGGCACCGCCGTTCCGGTCGGGTTCGACGGCGAGGCGATCAGCGTCCCGCGCACCCGGCTGTCCCAGCGCTGCTCGATCAGGTCGGCGGTCAACTGGTAATTCGTACCGGCCCCCACGGGGATGCCGGTCGGCTCCCCTTCGAGCACCCGGACGAAATGACGATTGCATGGGTAGCCGGGATCGGCCAGCAGGATGCGGTCGTCGCGATTCACGAGCAGCGCCAGGACGAGCAGGAGCGCCGCGGAGGACCCGGCGGTGACGATCACCCGCTCCGGTGAGACGTCGACATCGTAATGGTCGAGGTAGTGCTGCGCGATCGCCTCGCGCAGCGCCGGCAGGCCGAGCGCGGACGTGTAGTACAGGCGGCCGTCTGCGATGGCACGCTGCGCCGCTGCGACAACGGGCGCCGGCGTCGGGAAATCGGGCTCGCCGATCTCCATGTGGACGATGCTGCGGCCTTGCGCTTCGAGCGCGCGGGCGGCCGTCTGGACTTCCATCACGTGAAACGGGGCGATCTCGGCTACGCGGGCGGCGAGCCGGGTGCGAAGGTCCATCCGAGGGTCTTAGGCGCGATGCGGCGGGAAAGCGGTATCGTAACGCGCCCTCTACCCGGTGCAAACCGCATGTTTCCCCGCCGCGCGCCCTTCACCGCTTCCCTGGTCACCTGCATGGTCGCGCTTGGCCTGGTCACGCCCTACGCGAGCGCAACGATGTACAAATGCCTGGTCGAAGATGGCAAGGTGTTCTACCAGGACACGCCGTGCGCGCCCGGGCGCGAGTTGCGCGACTTCGACAAGGATCCGGCCAACGTCTCGGTGTTGCCGTTCGATCAGCCCAGCCCGCCCAAGGCCACGGCAGGCAAGCGTGCAGCCAGGAGCGGCGAAAGCACCGCCTCGCGCAGCAGCGCGCCCGCGCGCGTGCCGAAGCCCCAGTCGAAGCCCGCCCGCAGCACAGCCACGCATGGCGACGCCACCCAGCGCAAATTCCTGCGCCCCGGGATGAGCGAAGGTGAAGTCATGGCGCGTGTCGGTCCCCCGGACATGACGAGCAGCGGAGGACGCAAGGGCGTGCGGTGGACCTACATGCCGGTGGCGGAGGATGCGCACACGATGACGAACCTGCAGTTCGACAGCGGGCGGCTCGTCGAAGTGGAGCGCAAGGTCCTGCAATGAGGGCGCTCGTGCAGCGGGTGCGCGAAGCGAACGTGCGGGTGGGCGAGCGCATCACCGGCGCCATCGGCGCCGGACTCCTCGTCTTCATCGGCGTGCGCACGGCGGACACGCAAGAAGACCGCGAATGGATCGTGCGCAAGGTGCTGCAGCTGCGCATCTTCGACGACGCCGCGGGCGCGATGAACCGGGCCATCACCGACGTTGCGGGCGACATCCTGGCGGTATCGCAGTTCACGCTCTACGCATCGACCCGCAAGGGCAACCGCCCATCCTGGTCGGCGGCCGCGCCGCCGCATCTCGCGCGCCCGCATTTCGACGCCTGCGTCGCTGCGCTGGCGGTCGGGCTCGGCCGTCAGGTCGCCACCGGCGAGTTCGGCGCGACCATGCAGGTGGCGCTCATCAACGACGGCCCGGTCACCATCGCCCTCGATTCGGCCACGCGCGAATAGCGCGGCCGTCAGCCGCGGTCGAGGCTGTAGCGGCCGGGCCCGAGCGCGAAGACCATCAGCATGCCGCCGAGGATGCAGAGGTTCTTCATGAAGTTCACCTTCTGCCCCGTTACGGCAGCTCCGGTCGCATTCCAGAAGTCGTGGTAGATCGGCGTGATGACGATCAGGAAGAGCGCCATCGCCAGCGCCACCCAGCGCGTGCGCCAGCCGAGCGCCAACAGGATGCCGCCGCCGAGCTCGATGGCCACGGCGATGGCTGCAAGGATCGTCGGCATGGGCAAGCCCTTCGCGGCGATGCCACCGACGACGCCCTCGAAGCCCGTCAGCTTGCCGAAGCCGGACCAGATGAACAGCACGGCCAGCAGGATGCGGCCGACGAGCGCGACGCCATCGTGCGTGGCCTGGCTCGGGCGAAAGTCGTGCGAAAGGTCGTTGAGCGTGCTCATGATGTCTCCGTAACTTGTTTCAAGGCAAATCGAACAGCAGCACTTCGGCGTCCTCGCCGTGGCCGAGCACCAGATGCGCAGGACCGCGCACCTTGGCCGCATCGCCGGCGGCCAGCACCTCATCTCCCAGGCGAACGCGGCCGCGTGCCACGTGGACATAGCCGCGGCGATCCGCCGCGATGTCGTGCTCGACGCGCTCTGCGCCGGCGAGCTCGGCCGCAAAGATCTGCGCGTCCTGGTGGATCGTCACCGATCCGTCGCGTCCGTCGGGCGAGGCGATCAGCGCGAGCCGTCCGCGCCGTGCCGCCGGCTCGACCCGTTTTTGCTCGTAGCTTGGACGCAGGCCACGCGCATCCGGTTCGATCCAGATCTGTAGGAAATGAACGGGATTGCTGTCGGACGGATTGAACTCGCTGTGCATGACGCCGCGCCCGGCGCTCATCCGCTGTACGTCGCCTGGCGTGATCACCGACCCGTTGCCGAGGTTGTCCTTGTGCGACAGCTCACCCTGCAAGACGTACGACACGATCTCCATGTCGCGGTGGCCATGCGTGCCGAATCCCATGCCCGGCTGGACGCGATCCTCGTTGATGACGCGCAGGGGCCCATAGCCCATGTGGTCCGGGTCGTAGTAATCGGCGAACGAGAAGCTGTGCCACGAGTCGAGCCAGCCATGCTCGGCATGGCCGCGCTCGGACGCCTTGCGGTACTCGATCATCGGTGGTTCCTTCAACGAAATTAAGCGCTTCGCCGCGCGAGCGGCGACTTTGGTTCGCAGCAAGGTTTGAATGGTGGGGTTGCCGGCCGCTGATTCATAGCGAATAATTCAAGTGAAATCATTCAATTTCATTGAACATGCGCGTGACGCTCGAAGCCTTGGCGGTCATCGATGCCATCGACCGGCGTGGAAGCTTCGCTGCGGCGGCCGAGGAGCTGCACCGCGTGCCCTCCGCCATCACCTACCAGGTCCACAAGCTCGAGCAGGAGCTCGACGTGCGTCTGTTCGACCGGCAAGGCCATCGCGCCCGCCTCACAGCCGCCGGCCGCGAGCTCGTCGACGAAGGACGCGTCCTGCTCGAGCGCGCCGGCGAGCTCGAGCGCCGTGTGCGCCGCGTCGCCACGGGGTGGGAACCGGAACTGCGCCTTGCGGTGGATGCGCTCGTGCCGTGGTCGCTCCTGTGGCCACTGGCCGCCGGCTTCTACGCGGATTGCGCGCGCCGGGAAGCGAGCTACACGCGCCTGCAGCTCACGCGCGAAGTGCTCGGCGGAACATGGGATGCGCTGGCGGAGGGGCGTGCCGACCTCGCCGTCGGCGCCAGCGGAGACGCACCCGGCCCGGGCTATCGGGTGCGTCCGCTCGCCGAGGTACCGCTCGTGTTCGCGGTCGCGCCTTCGCATCCGCTCGCGCGCGCACGCGAGCCCATCGCCACCCGCACGATCCTCGAGCATCGTGCCGTCGTGGCGGCAGATACCTCGCGCCGGCTCCCGCCGCGCACGATGGGCGTGCTGGACGGCCAGGACACGCTGACGGTCCCCGATGTCGACGCCAAGATCGCCGCGCAGGTCGCCGGTCTTGGCTGCGGGTTCGTACCGGTGCACCTGGCGCGTGCCGATCTCGCCGCAGGACGGCTGGTCGCGCGCCGCGTGGAGGAGCCGGTCGGTCCGGTCCGGTTGCGCCTGGGCTGGCGCACGGAGCGGCCGGGGCGCGCGCTCGCCTGGTGGATCGACGCGCTGCAGCGCTCGGCGGTCGGCGAGCAGCTGGCCGCGGGCGCCCCGGTACCGCGCCGCGCCGCGCGCGCCCGGTGAGCCGCCCGTGCAACTTGTTCCGGCACGCCCCGGTCCGACATTGCGCACGCGGCGCGCCGTGCGCCGTGCGCGCGCATTGGCACATGTTTCGCATGCGATGCGCGCCAGATCCCGAGGAGGCGAACGCATGACGGTCACGCTCAAGCCGATCCGCGAGCAGGTGATGGTGATCACCGGCGCGTCCAGCGGCATCGGCCTCACCACCGCCCGGATGGCCGCCCGCCGCGGTGCGCGCATCGTCGCAGTCGCGCGCAACGACGACGCGCTGCGCCAGCTCATCGCCGAGCTGACGTCGCAAGGCCACGATGCGATCCACGTTGCCGGCGACGTTGCGAGCGAGGACGACATGCGCCATGTCGCGCATGCCGCGATCGAGCGGTTCGGGCGCATCGACACATGGGTCAACAACGCCGGCGTGTCGATCTTCGGGCGCACCGAGGACGTCACGCTCGACGACCAGCGGCGCCTGTTCGACACCAACTTCTGGGGTGTGGTGAACGGCTCGCTGGCCGCCCTGCCCTACTTGCGTGGACGCGGCGGCGCGCTCATCAACCTCGGCAGCGAAGTGTCCGAAGTCGCGATCCCGCTGCAAGGCATCTATTCCGCGTCCAAGCACGCGGTGAAAGGCTATACCGACGCGCTGCGCATCGAGCTCGAAGCCGAGCGCGTTCCCGTCTCGGTGACGCTCATCCGGCCCGCCGCCATCGATACGATGTTCGTGGTGCACGCCAAGAACTACATGGACGTGCGTCCCAAGCTGCCGCCGCCGGTATACGCACCCGAAGTCGTGGCCGACGCGATCCTGTTCGCCGCCGAGCACCCGCGCCGCGACATCTACGTCGGCGCCGCGTCGCGGCTCATGAAAGCGGGGGCGCATCACACGCCGCGACTGCTCGACCGCTATCTCGCACGCTTCGGCATTCCGCAGCAGCGGTCGAGCGTGCCGGCGGACGGCAACCAGGAGGGCAGCCTGCACGCGCCGGGGCAGGATCTGCAGGAGCGTGAGGGCGCGCCGGGACACGTGATGGAGTCGAGCCTTTACACGCGCTCTTCGTTGCATGGCCGGGCGATGAGCACGGCCGTCATGGCGCTCGGCCTGTTCACGGCCGCGCTGTGGTATGGCCGCCGCGTCGCGCAGCGTTCCTGGTAGCGCGCGCTACCAGCGCAGCGTCGCACCGAGGAGCCACACGCCCGACGGAGCAGCGCGGTTGATCGGCACCTGATACCCGGCATCCATATCGGGCCAGCCGGGCAAGCTCACGATCACGCCGAGCACGCCCATCGCCGGCCAGGCGCGCTGCGTCACGTCGTCGGCACGCATCACGGCGACGTCGGCGGCCAGGCGGACGCTGCTGGTGAGCTTCACGAGCGTTGCCAGGGAGATGCGCAGCATGTCCCGCCGGGCACTGGGCGTCGCCGGATCGCGCGGCACACGGTCGTACGCGATATTTGCGGTGCCCATCATCGTGTCGGCCGCATACGTCGCCATCAGGAGCGCATGCGTGCCGGGCTGCCGGGCGCCGATGCCCTGGCTCGCCGTCGGCAGGTCGACACCGGCGCGCGTGCCCACCGACCACGCACCCCAGGTCAGCGGCCGCCATTTGAGGTCGAGCGACGTGGCGCCGAAGCCGTGCGACCGGCCCGCCGCATCGGCGGCGGCGCCCGTGAGGCAGAACAGGCTCGGTCGCAGGATGACATCCAGCCCGGCGAGCGCGCCGTACGACAGCTGCGGATCGAGCTCGACGATGCGCCCGCCCTGGTCGTGGGTGATGGTCGTGCCGAGCTCGAGCTCGAACTTGCCGCGACCCTGGGTGCCGGTATCCTCGCTGATCAGCGGATGGGCGGCATGACCTGCGCCGGCGAGCGTCGCGGCGACGAGCAATGCAACGCAAGGCAGCCACGGGAGTCGCATGAACGCGCGCCTGGTTTTGCGGCGCGCCAGTGTAGCGGTAGGGTCATGGCGCTGTCACCGAAGGCAGCACGCGCGGCGCGCTGAGCGCCCACACCACCGCGCCGATGACGGCGAGCGACCACACGATGACCGGCCCGGTCGGCCAGTCGAACCCAACGGACAGCGCCAGCCCACCGACGTATCCGGCGAATCCGACAGCCCACGCGCTCGCCAGCCGATGGCGGGCGAGCCGCCTCGTCGCAAGCGGCGGCACGATCAGCGACGCGAAGACGAGATACACGCCGACGAGCTGCACGGACAGTGTCACGACGCAGGCGAAGATCACGTAGAAGCCCAGCCGCCCGAGCGCGCGCTGCCAGCGCAGCCAGGCGCCGAGCAGCAAAGCGTAAGCGACGGCCACGACGCCAAGCGTCGCGGGCCGCACCCACAGGATCTGCCCGACCAGCAGATCGCGCAGGTGCTCGCTCCCGTGGACGTTGCTCGACAGGAACAGGATGCCCGCGGTGGCGGCCAGCACGAAGACGACGCCGATGAGCGCCTCCTGCACGTCGGGCCAGCGCCGCTCGGTCCACGTGAGCAAGAGCGCGCCGGCCAGCGCGGCCGCGAGCGCGGCGACCTGGACGGCCACGCCTTCGGGCTCGAATCCGAGCGCATCGGCCAGCAACACGCCGCACCCGGCGATCTGCGCGATCGCCAGGTCGATGAACACGATCCCGCGTGCGAGGACCTGTGTGCCGAGCGGCACGTGCGTCGCCACCACGAGCAAGCCCGCGGCCAGCGCGGGCAGCACGATCCCGAGGCTCGATCCGTCGAACGTCATTGCGCACCCTTCAGCAGTTGCGCAATGGTGTCGTCGTAGAGCGCGGTGAGCGTCGTCGCTTGCGCATCGCCGCCGACCGTGAACGGCAATACGACCATCGCGAGGTTGGCGCGCTCGGCGATCCAGCGCGAGGCGCGGTCGCTCTGGTACGCCGCCCGGATGACCATCTTCGCCGGCTGCTGCTTGAGCGTCGCGAGCACCTCGCTCATGTACGCAACGGTCGGTTCGACGCCGGGTTTGGGCTCCAGCGTCGCCACTTCCCGCAGCCCGAGCCAGGCGGACAGGTAGGGGAAGCCTTTGTGCTGCACCACGACCGGCACGCCGCGCAACGGCGCCGCCTGCTTCTCCCACCGGGCGATGTTCGCCCGCCACGCGTCGTCGAATGCCTTGTAGCGCGCCTGGTAATACGCCGCGTTGGGCGCATCGAGCTCGGCGAAGCGCAGCGACAACGCTCCGGCCACGCGTGCGATGTTGCGCGGGTCGGTCTGGATGTGGGGATTGCCGAACGGATGCACGTCGCCTTCGGCGCGATCGAGGCGGGTCGGCCGCTCCAGCATGGGCACCAGCGGCGCTGCCTCGAAGTAGCCCGGCTGGCCGGCCCGCACCTTGGGATTGCCCGCCTGCTGCACCACCAGCGGCAGCCAGCCGATCTCGAGCTCGGCGCCGGTTGCGATGATCAGATCGGCACTGCGCGCACGCGCGATGAGGCTCGGCTTGGCCTCGACGTGATGCGGATCCTGCAGCGCGTTGGTAGCGGTGTAGACCCTGACCTTGTCACCCCCGAGCTCGCCCGCGAGCGCGCCCCATTCGGGCACGGTGGCGAATACGTTGAGGTCGGCGCGCGCGGGAGAGCTCGATACGACGCATGCGAGCAGCATGGCGAGCAGCCATCGGATGTTCATGGCGATTTCCTCAGAATTGATGGGCGCCATGCGCGCCCAGCGTCAGGATGTATTGCAGGAACCACTGATGGTCGGTGACGCCGGGCAGGGTTCGGCTGTCTGCGTACTGCAGGCGAAACCGGCTGAACTCCGACGGCGTGTAATCCACCATCGCCGTGATGCGCTCGGGATGGAATGCGCCAACGTCCAGGAGGTCGGCGTTCGCGCCGTATTGCGGGCGACCCGGATCGAGCCGGTCGTAGCGCAGGCCGGTGCGCCAGTAGGGCATGAACTGATACACCCCCTGCAGGTACCAGCCGCGCTGGTTCGCGGCATACGCGTCGGTTTGCGCAAGCCCCCCCGGATCGTCGGTGAGCTCACCGCGCTCGCGCCTCCAGAAGTATTCGCCCTGCACCTTGAAGTTGGTTTGCGTCGCGTTGCCGTGCGGCGCGTACTTCCATACGAAATCGGCGATCGCCACGTGCGATCGGCCCGAGAATGCGACGTCGGCGACGTTGCCGGTGGTATCGAGCATGCTCGCCTCGCGTCCACGCGGACGCAGCGCCAGGTAGGACAGGCCCGCGCGCCAGCTATGGCTGTCGCCGACATCACCGCCGGTGTGCGCGAACACGGCTGCGGCGCCAACGCCGTTGCGGTCGCGCTCACTGCCCGGGAAGCTGTCGCCGTTGCCGATCTCCGCGCCGAGCTCGATGAAGTGCTCGGTGGGCGCGACCCATTTCACCTGCACGCCGTCCTGCGCGAACTGGCCGCCCAGAAACGCCTGGTAGGCAAGCGGAGCGTCCTGGAAGTCCCACGCGTGCTGATGCTGCTGGTTCAGGTAACCGATGCCGGAGAAGAAGCGCCCGAACTTCGGCACGAGACCGTTCGGCAGCGACGGCATGAAGCCGTACGCTTCCTCGACCGAGACGGTGTTCTCCGGCGTCAGCGACACGATCAGATTGCCCGCGAACTTGTCGTCGACGTTGGCGGAAAGCGCCAGCTCCGATTCACCGAGGCTCAAGCCGCGCCGGCCGGGACTCACGTCGGGCGACTTCTGGAACCCGGACAGCGCGTAGGCCTTGGGATCCTGCGACAGATTGGCGTACGTGCCCTGAAGCACGAGCGAGACCGCAGGGTTGAAGGCCGCGATGCCGCCTCCCCCCGATGTCGAAGGCGCCGGCAGGGCAGCCGGTTGGGGCGGAGCGCCGGCGGTCGGTGGCGCAGCGCGCGCCGCGTTTGCCTCGGCATCGCGCAGGCGCGCTTCGAGCGCGTTGATGCGCGCCTCGTAGGCGTCCTTGAGCTGCTGGATCTGTACGCGGATCTCCGCCAGGTCGGCGTCGGTGGCGCACCACGCGGGTGAGGATGCTGCGAGCGTGGCCGTGACGAGCACGGCCGACGCAAGCAAGGGTCGAGTCATGACGCTCTCCTGTCGAGTCGTGAAGCGATCCGGCCGCGGCGGCCGGATGCGACAGCGGCAGCGGCGCGCCTGCGCCGGATGCCGCGCGAGGGACTAGACGAAGAGCGGCGGGGCGCGCGCCGCGTAGGCGTGGACGAGGCGCGGTGTGTGCGCGCTTGGACGCGCGGTGGATGGCACGTCGACCTGCGTCGCGGCTGCCGACGCGAGGATGTGCCCCGTTGCGGCGTGCGCAGCGCCCGCCAGCAAGGCGCATTCGTCGCACGGATCGGCGGGCAGCTGCACCGCGCGCTCATGCGCCTGCGCGAGCTGCGCGCGCAGGTGATCGAAGCCGTGCCGATAGGCTTCGTGCTGCAGGCCGAGCAGCAGGAAATAGAGGACGACGAGGAGAACGCGGCGCGGCATGGGGGAATGCTACGACCGCGGGCGGGAGGGCACAACCGGCCGGATGGCCGAGCCCGCGGCGGCGTGCATCATCTCACAGCTTGTAGGCGCGCTTCGCAAGACCGTATGCAAGATCGGGTGCCAGCTCGAAGGCCTCGTCCTCGGCGAACTTGTGCTCCGTGACGCAGGTGGCGAGGAACCGGCACGCGACCCGCCGCCACACGTCGTGGCGGGCCGGAATGGACAGGAACGCGCGGGTGTCGTCGTTGAAGCCGACGGTGTTGTAGAAACCCGCCGTCTCGACCACCTGGCCGAGGAAGCGCAGCATGCCTTCGACGCTGTCGTGAAACCACCACGGCGGGCCCAGCCGCAGCGCGGGATAGTGGCCGGCCAGTGGCGCGAGCTCGCGCGCATAGCTCGTCTCGTCCAGCGTGAACAACACGATGGTGAGATTGCGCGCATTGCCGTGGCGCGCGAGCAGCGGCTGCAGGGCTCGCACGTAGTCCGTGCGTGCCGGGATGTCGGCGCCCTTGTCCCGGCCGAAATGCGCGAACACCAGCGGGTTGTGATTGCGCACGCTGCCCGGATGGATCTGCATCACCAGGCCGTCGTCGAGGCTCATCGCGGCCATCTCGGTGAGCACCTGCCCGCGGAACGCTTCGGCTTCCGGCGGCGTGATGATGCCTGCGAGCGCGCGGTCGAGCAGCTGCTGGCAGGTGGCCGCGTCGAGGTCGCTCGTCTGCGCCGTCGGATGGCCGTGGTCGGTCGATGTCGCACCCATCGACTTGAAGAAGGCACGGCGATTGCGATGCGCCGCCAGATATCCGCGCCACTCGCTCGTCCGCTCGCCCGTGATGGCGCCGAGCTCCGCGACGTTGCCGGCGAAGCCCTCGAACTCCGGGTCCGCCACGGGATCGGGGCGATACGCGGTGACGACCCGGCCGGACCAGCCGCTGTCGCGCAGCTTCTGATGGTGCACCAGCGGATCGAGGGGCGATTCCGTCGTGGCGATCACCTCGATGTTGAAGCGCTCGAACAGCGCCCGTGGACGGAATTCGGGCCGCGCCAGGCACTCGTTGATGCGATCGAAGATGCGATCGGCGCTTTCGGCGGTCAGGCGCTCTTCGATGCCGAACACCGTTGCGAACGCATGGTCGAGCCACGTGCGCGTGGGCGTGCCGCGGAACAGGTGATAGTGGCTCGCGAAGGTGTGCCAGATGCGGCGTGCGTCGCGCTCCACCGGCACGCCGTCGCGCCGGGCGATGCCGAGCGACTCGAGCGGCACGCCCTGGCTGTAGAGCATGCGGAAGATGTAGTGATCCGGCGTGATCAGCAGCGCCGACGCATTGGCGAACGGCGCGTTGTCCGCGTACCACGCCGGATCGGTGTGTCCGTGCGGACTGACGATGGGCAGGTCCTTCACGGTCGCGTACAGCCGGCGCGTCAGGTCGCGCGCGGTGCGCTCGGCAGGGAACAGGCGGTCGGGATGAAGGTCGAGTGGCGTCATGATGAGCGTTCGTATTCGTCGCGGGCGCGCATGCCGCTCACGCCGCCTGCGCCACGGCCGCCGACACGGTGGCCGCCGTGCCCTTGTCGTAGAGCTGTGCGAGCCAGCGCGCCACCGGCTCGACGAAGCGCGGCTCGTTGTGCAGGTCCTCGTCGAAGATCTCGCGCAGGCCGAGAAGGCCGCGCGCGAGCGCCTGGGGATCGCCTTGCGCGCCCTGCGCGATCGCGGCGCAGCGTGCCGCCAGCGGGTCCGACACCTTGATCGGCCGACCGGCTTCGTCCACGCCGGCGACATAGCGCATCCAGCCTGCGACCGCGAGCGTCGCGAGCGGCACGGGACGTCCAGCCGCGAGATTCTCGCGCACCGTGGCGAGGATGCGCTGCGGGAGCTTCTGCGAGCCGTCCATGGCGATCTGCTGCGTGCGATGCGGCAGGGCCGGATTGGCGAAGCGGGTCACGAGCGCGTCGCGATAGGCGGCGAGGTCGACGCCGGCCGGGACCTGCAGCGTCGGCGTGACCTCCTCGGCCATGAAGCGGCGCATGTAGCGCACGAAGTCCGGTTGCGTCGCAACCTGGTAGATGTATTGGTAGCCGGCGAGATAGCCCAGGTACGCGAACGCCGAATGCGTGGCGTTGAGCAGCCGCAGCTTCATCTTCTCGAACGGCTCCACTTCGCGCACGAACTGCGCGCCGCCGGCTTCCCACGCAGGCCGCGGCGTCGCGAAGCGATCCTCGATGACCCACTGGATGTACGGCTCGTGCACGACCGGCGAGCGGTCCGTGACGCCGAGGGCGGCGTCGTTCTCGTCGATGTCGCTCTCGGTGGTGGCCGGTACGATGCGATCGACCATCGTGGAGGGAAAGGCGGCGTGCTCGCCGATCCACGCGGCGAGCGCTGCGTCGCGCTCGTTGGCCAGGTTGACGACCAGGCCTTCGAGCAACCCGCCGTTCTGCGGCAGATTGTCGCAGCACAGGATGGTGAGCGGCGCACCGTGCGTCGTCCGGCGGCGTTCGAGCGCGTGCACCAGCAGGCCGACGACGCTGATCGGGCTGTCCGGGTGCATGAGGTCGTGCGCGATCTCCGGATGCTGCACATTGAGCCGCCCGGTCGCCGGATCGTGGCAATAGCCCTTTTCCGTGACCGTGAGCGTGACGATCCGGGTCTGGGGTGCGGCCAGCAGCGCGTGGATGCGGGCGCGCTCATCGCCGAGGAACAGCGCCTCGCGCACGCTGCCGATCACGCGGCGGTGGGTCCCCGCCGGGCTCTTCTCGATCGAGGTGTAGAGGCCGTCCTGGGGTGCGAGACGCTCGCGCACGTCGGCCGAGCGCAGGCTCACGCCGGCAATGGCCCAGTCGCCTGCCTGCGCGGCGAGCGCGTCGTCGGTGTAGACCGCTTGATGCGCGCGGTGGAAAGCGCCCAGCCCCAGGTGCACGATGCCGATGCGGGCAGCCGCGCGATCGTAGCGTGGCCGCGCGAGCGCGGGTGCGAGCCCGGCCAGCGTGGTGGAATCGAGTCGGGCCATCGCTCCGCTCAGATCGTTGCGCCTTGCGGATGTTCCTTGACGCGGGAGACGAGCTGCGTCGGATTGACGAAGCGCAGCGCGATGAGCAGCCACACGAGCGTGACCGCCATGTAGATCATCGCCATCGCGTCGACCGATTGCGTCGCTCGCACACCGGCCGCGAAGACGGCGTAGTACAGCGCGACCACGAGCGTCTGCGAATCGGGTCCCGCGGTGAGGAACGTGAGCTCGAACATGGCGATGGTGCGCACCAGCACGAGCAGCGAGGCCGCGAGGATGCCGGGGCCGAGCAGCGGCACGAGCACGTGGCGGAACATGCGGCCGGTGCTCGCGCCGAACACGCGCGCCGCCGATTCGAGGTTGGGATCGATCTGCTCGATGAACGGCGTCATCACCAGGATCACGAACGGTGCGGCGGGAATGAGGTTCGCCAGGATCACGCCGTAGATCGTGCCGGCGAGCTGGAGCTTGTAGAGCACGGTCGCGAGCGGAATGCCGTAGGTGATGGGCGGCACCATCAGCGGGAGCAGGAACAGCAGCATCAGCGCGCGCTTGCCGTAGAAATTGCGCCGCGCGAGCGTGTAAGCAGCGGGCACGCCGATCAGCAGGGCCAGGATGACGACGGAGAACACGACTTCGACGGTCACCCACAGGACTGCGTCGAGCTGGAATTCCTTCCATGCCGCGGTGTACCAGGTGGTCGTCCACCCGTCCGGCAGCCAGGTCCCCAGCCAACGGCGCGCGAACGAGTTGGTGGCGACCGCCGCGATCATGAAGCCGATGTTCACCACGAACAGGGTCATCAGGCCGAGCAGCAGCGCGCGCCACGTGCGCTCGGCGACGGGATGGCTGTAGCCAAGGCGAGCGTCGGGCGGCGCGGTGACGGCGGCGGACGTGGCCATCAGCCTTTGCCTCCCACGACCGGACCACGATAGAACAGGTTGCGCGCGCCGAGCACCACGGCGACGATGATCAGCTGCACGAATCCCATGATCATCGCGATGGCGGACGCAAGCGAATAGTCGTACTGCTCGAATGCCGCCTCGTATGCGGCGATGGAAATGACGCGCGTTGGACCGGCCGGCGCGCCGAGCAGCACGGCCGAGGGGAACACCGAGAACGCCTGCACGAACGCCAGGCAGAAGCACATCGCAAGACCGGGTGCCAGCAGCGGCAGGTAGATGTGACGGAATTGGGCGCTGCGGTTGGCCCCGAGCGTGGCGGCGGCGCGTGCCAGCACGGGATCGATCCCCGTGATGTACGACAGGATCAGCAGGAACGCGAACGGAAAGCCGGAGATGATGAGCGAGATCAGCACGCCCCAGTAGTTGTGCGTGAGGCGGATGGGTCCTTCATACAGGCCGGTGATCTGCAGGAACTGCGACAGCCAGCCCTTCGGGCCGAAGTACGTGAGCATGCCTTCGGCGATCAGCACCGTGCCGAGCGTGATGGGCACGACCAGGATGGTGGTCACCCAGCGCTGATACCGGCTCTTGACCCGCATCTTGTAGGCGATCGGCAGCGCAATGCCGACGTTGATCAGGGTAGCCGGCAGGGCGAGGCGCAGTGTGGTCCAGATGGTCGGCCACAGGTTATCCGTGGTGAAGAACTTGTGGTAGTTGGCGAGCCAGCCGCCCTGCCCCGGCTGGAACGACAACAACAGGCCGTAGATGAACGGATAGACGAACAGCAGCAGCATGAACAGCGCGGCCGGCACGACGAGCAGCAGCGTGCGATCGAACGGGGCGCGTTGGGTGAGCGCAGTGGTCACGGCGAGCGCTCGGGCCGCGGAAGCGTCATGCCGCAGCCTCCATGGGGTAGACGAGCGTGCGCTCGACCGGCACGTGCACCCGCACGACATCGCCCATCGCGACGGGCGTTGCGGTACGCACGATGAGCTTCAGCCCCGACGCCGTGACGATGTCGATGAGCGACTCGCGACCGGAGTATTCGACGTTGTCGACGCGACCGCTCAACGTGTTGAGGCCGTCCGGCGCGCCACCGACGACCATGTCGTCCGGCCGCAGCGCGACCATGGCGCGCCCATCGGCGAGCGGCAGCATGCGCGTGCCGGTCAGCGGAAAGTCCGGGCCCGACAGCGAAACGCGCTCGCCTTCCTCGCGCTCGATGGCGAGCGGGAAGACATTGCGGTAGCCCATGAACCGCGCGACGTTCAGATTGGCGGGCTGCCCATACACCTGGGGCGGCGCGGCGATCTGCTGCACGACGCCATCCTTCATCACCACGATGCGATCCGCGAGCGACAACGCCTCGTCCTGGTCGTGCGTCACGTACACGGTGGAGCGCCCGAGCTCGCGGTGGATGCGGCGGATCTCCGAGCGCGTCTCGACCCGCAGCTTGGCGTCGAGGTTGGACAACGGCTCGTCCATCAGGATCAACGGCGGCTCGATCACGATGGCGCGGGCGATTGCGACCCGCTGCTGCTGGCCCCCTGACAGCTGCCCGGGCAGCTTGTGCGCCTGGCCGGTCAACTGGACGAGCGATAGCGCCTGGGCAACGCGCGCCTCGATCTCGGCGCTGGGCACACCGCGCATGCGCAGGCCGAACCCGACATTGCGCGCAACGCTCATGTGCGGGAACAGCGCGTAATTCTGGAAGACCATCCCGAAGCCGCGCCGCTCCGGGGGCAGCGTGTCGATGCGCTGCGCGTCCAGGTGGATGGTGCCGCCCGAGAGCGGCAGCAGGCCCGCGATGCAATTGAGCGCCGTGGATTTGCCGCATCCCGACGGACCGAGCAGCGCGATGAACTCGCCGCGCTTGATGGTCAGGGTCAGCTCGTTGAGCGCCGCGAACGCGTGCCCGCCTGCGCCTGCGAAACGGCGCGTGACGCGGTCGAGCCGCAGCTCGTTGAAGTCGTGTTTCATGGGTAGGGTTGTCGTTCCCGCGCACGCGGGAACCCAGTGCCGTCGTGCATCTTACGACGCTGGGTCCCCGCCGGTCGGCCGGGAATCCTGTCGATCATGTCACGGCGAGCACCGACCGGATCCGCGCGTGCGGCGACGCCCCCTTCGGGCCTGGGCTTCGCCCGCCGCACACGGTTCTTCACGGGAAAGAAATGACGCGCTGCGCGCGTTATTTCGTTTTCGCCGCGCCGACCTGCTGGTCCCAGATGCGGAACGCCTCGACTTGCGCCTTGGGCTCCAGCGATTGCGTATGCGGGAACTCGGTCAGCCACTTGTCGTACTCCGGCCGGCCGAATTCCTTCAGCGCATCCTGGCTTTCCTTGGGTGCCATCGAGAGCGGAACGTCCTTCACCGCGGGGCCCGGGTAAAAGTAGCCCTTGTCATAGGTATACGCCTGCGCTTCGGGCGTCAGCATGTAGGCCATGACGTCGAGCACCACGGCGAGCTTGTCGGGCGGAACTCCCTTGGGCACCACCATGTAGTGCGCGTCGTTCACCCACGTCATGCCCTTGAACGGGACGACCTTGTAGTCCTTGGGCACGATGCCGAGCACGCGGGGGTTGATGTCCCAGCCGGTCATCGTCAGCGTGATGTCGCGCGAGCCTTCGCCAAGCTCCTTCATCACGGCACCGGTACCCGTGGGGTAGTACTCGATGCAGGAATTGAGATCCTTGAGGTAGGCCCACGTCTTTTCCCAGCCGTTCACCGGATCCTTCGGATTCTTGTCGCCGAGGATGTACGGCAAGCCCATGATGAACGTGCGTCCCGGTCCGCTGTTGGCCGGCCGCGCGTAGATCACGCGATTGGGATTGCCCTTGCACCAGGCGAGGAGCTCCTGCGGCGTCGTGGGCGGCGTCTTCACCTTGGCCGGGTTGTACTCGATCAGCGGACCCGCGGGCATGAACGCGACCGCGATGCCCTGGTTCTGGGCGAGCTCCTGCATCTTGGCGGCCGCGGGCTGATAGTTGGCCGTGAGATCGGGGAACTTGCTCGCATACTGCGGCAGGATCGGAATGAGCAGGCCCTGGTCGATGCCGGCGGCGAGGAAATCGGTGCCCGTGAGCACGATGTCGATGTCGCTGCGTCCCGCGCCCTGCATCGCCTTGATCTTGCCCGGCAGCTCGGGAGCCGGCGCCTTGGTGAAATTGAACTTGGCGACGAGCTTGGGATTCTTCTCGCGATACTTCTCGAATGCGTCCTGCGTGAGCGCGAGGTTGCCCGCGACGTCGACGATGTTGAGCGTCACCGGCGAGGTGGGCATGGTCAAGTTGAGGTTCTGTGCGGCGACGCCGCCTGCGGCGCACAAGGCGGCCGCAGTGGCGAGCGTGCGCAGCAGCAGGCGGCGCGGCGCTTGGGGGTTGCAGCGTGACATCATCGACTCCTCCTTGGGGTGAGCGGGGACTTGCGCGCAGCGCCGGTAGGCGCAGCGGCATTGGTTGAACCGCGGCGGTTGCGCACCGGCTTCGGCAAAGCGCGCGCGTCATCGATCGATTCCGCGCGCTCGACGCCGCGCTGGAACTCGCGCGCGACGCGATCCAGATGACGGTGCAGCGCGGCGCGTGCCGCTTCCGCATCGTGCGCCGCGACGGCCTTGGCGATCGCGCCGTGGTCGCGGATCGTGCGCAACGCCAGGTCGGTCGTGTGGAAGTGCTGTTGCAGGCGCCCCCACAGCTCGGCGCGCTGGTTCCACAGGTTCTCGACCACCAGCTCGAGCGAGCCGTTGCCGCTCGCCTTGGCGAGCAGCCGGTGGAAGGTCTCGTCCTCGGCTTCGCGCTGCGCGAAATCATCGACGCGGGCGGCCATGCGCGCGACGCTGTCCTGGAGCGCAGCGACCTCCGCCTCGCGTGCGTTGCGCGCAGCGAGCGCGGCGATTTCGCCTTCGATCAGCTTGCGCGCGCTCAACAGCTCGAACGGGGCCGGCCCCGCATCCATGCCCGCGCGCGGAACCGCGTCCTTGCCCGCGACGACGAAGATGCCGGTGCCGACGCGCACTTCGACGAGGCCGCTCATCTCGAGGGAAATGATCGCCTCGCGCACCGACGTGCGGGACACGCCGAGCGACACGGCGAGCTCGCGCTCGGCAGGCAGGCGCGTGCCGGGCGGAAATTCACCGCGGGCGATGAGCTCTGCGAGCTGGTCGGCGATCTGGCGATACAGACGGCGCGGCTCGACGGCCTGCAACGGCAACGGTACTCTCCTCCGGGAGGGCGCCCGCGTTCTGGCCGGGCTTGCGGTCCGCTCGATCGGACTCTCGACGGGCATGGTAGCGGTCGCCTATACTGTGGTCAAGTGGTCCGGCCACTGGACCTCGGCATCACCTCCGATCCTGCCCAACTGCCATGAAGATCACTGCCTGCCGCGTCGTCGTCACCTGTCCCGGCCGCAACTTCGTCACGCTCAAGATCGAGACCGATGCCGGCGTGCATGGCATCGGCGATGCGACGCTGAACGGCCGTGAGCTCGCCGTTGCATCGTACCTCGCCGATCACCTCGTGCCGGCGCTGATCGGCCGCGATCCGGCCCGCATCGAGGACACGTGGCAGTACCTGTATCGCGGCGCCTACTGGCGGCGCGGGCCGGTCACGATGACCGCGATCGCGGCGGTGGACACCGCGTTGTGGGACATCAAGGCCAAAGCGGCGGGGATGCCGCTCTATCAGTTGCTCGGCGGCGCGAGTCGAACCGGCGTGATGGTCTACGGCCACGCCAACGGCAACGACATCGAGGAGACCGTGGAGGAAGTGGGCCGCTACATCGGCCTCGGCTACAAGGCGATCCGCGCGCAAAGCGGCGTGCCGGGCCTTGCGTCGACCTACGGCGTGGCGAAGGACAAGCTGTTCTACGAGCCCGCGGATGCAGCGATCGCCACGGAGAACGTCTGGTCGACGACCAAGTACCTCGACCATGCGCCCAAGCTCTTCGCCGCGCTGCGCGATCGCTACGGCTTCGAGCATCACCTGCTGCACGACGTCCATCATCGCCTCACGCCCATCGAGGCGGCACGGCTAGGCAAGTCGCTCGAGCCGTATCGCCTGTTCTGGATGGAGGACCCGACGCCCGCGGAGAACCAGGCCGCGTTCCGGCTGATCCGCCAGCACACCGTGACACCGGTGGCCGTGGGCGAGATCTTCAACAGCGTGTTCGATTGCCAGGCGCTGATCCAGGAGCAGCTGATCGACTACATCCGCACGACGGTCGTGCACGCAGGCGGCATCTCGCATTTGCGACGCATCGCGCATCTCGCCGAGCTCTACCAGGTGCGCACCGGCTCGCATGGCGCGACAGACCTCTCGCCTGTGTGCATGGGCGCCGCGCTGCATTTCGACCTGTGGGTGCCCAACTTCGGCATCCAGGAATACATGCGGCACACGCCGGAAACCGACGCCGTGTTCCCGCACGCGTACACGTTCGCCGACGGCTACCTGCATCCGGGCGATGCACCCGGCCATGGCGTCGATCTCGACGAGGCGCTCGCCGCGCGCTACCCGTATCGGCCGAGCGCCCTGCCCGTCAACCGGCTCGAGGACGGGACGCTCTGGAACTGGTGAAGCAACACGCCGCCGCTCACGCTGCGACGTAGTGACCCGACTTGCCGCCTGATTTCTCGAGCAGCCGCACGGCCTCGATGCGCATGCCGCGATCGACCGCCTTGCACATGTCGTACACCGTGAGCAGTCCTGCGGCCACCGCGGTGAGCGCCTCCATCTCCACACCCGTGCGCGCGATCGTTTCGGCCGTCACTTCGATCGTGACGGCCATGCCCGCTTCGTCGTAGCCGAACTCCACGCTGACGCGCGTGAGCGGCAGCGGATGCGCGAGCGGGATGAGGTCGGCCGTGCGCTTGGACGCCTGGATGGCCGCGATGCGCGCGATGCCGAGGACGTCGCCCTTTTTGGCCGTGCCGCTGCGGATGGCGGCGAGGGTCGCGGCCTGCATGACGATCCGTCCCGCCGCGCGGGCGATACGCCTCGTTACATCCTTGCCGCCCACGTCCACCATGCGGGCCTGCCCGGCGGCGTCGAAGTGGGTAAAATGACCGCCCGACGCTGCCGCCGGTGGCGCTGTGCGCCGCTTGCGCGTGCCGGACGATGTTCCGGTCTTCGGAGAACGCGCCATCACGCGTGCCTGGAATTGAACTTGCAAATGGGTGCGGCATCTTAGCACCGACCTTCGTGCAGCTTCGCCTGCGTTCCATGCCCCGTCGCTCACCTCGCCGTGCGATCGCCCTCGTGGTGGCCAGCGCGCTTGCGCTCGCACCCGTCGCACCGGTGCCGTTGGCGCAGGCGGCCGACGCTGCGAGCAGCCGCACGCCCGTCTACGGCGTGACGCCTCCTGCGCCACCCGCGCCGGTCCTTCCGCCGGTCGCACCCAATACCCTGCCCGATCTCGGCGATGCGTCGCAGGCCCTGCTCTCACCCGCGCAGGAGCGCAAGCTCGGTGAAGCGGCCGTGCAGCAGCTGCGTGCGGCTGGCGGCTGGATGAACGATCCCGAGGTGAACGATTACCTCAACGAGCTCGGGCATCGCCTCATCGCCGCGTCGAAGGACGTCAAGTCCGACTTCGAGTTCTTCGCCGTACCGGATCCGGGCATCAACGCCTTTGCGCTGCCCGGCGGCTACGTCGGCGTCAACACGGGATTGATCCTGCTTGCGCAGAACGAGTCGGAGCTCGCCGCCGTGCTCGCGCACGAGATCACGCACGTCACGCAGCATCACGTGGCGCGCATGATCGAAGGCCAGAAGGACTCCATGCTGATGACCCTCGCGGGCCTGGCGCTCGCGCTGCTCGCGGCGCGCAGCAGCAGCGCGGCGAGCGGCGACATCGTGCAGGGCGCGCTGATGGCGTCCCAGGCGGCCGCGATCCAGAGCCAGCTGAACTTCACCCGGGACAACGAGTACGAGGCCGACCGCATCGGCTTCCAGCGCCTCGACGCCGCCGGGTTCGACGTGACCGCCATGGCGACGTTCATGGAGCGGCTGCAGCGCGCCGTGCGCTTCACCGAAGGCAACGCGCCCAACTACCTGCGCACCCATCCGGTGACCTACGACCGGATCGCCGAGGCGCAGGCGCGTGCGCAGAACCACCCGTATCGCCAGCACGCCGATTCGCTCGACTTCCACATGGTGCGCGCGCTGCTGCGCAGCTACGTCGGCGACGCGCGCGATGCGGTCGCCTATTTCGACGACGCCCTCGCCGAGCACAAGTACAACAACGAGATCGCCGCGCACTACGGCCTCGTCGCGTCATTGCTGCGCGCCAAGGACATGGCGCGGGCGCGCAAGGAGCTCGCCAAGCTGGAGCAGATGGCCCCGCCGCACCCGATGGTCGAGGCGATCGCCGGTCATGTGCTCCTGGACAGCGGCGACCTGCCCGGCGCCATCAAGCGCTTCGAGACGGCGCTCGCGCGCTATCCGGCCAAGATGCAGCTCGTCTACGACTACCCCGATGCGCTGATCCAGGCGAACCGCTTCGCGGACGCCGCCGCGTTCACCGAGCGCCAGATCGACCGCTTCCCGCACGACGGTCCGCTGCACCAGATCGCGGCGCGCGCGTACGCAGGGCTCAACAAGCAGCTCATGCAGCATCGCCATCTGGGCGAGTACTACGCCTGGCAAGGTGACCTCAAAGGCGCGGTCACGCAATTCGAGCTCGCTGCCAAGGCCAACGACGGCGACTTCTACCAGGCATCGGTGGTCGACACGCGCCTGCGTGCGCTGCGCCGCGAAGTCGCGGAGCAGCAGAAGACCGGGTTCGCCAAGCAGGGGTGAACCTCGACGGGCGCGCACGCGCTCGGGCGCTCGCGGCGTCGCAACAGGTCCAACGCGCGCGCAATGCGCTCGGCGCAGCCGCTCGTTGCCTAGGTCGTGCGCTTCTTGCCCGTCTTGCGGATGGACGTACGCGCGACCGTCGGGTCGACCAGGTTCGGCGCCTCCGAAGATTTCACGCCGAACACTTTCTCGTAATCCGCGCGGCCGAGCAGCTTCGCGGCGCGCTCGAAGAATTCATTGTAGGTACGGTCGAGCTCGTCGGCGTTCGCCATCTTCTGGGTCCTCGCGCGCGTCCTGAAGCGCGCAACGGCGGCCAGCGCTTCCGCCCGCAGGCCGTGGTGCGTACGGATGCAATGTGAGAAGAGCTGGCTGCACTTGTCCAGCACAACGCGCGCGCATGCTGCGTGAGTTCGCCTCGGCTGTCGAAACTGGCAGGTTTTCGCGCACACCGCCACCGCGACTATGTGCCGCACATGCACCGCGTCCGCGTCGGCCGCCGGCATGCATCCCGCGGAGAACGTCCAAATGAAGCTCATTGCCGTCGACGATCACCCGTTGATGCAGCAGGCGCTCGTGCGCGCGCTGCCGGAGCTCGATCGGGGCCTCGAGGTGATCGTCGCCGAGGATCGTGATTCGGCGCTCACGGCGCTGGCACGCCATCCCGACTGCGCGCTGCTGCTGCTCGACCTCGCATTGCCCGGCGCGCACGGCCTCGACCTGCTCGCCGAGCTCGTGCGCGACTTCCCGCGCATGCCGATCCTCGTGCTGTCGGCCACGCACGATCGCGCGACCGTCGGCGCGGCGCTCGCTGCCGGCGCGCGCGGTTACGTGGCCAAGACCGCGAGCGCGCACGACCTGCTCGGCGCCGTACGGACCGTGCTGGCCGGCGGTCAGAGCGTGACACGCGAATTCGCGCGGCCGCCCGCCCGCGTCGAAGGCGTGCCGGCACAGGCGCTCGGCCTCACGCAGCGCCAGGGCGAGGTGCTGCAGCTGCTGGTGCAGGGGAAGCCGAACAAGCTGATCTGCCGCGACCTGCGCTTGTCGGAAGGCACGGTGAAAGTGCATGTGAGCGCGATCCTCAAGGCGCTCAACGTCCATTCGCGCGCGCAAGCGATCGTCGAGCTTGCGCGCCGGGGCGTTGCGGTCGAAGGCGTCGGACGAGCCGCGCATTGAGCCCAAGCGGCGGGACGGCCGTGTCATCGCTCGCCACGCTCGATCCCGCCGTACGTCTTCGCGCACGTGCCGACCAGGTCGCAACGCTGTACTCGCACGGCCATCTGACGACCGTTTCGATGGGCCTGGGTGCCGCGATTTTCTGCGGCGTGATGTGGGACGAAGCTGCGCACGGCCTGCTCGCCGGCTGGGCGGCGCTCGTGGCGATCAACCAGGCGTGGCGCACGGTGCTGCTGCGCGCCTGGCAGCGCACCCGCCCGGGCGCGGCTGCCGCACCGCGCTGGGGCTCGTACTGGGCCGCGGGCTCCACGATCGCGGGCGCGCTGTGGGGCACCGCGGCCGTCGTGCTGTTTCCGGCTCCGCCTGCGTACCAGGCGCTGCTCATCGTCTGCCTGTTCGGCGTGATCATGGGCGGCCTGAACCTGACCGCGGTCTACAAGCCGTCGTTCTACGGCTTCGTGCTGCCGGCGCTCGTGCCGCTCATCGTGCGTGTCGCCGTCGTGGGCGATCCGGTGCACCTGTTCACCGCCATGGTGCTCGGCGTGGTGCTCGGCTTCGTGGTCGGCTTCGGCCATCGCCTCAACGACGTGCTGACGCACTCGCTGACCATCCGCTACGAGAACCTGGACCTGATCGGCGAGCTCAAGGATCGCACGCGTGCGGCGCAGGACGCGCGTGCCGCGGCGGAGAAGGCCAATCGCGGCAAGAGCCAGTTGCTCGCGGCCGCGAGCCACGACCTGCGCCAGCCGCTGCACGCACTGGGCCTGTACGCCGCCGCACTGGCCGCGCGTGCGCACGACGACCAATGCCGGCCGCTCGTGGAAAACGTGCAGGAGGGCATCGTTGCGCTGGAGCACCAGTTTGGCCAGCTGCTGGACCTGTCCCGGCTCGAGGCTGGCGCGCTGCACGCGGATTGCAGTGATATCGAGCTCGGTCCCCTGCTCGCTCGCGTCGCCAATGAATACGGCGCGCAGGCGGCGACGCGCGGCCTCGCGCTGCGCGTGGTCTGCACGAGCCTCGTCGTGCGCAGCGATCCCGTGCTGCTCGAGCGCATCGTCGGCAATCTGGTCGCCAATGCCGTGCGGTACACCCGCCGTGGCGGCGTCGTGCTCGGCGCCCGGCGGCGCGGCCACGACGTTGCCATCGTGGTCGCGGACAGCGGCATCGGCATCGCGCCGTTCGACATGTCGCGCATTTTCGAGGAGTTCTACCAGGTCGCCGACGAGCGCGCGCCGTCGGCACGCAAAGGCATGGGACTGGGGCTTGCGATCGTGCGCCGCTTCGCCGACCTGCTCGAGCATCGCATCGAGGTCACGTCCGAGCCTGGCCGCGGATCGCGCTTTCGCGTCGTGCTCCCCCAGGGCGCGCGTCGGCGCGTGGCGGCGCGCTCCGCGCAAACGGCGGGCCGCACGCGCTTCGAGGGCCTCTCGGGACGCCTTATCGCGGTGCTCGACGACGACCCGGCGGCCATCGACGCCATGCGCGCGCTGTTCTCCACCTCACGCGCCGAGGTGGCTGGCGCGACCCGCGTGGGCGAGCTCCTCGATGCCCTCGGCCGCTGCGCCCGCTACCCGGACCTCGTGGTCGCCGACCTGCGCCTTGGCGGCGCGCTCACGGGCATCGACGCGATCGCGCAGCTGCGTTTCGAGTTCGGCATTGCGATCCCCGCCATGATCGTGTCCGGCGACACCAGCCTGGCCGCTGCTGCCCTGGCATGCGAAGCACGCCTGCCCTTGCTGGCAAAGCCCGTCGATGCCGTCACGCTGCAGGAGCAGGCGTGCAGGCTGCTCAGCGGGGCCCGCGAGACACACGGCGCAGCCGCGTGAGATGCTTCGGGCCCCGGGCGTCGAAAGCCGAGCGATGGATGCTGCGCAGCTCCGGATGATGCGGAGTGTCGAGTGGACCGACCTGCTGCAGTTGCGCAAGCACGAGGTCGCGCACGAGCTCGTGATCTGCTTGCCATGGCTCGCGGGATCGCTCGCCGCCGCTGCTCTCGGCCACTACGGCGTGGCGCTGGCCTGCTCGTTCATGTTCTTCCTGGCCGGCTTGCGGCAGGTGCATAACGCCTTCCACCATGCCTTTGGCCTGCCTCGCGCGGCTTCCGATGCCGTGATGCTCGTGCAGAGCGTCCTGATGCTGGGGTCCATGCACGCCGTTCAGATCAACCACCTGCGCCATCACCGACATTGCATGGCTGACGACGACATCGAAGCCATGGGCGCCCGGCGGTCCGCTCTTGGCGCCATCGCATTGGGACCTTGGTACCCGCTGTGCCTGCATCGCAAGGCACTCGAGCTGGCAACCCCGCTGCAGCGCGCCTGGATCTGGGGCGAGCTGCTGGCGAACGTCCTCTGGATCGCGCTCGTGTTCCTGGTGCTCGACTACGCCGCCTTGCGATATCACGTGCTCGCCATGGCGGTGGGCCAATGCTTCACGGCGTTCTTCGCGGTGTGGACAACCCATCGCGGCTGTGACCGCGACGGGCTGCTGGCGCGCACCATTCGCAACCGCTTCAAGGCCGCGATCACGTACGACATGTTCTACCACCTGGAGCATCACCTGTTTCCTGCCGTGCCGACCTGCAAGGTGCGCGTCCTCGCGCGGCGCCTGGATGCATGCGTACCCGGCCTTGCAGCGATGAAGGTCTATTGACTCGGCAGCGCAGCGCATCGCGCGCGCGTCAAGCGTCAGCGCCCGGCCGTCGAGCGATCGCGCACGCTGAAATCGTTCGCCCCAAAAGGAAACCGCCACCCCTGCGAAGAGGAGGTCGCAGGAGCAGCGGGAGGAGGAAAGGTGGCGGTCCCGCGACCGTCGCCGCGGGGGGTAGCGGCGTACGGCGTTGCTTCGCGAGACCGTCGTTGAGCGTGTGGTGCGCTAGCCCATGAATCCCAGATCGCGCACCGCGAAGTTCTTGAGATTGGGGAACATGTAGTCGACGTCGGTGGGCACCACGCCGAACCACTTGGCGAGCGTTGCGCCGACCTGGTCCACGGCGGTCGTGGGGATCCAGGAGCCGTTGCTGCCGGCGTCATCGGGTCCCTTCACCGTCAAGTTGGGGAACGTCCCGTAGAGGTCGCCACCCTTCACCGCGCCGCCTACGATGAGCGAATGCCCGCCGTACGCGTGATCGACCCCGGCACTGCCGTTGCCGATGAACGTGCGGTTGAAGTCGGACATCGTGAGGCTCGTCACCGAATTGGCGAGGCCTGCCGCAACCGTGTAGTCGTAGAACGCCTTGAGCGCGGGCACCAGCTGGTTGAACAGGTTCGTCTGGTTATTGACCGTCTGCGAGTGCGTGTCGTAGCCGCCCATGGCCACGAAGAAGACCTGACGCTTGACGCCGAGCGCGGTACGGGCCTCGATGATGCGCGCGCATTGCTTCAGCTGCTGCGCGATGTTGGTGTTCAGCTGTGCGCCACCCACGGTGAAGGCCGTCTGGATGATCGGCGGCAACCCGGCGCTGAGCACCGGGTTGATCGCCGAATTGGCCGCCATGGCCTTCTGCATGACCGATGCAGCGCCCATCTGGACCTGATTGGTGAACCCGCTGGCTAGCAGGTTGTTCAACGCGGCCATGCGCGCGGTCGAGATGGCGTCGGTGCCCTGGCCGGCGATCGCAACCCCGCCATTGCTGGGCACGACCAGCGCCGTGGTGCTGGCGCCGTTGTTGAAGATGTTCGACCCGGTCGCGGAGATCACCGTGGGGATCTGTGCGCCCGAGTTGGCGACGACGAGCTTGTCCGCCATGCGGCCGCCCCAGCCCGTGCGGATGCTCGCGCCCTGGATCATGCCTTCCCACGCGTTCTGCTGGTCCGAATGCGAATAGAGGTTCAGGGGCCGGTTCATGCCGGTCTGGTACTGCACCTTGGTCATCGGCGCGATCAGCGTTCCCGCATTGACCACGATGGCCATCTTGCCCGCGTTGTAGACCGTCTGCAGCGGGGTGAACGAGGGATGCAGCCCGAACTGCTTGCCCGCGCTCGGCGCGTTGATCGGCAGCAGGTTCGCCTGCGCGATCCCCACGTTCGAGGCGGTCGTTCGGGTCGCCGCGTACTGCGCGTAATCCGTGTACGGGATCACCATGTTGTTGCTGTCGTTGCCACCGAAGAGGAACACGCAGACCAAGGCCTGGTACGGCTGCCCGGCCTGCGCGTTGGCGCCTTCGATGCCCCAGCGGCTGAGGTTGCCGGCCAGTGCCGCGGCCGAGAGACCGCCGGTCTTCAGGAGGAACTTGCGACGTGTATTGTCCATGTCAGTGCTGAACCTGGTAGTAGAACGACGAAGCGAGCAGGTAGACGGCCATCTGCGCGCGGGCCGCGGTGCTGGCCACGGGCACTGCGTTGACGGCGGTGACGATCAGGGCCTTGGCCGCGGACGGCGTCTGCCCGTCCGTGAGCACGAGGTCGACCTGGTCGACCATCGCCTGCGGGTTGGCCGCCAGCGATTCGAACTGCATGGTGTTGAGACGCGTCCCGGTCGAACCGGCGATCGTGGTGTCCGCCTGCGACGGGTTGGTGATCATGTTGTAGACGAGGTTGGTGCGGTTGATCGCCGTCTGCGTCGTGTGGATCAGGAATTCGGGCGCCACGATCGTGGTCCCCTGGATCGTCTGGTCCGGCGGGAAGTAATTGAACACGGTCGGCGAGAAGTACGGCCGCTGGCCGAGGTTCGAGGCGTTCCCCTCCAACCGGTTGCCGTCGGTGATGCCGGACAGTCCACGGATCAAATTGGTGATCATCAGCACCGGCTCCTTCAGCGAGCCATACGTCGGGTCGTTGGCGCTGCCCTGGCCGCGCGCCTCGGGATCCATGAGGATCGCCTTGACCACCGCCTTCAGGTTGCCGCGCACCCCCGTGCCGTCGTTGACGAACACGTTCTGGATCCGCTGGATGTACGCGGGGCTCGGGTTGCCGGTGACGAGCCGCTGGATCAGCTGCTTGCTGATGTACACCGGCGTGTTCGGGTGCATGAATACGTTGCGCACCGCCGCGAACTCGTCCTGCTGCACCGTCTGGCCAGCCGGCACCACCGTGCCGTTGAGCAGGTTCTTGACGCTCTGCTCGTGGCCCGACGTCGTACCGACCGGGTACGGGATCATCGGCAGCGCGTAGAACACGTTCTGCTTCTTCGGCGCCTGGGTGAGCGTCGGGTTGGCCGGATCGGCGAACGTCAGCCCGGTGAACACCTTGGCGAATTCCTTGATGGTGTTCTGGTCGTACGTCGGGACCGGCATCCCGTTGACGTCGTTGATCGTGGTGCCGTCAGGGTTGAGCTCGTCGAGGCCGATGGTGAACAGCTGCATGATCTCGCGAGCGTAGTTCTCGTTGGGCACCTTGGTACCCGACGCGCGATCGTTGTTGACCTGGTCGAGGTAGTTGCCCATGGCCGGGCTGTACGTCACCTGCTGCAGCAACGTCTCGTAGTTGCCGAAAGCGTTGTTGAACATCAGGTTCTGATAGCGCGACATGACGTGCGCGTACGACAGGTCCGCCTCGTTGCCCGAGGTCACGATGATCTGCGACAGCGCCCAGGCGACGCGCTGACGGAGCTGGTCCGGCGCGTATACGGCGTTGGTGAAGAAGTCGCGCTGCAGCATCGCGAGCGACAGGTGATCACGCACGCAGGTCGCATACGGGTGATCGGCCGGATACGCCACCTTGTTCGGGTCGGTCGTGGTGCAGTCGAGCGTCGTCTTGAGCTGGATCCGGTTGTACTTCGTGTCCGGATAGCCCGAGATCGGCTGCGTGAACTGGTCGTCGATCCACGCGGAGATGCCCATCGACACGACGCGCTGGGCTTCGGCGTACGTCGGGCCGAAGGTCGCCTGCTGCAGCAGCCGCCATACGTCCACGGGCACGGGTCCGGAGGCCGGCGTCGCCGTCGCCACGACGTTGATCGGCAGGGTCATGTGGGTGCCGCCCGCCGAGTCCGCCGCTTCTGCGGTGAACTGGTAAGTGCCGGCGGTCGCGGGGATCGGCGCCGTGAACGTGTACGGCGTTGCCGGCTTGTCGACAAGCTTCACGCCGTTCATGAAGAACGACACGCGCGTGATCGGCCCGCCACCCGACGTGACGCCTGTCGCGCTGAGGTTCACCGTGCTACCGACCGGGACGAGCGTGTTCGAGACCGTGAAGGTCATCTTCGGCAGGATGCTGCCGCCGCCGCCACCGCCTGAGCTCGCGGTGATCGTGACCGGGTTGGACGTGGTCGTGGCGCCGACGTTGTCCTGGGCGATTGCCGTGAAGTTGAACGTGCCGGCCACCGACGTGTTGAACGTGTAGGTATACGGCGCCGTCGTCGCTGTCTGCACGAGGCTGCCGCCGTTGTAGAACTTGACGCTCGCGATCGAGCCGTCCTGGTCCGTCGCGGTCGCCGTGAGCATGGCCGAGCCGGGGATCGCGAACGTCGTCGTGCTGGCCGACAGCGCGATCTTGGGCGCGATGTTGCCCGGAGGCCCGCCGCCGCCGGAGGCGACTGCGGTGACCTGCACGGTGTTGGACGCGCCGCTGGCGCCCTTGTCGTCGATGGCCACCGCGGCGTAGTTGAACGTGCCGGGCGCGGTGATCGTCGCGTTGTAGGTGAACGGTGCGCTCAGCGCCTCGCCGATCATCGACGCGCCGTCGTAGAACTGCACCTTGGTGACCGTGCCGTCGTCATCGGTTGCGTTGGCAGTCAGCGTGACCGTCGCTGGCACGGTGATGTTGGTCGACGAAGCAGAAAGCGTCGCCTTCGGCGCCGCGTTGCCGGGACCACCGCCGCCGCTGGGCGTGGGGCTGCTGAAGACGTAATACGCGACGGCTTCGTACGCGAACCAGGGCCACGTCGCGAGCACGTGGTCGCGCTCGTCCGGGCTGGTCGTGTAGAAATGCGCGCCCGTCTTGGTGTTGTAGAAGCGGAACAGCGCGGTGCTGCCGCCGATCGCGTTGCCGGGCGGTGCGTAGTAAACCGGGCCCTCGTACGTGAAGACCGGATACGTCGCGATGACGTAGTTCTTCTCGGTCTCCGACTGGGTGTAGAAGTGGGTGCCGGTGCTGTTGTTGTAGAACCGGTAGACCGGCGCAGTGCCCGCCATCTGCCCCGTGTAGGCGTAGAACATCGCGCCTTCGAAGGCGAACTGCGGGTAGTTGTTGATGACGGTGTCGCGTTCCGACGCCGAGATCGTGTAGAAGTGCGTGCCGGTTCGCGTGTTGTAGAACCGGTACACCGGCGAGGCATCCGCCAGCGCCAGGGTCGAGAAGGTCGCGGCCAGCAGGCCAATTGCCGCCACCGCAGCGCGCGCCAGCGCGCCAAGCCCGCGACCCGCCGTTGCCCGTTCGAAAGATTCGCCCCGCATCCCCAGCCTCCGTGATTCGTCGTCGACGGGCCGTTCCGGCGCGCTGTGCGCCGCCGCGGTTTCGCGGCCCGCGCAAGTTGCACGAGCTGGAACGGTTCCCTGCGGGCGGATTATTCCGTGCCTCTTTGCTCCTTACAAGCGCTTTTTACAATCTGTCGACGAACGGCAACGAACGGCCCTGATTTATGCAGATGGTATAGCAAGAATAGCAGCTAACAGGTTGAATATGTTGATGGCTTGCATTCCGCTGTCATACTTTGTTCACTTCAAACCATAATCTTAATGACAGCGGCGTAAGGCAAAATAGGGCCTGTTTCGACTCTTCATCGTCGTAACGCTCGTGCCGTTTGGGGGACTTGCAGCGCGGTTCTCGATGAGCCGGCGCCGATGAACGGTCTTATGACACAGGCATGGCTGCGCCGCCGGGCGCGCCAAAAAAAACGCGGCCTGCAGGCCGCGTTGACGAGGGAGCGCCGCCGGTCATCCGTGGGGCGCGCCGCCCAGGTGCCGTTGGCGGATCTGCTCCATCCGCGCGAGGCGCCGGGACAGCGCGTCGCGCACGATCGCTTTCTGGTCCGGCGTGAACGTCGCGTAGAGCGCGAGCCAGCTGTCGCGCACCTGCCGGTGCAATGCGGCGTTCCTGGCGCGGGCATCGTCGCCGGCGGCGGCAACGGCGGCGAGGTCGGGCTCCGCCTTGGCAAGCTCCGCAGCCAGCGTGGCGTGCACTTGCTGCATGTTGGCGCGTGCGCTCTGGTGGGCGGCCCGCATGGACGCTGCTGCGTTGTCCCACATCTGCTGTTGCGACGTGTTCAGGTTGAGCTGGCCCTTGAGCGCGGCGATCGCCAATGCGACGTCGCCGCCTGCGTGACCGCCATGCCCGAAGTGTGCCGGCTGCGCCAACGCGCTGCCTGACGCGCCGATGACGGCGACCGCCGCAAGGGCGGCCAGACGTGCTGCGTACGACTGCTTCATGATCATGAAGTCTCTCCGCGTAGGGGTGGACGAGCCGCCCGCCTCTTTGCGCGCAGACGGGCTCGGTGCTTGGTCCTGCATTGTGGCGCCGTCGTTCGCGCCTGCGCGGGCTGCATTGCAACCGGACGTTGCGTCGGCGCAGCGACGTTACAATCCTTTACACCGCGTGCCGCCCCGTGACGGCGGTTGCGCGCTATAGACACACGGCGCGAACG
This sequence comes from Casimicrobiaceae bacterium, assembly GCA_035475895.1. Classification (GTDB taxonomy): domain Bacteria; phylum Pseudomonadota; class Gammaproteobacteria; order Burkholderiales; family Casimicrobiaceae; genus VBCG01. The sequence continues at coordinate 95,151 of DATILY010000110.1, read as the reverse complement.
AAAAGACGCTCGCGCGGGTCGCATACGCATGCCAGCCAAGTCTTCCTCGCCGCGCATCCTGGTCGTCGACGACGACGTGCGCCTGCGCGACCTGCTCACCCGCTACCTCACGGAGCAGGGCTTCCAGGTCGCCGCGCTGCCCGACGCGTCGCAGCTCGACAAGCGCCTGCAACGCGATCCTCCACACCTGCTCGTGCTCGACCTCATGCTGCCCGGCGAAGACGGCCTGTCGGTGTGCCGGCGCCTGCGCGGCGCCGGGGACGCAACGCCCATCATCATGCTCACGGCCAAAGGCGAGGATGTCGATCGCATCGTGGGCCTGGAGATGGGCGCGGACGACTACCTGCCCAAGCCGTTCAATCCGCGCGAGCTCGTCGCGCGCATCCATGCCGTGCTGCGACGCCACGGCGAGCGCCTGACGCCGGGCGCACCGACGAGCGAAGGCCGCGTGCCGTTCGGGCCTCATGTGCTCGACCTGGCCGCACGCACGCTCGAGCGCGACGGCCAGACGATGTCGCTCACCACCGGCGAGTTCTCGCTCATGAAGGTCTTCGTGCAGCATCCGCGGCAGCCGCTCGCGCGCGAGAAGCTCATGCTGCTCGCGCGTGGACGCGACCACGAGGTGTTCGATCGCGCGATCGACGTGCAGGTGTCGCGGCTGCGCAAGCTGGTCGAGCCCGACCCCGCCAATCCCCGGTACATCCAGACGGTGTGGGGCTTCGGGTACGTGTACGTGCCGCCGGGCGACGGAACCCCGGCGGGGTCGCCATCGTGACCCTCTGGCCGCGCTCGCTGTTCGGGCGCCTCGTGCTCCTCCTGGTCACGGTGGTGGCGCTCGCAGCGCTCACCACGATCGTGCTGTTCCACCAGGACCGCGCCGCCTTGATCGCGCGCCAGTTCGGCGACACCAAGATCGTGCAGATGCGCGCGCTGCGCGAAGCGCTGACCAACGTCGACCCCGCGCTGCGGCGCGAGACGCTCGGCCGCCTCGCCCGCGACTATGGCGTGCGCATCGTGCCGGAAAGCGAGCGACCGGTCGTGGGCGCGCCTACGCTCGGCCGGGGAATGGAGGACCTCCAGCAACGATTGCGCGAGGCGCTCGGCGAAGGGACGGAAGTGCGCATCGCGCCACGGCTGCGTCTTCTGTTCGTTCGCCTCACGGCGGGGACGGAGGGCTACTGGGTCGGTTTCCCGCTGCCGCGCGGCCGCGATCCCGAAGAATGGCCCACCCGCGCACTGACGTGGGCCACGGCCGTGATCGTGTTGCTGCTCGTTGCCGCGTTCGCGTTCGCGCGCTACCTCGCGCGGCCGCTGCGCGAGCTCAACACGGCCGTCGCGCGGGTCGGTCGTGGAGAAACCCCTCCGCCGCTGCCCCAGAGCGGCCCTTCGGAGATCGCCGCCGTCAATCGCGGTTTCAACGCGATGCTCGGTAACTTGCGCCAGATCGAGCGCGACCGCGCGCTCCTGCTGGCCGGCGTGTCGCACGACCTGCGCACGCCGCTCGCACGCCTGCGCCTCGGCGTCGAGATGAGCACGGCCGACGACGAGACGCGTGCGGGCATGGTCTCGGACATCGAGGAAATGGATCGGGTGATCGGTCAATTCCTCGACTTCGCGCGCGACGACAGCACCGCCGCGGTCGAGGTGCAGGACCTCAATGCGCTGGTCGCGCCGACCGTCGAGAAGTACGCGCGCCTCGGCAAGGATGTGCGCCTGCGCGCCGGGCCGGTGCCCCCGCTGCCGCTGCGTCCGACCGCGCTCGCGCGGCTGCTCGGCAATCTCATCGACAACGCGCTCGCGTACGGGGCGCCGCCGGTGGAGGTCAGCACGTCGGTGCGCGACGGCCGCGCAGTGCTCGACGTGGCCGACCGCGGGCCGGGCGTGCGTCCCGAGGACGCCGAGCGCTTGAAGCAGCCGTTCACCCGGGCAACCGCCGCACGGACTCGGGTGGACGGTGCGGCCGGCGCGGGACTGGGCCTTGCGATCGTGGAGCGCATCGCGCGCCTGCACGGCGGCGCCTTCGACCTGCTGCCGCGCGAAGGCGGCGGCGCGCTCGCGCGCGTCACGCTGCCGCTGACGAGCTAGCGCGCATCAGCCGCCCGCGGGCGGCGTCGCAACGAGCAATGCCACCGCCATCGCGGCGATGCCCTCGCCGCGGCCCGTGAACCCCAGGTGCTCGCTGGTCTTGGCCTTGACCGACACGCGGGTGCGATCGCAGCCGAGATCGGCGGCGATGTTCGCGCACATGGCATCCACGTACGGCGACAGGCGGGGTGCCTGCGCGATCAGCGTGGCATCGACATTGCCGATGCCGTAGCCCGCGCCCGCGACGAGACCCGCGACGTGGCGCAGCAGCATGCGGCTGTCCGCATCCTTCCAGCGCGCCTCGCTAGCCGGAAAATGCTGTCCGAGGTCGCCCAGCGCAGCCGCGCCCAGCAGCGCATCGGCGACGGCATGCAACAGCACGTCGGCGTCCGAATGGCCGTCCAGCCCGCGGTCGAACGGCACGGACACGCCGCCAAGCACGAGCGCGCGCCCGGCCACGAGCGCATGGACGTCGAAGCCGGTGCCGATGCGCGTGCTCATCCCCGCCCGCTCACAGCAGCAATGCCAGGCGCTCCTCGTGGAGCGGCTGGAACCCGAGCCGCTCGTAGAAGCGCCAGGCGCCGGCGTTGTCGCGATGGCAGGCGGTGTCGATGCGCGTGACGCGCTCCCCGCGCAGGTGCTCGGCAAGCGTGCCCAACAGCGCGGTACCGACACCGCGGCCCTGCCACGGCACGGCGATCGTGACGTCGTCGAGCTTCGCCACGCGCGTGCCGCGCGAGGTGGAGATGGCGTAGCACACCACGCACGCGCCCACCGCCGCGCCATCGGCGCCATGCGCCAGCCACACGAAGCCGATTTCCGGATGCGCCAGGAACAGATCCAGCGCGCGCTCGAGCGCGGGCCGGCCGCCGTCGCCATAGGCCGCTGCGGCGTCGCGGTAATGCACGTCCTCGCCGAGGAAGCTCGCCAGCAGCGCCGCAGCAGCGCCGCGCGTGCGCGCGTTCATGCGCGCGCAGCGCAAGCTGCTCGTGGCGGCGGCCGCCCCGTGCGGCAACGGCGTCACGGGGCCGCACCGCTCATGGCAGCCGTTGACCGGCGGGCAGGCGCTCGTCGAGCAGCTCGATCCAGTGGCGCACCGGCCGGCGCGCGCGCGCTGCCAGATGCGTCAGGCAGCCGATGTTGGCGGTAGCGATGACCTTGGGATGCCCTGCTTCGAGCGCGGCCAGCTTGTTCTCGCGCAGCTGATCGGCGAGCTCCGGCTGGAGGATGGAATACGTGCCGGCCGAGCCGCAGCACAGATGCGCATCGGCGACGGGCGTGAGCGTGTAACCGAGCGCCTGGAGGATGTCCTCCACCTGCCCCCTGATGCGCAGGCCGTGCTGCAGCGTGCAGGGCGAATGGAACGCGACCTTGACGGCGCCAAGATCCATCGCGATCTGCGGCGCGAGCCGCCGCCATTCGGCCGCGACGACCTCGACCGGGTCGCGCGCGAGCGAGGCGACGCGCTGCGCCTTGTCGGCGTACTGCGGGTCGTGCGCCAGGAGATGGCCATAGTCGCGCACCATGACGCCGCATCCGCTCGCCGTCACGATCACCGCTTCGCAGTCGCGATCGAGATGCGGCCACCAGGCGTCGATGTTGCGCCGTGCGAACGCGAGCGCCTCCTCCTGTTCGCCCAGATGGTGCGACAGCGCACCGCAGCACTCGGCGGCATACGAGGCGCGCAGCGGCGTGATGCCGATCTGGTCGAGCACGCGCGCAGTCGCGAAGTCGATGTTCGGCGCGAGCGCCGGCTGCACGCAGCCTTCCGCGATCAGCATCTTGCGCGCATGCCGCGGCGCGGGCCACGCACCGGCGCGCGTCGCCTGCGGGATGCGCCGGGCGATCGCGTTCGGCAGGAACCCGCGTGCAAGGCGTCCGGCGGTGAGCGCTGCGCCGAACCAGCCGCGTGCGAGCAGTCCACGGCGCAAGGCCGAGCGCCGCGCCGCCTCGAGGGGCGCGCGGCCCACTTGCGCGTCGACGATCTTGCGTCCGATGTCGACGAGATGGCCGTAGCGCACGCCGGAAGGACAGGTCGTCTCGCAGGCGCGGCAGGTCAGGCAGCGGTCGAGGTGAAGCTGCGTGCGCTCGGTCGGTGTCTCGCCCTCGAGCACCTGCTTGATCAGGTAAATGCGCCCGCGCGGCCCGTCGAGCTCGTCGCCCAGCAGCTGGTACGTGGGGCAGGTCGCCGTACAGAAGCCGCAGTGCACGCACGCACGCAGGATGGCATCCGCTTCGCGTCCCTCAGGCGTGTCGCGGATGAACGGGGCGAGGTTCGTCTCCATCACAGTTCCGGATACATGCGGCCGCGATTGAGGATGCCGTGTGGATCGAAGACGTGCTTCAGGCGCTGGTGCAGCGCGAGCACCTGCGGCGGCAGCGTCTGGAACACGGCGCCTGCCGTGCCGCGAAAGCAGGTGGCGTGTCCGCCGTGCGTGCGCGCCCATGCCCGCACGCGCTCCGCGTCGGCGCCCGGATCGGCGCTGAGCCAGCGCAGAGCACCGCCCCACTCGATCAGCTGCTCGCCGCCCAGGTCGCTGTAAGGCGTGGTGGACCGCACGGACAGCCGCCACAACGTCCGGCCCAAGGCTTGCGCAGTCGCGAAGAACGGGTGCGCGTGGTCCCGCACGCGGTCCCAGAACATGGCGCCATCCGGCTCGTCTTCGCCTCCGATGACGCCGCGCGCGGCGTTGACGGCCGCTTCGGCGCCGGACAGGCGAACCCAGAAGCGGCCGCCGCAATAGCAGGTGGCCGACACGGGCAGCGGCCGGCCGCCCCACTCGTTCGCGAGGCGGATCGATTCGTCGGCGGAGCATTCGCGCACGCTGGTCGCTTCGACGGCCGGTCGCGGCAGGCATTTGAGCGAGATCTCGGTCAGCACGCCGAGCGTCCCGAGCGAGCCAGCCATCAGGCGCGCGACGTCGAAGCCCGCGACGTTCTTCATCACGCGACCGCCGAAGCGCAGCGCTTCACCCGTGCCGTCCACGACGCGCACGCCCAGCACGAAGTCGCGCACCGCGCCGGCATACGGGCGCCTCGGCCCCGACAACCCGGCCGCAACAGCGCCGCCGAGCGTCGTGCCGGCGGCATAGCGCGGCGGCTCGCAGGCGAGCATCTGGTTGGCCTGCGCGAGCGCTTCGTCCATCTCGTCGAGCGGCGTGCCGCCGCGCGCGGTGATGACGAGCTCCGTCGGCGCGTAGTCCACGATGCCGCGCAACCCGCGCGTGTCGATCACGTCGCCTTCGATGCGGCGGCCATAGAACTCCTTGCTGCCGCCGCCACGGATGCGCAGCGCCTGCTGTGCGTCGGCCGCGTCGCGAATGCGCGCCTGGAGCACGGCGACGGCGTCATCGACCGATGGCACGTCAGGCGCCGCGCCGTGCGAGCTTGTCGCGATAGATCACGCGCGGCTCGTCCGCTTCGATGACCTCCGTTTCGGCGAGCGCCGCCGTTTCCCACTCGCGCAGCAGCGGATGCGCACGCATCGCGGCGGCATAGGCGCCCGCCGCGCCATCGAGCGCGACGCCGTAGGTCTGGAAGCGGAACACGACCGGCGCGTAGAAGCAGTCGGCGAGCGAGAACGCGCCGTACAGGAACGCGCCGGCGCCACCGAACCGGCTGCGCGCCTCGGTCCAGAGCGCCTGGATGCGCTCGATGTCTGCCGCGAGCGCGCCGGACCACGGCCGCACGTCGACCCGCTCGCGGATGCACATCGACATGTCGCTGCGCAGCGCGCCGAAGCCCGAATGCATTTCGGCGGCAGTGCAGCGCGCATGCGCGCGGGCCTTGGCATCCGCGGGCCACAACCCGGCGTGCCGCTCGGCAAGATATTCCGCGATGGCGAGCGTGTCCCAGACCACCACGTCGCCGTCATGCAGGCATGGCACCAGGCCGGACGGCGAGAACGTCCGGTTGGCCGGATTGGGGCCGCGCCCCACCAGCTGCACGGGCACTTCGCGGAACGGTGCCCCGGACAGCTTCGTCGCCAGCCAGCCACGCAGCGACCACGACGAATAGTTCCTGTTGCCGATGTAGAGCGTGTACATGGCGTCAGAGCGGTACCGTCTTGCCCGGATTGAGGATGTTGTCCGGATCGAGCGCGCGCTTGATGGTGCGCATGAGCCCAACAGCGTCGCCGTGCTCGGCGACCAGCGCGTCGAGCTTGTGGATGCCCACGCCATGCTCACCCGTGCACGTCCCGCCCATGCCGATCGCGCGCAGGCTCACCCGCCTGGCCAGCGCTTCGGCTTTGTCGCGCTCCGCGGCATCGTTCGGGTCGAACAGCACCACGAGGTGGAAATTGCCGTCGCCGACGTGGCCCACGATCGGCGCCAGAAGACCGCTCGCCTCGACGTCGGCCTTCGTCTCCATGACGCATTGCGTGAGGCGCGAGATGGGCACGCACGCGTCGGTGGCGAAACCCTGCTTGCCCGGCGCGAGCGCCAGCGCGGCGTAATAGGCGTTGTGCCGCGCCTTCCACAGGCGCGAACGATCCTCGGGCAAGGTGGCCCATTCGAAGGCGCTGCCTCCGTGCTCGGCCGCGATGGTCTGCACCGTGTGCGCCTGCTCGTCCACGCCGCGATCGGTCCCGTGGAACTCGAAGAACAGCGTAGGCTTCGCCTCGTAGCCCGTGAGCTTCGAATAGCGGATGCACGCGTCCATCTGCACGTCGTCGAGCAGCTCGATCCGCGCGACCGGAACGCCCAGCTGCATCGTCATGATCACCGTGTCGACGGCCGCGGCAAGATCGGGGAACTGGCAGACGGCCGCCGAGATCGCCTCGGGAATGCCGTACAGCCGCAGCTGCACTTCCGTGATGATGCCGAGCGTGCCCTCCGAGCCGACCATGAGCCGCGTGAGGTCATAGCCCGCGCTTGACTTGCGCGCGCGCCCCCCTGTTCGGACCAGGCTGCCGTCGGCCGTCACGATCGTGAGGCCGAGCACGTTCTCGCGCATCGTGCCGTAGCGCACGGCGTTGGTCCCCGACGCGCGGGTGGACGCCATGCCGCCGAGCGTCGCGTTCGCGCCCGGGTCGATGGGAAAGAACAGACCGGTGCCACGCAGCTCGGCATTGAGCTGCTCGCGGGTGACGCCGGCCTGCACGCGGCAGTCGAGGTCGTCGGCGTTGACATCGAGCACGCGATTCATGCGCGACAAATCCACGCACACGCCACCGTAGAGCGCCGCGACGTGGCCCTCGAGCGACGTGCCGACGCCGAAGGCGATCACCGGCACACGGGCCGCGGCGCAGAGTCGCACGATCGCCGCCACTTCCTCGTTGCTCTCGGGAAACACGACGACATCCGGCGGCGCGCTGTCGGCCAGGCCCTCGCCGTGGCCATGCTGCTCGCGGACCGCGCGGGAGACCACCGCGCGCTCGCCGAAGGTGCCCGTCAGGCGACCGACCACCTGCGCGACATCGGCTGCCGTGGCGCGTTGCGTGGGTGCGACAGGGATGTTCATGAGGAGGCCGATCCTTCAGAAGCGCGGCAGCTCGGGGTGGCGCAGCTGACCTGCGTGGACGTGCACGCGGCCGAGCTCCGCGCAGCGCGCAAGCGACGGTACGCCCTTGCCCGGATTGAGCAGTCCCTGTTCGTCGAACGCGCGCTTGATCGCGAGGAAGCGCGCGAGCTCGGCCGGGTTGAACTGCACGCACATGCCGCCGAGCTTCTCGACGCCGACGCCGTGCTCGCCCGTGATGGTCCCGCCGACGTCGATGCACAGCTCGAGGATGCGATCGCCGAATGCAATCGTGCGCTCCTTGTCACCCGGCTTGTTCGCGTCGAACAGGATCAGCGGATGCAGATTGCCGTCGCCCGCGTGGAACACGTTGGCGCACGGCAGCCCGAATTCCTGCGACCAGGTCTCGATCTGCTTCAGCACGCGCGGCAGCGCGGCACGCGGAATGGTTCCGTCGATGCAGTAGTAGTCGGGCGAGATGCGCCCGACCGCCGGGAATGCCGCCTTGCGGCCGGACCAGTACAGCAGGCGCTGCGCATCGTCGCGCGACACGCGGATCTCCGTGGCCCCCGCGTCGGCCAGCACGCGGCGGATGGCGGCCATCTCGGCCGTGACTTCCGCGGTGGCGCCGTCGGATTCGACCAGCAGCACCGCGGCGGCGTCGAGCGGATAGTTCGCGTGCACGAATTGCTCGACCGCCCGCGTGGCGGCGCGGTCCATCATCTCCAGGCCGCTCGGGATGATGCCGGCCGCAATGATGGCGCCCACTGCCGCGCCCGCCTGCTCCAGGTCGTCGAAAGCGGCGAGCGCAACCTGCGCCGCCTGCGGCCGCGGAAGCAGCTTCACCGTGATCTCCGTGATGAGCGCGAGCAGGCCCTCGCTGCCGTGGATCAATGCAAGCAGGTCGTAACCGGGCGCGTCGAGCGCCTCTGCGCCGAACTCGACCACCTCGCCTTCGATCGTCACGCCGCGCACCCTGCGCACGTTGTGCACGGTGAGGCCGTACTTGAGGCAATGCACCCCGCCGGCATTCTCGGCGACGTTGCCGCCGATGCTGCACGCGATCTGCGACGACGGGTCGGGCGCGTAGTAGAGGCCGTGCGCGGCGGCCGCTTCGGAGATCGCCAGGTTGCGCACGCCCGGCTGCACGGTCGCGGTACGGGCCAGCGGGTCGATGGCGAGGATGCGGCGGAATTTCGCCAGCGACAGCACCACGCCCTGCGCGGCAGGCAGCGCGCCACCCGACAGGCTGGTGCCAGCGCCACGCGCCACGACCGGCACGCGGGCCGCGTGGCACAGACGCAGTATTTCGACGATCTGGCCTTCGGTTTCCGGCAGTGCCACTGCAGCCGGCTGCTCGCGATACAGCGTCAGGCCGTCGCATTCGTAGGGCCGCGTGTCCTCGGCGGCCGTGAGCAGGCTCGCCGCGGGCAGGATGGCCGCGAGCTGCGCGTGTAGGACCGGGTCGAGCATCGGGAGAAGGAACGTCGTTGGGGGCGAATTATTTCACATCCCCCGCAGCCGCCCCCGGTCCACGGCCCGCATCGTGCTATACAAATGGCGCGGCGCCCTTTTAGAATCCGCCGCGCGCACCGTTTCCCGGGAGAATCCTCATGCTTGCATCGGCGCTCGTTCGCCTCGTCCTGATCGGCGGCCTCGCCGCAATGGCGGCCGCCGCTGACCCGGCGGCCGCGCAGACGCCGCTCAAGATGAACATCTCACTGGCGCAGAACTCGTCGTACGGCGTGGCCGTCGATGCGTTCGCGCGCGAAGTCGAGCAGCGCACTTCGGGTCGCTACAGGATCCAGAACTTCTATTCCGCAGCACTGGGCGCCGAGCGCGAATCGGTGGAAGGCGTCCAGCTCGGCACGCTCGACCTCACGCTCACGTCGACCGGCCCGCTGCCCAACTTCGTGCCCGATGTCGCCATTCTGGACATCCCGTTCCTGTTTCGCGACTACGCGCATGCGCGCGCCGTGCTCGACGGCCCCATCGGCGCCGAGCTGTTGCAGAAGTTTCCGCCGAAAGGCATGGTGGCGCTCGCGTGGGCCGAGAACGGCTTTCGCCACATGACGAACAGCAAGCGGCCGGTCAACGGGCCCGACGACCTGCGCGGGCTCAAGATGCGCACGATGGAGAACCCCATTCACATCGAGGCCTATCGCCAATTCGGCATCCTGCCCACCCCCATGGCGTTCACCGAGGTCTTCACCGCGCTGCAGCAGGGCACCGTGGATGGCCAGGAGAATCCGCTGTCCGTCATCACGTCGGCCAAGCTGGATCAGGTGCAGAAATACCTCACGCTGACCGGCCACGTCTACTCCCCAGCCGTCATCCTCATGAACAAGGGGAAATGGGACGCCCTGTCCAGCGCGGACAAGCAGGCGTTCGCCGACGCCGCACGCGAGGCCGTCAAGGTGAATCGCGCCCGCGTCGACGACGACGAGCGCAAAGCGGTCGCCGACCTCCGCGCAAAAGGCATGACGGTCAACGAAAACATCGACAAGGCAAAATTCCAGGCGCAGCTCGCGCCGGCATATGCCGACTTCGCCAAGCGGTTCGGCCAGCAGAACATCGACCGCATCCGCAACTACCGCTGAGCCGTTCGGCGGGCGGTTCCGCCGCGCGACGATGCAAAGGTGCGGCGTCCTGTCGAACCCGCTTACAATGACTATCCGGCTGCCACGGAGTGCGCTGGGACCGGTTGACTAAGCCCTTGTTTCCAAGCCAATCAAAGGCCCCTGGTCTGTCGGCGCAATTCTTGCTTACTGCCTGTAGTCCGCTACGTCATGACCCAGCCTCCCGATACTCCCATGGAAAAGCCCGCGACGCCGAGCCGCGCGCGGCGCCGCTTGCTTCTCGCCGCCACCGGCGCGCTTCCGAGCGTGCTGACCCTGTCGAGCGGTGCGCAGGCTGCGGCGACCAGCACCCTGCGCTGCCTGGCCAACAACCAGCCCGCCGCGCGTTTCACGCCTACGGACGACAACTGGGTGCGCGCCCAGGTCCCCGTGGCCTCCTACAACAACCGCCCTGCGTACTGCGTGACCTCGCCGACGAATGCGTGCGTGGACGGCGCTCAACACGCCGCCCCGGGCACCCGGTGGGTCGTGGACGGCAACACCATGACGGCCGACCCGAATACCGTCATGCCGGTCCAGAGCCAGCGCTCGTACGGACTGGTCTACGTGGACCAGTCGGGTTCCATCGCGACGCTCGATCCACGCGGCGACGGCAACCTGGTGGCCCTCACGGATTCGTGCTGGAACTCGGTCCTCGGAGGCCGCAGCACCAACCTCGGCTGAGCGCTGCGGCGGTGCGATCGAGGCGCGGCGTGGTCCGCGCCTTTTTTATGTGCGTCACGGCGTGCGCGTCCAGGCCGCTGCACGAAGCCCGGGTCGCGGCCGCCCCGTGAGCGCGCCCATGCAGCCGCGCTGGCGCGTGCCGGCGAGCCAGCAGCTGTTGTTCGAGGATCTGGACGACGGCATCGTGCTGTTCGACGCGCAGGTCGGCGGCACGCATCTCGTCAATCCCACGGCAGCCGAGGCGCTCGAGGTCATCCTGGAGTCGCCCGGCCTCACCGCGGCGCAGATTCACCGCCGCGTGCTCGACCGGCTCGGGCTGACCGACCAAGCGCTCCCCCTGGCCGCCCTCGACGAGCTGCTGCACAAGCTGGCCGAGCTGTGGCTCATCGCGAGCGACGCGTGAAGCTCGCCGATCGCGGATCGCACGACGTGCGCGCGGCGCTGGCCGCCACCGGCCTGGTGCTGCGCATCCCGCCCGTCAGGGTCCGCGTGCGCTCGCCGATCGCGGGCTTCGCCGCGCGCCTGGCCGATCTCTATGGCGAATACGAGCTGCACGACACGCGCGACTACGCCGATATCGACATCCGCATGCTGCCTGGCGCGCGCCTGCGGCGGTGGGTGCGGCCCACCGTCCAGTTCGTGGTCGACGGCGTCACGCCGTTCGAGCCGTTTCGGCTGGATCATGCGATGCCCATGTTCGAGTGGGGCCTCAACTGGGTATTCGCGCATCGCATGCACCAGTTCCTCCTCTTGCATTCCGCGGTCGTGGAACGTGACGGCCGTGCGTTGCTGCTGCCCGCCTGGCCGGGTTCGGGCAAGAGCACGCTCGCAGCCTCGCTCGCCTGCGCGGGCTGGCGTTATCTATCGGACGAATTCGGTGTCGTGGCGGCGAGCGGCATGGTGCACCCGTTCGCGCGTCCGGCGGCGCTCAAGAACGAGTCCATCGCGGTGATCGAGCGCATGCGCCCCGGCGGTGTCGGACCCGTCTATCCCGCCACGCGCAAAGGCGCGGTGGCGCATTTCCGCGTTCCGCCTGCCAGCCTCGCACGGGCCGCCGATCCTGCACCGATCGCCGCGGTCGTGTTCCCCGATTTCATCGCAGGTGCGCCGCTCACGGTGCAGCCGATGACGCCTGCCGTCGCGTTTCTCAAGCTTGCGCACAACGCGTTCAATTACGAGGTCGTGGGCGAGCGCGGCTTTCGCGCAGTTGCCGGCATCGTGCGCAGTGCCCCTTGCCGCATCGTGCGCTATGGCGACCTGGCTGCCGCGCATGGCGCGATCGCCGACATCGTCGCAGGAGCTGCATGAGCGCTGCGAACGGGCCGTCGCGCTTGCTCGCAACGCTGCACGACGTTGCCGGCGTGCAGCGGCTGGATGCGGCCGGCTGGGAATCGCTCGTCACGTGCGCCCGGCGCAATGCGGTGCTCGCCTACCTCGCGCACCGGCTCGAGGCCAGCGGCCTGCTCGACAACGTGCCCGAGCGCCCGCGCGCAGCGCTCGTATCGGCGCGCATTGCAGCGCGCAGGCTCGCGCAGCTCGCGCGCTGGGAGGTGCACCAGATCGCCCGCGTGCTGGTCCCGCTCGGCATGCCGCTGCTGGTTCTGAAAGGCGCCGCGTACGTGCTGCGCGGCATGCCGCATGCCGATACGCGCCTCATCTCGGACGTCGACGTCATGGTGCCGCGCAGCGCACTCGAGGACGCCGAGCGTACGCTGGTCGCTGCAGGCTGGAAGGGCACCGTGCTCCACCCGTACGACCAGCGCTATTACCGCGAGTGGTCGCACGAGCTGCCCCCGCTGCATTATCCCGGACGCATCATCGGTGTCGACGTGCATCACACGATCTGTCCGCCCGTGAGCCGCCTGCGCCCGGATCCGGCCGCCTTCTGGTCGCACGCCGTGCGCGTCGGCGACGAAGGGGTCAGCGTGCTCGCGCCTGGCGATGCGCTGCTGCACGCCGCTGTGCACCTGTTCTTCGACTCGGACTTCGACGGGCGCTTTCGCGATCTCGTCGACCTGCACGAGATGGCGCTGGCCTGGGGTGGCGATGCCGCGTTCTGGCCGGCGCTCATCGCGCGTGCGCAGGCGCTCGGCCTCGGGCGTCCCCTGCACTACACCATGGTGTTGCTGACGCGCCTGCTTCGCACGCCGATCCCGGCGGCTGTCCTGCACGACAGCCGCCGCTTCGCAGCACCAAGGGGCGTCGATGGCGCGATGACGCATGCGCTCACGACCGTGTTGCGGCCGATCGACCCTGCCGTGTGGCCACGGCGTCATCGCACGCTGCTGTGGCTGCTCTACGCACGCTCGCACTGGCTGCGCATGCCGGCGCACCTGCTCTTGCCGCATCTATTGCGCAAATCGCTGCGCCGGGTCGAGCCGGGCGTCGACCCGCAACCGGCTGCGCGCTAGCGGTAGCCGAACAGCGCGGGCAGGCCCGCGCTCAAGGACGGCAGGAGCGACAGGAGCACGAGCACGGCAAGCTGCGCGACCAGGAATGGCCACAGCTCGCGCGTGAGTCGCGCGAGCGGCACGCGCGCGACGATCGAAGTGACGAACAGCAGGCCCCCAACGGGCGGAGTGATCATGCCCATCGTGAGGTTGACGATGACGATGATGCCGAACTGCAGGTCGTTGATGCCGAGCGCATGCGCGATGGGCGCGAGGATCGGCACGAGCACGACGATGCCGGGCAGCGGCTCGATGAAGATGCCGAAGATCAGCAGCAGCACGTTGACCGCGAACAGGTACGCAAGCGGCGGCAGGTGCAGCGACACGATCCACGCAGTCAGGTCCTGCGGCAGCCGCGACACCGTCAGCACCCACGCAAACGCCGCGGACATCGCCACGATGATCAGCACGGACGCCGTCATCAGCGCCGAGCGCGCCAGGATGCCGGGCAGCATGCGCCACTCCAGCGAGCGATAGATCACGCGGCCGGCGAAGAGCGCGTAGAAGACCGCCACGACCGATGCCTCGGTCGGCGTGAATGCACCCGAGGCAATGCCACCGAGGATGAGCACGGGCAGCACCAGCGCCGGCAGCGCGCGCACGGTGTTGCGCAGATAGTCGCGCGCGGTGTAGCGGGCGGCAACGCCACGATAGCCGCGCCGCATGGAGATCACGTGGTTGATTGCCGCCATGGCCGCCGCGATGAGGATCCCGGGGACCACGCCGGCGATCAGCAGACCGACCAGGTTCACGTCGGGATATGCGAGCGCGTAGATGATCACGCTGATCGACGGCGGGATGATCGGTCCCAGGATCGACGTGGCCGCGGTCAGCGCGGCCGCGTAGCCCGGGTCGTATCCGTCCTCGCGCATCATGCGGATCATGATCGCGCCCGGCCCGGCGGCGTCTGCCAGCGCCGAGCCCGAGATGCCCGAGAAGAACGTGAGGGTGAGGATATTCGTATGGCCGAGGCCGCCGCGGAAGCGGCCCACGAACTGCGAGGCGAAGCGCAGCAGCACCTGCGAGAGCGCACCGCCGGTCATGAGCTCCGCGGTCAGGATGAAGAACGGCACCGCTTCGAGCGCGAAGATGTCGATGCCCGAGAACAGGTACTTGGGCAGCGCGAGCAACGGCAGGTGGCCTTCGATCAGGATCGCGGCGAGCGTTCCGCCGCCGAGCGCGAACGCCACGGGCACGCCGAGGACCAGAAGGACCACGCACGCGAGGAACAGGGTCGCGACCATCGCCGTCAGAGCTTCGCCGCGTCGGCGTCGAATTCGCCGTCGCCGAGCACCGCGCGCGAGCGCACGAAGCCGCGGGCCATCAGCAGCAGGTGCACGACGAGCAGCGCAAATCCGGCGGGCATCGCGAGATACACCGCGCCGATCGGCACGCCGAGCACGGGCGTCGTCTGGCCCCACGTGAGCCACGCGTAGCGCGCGCCGATCCACACCATGAACGCGAAGAAGCCGAGGAGCAGCGCGACGACGACGCCGCGCAGCAGCCGCGCATGCCGTGGCACGCGCTCGTGCAGCGTCTCGATGCCGATGTGCCCACCGTAGCGCAGCACCAGCCCGGCGCCCAGGAAGGTCAGCCAGATCATCGCGTAGCGCGACGCTTCCTCCACCCACAGCACGGAGCGGTCCGTGAAGAAGCGCAGGACCACGTTGGTGAAGACCATGGCGGCCATGGCCCCCAGCAGCGCGATGATCAGCAGCCGGTTGGCGCGCAGCAGGAAACGGTCGAAAGCCTGCACGGAGTGTGGCGCGGATGCGACAGTGGGAAAGGCCGCGGATTCTCGCATGCGCAAGAGCGAGACGCGCCGCCGCAAGCCGCGCCGGGCGCGGCGGCCGGGCGACGAACGGTGCCCCGCGTGGCCGCCGCCCGGCGGCGCACCCTGCCCGCCCGCTTGCCCCACCCTATAATCCGCCCACGACGCATCGGTCGCGGTCTGCCGCGACGCCTTTCATGGATCCGTCCGAAATCTACGCGAAGACCGAGCTCGGCGTTGCGGAGCTGCGCGAGCGCAAGCTCAACCTGCCCGTCACGCTGCGCAGCCTGCTCATCCTCATCGACGGCAACCGCACCGTGGGCGAGGTGCTGGAGAAGGCGCGTGCATTGCGCCTCGACGAGCGCGCGCTGACCGCGCTCGAGCGCGGCGGGCTCATCGCCAAGCGCTTCTCCGCGCCGTCGGTGGCACAAGCGCCCCAGCAGGCAAGCGCGGTCCGCAGCGAGGACGAGGTGCAGCGGTTCATGCAGGCGCAGCAGCTCATGAGCGACGCGATCAACCAGCACCTGGGGTTTCGCGGCTACGGGCTCATGATGCGGCTGCAGAAGACGGGCAACGTGCGCGACCTGCACGACCTGCTGCCCGACTTCGCCAAGGCGCTGGTCAAGCGCATCGGCATGGCGCCGGCAACGCCCATCGTCGACACCATCGAGCGGCTCATCACGTCACGCTGACGGCGCGCCGGCCGGGCACCACGAGGCCGCGGAACGCGAGCGCCGCGAGGACGGCCGCAACGGCGATGGTGGTGGCCATCGGCCGCACCGTGCCGTCGAACGTCAGGCCGACGACCAGCGCGCCCGAGGCCGCGACGCCGAACTGCACGAACGCGAGCAGCGACGATGCAGCGCCCGCGATGGCGGGAAACGGCGTCAGCGCACCGGCCGTCGATTGCGGCATCGTCATCATGAACGCCGCCATGTACACGAACATCGGCGCAACGACCGCAGCGGGGTGCCGCACGTCCAGCCACGCCAGCGCGAGCAGCACCAGGGCGCCTGCCACCAGCAACCCGAGCGCCCGCCCGATCGTGCGGTCGATGCCCCAGCCACGCACGACGCGGGCACCGAAAGTGGCGCCGGTCAGATTACCCAGCATGACGGCACCGAACAGCCAGCCGAAGCCGCGCTCGCCCTGCCCCATCACGTCCTCGAACACGAACGCGCTGCCCGCGAGGAAGGCGAACAGGCCCGCCGACGTGAAGGCGGCCACGAGGAGGTAGCCGACGAACACGCGCGAGGCGAGGAGACGGCGATAGTTGCCGGCGATCACGCGCGGCGCGAGCGCGCGCGGATTGCGCACGCGCACCGTCTCGGGCAGCGCGAACGCGACACCGACGAGCAGCACCGCGCCGTACGCGGCGACGAGGAGAAAGTTGGCCTGCCAGCCGAACCACACGTGCAGATGGCTGCCGACGATGGGTGCCAGGATCGGTGCGATGCCGAGCACCATGCCCATGAGCGACAGCATGTGCGCCGCCTGCGTCCCGCCATGCAGGTCGCGCACGACGGCCCGCGGGACCACCGCGACGGTGGCGACGGCCACCGCCTGCACCGCGCGCGCGCCGATCAGCGTCTCAACGTCGCGGGCAGCCGCGCAGGCGAGCGACGCGACCACGAAGAGGAACAGACCGCAGAGGAGGGCAGGCCGGCGTCCGACACGGTCGGACAGCGGACCGGCGACCAGCTGCGCGAGGCCCCAGGCGTACACGTAGACCGACAGCGTGAGCTGCACCTGCTCGGCCGACGCGTGCAACGCCATCGTCATCGACGGCATCGACGCCAGGTAGATGTCCATCGCGAGCGGCGCGATGGCGATCAGCGCACCGAGGAGGACGGTCAGCGCGGCGCCGGGAGCAAGCTTCGCGCGCGCACTGCGCCCGGGCATCTAGACGCAGCGGCCGCCGTCGACCTCGAGGCAGGCGCCGGTCACGAACGCGGCCTCGTCGGACGCGAAGAAGACCGCGGCGGCGGCGATGTCGGTGGGCTGGGACAGGCGGCCGAGAGGGATGGAGGCGACGAACTGCGCGCGCTTCTGCGGCGTGTCTTCCCCCATGAAATCGGCGAGCATGCCGGTTTCGCCGGCGACCGGGTTGATGATGTTGACCCGGATGTTGTCCTTGGCGAGCTCTGCCGCCATCGACCGCGACGTCACGATCGCCGCGCCCTTGCTGCCGTTGTACCAGGTGAGACCCGGACGCGGACGTACGCCAGCCGTCGATGCGATCGTGATGAAGACGCCGCGTCCCTGCCGGCGGAAATGGGGCACCGCGTGGCGGGCCGTGAGGAACAGGCTCTTGACGTTCACTGCGTAGATACGGTCGAACTGCGCCTCGTCGACGTCGAGCATCGGCTGGTTGCGATGCGTCGTGCCGGCGTTGTTCACGACGATGTCGAGCCCGCCGAACGTCGCGAGCGCGAAGCTCACCAGGCGCGCAACGTCGGCATCCTTGGAGACGTCGCCTGCGCAGAAGCGCGCGGCTGGCCCGATCGCGGCGACGGTCGCTTCACCGGCAGCACGATCGATGTCGTTGATCACGACCTGCGCGCCCTCCTGTGCGAAGCGGCTGGCGATGCCGCGGCCGAAGCCGGATCCGGCGCCGGTGACGATGGCGATCTTGCTGGCGAGGCGCATGGGCATCAGTGCTTGAGCACGACGGTCTTCAGCGTGGTGAAGCCGTACAGCGCCTCGAAGCCTTTCTCACGGCCATGGCCCGAGTGCTTCACCCCGCCGAACGGCAGCTCGACGCCTCCGCCGGCGCCATAGTTGTTGACGAACACCTGCCCGCTGCCGAGCGCACGCGCCAGGCGCAGCTGCCGCCCGCCGTCGCGCGTCCACACGCCCGCCACGAGACCGTAGTCGGTGCCGTTCGCCAGCTGCAGGGCGTGCGCCTCGTCGTCGAACGGCATCGCGGCCAGCACGGGCCCGAACACTTCGTCGCACGCCAGGCGATGATGCGCCGGCACGTCACGCAACAGGACCGGCGCGACGTAGTACCCGCCGCGCGGCGCGTCGTCGGCGATGCGGCCTTGCGCGACGATGGCGACACCGTCGCGCGCGGCATCGGCCATGAATCCTTCGACGCGCGCACGCTGCGACGCGCGAATGAGCGGTCCGCAATCGCGATCGGCGAGCGCCGGTGCCGACACGAGCGCCGCGAAACGCTCCCCCAGGCGCGCGAGCAACGCCTCGTAGAGGGAGCGCTCCACCAGCAGGCGCGAGCCTGCGCTGCACGTCTGGCCCGCGTTCTGCACGATCGCATTGACGATGGCCGGCACGGCGGCATCGAGATCGGCGTCGGCGAACACGATCTGCGGCGACTTGCCGCCAAGCTCGAGGGTCACCGGGCAATGCCGCGCCGCGGCCGCAGCGGCGACGAGCGCGCCGGTGGCGGGCGATCCGGTGAACGACAGATGGACGATGCCGGCGTGTGCCGCGAGCGCTGCACCTGCTTCGCTGCCGAGGCCCGTGACGACGTTGAGCGCGCCCGCAGGCAGCCCGGCATCACGCATCAGCTCCGACAGGCGCAGCAGCGACAGGCACGCGTCCTCGGCCGGCTTGACCACGCACGCGTTGCCCGCTGCAAGGGCCGCGCCGACGGAGCGGCCGAAGATCTGCAGCGGATAGTTCCACGGCACGATGTGGCCGGTCACGCCGTGCGGCTCGCGCCACGTGAGCACCGTGAAGCCGTCGGCGTAGGGAATGGTCGCACCGTGCAGCTTGTCCGGCGCGCCGGCGTAGAACTCGAAATAGCGGGCGCACGCCGTTGCGTCCGCGCGTGCCTGGGCCAGCGGCTTGCCGCAATCGCGGCTTTCGATGCGCGCCAGCTCGTCGGCGTGCGCGGTGATGCTGCGCGCCACCGCGCCGAGCAGCCGGCCGCGCTCGGCTGGGGCGAGCTTGCCCCATGCGCCGGCGCGCGCGGCAACGGCTGCCTGCACCGCCTCTTCGACGTCGCGCGCCGTGCCGCGCGCAATCGCGGCGAACGGCTCGCCATCGGAAGGATCGATCATCGGCAGCGTCGCACCGGCGTGCGGCTCGACCCACGCGTTACCGATGAAATGACGCGCCGGCGTGGTGATCGCCGGCCAGCGGAGCTCGGGCGCGTTCATGCTAGGACTTCTTCGCGGCGACGGCCTCGTCGCGCGCGCCTTTGGGCAGCATCTTCCAGGCGAGCGTGGTTTCATCGACGCGCGGGACATAGGTGACGCCGTCACGGGTGGCCCATGTGTCCACCTGGAAATGCAACGGAATGATCCCCTGGTCGGCGATCAGGATCTCGGTGGCCCGTTGCAGGTACGCCTCCCGCTTGACGTCATCGACGGTCTGCAGCGCGTCCTCGGTGAAGGCGTCGAGCTTGCCGTTCGAATAGCGGCCGCGATTGGTGCCACCGAAGCCCTTGTCCTTGTTGTACGTCATCACGAGCGCCTTCAGCGACGACGACGCCTCGCCGGTGCCCGTGCTCCAGCCGAGCAGCATCGCGCTGAACTTGAGCTCGGTGGCCTGCGGAAAGTACGTGGCGGACGGCATGGCGACGACCTTGGTCGGCACGCCGGCGCGCGTCCACATCTGCGCGACGGTCTGCGCGATCTTCGCGTCGTTCGCGTAGCGGTCGTTCGGGGTGTGCAGGGTCAGGCCGAAGCCATCCGGATAGCCGGCGTCGGCCATGAGCTTCCTGGCACCCGCGAGGTCGAGCTTGTCCGGCTTGAGGTTCTTCGATGCGCCGAACAGGAAGTCAGGCACGAGCTGTCCCGCCGGCACCGCCTCGCCTTCCATCACGCGTGCCACGATCGTGTCGCGGTCGATCATCTTCGACAGCGCGTGCCGCACCCGCGCGTCCTTGAGCGGATTGCGCTCGAGCGGCTTGCCGTCCTTGTCCGTGACGAACGGCGACGCGTCGCGATTGCTGTCGAGGTGCAGGTAGATCAGCCGGTCGACGACCGTGCGCGCCATCTGGATGCGCTTGTCCTGCTTGAGGCGCGCGATGTCGGCCGTAGGCACGGCCTCGATCGCATGCACGTCGCCGGCGAGCAATGCGGCAACGCGCGCGGCGTTCTGCGGCAGCAGGCGCAGCGTGACCTTGTCCCATGGCGTGCGGCCGCCCCACCAGCCGTCGAAGCGCGCAAGCTCGATGCGATCACCCTTGGCATAGCGCACCAGCTTGTAGGGTCCGGTGCCAATGGCCGCCTTGCCGCTGTTGAAGTCGTCGGTGGTGGCGTTCTCCGCCTTGCGCGAGACGATGAACACCTGCGTGAGATCCGACGGCATCAGCGGATACGGCGTCGCGGTGTGGAATCGCACGGTGTACGGGTCGACCATTTCCACTTTGACGATCTGCTTGGTGTAAGCCGTAAATGGCGAAGGGCTGTTCGGCACCTTCGGCACGCGATTGATCGACGCGATCACGTCCTCGGCCGTGAAGTCGCTGCCGTCGTGGAACTTCACGCCGCGCCGCAGCTTGAATTCCCACGTCGTGGGATCCACCGTCTTCCATTCCGTCGCGAGACCCGGCTCGAGCTGCTCTTTCTCGTTGCGCTGCACCAGCAGGCCGAAGACGTGCTGCGCCACGTTGTTGTTCGGCGTCAGGTTGTGGTAGTGCGGATCGAGCGACGTCACGTCGGATCCCAACCCGATGGCGAGATCGGCGGCGCGCGCGCCGGTCGGAAGAACGAGCGCCAGCGCGAGCAGACACAGGATGCGGCGGAGGGTCATGGGAGGCCTCGTGCAAGATCGGCGGGACTGCGGATGGGCATATCGTACGCGCGTGCGAATGTAACAAACTGCTACCCCGCGCTTGCATGGGTCAACGTGGCCCTCACGTACCCCGTTGGGGACGCGAGGGCGCGGGGTTGCACCGGGAACCGCCGGCGCCGCGCTGAAGTCTCATTCGTACAAGGAGGTGTTCCATGCTTCGTCGCAAAGCTCTGATCGCCGCAGTCGGTGCCACGCTGGCGGTGGCTGGACTGGCGGTCGCCCCGGCCGCCAAGGCCAATGGGCACGTGGGGTTCAGCGTGTCCATCGCCGGTCCCGGCTACGCCGTGGGCTTCGGCCAGCCGTACTACGCGCCGTATTATCGGCCGGCGTATGTCGCGCCGCCCGTCGTCTACACCGCTCCGGCTTATTCGTACTACGCGTCGCCGGTCTACGCGGCTCCGGTCGTCGTTGCGGCGCCCTACCGGTATTACCATCGGCCGTATTACGGGCGGGTGTACTACCACCACCACCGCTGAGCGCCGCCTGAACGGCGCGTCCGACGGCCTCCCGGGTTTGCGCCCGCGGAGGCCGTTTCACGTCGGCTAGGCTGCCAGCAACCCCAGTCGACCGAACTGCTCGAGCGCATGGGCCACGAAGGCCGCCGCGTCCTTGCGCATGGCGGCGGGCCACGCGGCCGCGGTCGCGGCCACGAGCGCCGACACGTCGCGGGTGCCGTCGAGCAGGCCCAGCAGGCGCCGCGCGTTCGGATCCGGCATGCGCACGCGCGTCTGGACGAGGCTCGTCAGCTCCTCGCCTCGTCCGGCCTGCCAGCGTGCGAGAGGGCTTGCGAGCGCACGCGGCCCGGGCACGACGACGAGGGCCGGCGGTTCCACGTGCAGATTGATCACGCCGGCGACGTACGCATCGCGCAGCAGCATGGCGAGCGGCCGCGGCCAGTCGTCGGCCGCCGGCGCGCGGAGCCCCGCCACCGGCACTGCGGCAGGCGCGCGCTCGATGAGCGTGTCGAGCAGCCAGCGCACCGGACCGGCACCGCCGCGCGCGGGGTCGAGGTCGCGTGCGAAATCCGCCAGCTTGCCCGCCTGCGCGGCACGCAGCAGCGAGCCGTCCGCCGACACGTGCATGGTCGCGACGCGCTCGGCATGCTCGCGGCGGGAAACGGGCGCATCCGCGCGGCGCAGCAACGACTGGCGGAAACGGCGCAGGCGCACGAAATCGAGGTATTGCTCGCGCGCCAGCGGATCGAACGTGGTGAGGAATTGCCGCGCCGCCGGAGAGATCCCGGCCGCGCTCATCGTATGCAGCTCGGCCTCGGCGAGGTAGGCAAGCCCGTGCCGCCCGGCATGCGCGACGAAGTCGCGAAAGTAGACCGGCTCGTTGATTGCCGCGAGGTCGTCGTGAAACAGCTGGCTGTCGTTGCGCTCTGCGATCGCGCGCAGCTCCGCACGCAGCGCATCGTCGGCCGGGTGCTGCGCGGTGCCGCCCTCTGCGACGATGCGCGCGAATGCGCGCGCGGCTGCAAGGCGCTCGCGCGGATCCGCGATGGCATCGACGTGGTGATGCAGCATCTCCCAGGCCGCCTCGCGAACGTGACAACCGGGCAGAGCGTTGAAGCTCACGAAGAGCACGCCGCCGGGTGCGAGCCGCGCACCGGCGAGCGCGAAGAGCGCGTCGCGCACGGACGCCGGCACCCATGAATAGACGCCGTGCGCGATGACGAAGTCGAACGGCCCGAGCGCGGGATCGAGTGCGGCGAGGTCCTCGCATCGCAGCTCGATGTTGGTTGCGCCGACCGCCGCGATCGCCGCGCGTCCTGCCGCGACGGCATTGGACGACAGGTCGCAGCCGACGAAGCGCGCGCCGGGCAGGCTCACCGCCATCGGCAGCAGGTTGGCCGCCTCGTTGCAGCCGACCTCCAGGACGCTGCAGCGGCCCGGCGCAGGCGCCTCGAAGCCCAGGAACGTCGCGACCGTCGCGAGCCGGTCGGGATGCGTCAGCGGATGAGGCAGCGCGGCGTACGGGATCGCATCGTAGCGCGCGGCGAGCGCCGCGTTCGGGTCCGGCTGGTTCACGGCGGGAAAGGGAGATGCCGCGAAGCGAGCGGCGGCCCGATTCTACAAGGGGCCGCCTCAAGCGCCGACCGGCGCGGAGCTTATGCGCGCGCCTTGCCGGGCGCAGTGAGGCGCGCCCGCGAAAAGCGGCGCGCGGCGCGCGCGAGGCGCGCGAGCTCGTCGAGCGAAACGGATTCGGCCAATCGCCGCTGCGCTTCTTCCCAGAACGGCAGTGCGCGCGCGAACGCGGCCCGGCCGCGCGGTGAGAGCCGGATGATGCGCGTGCGCCGGTCGGTGCCGCGCGCGACGATCACGAGCCCCGCCGCCCGCAGGTTCTCGACGGTGCGCGAGAGGGTCGTCTGGTCCGTTTCCGTGATGCGTCCGAGCTCCTTCTGGTCTACCGGCTCGCGCGCCACGATGGCCCACAGAAGGGCGAGCTGCGCGGCACGCAGCTCGGCGGGCCGCAGCATGTCGTCGTAGAACGCGCCGACCACGCGCCCGAGCATGCGCACGTTGGCGAACGCGCATTCGGGCCCGCGCGCCACGACATTCGCGATGCGCGCATCGGGCACGCGCACGGACGCCTTGCGCGGCGCGGCTGCGCTGTCCGCGCGCCGCCCGCTGGGAGCCCGTCGGTCGGCCATGGTGGTGGAGCGAAGCCCTCTTGGATGCACGTGCATGCATCGGCCGCGCGACGATAGCGCGTCGCGGCCGCCCTCGCAACCGCAGGACATCAGCCGCGGTAGCGGATGCGATAGACCGCGCCGGCGGCGTCGTCCGAGACCAGCAGGGAGCCATCCGGCGCCACCTGCACGTCGGCCGGCCGGCCCCACGCCGATTCACCCTGCAGCCAGCCCTCGGCGAAGGGCTGGTACGACTGCACCCGGCCGTCCGCATCGACGCGCACCAGGGTCACGCGATAGCCGATCTTGCGGCTGCGATTCCACGAGCCGTGCTCCGCGATGAAGATCTGGTTGCGATACTCGGCGGGGAACTGCGTGCCGGTGTAGAAGCGCATGCCGAGCGCCGCGACGTGCGGTCCGAGTCGTGCAGCCGGCGGGCTGAATTGGCGGCATGCGTGCTCGCGGCCGAATTGCGGGTCGGCGATGTCCCCGGCATGGCAATACGGATAACCGAAATGCTCGCCGGGCTTGACGACGTGGTTCAGCGTGTCCGGCGGCACGTCGTCGCCCATCTGGTCGCGGCCGTTGCTCGTCGCCCACAGCTCGTGGTTGCGCGGGTCCCAATCGAACCCGACGGAGTTGCGCAGGCCCCGCGCGACCACCTCGGAGCCTGATCCGTCGGCATTGACACGCGTGATGACGGCATAACGGTCGGGGTCCGATTCGCAGATGTTGCACGGGGCGCCGATGGGGACGTAGAGCTTGCCGTCCGGACCGAACGCGATGAACTTGCGCCCATGCCCTTCGGCCACGTCCATGACCGCGACCGGCCGCGGCGGATGCTCGAGATTCGACTCGATGGCGTCGAAGCGCAGGACGCGCGTCACCTCGGCGACGTAGAGCGCGCCCTCGTGAAACGCGATGCCGCTCGGCTGGCGCAAGCCCGAAGCCACGACGCGTACCGTCGGGGCTGCGTTGCCGCCGGACGGAAAGGACAACGCATACGTGCTGCCCTGCGTCGATCCGACGAACAGCGTGCCGCGCGTCCCGAACGTCATCTCGCGCGCACCAGGCACGCGTGCGACCAGCTCGATGGTAAAGCCGGCCGGCAGCTTGATTTGCTCGAGCGGCAGCGGCCCCTGCCCGGCCGCCATGCCGCTCGGCAGCAGCCATGCGAGCGCCCCGGCGATCAGCATGCGGGGAAGCGCACGGCGCGCGAGGTCATGAGCAGGGTTCATCAGGAGTCCCATGGTGCGCGAAGGCCGAGCGCAAAGGCGCGCGCCAGACCGTTGGAGCCGAACGCGCCAACGGGGTTCACGGCAGGGGACGGCTGGGAGCCGAGCAGCCGGTCGCCCAGATGGGCGCGGCGCAGCCGGAGGGGACCGGCACGGTGCTATCCTCGCGGTCTGGCTTCAGGATTGGAATCGTCATGAACGCTCCGGCCACCCTGCGCGAGGTCGAGACCCGCGCCATCACGCGCCCCGAGGAGCTCTCGGGCTACGAGATGATCCGCCGGCTGGTGGGCTTTCCCACGGTGAGCCGCGACTCGAACCTGGAGCTCATCGAGTGGGTGCGCGGCTATGTCGAGCAGCACGGGGCGACCACCACGCTCACGTTCG
This sequence comes from Casimicrobiaceae bacterium, assembly GCA_035475895.1. GTDB lineage: Bacteria > Pseudomonadota > Gammaproteobacteria > Burkholderiales > Casimicrobiaceae > VBCG01. The sequence continues at coordinate 70,066 of DATILY010000110.1, read as the reverse complement.
ACGACGAGCGACGCAAGGCCAATCTCTTCGTCACCTTTCCGGCGCGCGACGGCAATGCCACCACGGGCGGCATCGTGCTGTCGGGCCATACCGACGTCGTCCCGGTCGACGGCCAGCCGTGGGACACCGATCCATTCACCGTGACGCACCGCGACGGGCGACTGTACGGCCGCGGCGTCACCGACATGAAGAGCTTCTCGGCCATCGGGCTGGCGTTCGTGCCGCGATTCCTCGCGCGCGGGCTTTTGCGTCCGCTCCATTTCGCGCTGTCGTACGACGAGGAGATCGGCTGCATCGGCGTGCGCCGCCTCATCGCCGATCTGGTCGCCTCCGGCGTGAAGCCCCAGGGCTGCATCGTCGGCGAGCCGACCGGCATGGAGCTGATCGTCGCCCACAAGGGCAAGATGAGCTGGCGCTGCCGCATCCGCGGCCGCGAGGCCCACTCGTCCCTCACGCCGCGCGGTGTCAACGCGGTGCAGATCGCGTGCGAGATCGTCGCCTACATCGCACGCCGCGCGCGCGAGTTCCGCGACGCGGGTACGCACGACCGTGCTTACGACGTGCCGTACACCACGGCGCACGTTGGCATCATCCGCGGCGGCACGGCGCTCAACATCGTGCCGCGCGACTGCACCTTCGAGTTCGAGATCCGGCACCTGCCGTTCGACGATCCGCAGGCATTCTTCCGCGACGTGCAGTCCTACGCCGCGCGCTTCGTGCCGGAGATGCACGCTGTCGATCCGTCCACGTTCATCGAGTTCGACCACCTGTCGACGCTGCCCGGCTTCGATACCAGCGACGGCACGGCGATCACCGCGCTGGGCAAGGCGTGCAATGGCACGCACGCGTGCGGCAAGGTGTCGTTCGGCAGCGAGGCTTCGCTGTTCCACAATGCGGCGGTGCCGGCGGTGCTGTGCGGGCCAGGCTACATCGAGCAGGCGCACCAGCCGAACGAGTGGGTGGGACTGGACCAGCTCGCGCGCTGCGAAGCGTTCATGGAGCGGCTCGCCGACCATCTTTGCGCGGCGTAGCACCGCTGGGCGACGGATCCGCACGAACGATCGCGGCATGCCGTCCGCACCGTTGATCGACATCGACTTCCCGGACATCGGCCGCTGGGCGTCCGGCAATACCGGCGTGCCCTACGTGTGGCGGTTCGAGGCGGCACGGCCCGGACCGAGCGTCACCGTGCAGGCGCTCACCCACGGCAACGAAGTGTGCGGCGCCATCGCGGTCGACTGGCTGCTCGCGCGCGACGTGCGCCCGGTGCGCGGAACGCTGACGCTCGTCTTCGCCAACGTGCGGGCGTACCAGTCGTTCGATCCGGCCGATCCGTTCGCCTCGCGCTGCGTCGACGAAGATTTCAACCGGCTCTGGACTGCCGACGTGCTCGACGGGGGGCGCCGCTCCGCCGAGCTCAACCGCGCCCGTGCGCTGCGGCCGTTCTACGACGCAACGGAATTCCTGCTCGACCTGCATTCGATGACCGATCCCTGCGCGCCGCTCGCGCTGGCCGGCCGTCAGCACAAGGGCCTCGTGCTCGCGCGCGGCGTGGGCCTGCCCGAATACATCGTGGTCGACGAAGGGCACCAGGCGGGACGGCGCCTGCGCGATTACGCGTTCTTCGACGATCCGGCCGATCCGCGCGCGGCGCTGCTCATCGAGTGCGGGCAGCACTGGGAGCGCAAGGCGGCCGCCGTGGCGCATGCCGCCACGCTGCGGTTCCTGCGCCATTTCGGCATGCTCGACGCGGTGCTCGCGGATACGGCGCCGCCGGATGGCACCCTGCCCGCGCAACAGGCGATCGAGGTCACCGATGTGCTGACCATCGGAAGCGACGCGTTCGAGTTCGCGCTGCCAGTGCACGGCCTGATGCGGGTGCCGCGTGCCGGCACGCTGCTCGCGCGCGACGGATCGCAGGAGATTCGCACGCCCTACGACGACTGCGTCCTGATCATGCCAACCCGCCGGCCGAAGCGCGGTGAGACTGCCGTTCGCCTGGGCCGGTTCGTCTAGGGCATCAGTCGGTTGGCGTCGCCGGCGCGTCGAACCAGTAGCGCTTGTGCACGTCGCGCTCGGCACGCGCGAGCGGCGGCGCGCTTGCGTCGAGCGTGAACGTGATGGCGCCGTCGCGATCGGTCCGCACGACCTGCACGTCGCGGCGCGTGTAGCGCTCCACGACGTCCGGGCGCGGATGGTTGAAGCGGTTGCGATATCCCGCGGTGATTACGGCGATGCGTGGATCCACCGCCGCGATGAAGCCGCTGGTGGAGGACGTGCGCGAGCCATGGTGCGGCACGACCAGCACGTGCGCACGCAATGCACCGGCGGCCGTCTGGACCAGCAGGAGCTCGCTGCGTGCCTCGATGTCGCCCGTAATGAGCGCGACGTGGCCGCCCGCCGCGATGCGCAGCACGCAGGAGCGGTCGTTGGTCTTGATGCCGTCCACGGCGTACTGATCGAGCGGCGGATGCAGCACGTCGAAGCGGACCTCGTCGAAGGTCCACGACTGGCCCGCGGCACAGCGCCAGGCGGTGCCCTGCGCCGCGCCGGCCAGGACGATCGGATGATCGATGCCCAGCGACGACCACAGCATGCGCGCCGGAACGACGCCGAGGATCGACAGCGCTCCGCCCGAGTGATCGAGATCCTGGTGGCTGATGATCAGTGTGTCGAGCGCGCGCACGCCGGCCGCGCGCAGGATGGGCACGATGATGCGGCCGCCCGCATCGGTGGTCTCCGACAATCGCGGACCGGTGTCGTAGAGCAGCGTATGCCCGTGCGTTTCGACCAGCACGGAGAGTCCCTGGCCGATATCGAGCGCCGTGATGCGCGCAACGCCCGGCGCCACGCGGGCAGGCATTGCCAGCATGACGGGCAGCATGAGCGTCAGGCCCAGCAGGCGTCCCGGCATGCCGCGCGGTGCGAGCCATAGCGCAACGCCGGCGAGCGCGACGGGCAGCGTCCACGCGAGCGGCGCGTGCGATGCCCACGTGGCGGCGGGCAGCGCCGCGAGCCACTCGAGCGCACGCATCAGCACCGCGAGCAGCGCATGCGCGATGCGCCACGGCAGGTCGAGCGGAATGACCAGGCCGACGAGCGCGAGCGGCACGATGAGCGCGGTCACCGCCGGGATGGCGAACGCGTTGGCGAGCGCCGAGACGAGCGAGACCTGCTGGAACAATGCCAGCGTGCCCGGGACGAGGCCGACCGTGATGGCCCATTGCGTGCGCGCGGCTTCGTGCAGGCTGCGCCGCATGCGCTCGCGCCAGCCTTGGGCCGGTGGCTGGTCGAGGCGACCGCTGCCGGCGTACAGCAGCAAGCCCACCGCGCCGAACGACAGCCAGAAACCGGGCGCGAAGCCCGCCCACGGGTCGATCAACAGCACGGCGACCAGCGACCATAACCATACGCACAGTGCCGTGCCGGGCCGGCCGAGCCACAAGCCGGCGCCGGCGACGAGGAGCATGACGAGCGTGCGCACGGCCGGGACTTCGGCACCGGCGAGCAGCACGTACAGCGTTGCAAGACCGCCGCCCACCAGCACGCCAAGCTTGCGCGCCGGTACGCGGGACGTCAGCCAGCAGATCCGCCGCAGCAGCAGGAACGCGAGGCCGCCGGCAAGCGTGGCGAACGCGGTGACATGCAACCCGGAGATCGAGATCAGGTGCGACACGCCGGTGCGGTTGAAGACGAGCCATTGCGATTCCGGAATCGCGCGTTGGTCGCCAATCGCCAGCGCGACGAGCACGCCGGCATACGGCGCGCCCGGCAGCGCAGCCACGATGCGCGCACGCACCCGCTCGCGCATGCGCTGGATGTGGTCGTCGAAGCGGCCCACGAACGCATCGAGCCGTGCGGATGCCGCACCGGGAACGACCGCGCCGGTGGCGCGCAGTTGGTGCTCCAGCAGCCACGCCTCGAGATCGAAGCCGGCCGGATTGACGTAGCCATGCGGGCGCTTGAGACGCACGGTGAAGCGCCAGCGCTCACCGGCATGCACTTCGGGCGCGGCAGCCGGCGCATCGTTCGTCATCGGCGCAAACCAGACGAGGGAGAGCCGCCTGGGCACGACGGCGCCGCTGGTTTCGACGGCTTCCACCGCGAAGGCGAACCGGCTGCCGCGCTCACCGATCTGCGGCAGGTCGTCCACGATGCCGCGCAGCACGATGTCGCGTGCTTCCCATTCGACAGGCAACGCATCGGCCAGGCGCACTTGCGCGCGCGCGGCCGCGTAGCCGAATCCGGCGACTGCGATGCAGGCCATCACCGCGAGCTGGAGCAGCGCATGGCGCATCGGCCGCGCGGTGCGCACGCGAGCGAGACCCAGTGCCAGCGCGGCACTGGCAAGCCCGAGCATGACCGGGCGTGCCGGCAGCACGGCGCACGTCTGAAGCGCGAGCACGCCCAGCGCAAAGGCGCCGAGCGCTGCGGCGATCCGCGTTCCGCGCGGCGGATCGGCAGCAGGCATGTGACGACGCTACCGCGAAGCCGGCCGACCTGCGATACGCCGTTCGGCCGAGGCCTAGTCGCGCTGCAGGATGCGCTCGATGGTAACCAGCCGCGAATCCTCGACCGCAAAGCAGACGACGGTGCGGGTCTGCGGGTCTCGGCGGGCGGGTGCATAGGTCCAGCAATCGCCCGTGCCCCAGCTCGTTGCACGGAACCGGCGATCGCTCGGTGGCCCCAGCTTTCCGCGCACCTCGTCGAGCGACATGCCCTCGCGCAGGAAGCGCCGCTCGCCTGCCTTGTCCTCGCGCTCGCGGTCCTCGAGCTCGCTCACCGTGGCCTGGTGCGGCACCACGTTGTCCGGGAGCGGCCGCCGCGTGGCGCGCGTGCGCGAGATGCGGCCCACGACGCCCGCTTCGAAATGCACTTTGACCGTCTCGCCGGAGCGCTCGTAACTCCACTCTTCGCGACTGGCCTTCGCGTCCTGCTCGACGGTCTTCTCGATCGGCGTGCCCCACGCGCTTTGCACCTGCCGCGCGGTCATGCCGACCAGCACGTGGCCGAGGTTGGCCTCTCGCTGCAGGTCGGGAACGCCGGCGGCTACCGGGGCGGCGGACCGCGCCGCGCCCTCGATGGGCACTTCGACGCCTTTTGCGCACGGCTTGTCCGTGTAGACGACGCGTCCGTCGACGACGCAACGGAACACCTGCCCGGCCGCGGGCGGCGCGATGACGAGCGCGAGCAGTGCCATCGCACCGAGCCCACCCGCACCGGGGCTGTGGCGCATGGCTCGCGCTAACGCTTCGGATACAGGATCATCTGCGTGCAGCGGAACAGCGCAATCGTCCTGCCATCGCTGCGCCGAGTGACGTTGGCATCCCACACCTGCGTCGTGCCGCCCATGTGCGCCGGCGTGGCCACGCAATGGATCACGCCCTCGGTGGCCGTGCCGAGGAAATTGGACTTGAGCTCGATGGTGGTGAAGCCGGTGGCGCCTTCCGGCAAGTGCGATCTGCAACCGTAGCCGCACGCGGTGTCGGCGAGCGCAATCACGGTCGCAGCATGCAGGTAGCCATTCGGCGCCAGCAGGTCGGGGCGGATGGTGAGCTCGGCTTCGAGCCGGTTTTCCGTGAGTGCAAGCACGGTGAAGCCCACCAGCCCGGGCAGGTGCCCGATGCCGATCTGCTGTGCTGCTTCGACCGTCGCTCCCGCACGCAAGGGCATGGCGTGGCTCCGTGTGGTCAGGCGCGCGCGAGCTCGCTCACGTCGCGCACCATGCGATCGATCGACTCCACCGGCGTGTCCCAGGCGCACATGAAGCGGCAGCCGGTCTCGCCGATGAACGTGTAGAAGCGCCAGCCACGCGCGCGCAATCCCGCGACGACTGCAGCCGGCAGGTCGATGAAGACGCCGTTCGCCTGCACGGGCGCGAGCAGGCGCGCGCCCGGCACGCGCGCAAGGCCTTCGGCGAGCCGTGCCGCCATCGCATTGGCGTGCGCGGCATGGCGCAGCCAGGCGCCATCCTTCAGCACGCCGAGCCACGGCGCGGCGAGAAAGCGCATCTTGGACGCGAGCTGGCCCGCCTGCTTGCGCCGGCGCGCGAATTCCTCGGCGAGCGCAGCGTCGAAGAACACGATCGCTTCACCGAACGGCAGCCCGTTCTTGGTGCCGCCGAGCGAGAGCACGTCCACACCCGCGCGCCATGTGATGTCCGCGGGGCCGCAATCGAGATACGCGAGCGCGTTGGCAAAGCGCGCACCGTCGAGCTGCACCTTCATGCCGCGTGCGTGCGCCACGTCGGCCAGCGCGCGCAATTCAGCGGGCGTGTAGACGGTGCCAAGCTCGGTGGCTTGCGTGAGTGCGAGCGCGCGCGGACGGGAGCCGTGCTCGTCGTGCGGCGTCACCGCGCGCGCGATCACCGCTTCGGGCGTGAGCTTGGCGTGCGGCAGGTCGATCGTGAGAAGCTTCGCTCCACCGCTCATGAATTCGGGCGCACCGCATTCGTCGACGTTGATGTGCGCCATCGCATGGCACACCACGGCGTCGGTGTTGCGGCAGATCGCGGCAAGGCCGAGCGCGTTGGCCGCGGTGCCGTTGAAGACCAGGAACACCTCGCAGTCGGTCTCGAACAGCTCGCGGATGGCGCGCACGGCGGCCTGCGACCAGTCGTCGGCGCCATAGCCGGGCGCATGGCCCGCGTTGGCCTGCGCAAGCGCGTCCCACGCCTCGGGACAGATGGCTGCGTTGTTGTCGCTGGCGAACTGCGGCGCGGTGTGCGTGCCCGCTGCGGGCATGTTCACGGATGCGCGCATGTCAGAGCCGCTGCTCGACGAACCCGCGCACCGACTGCAGCGCAGCGGGCAAGCCGGCGGGATTGGTGCCGCCCGCCTGCGCCATGTCGGGCCGGCCGCCGCCCTTGCCGCCGACCTGCTGCGCGACGTGATTGACGAGCTCGCCCGCCTTCACCTTCGATGTGAGGTCAGCCGTCACGCCTGCGATGAGCGTGACCTTGCCGTCGCTGACGCTGCCGAGCACGATTGCCGCACTCTTGAGCTTGTCCTTGAGCTTGTCCATCGTCTCGCGCAGCGCCTTGACGTCCGCGCCGTCGAGCGACGCGGCCACGACCTTGGCACCCTTGACGTCGATGGCCGAGCCGGCGAGATCGTCGCCTGCGCTCGCCGCCGCCTTGGCCTTCAGGCGTGCAAGCTCCTTCTCGGTGGCGCGCGCGCCTTCCATGAGCTGCGCGATGCGCGTCTCCACCTCGGCCACGGGTGCCTTGAGCACCTGCGCGGCTGCCGCAAGCTGGCGTTCCTGGTGCTGCACGTACGCCAGCGCGCCTTTGCCGGTGACCGCTTCGATGCGGCGGATGCCGGCCGCGACGCCGCTCTCGCCGACGATCTTGAACAGCCCGATGTCGCCGGTGCGGTTCACGTGCGTGCCGCCGCACAGCTCGCGCGACGTGCCGATGTCGAGCACGCGGACCTCGTCCCCGTACTTCTCGCCGAACAGCATCATCGCGCCGAGCTTCTGCGCATCGGCGATGGGCATCACGCGCGCATTCACCGCATGGTTGTCGAGGATCTCCGCGTTGACGATCGCCTCGACCCTGCGGATCTCGTCGGCGGTGAGCGGGCCGTTGTGGGCGAAATCGAAGCGTGTCTTGTCCGGGTCGACCAGCGAGCCTTTCTGCTGCACGTGGCCCCCGAGCACTTCGCGCAGCGCCTTGTGCATCAGGTGCGTGGCGGAATGGTTGCGCATGGTGCGCCCGCGCGCCTCGCCGTCGACCTCGGCCGCGACCGTGTCGCCGAGCTTGAGCTCGCCGGTCTTCACTTCGCCCACATGCCCCGACACATCGGGCTGGATGCGCTGCGTGTCCTCGACGGCGAACAACGTGAGGCAGGCGCCACCCTTGGTGAGCTCACCGCGGTCGCCGACCTGCCCGCCCGACTCCGCATAGAACGGCGTGCGGTCGAGCACCACGACACCGCGCTCGCCGGTCGACAGCGAATCGACCTTGCTGCCATCCTTGTACAGCGCGATGACATGCGCTTCCTCGGACAGCGTGTCATAGCCGCGAAACGGCGTCTTCGGCCCTTCGTACGCGAGCGATTCCCCGCTCTTGAATTGCGACGCGGCGCGCGCGCGCTCGCGCTGGGCGTCCATCGCCCGGTTGAAGCCTTCCTCGTCCACGGCGACCTTGCGCTCGCGCGCGACGTCCGCAGTCAAATCCAGCGGAAAGCCGAACGTGTCGTAGAGCGTGAAGGCGGTCTGCCCGTCGAGCACCTTCGCGCCGCCGGCCAGCGCCTGCTCGAGGATGCGCATGCCGTTCTCGAGCGTCTCGCCGAACCGCTCCTCCTCCGCCTTCAACACTTGCGTGACACGCGCCTTGTCCTTCGTGAGCTCGGGATACGCCGGGCCCATCTGACGGTCGAGGTCCTCCACCAGCGCGTGGAAGAACGGCTGCTTCTGCCCGAGCTGATAGCCGTGCCGGATCGCGCGGCGGATGATCCGCCGCAAGACGTAGCCGCGGCCTTCGTTGCCGGGAATGACGCCGTCGACGATCAGGAAGGCGCACGCACGGATGTGATCGGCGATCACCTTGAGGGACGGATTGTCGAGATCCTTCGTCCGGGTGGCGCGTGCAGCGGCCTTGATGAGGTCGACGAACAGGTCGATCTCGTAATTCGAGTGCACATGCTGCAGCACCGCGGCCAGGCGCTCGAGCCCCATGCCGGTGTCGACGCACGGCTTGGGCAGCGGCGTGAGCACGCCTTTCGCATCGCGGTTGAACTGCATGAACACGAGATTCCAGATCTCGATGTAGCGATCGCCGTCCTCGTCCTTGGAGCCCGGCGGGCCCCCGAACACCTCGGGGCCGTGGTCGTAGAAGATCTCCGAGCACGGTCCGCACGGCCCCGTGTCGGCCATCTGCCAGAAATTGTCGCTGGCGTAGCGCGCGCCCTTGTTGTCGCCGATGCGGATGCAGCGCTCCGCGGGCACGCCGATGTCGCGCGTCCACAGCTCGAACGCCTCGTCGTCTTCCTGGTAGACGGTGGTCCACAGCTTGTCCGCGGGCAAGCCATAGACCTTCGTCAACAGCTCCCACGCATAGCGGATCGCGTCGCGCTTGAAGTAGTCGCCGAAGCTGAAGTTGCCGAGCATCTCGAAGAACGTATGGTGACGCGCGGTGTAGCCGACGTTCTCGAGGTCGTTGTGCTTGCCGCCCGCGCGCACGCAGCGCTGCGACGTCGTGGCACGCTTGTAGGGCCGCTGCTCGACGCCCAGGAAGACGTCCTTGAACTGCACCATCCCGGAATTGGTGAACAGCAACGTCGGATCGTTGGCGGGCACCAGTGGCGAGCTCGCCACGTGTACGTGCCCTTGGGCGACGAAATAGTCGAGAAACCTCGTGCGGATCTCGGCGACGTTCATGGAAGGCGCTGCCTCGCGGGGCACAAGCCCCGATTGAAAATCAAAGACTTGAATTGTAACGCGAACGTGCCGCCGCGCGCGCCCGGCGCGTGCTACGCCAGCCAGCGGCTTGCCAGGTAGACGTCGCGCGCGAGCTCGATGCTCCCCGCAACGAGCGCGCAGAGTGCAACCGTACGCCGCCGGTCGGCGTCCTCGTCCAGCAGACGCAGGTAGGCCGCCAATCCGAACCCGAGCGCCAGCGCGCCGGCGACGGGGAGCAGCAGGCCGAGCACGGCGCACACGACGGCACGCGCAAGGCGCGGATGCGACGCTCGGTAGCCGGAGGCATCGGGAACCGTGCGCACGAGGGCCTGTGGCGATGCGACCAGTGCGAGGACCCACAAGGTGACGATGAGGACCATGGTCGGCTCCAGCGCGGAGCGCTCCACCAGCAGCATGTCGGCGTAGACCCGCGTCCCGTCAGTGAGCGCCTCGACCCAGCCGGCGGTCGCAGGTGCGGCGGCGATCCGCTCCGCGACGTGCCACACGAGCCACGCGCCCGATGCGATGGCGATGAGCGCGAGCCATGCCACGAAATACAGCTGCGACCACCGGCGGCCGCGCAACAGGCCGATCCCTGCAAGCAGCGTCAGCAAGGCGAGCGCGACCTGCGCGAGGGCGAGCTCCGGCAGGTGGACGATGCCCTGGGTGTACCGCAACAGCAACCAGCCAGGCGCCACCGGGGAGTCGAGGCCCTGCAACGTCGCGCGAAGCCGCGCGGTGATGTCTGCGTCCACGAGGCGCAGGAGCACCAGCGCGGCGAGGCCGTTGATCAGCTGGAGTGCCGCGACGGCCATCGCCACCCAGGCGAACAGGCGCGCGAATCCCGGCACACTCAGCGGAATCGAGAGCAGCGGCTTGTCGTCCATGGCGAGCCTCGACGTCGAGCCGCGATGGTGCGATCCAACGCGCCAGGCGTCCACGCCGCGCGTCGGGTCGGCGTCGTCCCGCGACGAGGTCCGCGACCACGCCGGTTCGACGTCGGAGGCTAGGCCGAGCGGCGCGCCGCTTCGCGCTCGACGGCGAGAATGGCCGCGACCAGCTCCAGATCTTCGGAGAACGTCACCTTGAGATTCGTGCGGCTGCCGTACACGATGCGCGGCTTCTCGCCGAGCGCCTCGACCGCCTGCGCTTCGTCGGTGATGTGATCGATGTCGGCTTGCGCGAGCGCGCGGCGCAGCACGTGATAGCGGAACATCTGCGGCGTCTGCGCCTGCCACAGGCCCTCGCGCGGCACCGTGGCGACGCTGCGCTGGTCGCCATCGGCGGTCTTGAGCGTGCTCGCGACGGGCACGGCGAGCAATCCGCCGACCGGGTCGTCCGCAAGCTCGGTGCGCAGCCGCAGCAGCGCAGCGTCGTCCGTGCACGGACGTACGGCGTCGTGCACGATGACCCAGTCGTCGGCCTGGGCGCCGGGCAGCGCGTCGAGCGCGTGGCGAACCGTTGCTGCGCGCGTCGCGCCGCCGCAGCGCAATGCCGTTACGCGATGCGGCATGCGCGGCGCGCGATCGAACCAGTGATCGTGGCTGGACAAGGCGATGAGCGTGGTGTGCAGCGGGAAGGCATCCTGCAGGCGCTCGATCGCGTGGACGAGCACCGGCTTGCCGTCGAGCATCGCGTATTGCTTGGGCGCTTCGGCGCCGAAGCGGCGGCCGATGCCCGCGGCGGGGATGAGCGCGTGGTACTTCACGGTTGTCGTCCCCGCGAAGGCGAGGACCCAGTGTCGTTCGAACGTCGCTGGATTCCCGCCTGCGCGGGAATGACCACGAGGCGTCTCACGCCTTGCGCACGAGGGCGATCTGCTTGCGCGCAGGACGCAGGTGCGGCGCCGGCGCCTCACCGCCGTACGTCGAGCGCACGTAATCCGTCACGATGCGCTCGAAATCCTCGGCGATGTTGTCGCCCTTGAGCGTGACCGTCTTCTGGCCATCGACGTACACCGGCGCCACCGGCACTTCACCAGTGCCCGGCAGGCTGATGCCGATGTTCGCCATCTTCGATTCGCCCGGACCGTTGACCACGCAGCCCATCACGGCGACGCTCATGCTCTCGACGCCCGGATAGCGCACGCGCCACAGGGGCATCTGCGCGCGCAGCCACGTCTGGATCTTGTCCGCGAGCTCCTGGAAGAAGACGCTCGTCGTGCGCCCGCAGCCCGGACATGCGCTGACCAGCGGCGAGAAGGAGCGCAGGCCCATCGTCTGCAGGATTTCCTGCGCGACGATGACTTCGCGGGTGCGATCGCCGTTGGGCTCGGGCGTGAGCGAGACGCGGATCGTGTCGCCGATGCCCTGCTGGAGCAGCACGGCGAGCGCGGCGGTGGAGGCGACGATGCCCTTGCTGCCCATGCCGGCTTCGGTGAGGCCGAGGTGCAGCGGATAGTCGCAGCGCGACGCGAGCTCGGTGTAGACGGCGATGAGGTCCTGCACGTTCGAGACCTTGCACGCAAGGATGATGCGATCGGCCGGCAGGCCCAGCGCTTCGGCGAACTGCGCGCTGCGGATGGCCGAGGTGACCAGCGCTTCGCGCATCACGTGCGCGGCATCGAGCGGCGCGCGCGAGCGCGCGTTCTCGTCCATCAGCGTCGCGAGCAGGTCCTGGTCGAGGCTGCCCCAGTTCACGCCGATGCGCACGGGCTTGCCGTACTCGAGCGCCTGCTCGATCATCATCGCGAACTGCGGATCGTGGCGGCTGCCGCGGCCGACGTTGCCCGGATTGATGCGGTATTTGGCCAGCGCCTTGGCGCAATCCGGAAAGTTGGTGAGGAGCTTGTGACCGTTGAAGTGAAAGTCGCCGATGAGCGGCACGTGGCAGCCCAGCGCGTCCAGGCGCTCCCGAATGTGCGGCACGGCGGCGGCCGCGTCCGAGACGTTCACTGCGATGCGCACGAGCTCGGAGCCGGCGTCGGCCAGCTGCTTGACCTGGATCACGGTAGCGTCGATGTCCGCCGTGTCCGTGTTGGTCATCGACTGCACGACGATCGGCGCGCCGCCCCCGATCTGGATGCCGCCCACCATGGCGGCATGCGAGCGGCGGCGGAGGATGGGCGGGCGATCGAGGGAGCTCATGGGCAGGGTCGGCTGGCGTGCGTGTCGGGTGGACCGGCGAGCCAGCGAGCGTGGGACAAAACGCGCCATTTTAACACGCTGACTGCGTCCGGCCGTGCGGCCTGCCGGGCCGTCGGCAGACGGCGACGATCAGGCGGAGAGCAAACCCTGGGCGGCGCACACGTCAGTGACCAGCATTCCCACGGGAAGTGCCGCAAGGGCCGCCCGCAACGCGCCGATCTTGCGTGGTCCCCCGGAAGCGACGACCAGCTCGCCGACCGCACGCAGGTCGGGGAGCCCGATGGTGACGGCCCGCCGATTGACGGGATGGTCGAGGAGCGTGCCGCGCGCGTCGAGGAACTGGCACAGGACGTCGCCGACCGCGCCGCCGGCGCGCAGGCTGTCGAGCTCCGCACGGCTGAGCAGCCCTTCGCGGAAGAGCGTCGCATCGTCGGACGCGTCCCCGACGCTGACGAGCGCGATGTGCGCGCGGCGGGCGCGCCGGCGCAGGTCGGCCAGCGCTGGCTCCGCCCACAGCGCCGCGCGCAGCGACGCGCGCGCCACGAGCAGCGGCGCGGCAACCTGGTAGCAATCGGCGTGCAGGAGATCGGCCATGCGCCGCGCCACCGCAGCCGGATTGACCGCGCGCGAATGCGTCATCCCGCCGAGCAGCGAGATGACGGACAGGCGGGCGGCGCGCGCGCCGGCCAGCGGCGCCAGAGCGTGGTTGAGCGTCGCGCCCCAGCCAACGCCGATGATGAGACCGTCGCGCAAGCGTCCCGCCAGATAGCGTCCTGCCGCTATCCCGACCGCGTGGGCGGTCGCGTCGTCGCGCACGCCTCCATTCACGACGATCGCCTGGCGCAAGCCGAATCGCCGCACGAGCGCGCGCGACAAGGCGATCCGCTGCCCAGCGCGCTCATCGACGCCAACCTCGACCACGCCATGGTCGCGCGCACCCGCCAGCAAGCGCACGACGCGTGCGCGGCTGACGCGAAGCGCGCGTGCGAGCTCGGCCTGGGTCAGACGCTCGACATGGTAGAGCCATGCGGCCCGCACCTCGAGGTCGTGCTCGGCGGATGCGGGTGCGCCGCCGGCGTCAGGGCTCATGGAGCAGGCCCTTGGCGGCCGCTTCGTCCGTGATGAGCACGCGCGCGCGAAGCGCGCGCAGGCCCGCGCGCAACGCGGGCACTTTCGCCTGCCCGCCCGAGGCGATCGCGATGCAGGGCACGCGGGCCAGATCGCCGACGTCCACCGCCATCATGCGGCGGTTGACGGGATGGTCCACGGCATTGCCATGCGCATCGACGAAGCGGCAGAGCACGTCGCCTACGGCGCCTGCCGCGACGAGGCTGCGGCGAGCGCCCGGGGCCAGGAGCCCGCCGCGAAACAGCGTGGCGTCTTCCCGCAGGCTGCCCACGCTCACGAGCGCCACGTCGATCTTGCGCGCGCGCGCACGCAGCGCGCGCAAGCCACGCTCGGCCCACAGCGTGTCCCGCATGCGGGCATCGGCGACGACGAGCGGGGCGGTCAGCTGGTAGCACTCGGCGCCGAATGCGTCGGCCATGCGGCGCGCGACCGCGGGCGGCGTGACGGTGCGCGAAAGCGTCGTCGCGCCGAGCAGCGAGACGACCGAGGCGCCCGGCACTGCATGCGCGCCAATCGCCTTGACGCACAGGTGCAGGGTCTCGCCCCAGCCGACGCCGAGCGCGACGCCATCGTGCACGCGATCGGTGAGCCAGGTCGCCGCCGCGTGGCCGACCAGCGCGGCGGTATGAGCCGCATGCAAGGGCGCCGGAACCACGACGGCCTCCGCGAGGCCGAACCAGTTGCACAACGCATGCTCGAGGCGCGCCTGCGCATCACCGCGCCCGCGAATGCGCACGGTAACGACGCCTTCATCGCGCGCCCTGGCGAGCCAGGCGATCACGCGGGCGCGCGTGGTCCGCAGCTCGGCCGCGATGCGCGCCTGGGTCCAGCCTTCGACGTGGTACAGCCACGCGGCATGCACGACGGCTTCGTCGGGGACCATCGCGGTGGCAGGGTCGGCGCGCATCGTCGGGGCGGCATGCTGCGCCGCAGTTGAAACAATGTTCAGGCGATCATACAATTGTTCGCCCTCGCCAAGGACCCGCCATGCCGCCTCCCTCCCTGCCCTCTCCCGGCGGCTCCCTCGCCGAAGCGCTCGACGCGCGCCGCCGCACCGGCCGGCCGGTGCGCATCGGCCTCATCGGGGCGGGGCAGATGGGCACGGACATCCTGGTGCAGACCGCCCACATGCCGGGCATCGAGGTCGCTGCAGCGGCCGACGCGAATCCGGACATCGTGCTGGCCGCCTGCAAGGTCGCCGGTGACGGCCCGCGCGTGCCGCAAGCCGTCGACGATGCAGCCGGCGTCGACGCGGCGGTGGCCCGAGGCCGGCTCGCGGTTGCGGCGTCGCACCGCGACATCTGCGCCGCCCGCAACATCGACGTCATCATCGACGCCACCGGCAATCCGAACGTCGGCGCGGAGGTCGCGCTTGCCGCCATCGACGCGGGCAAGCACATGGTCATGATGAACGTCGAAGCCGACGTCACCATCGGCGCTTACCTTTCCGCGCGCGCGGCCGCGGCCGGCGTGGTCTACACGCTGGGGGCCGGTGACGAGCCGAGCTCGACCATGGAGCTCGTGAATTTCGTGCGCAGCCTGGGCTACCCCGTCGTCGCAGCCGGCAAGGGCAAGAACAATCCGTTCAAGGTGGACGCGACACCCGATGCGTACGCCGAGGAAGCGGCGCGGCGCAACATGAACCCGCGCATGCTCGTGGAGTTCGTCGACGGCTCCAAGACGATGGTGGAGATGGTCGCGCTGGCGAATGCCACCGGCCTCGTGCCCGACGTCCCCGGCATGCACGGTCCGAACGCGCCGCTCGACACGCTCGATACGGTGTTCGTGCCGCGCGAGGAAGGCGGCATCCTGACCCGCAAGGGCGTGGTCGATTTCACGGTCGCCAAGGGCGTCGCGCCCGGCGTGTTCGCCATCGCGGAGATGCGCCATCCGCGCCTGCGGGAGCGGATGAACGACCTCGGCCTGGGTGCAGGTCCGTATTTCAAGTTCTATCGCCCCTATCACCTGACCAGCCTCGAAGTGCCGCTGTCGGCAGCCGCTGCAGTGCTGTTCGGGCAGAGCCACATGCGGCCCCTGCCGCTGCCGTCGGCCGAAGTGGGCGCGCGCGCGAAGCGTGCGCTGCAACCCGGGGAAACGCTCGATGCGATCGGCCAGTACGGCTATCGCGGCTTCGCGCTGTCGTGCACCGATGCGCGAGCGCTGCGCGCCTTGCCGCTCGGGCTTGCACAAGGCGCGCGCGTGACGCGGCCCATCGCCAAGGGGGAATACCTCACGTACGCCAACTGCGCTCCGGACGAGCGGCAGAAGATCGTCGAGGTGCGGCGCGCGCAGGACGCCATGGTCGCCGACGAGGTCGCGGCGTGAGCCGTGATGCCGTGCGCGCCGTGAAGGCACGCGTGCGGCCCGAGCTTGCGGCACTCGACCGCGCCACGCTGCGCACCGCGCTGCTGCGCATGCATCTCATCCGCCGCTTCGAGGAGATGGCGGAGCAAAGCTACATGCGCGGGCTCGTGCACGGCACCATGCACCTGTCGATCGGCCAGGAAGCGAGCGCCGTCGGCGCGGTGCTGCCGCTGCGCCGCGACGACTACATCCTGTCGACCCATCGCGGCCATGGCCACTGCATCGCCAAGGGTGCCGATCCTGCGCGCATGCTGGCCGAGTTCTTCGGCAAGGAGACGGGCTACTGTCGCGGCCGCGGCGGTTCGATGCACATCGCGGACGTCGAGGGCGGCAACCTCGGCGCCAACGGCATCGTGGCGGGCGGGCTGCCCATCGCCGTGGGCGTCGGCATGAGCGTCAAGGCGCAGAAGCAGGACCGCGTGTGCATGGTGTTCTTCGGCGACGGCGCCGCCAACGAAGGCGCGTTCCACGAATCACTCAACATGGCATCGATCTGGCGGCTGCCGGTCGTGTTCGTGTGCGAGAACAACCAGTACGGCATGTCGATGGATATCGGCCAGGCCATGGCGGTGGCCAACGTCGCCGATCGTGCGGCCGCCTATGCCATGCCGGGCGTCACGGTCGACGGCAACGATCTGCCGGTCGTCGCGGCGGCCTCGCGCGCGGCGGTCGACCGTGCGCGGCGCGGAGCGGGGCCGACGCTCCTCGAATGCCGCACATATCGCATCCGGGGACACTCCAAGAGCGATCGCAACCTGTATCGCACCAAGGAAGAGATCGAGCGCTGGCGCGCCGCCGATCCGATTCCGCGCCTCGAAGGCGAGCTGCGCGAGGCCGGCGTGCTCGGCCCGTCCGATGTCGCCGACATCGCGGCGGAGGCGCAGCGCACCATCGAGGCGGCGCTCGCGTTCGCGCAGTCGAGCCCCGACCCCGATCCCGCCGATCTGCTGCGCGACGTGTATGCCGCCTGACGAGGTTGCGGTCGAGGCTGCCGCACGCGAGCTGACGTACGCCGAGGCCATTCGCGAAGCGCTCGCGCAGGCCATGGAGGCCGATCCGCGCGTGTTCCTGTTCGGCGAGGACGTCGGCGTCTACGGCGGCGCGTTCGGAGTGTCGGGCGACCTGGTGCATCGCTTCGGCAAGGAGCGCGTCATCGACACGCCGATCAGCGAGCTCGGTCTCGCCGGCGCGGCCGTCGGCGCGGCGCTTACCGGCATGCGGCCCGTGCTCGAGATCCAGTTCTCCGATTTCATCACGCTTGCGATGGAGCAGGTGGTCAACCAGGCCGCGAAGATCCGCTTCATGTTCGGCGGCAAGGCGAGCGTGCCCCTGGTCGTGCGGCTCCCCGGCGGATCGGGCACCGGTGCGGCGGCGCAGCACAGCCAGAGCCTCGAGGCCTGGTTCGCGCACGTGCCCGGGCTCAAGGTCGTGCAGCCGTCGACGCCTCACGATGTGAAGGGCCTGCTCCTCGCGGCCATCGACGACCCCAATCCCGTGCTGATCTTCGAGCACAAGCTGCTCTACAAGACGCGCGGCGTGGTGCCGCAGGCGGCGTATCGCGTGCCGATCGGCCGCGCCGTGGTGCGGCGGCCGGGGCGCGACGTCACCATCGTGGCTGCGTCGATCATGGCGCTGCGTGCAGCCGCCGCCGCCGAGCGCCTCGCCGCCGACGGCATCGACGCCGAAGTGATCGACCTGCGCTCGTTGCGGCCGATCGACCTGCCGACGATCGCCGCGAGCGTGACGCGCACGCATCGTTTGCTCATCGTGTACGAGGGCGTCAAGACGATGGGCATCGGCGCCGAGATCGCGGCGCAGGTCGCCGAGAGCGAGGCCTTCGATTGCCTCGATGCGCCGATCGCACGCCTGGGCGGCGCCGATTCGCCGATCCCGTACAACCCCGTCCTCGAGCGCGCGGCGGTGCCGCAGGAAGACGACATCGTGGCCGCGGCCCGGCGGCTGGTACGCCAGGGATTGGCGTAATGGCGCTCGAAGTCGTCCTGCCCAAGGTCGACATGGATATGGAGACTGGCGTCATCGCGGCCTGGAGAGTTGCCGAGGGCGATCGCGTCAACGCGGGCGACGTGCTGTTCGAGATGGAGACGTCGAAGTCCATCATGGAGGTCGAGTCGCCGGGCAGCGGCATCATCCGGAACCTCGCCCCGGTCGACGGCGCCGCCGTGGCAGTTGGGACGCCAGTGGCATGGATCGACGACGAGCGCGCGGACGCTCCGCGCGCGCTGCACGCAACCGCGGCAGACGCCAGCCGGCGCGCCGATGCCGCGCCGCCGCGCGCGCCGGCGGCGCAAGCGAGCGCGCCGCGTGCGGCTGCGCGCACGGCAGACGACCCGCCGAACGTCACCGATGAGCCGCCCCCGCTCCGCGCCACGCCTTACGCGCGACAATTGGCGCGCGCCTCCGGCGTCGATCTTGCGAGCGTGCACGGTTCCGGCCCGCGCGGCCGCGTCGTCGCCGCGGACGTCGTCGCGCGTGCGCCGGCCGAGCACGCCGATGCGGCAGACGAGGCCCTCGTGCCGTTCAGCGCCACCCGGCGCATTGCCGCACAGCGCCTGGCGGAGAGCGTGCGCACGGCGCCGCATTTCTATCTCACGGCACACGTCGAGATGACGGCGCTGCGCGCCGCGTTGTCCGAGCGCAGCCGCGACGTGCATCGCGCCGTCGGCAGCGCGCCGACGCTCACCGTCGCGCTCGCCTTCCTCGCCGCGCGGGCGCTCATGCGCCATCCGATGGTGAACGCCAGCGTGCAAGGCCCTGCCGCCCGCCTGCATCGCCATGCGGATATCGGCATCGCCATGGACCGCGACGGCGACCTCGTCGTGCCGGTGCTGCGCAACGCCGAGACCAGGAGCCTCGCCGAGCTCACGGCCGACTTCGCGCGCTTGCGCGACGGCGTGCGCGCGCACACGCTGCCGCCGGCCGAGCTGGCGGGCGGCACGTTCACGCTGTCGAACCTGGGCATGCACGGCGTCGACGCGTTCACCGCGATCATCAATCCGCCGCAAAGCGCAATCCTGGCGATCGGCCGTGTGGTCGACACGCCGGTCGGACGCGACGGCCAGATCGTGCTGCGTCCGCTCGCCACGCTGTCGCTGTCGTCCGACCATCGCATCGTCGACGGTGTCACGGCTGCCCGGTTCATGGCAGACTTGCGCCAGTCCATCGAGCACCCTGCATTCGAGTGAGCGCCTGCGCGCGCGCCGATGCGAACCCCAACAATGAGCGCCGGCCGACTTCCCACGCGCCGTGCGGCAATCACCGAGGAGGCGTTGAAATGAATCCGGCAATGCGTCGCGTGCAGCAACTCGCGTTCGCGCTCGTATCGCTCGCCTGTGCACTGGCGGTCCCGCCGGCCGGCGCGCAGGGCGCGAGCGGCAAGCTCGTCCTGTACACGTCGCAACCCGAGCGCGATGCCGCGCAGACGGTCGCGGCATTCCGCAAGGCCAATCCGGCCGTCGAGGTCGAAGTGTTCCGCTCCGGCACGACGGAAGTCATGGGCAAGCTCGCGGCCGAGTTCTCCGGTGGGCAGCCCAAAGCGGACGTGCTGCTCATCGCCGATGCCGCGAGCATGGAATCGCTCAAGCGCGACGGGCGCCTCATGCCGTATCCGCAGGCGCGGGTCGACGGCCTCGCGCAAGGCACGTTCGATGCCGACAAGACGTACTTCGGCTCGAAACTGATCACCACGGGCATCGCGGTGAACACGTCCGCGAAGAATCGCCCGACGTCCTGGGCCGATCTCGCGAAGCCGGAATACAAGGGGCAGATCGCCATGCCGAGCCCGCTGTATTCGGGTGCGGCCGCCATCATGCTCGGGACGATGACCAAGCGGCCGGACCTCGGCTGGGCGTTCTTCGAAAAGCTCAAAGCCGATGACGCGGTCGCGGTGCGCGGGAACGGTGCGGTCCTCACGGCGGTGGCGAACGGCGAGAAGCCCTACGGCGTGCTCGTCGATTTCATGGCGTTCAATGCCAAGGCCAAGGGATCGCCGGTGGACTTCGTCTTTCCGGCCGAGGGACTTCCCGCGGTAACGGAGCCGGTCGCCATCCTCAAGACCACGCAAAACGTCGCTGCCGCCCGTGCATTCGTCGACTTCATCCTGTCGGACGACGGACAGAAGCTCGCGGCGGCGATGGGCTACATTCCCGCGCGCGCCAGTGTCGGCATGCCCGCATGGCTGCCCGCAGGCACGCGCATCAACCTCATGCCCACCGACATCGCGAGCGTCGTGCAGTCGAACAGCGCGAATCTCAAGCGCTTCGCCGAGCTGTTTGGCAACTGAGCGCGACGCCGCAGGCGAGCGCGTCGAAGAGCGCGCGCTCTACGCAGCGCTCATCGTGGTCGTCGCCGTGCTCGCGGCGCTGCCGCTGGTGCGGCTCGTCGCGGAAGCCGTCGCGCCCGGCGGCCAGTGGTCGACCGCCGCACTGGCACGCGTGCTGGCATCGCCGGTCACCTGGACGGCGACGCTGCACAGCCTCGTCACCGCGCTCGGCGGCACCTTGCTCGCCACCCTCGTAGGCGGCACCGTGGCGCTGGTCGTGTCGCTGACCGACGTGCGCGCCCGCAACGCGTACGTGTTCTGCTTTGTGATGCCGCTGCTGATCGCCCCGCAGGTGATCGCGCTCGCGTGGCTGCAGGTCTTCGGTCCGTCGAGCACGCTGCTCAAGGTGCTCGGCGTCGCACCGCCGCTCGGCAGCCGCAATCCGCTCTACTCGGCGTCGGGCATCGTGCTGCTGCTGGGCGTGCAGTACGCGCCGCTCGTCTTCCTGACGCTGCGCGCGGGGCTGCGCACCCTGCCGCGCGACCTCATCGAAGCGGGTTTGGCCGGCGGCGCGCGACCGCTGCGGGTCGTGCGCGGCATCGTGCTGCCTTTGATGACGCCGCCGCTGGTCGCCGGCATCGCCTTGTGCTTCGTCTCGTGCCTGGGCAATTTCGGCATCCCGGCCTTCCTGGGGATCCCCGGCGGTTACGTCGTGCTGCCGACGCTGATCTATCAACGGCTCGCGGGACTCGGCCCAAGCGTGCTGTCGGATGTCGCGGTCCTGTCGGTTCTCGTGGGCATCATCGCCGTGGGCGGGCTTGCGCTGCAGGGCCTGATGCTCCGCCGGCGCGACTTCCGGATCGCGACGAGCGCGGCCGGTGCGCGCGTGTTCGAGCTCGGCGCCGCGCGCCCGGTCGTGGAAGCGCTGCTGTGGACGCTCGCCCTCGTGGTGCTGATGCTCCCGCTCGTCGCTCTCGTGATGACCTCGCTCGTCCCCGCGGTGGGCGTTGCGCTCGGCCGTGCCAGCGCCACGCTGGAGAACTACCGCTTCGTCCTGCTCGAGCACGATGCCGCGCGGCGGGCGTTTCGCAACAGCTTCGGGCTGTCGGCTACCGCGGCATGCGCCATCGTGACGATCGCGGTGCCGCTCGCATACTTCGTCGTATGGCGCCCGTCGCGCCTGCTGCGCGGGGTCAACCTGCTCGCAGAGCTGCCTTACGCGCTTCCCGGCGTCGTGCTCGCGATCGCGGCCATCCTGGTGTTCCTCAAGCCTTTGCCGCTCGTCGGCGTATCGATCTACAACACGCTGTGGATCATCCTCTTCGGCTACCTCGCGCGCTTTCTGGTGCTCGGGCTGCGGCCCGTCGTGAGCGGTTATCACCAGCTCGATCGCACGCTCGAGGAGGCCGCGCAGATTGCCGGCGCGGGCCTGTTGCGCCGCCTCGCGACGATCATCCTTCCGCTGGTCGCGCCGGCGGCGGCTGCCGGCGCCCTCCTCGTCTTCCTGACCGCCTTCAACGAATTGACCGTGTCGGCGCTGTTGTGGTCGTCGGGCTCCGAAACGCTCGGCGTGACGGTCTTTTCGTTCCAGCAGGGCGGCGACACGCCGTACGCGGCTGCGCTCGCCGTGCTCACCGTGCTCGTGAGCGCAGCGCTCATGCTGTCCACGGTGCTGGTCGCCAAGCAGCTGCCGCCCGGTGTGTTGCCATGGCGCGATTGACCCTCGAAGGATTGACCAAGGCCTATGGCGCGCACCGCGCCCTCGACGACGTCACGCTGCACGTCGGTGACGGCGAGTTCGTCGCCATCCTTGGACCGTCCGGCTGCGGCAAGACCACGCTGCTGCGCCAGGTGGCCGGCTTCGATCGCCCGGATGCCGGTCGGATCCTCATCGGCGATGCGGTTGTCTCGTCGACGACGCGCCACGTGCCGCCCGAGCGGCGGCGCATCGGCATCGTGTTCCAGTCGTACGCGCTGTGGCCGCACATGAGCGTCGCGGAGAACGTCGC
Organism: Casimicrobiaceae bacterium; assembly: GCA_035475895.1. Taxonomy (GTDB): domain Bacteria; phylum Pseudomonadota; class Gammaproteobacteria; order Burkholderiales; family Casimicrobiaceae; genus VBCG01. The sequence goes on along the minus strand of DATILY010000110.1, from coordinate 47,798 downwards.
GTACGGCTTGAGCGTCGCCGGCATCAAGGATCCGGAGCGCGCACGGCGCGTCGATGCCGCGCTCGCCCTGGTCGAGCTGCAGGGCTTCGGTGCGCGCCGGCCGGGTGAGCTGTCGGGCGGCCAGCGGCAGCGTGTCGCGCTTGCGCGCTGCCTCGTCACCGAGCCGTCGCTCGTGCTCCTGGATGAGCCGCTCGCCAATCTCGACGTGCATCTGCGCGCCGCCATGGAAGACGAGTTCGCGCGCTTCCACGAGCGCACCGGCACGACGATGGTGTACGTGACGCATGACCAGCAGGAAGCCATGGCGCTCGCCGATCGCATCGCCGTCATGGATCGCGGCCGCGTGCTGCAGGTGGCGACGCCGTCGCAGCTGTATCGCGAGCCGGCCGACCCGATGGTCGCCGGCTTCATCGGCGCCGGCATGGTGGTTCCCGTGCACGTCGTTGCGCACGATGGCACGGGGCGGTGCGACGTCGACGTGTTCGGTCAGCGCACCGGCATGCGCTGCGCGCCATCGCAGCGCGCAGGCAGCGCGGCGCAGGCGTGCGTGCGCGCCGCCGACCTGCGGCTGGCCACGCAGGACGGCGGCGTGCAGGTCAGGCTGGAGCGCGCGGTTTATCAAGGGGGCCATTTCAGGCTGGAGACGGTCGTCGCGGCGGTGCCCGACCTGCACCTGCAGCTCTGTGCGCCCGAGCCCTTTCACGCGACGCCCGGGGCGGCGCTCACGCTCACCGTCGACGACGGCTGGGTCATTCCCGCGACCTGACCATGCAGCTGGCGCTTCACGGCGGCTTCGGCGAGAAAGGTCGCACCTGCATCGGCGTGGTGAGCGGCGGCTTTTCGCTGCTGCTCGATGCAGGGGTCAAGACCAGCGCGGCCGGCGGGGCCGACTACTACCCTGCGATCACGGCGGAGGCGTTGCGCACGTACGATGCGATGCTCGTCACGCATGGGCACGAAGACCATGTCGCGGCGCTCGGCTGGTGCCTTGCACGCGGATTGCGCGCTCCCGTGTACATGACGGCGCAGACGCGCCGTGACAGCGAGGACGCGCTCGCAGGCTATGCCACGGCGGCCGAGCGCGCGTGCGTGCGCAGCGCGCGCATCGAGCCGCTGCAGCCGCGCGCGCCGCTTGCGCTCGGCCCGCTGCGCATCGAGCTCGGCCGCTCGGGTCACGTTGCCGGCGGCGTGTGGTGCGTCGTCGACGACGGCGCGGTGCGCTTCGGCTACTGCGGCGACATGGTCCCGGCGAGCCCGGTCTTCGCGATGGATCCGCTGCCGCGCTGCGATGCCGTTGCGCTCGACGCGTCGTATGCCGATGACGACGTATCGATGCACGCGCGCGCAGCGCAGGTGGCCGCCTGGGTGCAGCGGCATGCGCGCGGTTGCATGCTGCCCACGCCGTTGTACGGGCGCTCTGCCGAGCTGCTCGTGGCGCTGCCCGGTCCCGCGTGGCTCGCACCCGGTCTGCGCGAGGCGTTGGTGGCGCAGGCCGCCGACCACGATTCGCTTGCAGCAGGCGCGCATGCCGCGCTCACCGCACGGCTCGCCCTCGCGCGCGATTGGCGTGAAGGCATGCCGCTGCCCGCGGCGCCGCTCCTGTGTCATGACGCCATGGGGCTCGCCGGTCCGGCGCGTGCACTGCTCGAGGAGGCGCGCAACGTTCGCCATCCGGTGCTGTTCACGGGCCACCTGCCCGACGGCAGCCCGGGTGCGCGCATGGTCGCGGGCGGCGAGGCGGATTGGATCCGCCTGCCGACGCATCCCACCCGCTCGGAAAACGTTGCAGTCGCCGCGCGCACCGGCGCGCACCTCGTGCTCGGACATTCGTGCGACCCCTCCGGCCTTGCGCGCCTGGCCGCGCATGTGCCCGCGCTCAGCGTCGACGCGCTGACGGGCAATCGCATCGAGCTGTGACGTGCGAGCCGTCCGCATCCTGCTTTGCAACGACGACGGCATCGATGGCCCGGGGCTCGCGCTGCTCGCCGATGTCGCGCGCGCGGTCAGCGACGACGTATGGATCGTCGCACCGGAGCGCAAGTGGACTGCCGCCAGCCACCAGATCTCGTTCGACCGCGACCTCGCGCTCACGCAGCGCACCGAGCGCGTATATGCCTGCTCCGGCGCACCCGCCGATTGCGTGATCGCCGCGATCACCATCGTGTGCGCCGGACAGCCGCCCGACCTCGTGCTCTCGGGCATCAACGACAAGCGCAACGTCGGCGAGGATGCAGCCTATTCGGGCACGATTGCGATCGCGCGCGAGGCGACGTTCCATGGCATTCCGGCGATCGCGTTGTCCCGCAGCACGCGCTGGACCGATACGCCGGCGGAGGTCGCCGCGCTGCGCCGGCTGCTCACGGCGTGGTGGCATTCACGCGAGGTGTGGGCGCGGGATGCACATTGGCTCGCGGCGACGCTGCCCGACCGGCTGCCTGCGCGCATCGCGGTAGCGCACGCTGCGCACGACAAGATCGGCGGCGCCACGGACGTGATCGAGCGCAGCGACGCGCGCATCGTGTACCGCCTGCGTCGGGGTCGACCGGGACTCGCATCGCCAGGCGACGAGAACGGGCTGCTGCAGGCGGGCGCGATCAGCGTCGTGCGGCAGGGCTGGCGCGATTTCGCACCGCTGCCCGAAGACGTCACGGACCGCTGGACGGCCGCGCTAGCCGACGACGAGCCGCTCGCCTGAGCTGTTTCAGCCGCGCAACGCGGTGAGCAGCGCGCGAATCTCTTCGGCCGATTCGGTGAGGCTTTGCGCGAGGCCGGGGTTGTCGACCGGGACGATGTCGCGCTCGACGTGCGACGGATAGCGCGGTGGATTGGCCTGCACGGCCACGCGGTTGGCGAGCGTGATCACGTCGACCAGCTGACGGGGCGGGTACACCGCCGGATGATGCTCATGCTCGCTGACGGCACGCAGCGTCGCCTCGGACAATTCGAATTCGTGCAGCACCGCCTGGCCGATCGACGCGTGCCATTCCTGGATGAGCGCATCGAGCTCGTCCGGATGATTGACGAGCTCGGGATAGGCGCTGGCGCGCGAGAGCAGGTAGAACCGGCCGATGTCGTGCACGAGGCCGGCGAAGAGCGCTTCGTCGGGGTTGAGCCGTGAGCTCTTGCGCGTGATGACGTACGCGATGGCGGCCACTTCGAGGCTGTGGCGCCAGCTCCATTCGGCCTGCTCGTGGAACACCTGCACATCCTTCGCGGCCTTGAGCTGTTCCATCGCGAGCGTGACCGCGGTGGAGCGCACGATGTCGTGACCCACGCGCATGACCGCACTGCGGACGTCCGTGACCGCCTTGCCGCCGGGGTTGAGCGCCACCGAATTGGCGATATGGATCAACCGCGCGGGCAACAGCGGCTCGGCGCTGATCGCGCGCGCGAGCCGCTCGACGTCGATCGCAGGATCGGCAAGCGCGGTGCGCACGCGGATCGTCGCACCCGTGAACGTGGGGAACGAGATCTGCTTGCTCGAAAGATCCGAGGCGAGCGCCTTGAGGAACTCGTACGCGCGTTGTCCGGAGGTGGTGGCGTCGGTCATGGTCGTGGGCGACGCCAAGTTACCACAGCGGGGAGCCGGGGTGCGCTCGCGGGCCTGGACGCCCCGCCAGCCGCCGTGGGACGCCCCGCGTGTGGCCGGGGCAGGTAACGCGGCGGCCGCGTTACGCCGTGTCGTCGTCGGGCAAGGCGCGCGCGCCCGCCGCCCGCAGCACCCGGAGCGCGAGGCTCATGGAGTAGCCACGCGAGAGGAGGAACCGCACATGGCGGGCCTTCTCGCGCTCGTCGCGCGGCGGCTCGCCGAAGCGGCGCTCCCATAGCGCGTGGGCGTCCGCCTGCTCATCGCGCTCGGCCAGCGGCGCGAGCGCCGCTTGCGCGGCCTCGGGCGTGACCCGTTTTTCAGTGAGCGCATGGGCGATCGCGCGGCGGCTGAAGCGGCCGCTGCGACCGGCGACGACGACTTGCGCGTAACGGGCATCGGACAGGTAGCCCTGGGCGACGAGCGCGTCGAGCGTGCGCTCGATCGCGTCGGGCTCGACGCTGCGCTTGCGCAGGCAAGCCGCAAGCTCGGCGCGGCTGTATTCGCGCCGGGCGAGCAGGCGGATGGCGACCGCCCTCGGCGATGCGGCAGGTGCGTCGTCGCGTTGCCGGGGCACCGACGCGCCGCGCGCGGCCTGGCGCGCGCGGCGGCTGCGCAGCACCTTCGCGGCTCGCTTAAGCGTCGGCGTCCGGCGCCGGCTTGATGCGACCCGGCAATGGCACGTTGACGGTCTGGCGGATCCTCGCCTCGATCTCCTGCGCGATCTCCGGATGCTCGCGGAGATACTCGCGGGCGTTGTCCTTGCCTTGCCCGATCTTGTCGCCGTTGTACGCGTACCAGGCACCCGATTTTTCGACGATGCGGTGATTGACGCCAAGCTCGATGATCTCGCCTTCGCGCGAGATGCCTTCGCCGTACAGGATGTCGAACAGCGCTTCGCGGAAAGGCGGCGACACCTTGTTCTTCACGACCTTGACGCGCGTCTCGTTGCCGATCACTTCGTCGCCCTTCTTGATGGAGCCGATGCGGCGGATGTCGAGGCGCACCGACGCATAGAACTTGAGCGCGTTGCCGCCGGTGGTGGTCTCCGGGTTGCCGAACATCACGCCGATCTTCATGCGGATCTGGTTGATGAAGATGACGAGCACGTTCGCGCGCTTGATGTTCGACGTGAGCTTGCGCAGCGCCTGGCTCATCAGGCGCGCCTGCAGGCCGGGCAGCTGGTCGCCCATTTCGCCTTCGATCTCGGCCTTGGGCACGAGGGCCGCCACGGAGTCGATCACGATGATGTCGACACCGCCCGAGCGCACGAGCATGTCGGCGATCTCGAGGCCCTGCTCGCCGGTGTCCGGCTGGGAGATGAGCAGATCGCCGACGGCGACGCCGAGCTTGCCTGCGTAGACGGGGTCGAGCGCGTTCTCGGCATCGATATAGGCGGCGACACCACCCGCTTTTTGTACCTGGGCGACGACCTGCAGGCACAAGGTGGTCTTGCCCGAGGACTCGGGCCCGTAGATCTCGACGACCCGGCCGCGCGGCAGCCCGCCCACGCCGAGCGCGATGTCGAGCCCCAGCGATCCCGTCGACACGACCGTGAGGTCGTTCTGGATCTGGGACTCGCCCATCTTCATGATCGAGCCCTTGCCGAACTGCTTTTCGATCTGGGCGAGCGCGGCGGCGAGCGCCTTGCCTTTCTGGTCATCCATGGCACTGTCGAGGGGCATCGGGGACTCCTGAGTATCGCCCGGCCGGCCGCCGGGGGGCTAATCGGCGGCGATCATGCCATAGAACGATCGTTCGACGCAACTGTCTTTTGGCCTATCGTGATGCCTCCGCCGTGCCGCCGCGGCAAGTCCGGCGCACAAGCCGGCACGGACGGTTGGATCAGCCGGCCCGCGCCAGACGGAGAAGCCCTTCGAGCGCCACCTGCACCGACGCCTCGCGCACCGCCGTGCGGTCGCCGGCAAGCCGATGGGTTGCGACGACGGTGGCCACGCCGCGCCGCGCAAAACCGAAGCACACGAGGCCTACCGGCTTGCTGGGCGTCGCGCCACCCGGTCCCGCGATACCCGTGATCGCGGCGGCGACGTGCGCGTTGCTGCGCTCGATCGCGCCTTCGGCCATCGCGCGCGCGACTGCCTCCGACACGGCGCCGAGCTCGGCGACCATCGGCAGCGGCACGCCGAGCAACGCGTGCTTCGCGTCGTCGGAATAGGTGACGAACCCGCGATCGAACCACGCCGAGCTGCCCGGGATGGCCGTGATCGCACCGGCCACCAGCCCGCCCGTGCACGACTCCGCCGTGGCGGCCATCCACCGACGCGCGCGCAGCGCTTCGCCGAGCGCCGCTGCGAGCGCCGCGATGCACGCGCTCATGTGCGTTGCGCGGGCAGGCCGCGGTAGTGATACAGATACGCCGTCGCGAAGCCGAACTTGCGATAGACCGCCAGCGCCGGCGCATTGCGTGCCTCGACTTGCAGGTGCGCGTGCGCGGCGCCGTGCTCCCACGCCCATGACAGCAGGCGCCCCACCACACGCGTCGCAATGCCGCGGCCGCGCGCCCCCTCGGCCGTCACGACGTCGAAGATGCCGGCCAGGTCGCCATCGAGCACGACTTGCCCGCAGGCGAGCGGCCGCCCGTTCTCCGCGGCGACCACGGGGAGAAACGTCAGCGACGTCTCGCGCAAGCGTTCGTAGTGGGCGTCGCGCTGCTCGGTACTGGAGCCGCGCAGCTCGGCCACGGCGTCGACGAAGCGCGCGATGGCCGGCGTGGTCAACGCCACGTCGGCGCCGTCGACCTCGGGCGGGCGCTGCAGCGCTGCCACCTGCACCAGCGTGGAATCGAAGGCGTCGTAGCCCCGCTCGCCCAGGGCCGCGTCGAGCTCGCGCGGGTGCTGGAACGGCGTGATGCGAAACAGGATCGGGAGCTGTCGTGCAGCGTACACGCGCTCGCAGTGCGCGATCTTCTGGGTCAGCGGAAGCGTCGAGCCGAAGTGCGCGTTGACGCTGCGCGAGCGGCGCGCCTTACCCGGTGACAGGCGCAGCAGCCATCCATCGTAGAACAGCTGACGCTGCGTCTGCAGCGCGTTGAGCCCGGCTTCCTCCACGCGCGCAAGGTCGACGCTCACGGCAACAGCCAGGCGAGCAGGCGCTGCCCGACGGCCATGACGATCAGCGTGTACGCAGCGGCGAGCAGGTCGTCGAGCATCACGCCGATGCCGTTTTTCAGGGACGCGTCGAGCGCGCGGATGGGCGGAGGCTTGAAGATGTCGAACGTGCGGAAGATCACGAACGCGATCGCCTCGCGGCGTGGATCGGCGCCGACGAGGAAGAGCACCAGCAGGAACGCGGCGATCTCGTCGATGACGATGCTGCCATGGTCGGCGGCGCCGAGCGCCTGGCCGGTCAGCTGCGCCGCCCACACGCCGCCGGCCAGCGCGGCGCACACGGCGATCACGAACCCCGTGTCGCCGACAAAGCTGCGTAGCAGCCAGGCGAGCGGCAGCGCGACGAGCGTACCGGCGGTACCGGGTGCGTGACGCAGCAGGCCTGCTCCGCCACCCAGCGCGATGAAGTGCGCCGGGTGGCGGAACAGGAAGTGGACCGTGGGCGAGGTGGCCGTGTTCATCGGAAGTGATCGTACGCCGCGGGCAGGCGCGCAAGCGCATGCCCGGCTTCGTCGAGGACGGCAAGGCCGGCGCCGCGCTCGACCGTGCCGATGAGCGTGCACGGCAGCGCAAGCGCGCCTGCGACGGCTTCGATGCGCTCGCGCGCCGCAAGCGGCGCGGTGAAGCACAGCTCGTAGTCGTCGCCGCCGGCCAGCAGGCATGCAAGCGCGAGCTCGCGGTGCTCGCCGTGCAGCAATCCGGCAACCGCGGCATCGGCCGGCATGCGTGCAAGCGACATGACCGCACTGCAGCCGGATGCCGCCAGCACATGGCCGAGGTCTCCGACGATACCGTCCGAGACGTCGAGCGCCGCGTGCGCCATGCCGCGCAGCGCCATGCCGAGCTCGATGCGCGGCTGCGGCCGTTCGAGACGCGCGCGCACGCGCTCGAGCACCGTGGCGGACAACGCAATGTCACCGCGCAGCCCGTGCAGCGCCAGCGCCGCGCCGCCCAGCGATCCCGACACGTAGACGTCGTCCCCCACCTGTGCACCGGCGCGCGTGATGGCGGTGCCGGCGGGAAGCTCGCCGATCACCGTCACGCAGACGTTGCGCGGACCGCGGGTCGTGTCACCGCCAACCAGCTCGACGTCGTAACGATCAGCCAACGCGCGAAAGCCGCGCATGAACGCGGCAAGCCAGGCATCGTCCGCGTCGGGCAGCGCGCCGGCGAGCAGCGCGAAGCGCGGCGTCGCGCCCATGGCGGCGAGATCCGAGAGGTTCACGGCGAGGCTCTTGTGGCCCAGCGCTTCGGGGTCGGTGCCGGCCAGGAAATGGCGACCCTCCACGAGCATGTCGACCGACACGGCGAGCTCCATGCCGGCCGCCGGCGCGAGAACCGCGGCGTCATCCCCGATGCCGATGCGCACGTCCGCGTGCCGGGGCGGCCGCCGGAAATGCCGCTCGATGACTGCGAATTCGGACGACGCGCTCACCTGGCGATTATAGGGAATCGCGCGCAGACGACGCGAAGCGCTCGCGTGAGCGGATGCGGGACGCCGCTACGCGGGCTTGCCGCCCCGCCGCTCACGCGCGGCCGCCTCGATCTCCGGCGCGCGCACGCGCGCGGCGAGCTTGTCCAGCACGCCGTTGACGAAGCGGTGGCCGTCCGTGCCGCCATAGCTCTTGGCGAGCTCGACCGCTTCGTTGATCACCACCCGGTAGGGCGTTTCCGGCTGGTGCAGGAGCTCCCATGCGCCGATGAGCAGGATCGAGCGTTCGATCGGCGACACCTCTTCGGCGGAACGGTCGAGAAAGGGCCGCAGCGCATCGACGAGCCGATCGGGCTCGGTATGCAGGCCGCGCCACAGGGCGGCGAGAAACGCCTGGTCAGCGTCCGTGAAGTGCGGGCTGTCCGCGAATTCGCCGCCGATCGTGGCAGGCGCGGCGCCGCCCAGCCGATGCTCGTAGAGGCCCTGGAGCGCGAGCTCCCGTGCGCGGCGCCGCGGCGACACGCGGCTCATGCCAGGTGCGCCGCGAAGATCGCACCGCGCTGCGGCAAGCGGCGGCTCATCGGGCCTGCGCGTGGAGCGCGGCCAACAGGTTGGCAAGCTCCAGTGCCGCCAGGGTGGCCTCGAAGCCCTTCGCATCCATGCGCACCCGCGCCTGCTCGTCGCTCTCGCAGGTGAGGATGCCGTTGCCGATCGGGATGCCGGTCTCGAGCTGCACGCTGCTTACACCGGCCGCCGACTCGTTGGCGACGATCTCGAAGTGATACGTCTCGCCCCGGATCACGGCGCCGAGCGCCACCAGGGCATCGTAGCGCCGCGTTTGTGCAAGGTGTTGCAGTGCGAGCGGCGCTTCCAGCGCGCCGGGCACGCTCACCAGGGTCACGTCATCCTCGCGCACCCCGCTTTCCCGCAGCGCGCGCAAGGCACCCTGGAGCAGGCCCTCGCCGATCTCGGGGTTGAAGCGCGAAAGCACGATGCCGACCCGCCGGCCGGCCCCGGCAGTCGACGGTTCGATGCGCTTGACGGTCATGCAGCTTCGCCGGCGTTACGACGCGGCGCGCGCAGGCGGCGATTCGAGATAGCCCGTGACCTCGAGATCGAAGCCGGCCATGCTGGGCATCTTGCGCGGCTTGGCGAGCAGGCGCATGCGCCCGACATTGAGATCGCGCAGGATCTGCGCGCCGATGCCGTAGTTGCGCAGGTCCATCTTCGACGGCGCGGCCGGCGCGTCGTCGAGCGCACGCCGGCGCAGCTCGTTCGCCGATTCGGGCCGATGCAGGAGCACGATCACGCCGCGGCCGGCCGCGACGATGGCACGCTGCGCTTCCGTGATGCTCCACGAATGCGTCGCGTCGTCGATGTCGAGGAGATCCATCACGGACAACGGCTCGTGCACGCGCACCAGCGTTTCGGTGTCCGGCGCGATCGGTCCACGCGTGAGCGCCAGATGCGTCGCATCGGTGAGCTTGTCGCGGTAGACGACGAGCCGGAAGGCGCCCGCGGGCGTCGTGAGCGGGCGCTCGGCGATGCGCTCGATCAGCTTCTCGGTGCGGCTGCGATAGTGGATGAGGTCGGCGATGGCGCCGATCCGCAGCCCGTGAACGGCGGCGAACTTCTCCAGATCGGTGCGACGCGCCATCGTGCCGTCGTCGTTCATGATCTCGCACAGCACCGCGGCCGGCGTGAGGCCCGCGAGACGCGCGAGATCGCAGCAGGCTTCCGTGTGACCCGCGCGTGCCAGCACGCCGCCCGGCTGCGCGATGAGCGGGAACACGTGGCCGGGCTGCACGATGTCGTCGGGGCGGGCGTCGGGACGCGACGCAACGTGGATGGTCAGCGCACGGTCCGCCGCCGAGATGCCCGTGGAGATGCCCTGCGCGGCTTCGATCGAGACCGTGAAATTGGTGCCGTGCACCGAGCGGTTGCGCGGCGTCATCGGCGGCAGGCGCAGGCGCTCCGCGTGCTCGACGGTGATCGGCATGCAGACGAGGCCGCGTCCGTTCTTGGCCAGGAAATTGATCTTGTCCGGCGTGACGAAGTCGGCGGCGAAGATCAGGTCGCCTTCGTTCTCGCGATCCTCGTCGTCGACGAGCACGACCATGCGGCCCGCCTTGAAGTCGGCGATGATGTCGGTGATCGGTGCAAGCGGCATGTGGGCCAACCGGAAGGACGGGCTCTTCATTCCCGCGCAGGACGGCATCCAGCGTCGTGCCGCAATTCTACCCGAGGGCGCCTGCTGCGCCGCGCTCGTCCCGGGTGATCGTTCTTCGCGCCGCGGTGAAAGCGCTGCGCGGCGTGCGCGGCCGCGCTAGAACAGGTCGAGCGTGGCCCGGGTGAGCGCGCTCGCAGGATCGGCGTAGTCGACCACGACGTCGAAGTGATGCCGGCCGGGCACGCGCAGCGGCCCTTCCATGCCACGCGGCCGCGCGGCGGGCCACGCGTCCCACAGCAGATCGGTCTGGCGCAGGAACTCCGACGTTTCGCCTGTGCCCACTGCGAGCAGGAGCGGCGCGTCGCATTGCGGCTGCAGGTGCACCGGCGACATCGCGCGCGCCTGCGCGGCGTCGAGGCGCAGGTCGGCGTTGTACGAGGTCAGCAGAAGCGGCTCGAGGTCGTGCACGCCCGACAGCGAGACGCCGCCCCGGACGGGATGCGCCGGCGTGCCGAACGCATCGGACGGCGTGGCGAGGAGCATCGCCGCGAGGTGCCCGCCGGCCGAATGGCCCGCCACGACCAGCGGCGCCGATGGCAATCCGAGGCGGCTGCCCTCCCGCTGCAGGAAGGCGATCGCGCGCTGCGCTTGCGCCACGATGTCCGCGATGCTGACCGACGGACAGAGCTCGTAATTGAGGTTCGCCACGGCGATGCCCTGCGCGACGAACGGCGGCGCCACGAACGCGTGATCCGCCTTGTCGAGGGAGCGCCAATAACCGCCATGGATGAATACCAGCGTGCCGCGCGGGCGGCCGGCCGGCAGGAACAGGTCCAGCGTTTCCCTGGCCCCGCGCCCATAGCGCACGTCCACGCGCGGACGATGACGTGCGACGACGTCACGCGACAGCGCCGCCCAGTGGTCGAACCAGCGCTGGAACTCGGGCACCGCCGCACGATTGTTGTAGCCGCGCTCGCACCATTCGGCAGTGTACGGCGGCACGGCGGCGGCCAGCGGCATGGCTACTCCAGCGGCGGCGCGATGCGCACGTTCAACGGCGTCAGGCCTTCGATCGAGCCATTGAGCTGGTCGCCGGCCACGACCGGGCCCACGCCGGCGGGCGTGCCGGTGAACACGAGATCGCCCGGGAGCAGCTCGTACATCTGCGACAGGAACGCCAGCATGTGCGGAACGTCCCAGATCATGTCGGCGAGATCGCCCTGCTGCCGCACCTGGCCGTTGACCGTGAGCACGACGGCGCCGCGCGTCATCAGACCGGTGCTCGCCACCGGATGGATCGGCGCGATCGGCGCCGCTTCGGCGAACGACTTGCCGATGTCCCAGGGGCGCTTCTTCTCGCGCATCTCGTTCTGCAGGTCGCGGCGCGTCATGTCGAGGCCGACGGCATAGCCGAACACGATGTCGTTGGCCCGCTCGACTGGAAGGCGCACGCCCGGGTGGCCGATCGCGACCACGAGCTCGAGCTCGTGATGCAGGTTCTTCGTCGCGAGCGGATAGTGCATGGTGCCCAGCGTGCCGGCCGGAACCGGCACGATCGCATCCGCGGCCTTGGTGAAGAAGAACGGCGGCTCCTTGGTGTCGCCGCCCATTTCCCTGGTGTGCTCGGCGTAGTTGCGGCCGACGCAGTAGATGTGGCGCACGGGAAAGTGGTCGGTCGAGCCGGCAAGCGGCACCGAGGGCATTTCCCAGGGAGACAGCACGTAGTTCATCGCAGAAGTCCTTGGTGGCGGTTCGGTCGCAACGGGCAGGTCACTCGGCGTCGGGCTGGCGCTCGGGTGCCGCGGCCGCAAACGCGGGCAGCGCGAGACACGCTGCCTCGATGCGCGTGAGGGTGGGATAAGGCGACAGGTCGATCTTCACGCGCCGCGCGTTCGCCAGCTGCGGCACGAGGCAGACATCGGCCAGCGTGGGTTGGCTGCCGTGGCAAAACGCGCCGGTCGACGGCTCGCGTGCGAGCTGCGTCTCGAGCGCTTCGAGACCGACATCCACCCAGTACTTGTACCAGCCGTCCTTCTGCTCGGGCGACACGCCGAGCGTGTGCAGCAGGTAGTTGAGCACGCGCAGGTTGTTGAGCGGGTGGATCTCGCACGCGATGGCGAGCGCGATCGCGCGCACGCGCGCGCGCCCGGGCGCATCGGCCGGCAGGAGCGGCGGCGCCGGATGCGTCTCCTCGAGATACTCGATGATCGCGAGCGATTGCGTCAGCACCGCGCCGTCGTCGAGCTGCAGCGCCGGCACGAGGCCCTGCGGATTGAGCGCGAGGTAGTCCTGCGCGCGCTGGTTGCCCATGCGCAGGTGCACGAAGGTGCGCTCGTCGGGCACGATCCCCTTGACCTGCAACGCGATGCGCACGCGGTACGCGGCCGAGCTGCGAAAGTAGTCGTAGAGCTTCATGGCATTGACACTTAGAACGCCGAGAGGCCGGTTTGCGCCCGGCCGAGGATCAGCGCGTGGATGTCATGCGTGCCCTCGTACGTGTTGACGGTCTCGAGGTTCAGCATGTGGCGGATCACGTGGAACTCGTCGACGATGCCGTTGCCACCGTGCATGTCGCGCGCCGTGCGCGCGATCTCGAGGGCCTTGCCGCAGCTGTTGCGCTTGAGGATCGAGGTGATCTCCGGCGCCGCCTTGCCTTCGTCCTTGAGGCGGCCCAGGCGCAGGCAGGCCTGGAGGCCGAGCGCGATCTCGGTCTGCATGTCCGCCAGCTTCTTCTGCACGAGCTGGTTGGCCGCGAGCGGCTTGCCGAACTGCTTGCGGTCGAGCACGTACTGGCGTGCGGCGTGCCAGCAGAATTCCGCCGCACCGAGCGCGCCCCAGGCGATGCCGTAGCGCGCGCTGTTGAGGCAGCCCATCGGGCCCTTCAAACCCTTGACGTTGGGCAGCAGGTGGTCCGCCGGCACGGGCACCTCGTCCATGACGATCTCGCCCGTCACGGACGCGCGCAGCGAGAACTTGCCTTCGATCTTCGGCGCCGACAGGCCCTTCATGCCCTTCTCGAGGATGAAGCCCCGCACCACGCCTGCGTCGTCCTTGGCCCATACGACGAACACGTCGGCGATCGGCGAGTTGGAGATCCACATCTTCGCGCCGGACAGGCGGTAGCCGCCGTCGACGCTGCGCGCGCGCGTTTCCATCGAGCCGGGGTCCGAGCCGTGGTTGGGTTCGGTGAGACCGAAGCAGCCGATCCATTCGCCGCTCGCGAGCTTCGGCAGGTAGCGGCGCCGCTGCGCTTCGCTGCCGTACTCGAAGATGGGGAACATGACGAGCGAGCTCTGCACGCTCATCATCGAGCGGTACCCCGAATCCACCCGCTCGATCTCCCGCGCGATGAGCCCGTAGCTCACGTAGTTGAGCCCCGCACCGCCATACTCCTGCGGGATGGTGGGCCCAAGCAGTCCGAGCGCGCCCATGGCGGGAAAGACGGACGCATCGGCGGTCTCGTGGCGAAACGCCTCGCGCACGCGCGGCAGCAGCTGCTCCTGCGCAAAGGCATGCGCGCTGTCGCGCACCATGCGCTCCTCCTCGGACAGCTGCTCGCCGAGCAGCAGCGGGTCCTGCCAGTCGAACACCGGCTTGCCGACGAGGGGACGATCGGGTGCGTTCATGCGCTGCTCCGGCGTCGAGACGACGCGCTGCCCGGGATTATCGCCCCGCACGCGAAAGTGCGTGGCCGAGCCCTTACCTGGGTGAGATCGCGCGGCACGACGCACCGGGCGATGGGTCGCTTCAGTCCGCGCGCACGGCGGTGGCCTCGATCTCGACCCGCGCGCGCGATTCGATGAGCGCGCTCACCTCGACGGCCGTCATCGCGGGGTAATGCGTGCCCATGACGGCGCGATAGGCCGCACCAAGCTCTGGCAGGCGCGCGAGGTATTCGGCGCGATCGACGACATACCAGGTCAGGCGTACGACGTGCTCGGGCCCGGCGCGCGCCTCGCGCAGCACGGTGACGACGTTGCGCAGCGCCAGCGCGGCCTGCTCGACGAAATCGTCGCTTTCGAAGCGCTGTTGCGCATTCCAGCCGATCTGTCCGGCGACGAAGATGAGCTCGCCGCGCGCCACCACCCCGTTGGCGTAACCGCGCGCAGGCGCCCAATCGGGCGGTTGCAGCGTCCTCATCGGCGCCCTGCGGCCTTCTCGCGCAGGCGGAACCGCTGCAGCTTGCCGGTCTCGGTGCGCGGCAGGTCCGCGACGTATTCGATCGCGCGCGGATACTTGTACGGCGCGATCGTCTCCTTGACGAACGTCTGCAGCAAACGCGTCGTCGCCTCGTCCGGCGCATGACCGGCCTTGAGCACGACGTAGGCCTTCACGATCTGCCCGCGCTCCTCGTCGGCCGCGCCGACGACGCCGCATTCGGCCACCGCCGGATGCAGCAGCAGTGCGCCTTCGACTTCCGGGCCCGCGATGTTGTACCCCGCGCTGACGATCATGTCGTCCGTGCGCGCCTGATAGTGGAAGTACCCGTCGGCGTCGACACGATACGCATCCCCCGTGTAGTTCCATCCGCCTTGCACGTACTGCGTCTGCCGCGCATCGGCGAGGTAGCGGCATCCTGTCGGCCCGATGACGGCCAGCCGGCCGACCTCGCCCGTGGGCAACGGCTTGCCGTGGTCGTCCATGACGCACGCGGTGTAGCCGGGAACCGGGCGGCCGGTGGCGCCCGGACGTGCCTCTGCCTCGGCGTGCGAGATGAAGATGTGGAACATCTCGGTGGCGCCGATGCCGTCGATGATCTCGATGCCGGTCGCCTCCTTCCACAGCGCGCGCGTCGCGGCAGGCAGCGCTTCGCCGGCGGAGACGCACTGGCGAAGCGACGTCAGCTCGCGCTCGCCCGCTGCGGCGCTCATGGCGCGATACGCGGTCGGTGCCATGAACAGCGTCGTCACCCCGTGCTCGGCGATGGCAGGCAGCAGCACGTCCGGCGTCGCCTTCTCGAGCAGCAGCGTCGCCGCCCCGATCCGCAGTGGAAACAGCAGGAGGCCACCCAGGCCGAACGTGAACGCGAGCGGCGGCGTGCCGGCGAACACGTCGTCGGCGCGCGCGCGGAGCACATGCCGCGGCCAGCAATCGCAGGCTGCGACGAGGTCGCGATGGAAATGCACCGTGCCCTTGGGCTTGCCCGTCGTCCCCGAGGTGAAGGCGATGAGCGCCGGGTCGTCGGCCGCGGTGCGCACGGTCGCGAAATCGCCGGGCTTGCGGCGGGCGAGCGCATCGAGGCCGTCCTGCGCATCGTGGCCGAAATGCACGACGGTATGGAGCGACGGGCATGCCGGACGCGCCGATTCGAGCTCGCCGGCGAGGCGGTGGTCGCACAGCGCATGCGAGATCTCCGCCTTGGCCACGATGTCGGTCAGCTCGCGGGCGCGCAGGAGCGGCATGGTGGCCACGGCAATCGCGCCGGCTTTCATCACGGCGAACCAGCAGGCGGCCAGCATGGGTCCGTTGGGCGCGCGCAGCAGCACCCGGTTGCCCGGCACGACGTCCAGATCCTCGACGAGCACGCGCGCGATGCGATTGGCGTACGCATCCAGATCGCGATACGACCAGCGCACGCCCGGCGCGACGATCGCCGTGCGCGCACCGCGTCCGGCCGCGAGCGCATCGTCGAGCAGCACGCGCGCGCCATTGAGCGCGGCGGGATACTGCAGCGACGCGTCGTCGAAGCGAAATTGCGGCCACTGCGCCTGCGGCGGCAGGTTGTCGCGCACGAAGGTGTCGACGTGCGCCGTGGCCGTCATGGCGCACGCTCCCGCGCCTCGTGCTGCGCCAGCGTGCCCTTGCCGATGACGAGCTGCTGCACTTCGGTGGCCCCCTCGTAGATGCGCAGGGCGCGGATGTCGCGGTAGAGCCGCTCGATCGGCTGTCCGACCGTGACCCCGAGGCCGCCATGCAGCTGCAACGCATCGTCGATCACGCGCTGCGCCGCTTCGGTTGCGCTCATCTTCGCCATGGCGGCCTCGACGGTCGTGCGGGCGCCCTGCTCGTCACGCAGCCATGCGGCGCGATACACGAGCAGCGCAGCGGCATCCACGCGCGTGGCCATCACGCCCAGCTTGGCGCGCGCCAGATCGCGCTCCGCGAGCGTGCCGCCGAACATCGGCCGGTGCCGCGCGTGCGCCAGCGCGAGGTCGAGCGCGCGCCGCGCGAATCCGACGGCGGCCGCGCCCACGGAGGCGCGGAACAGGTCCAGCGTGCGCATCGCAAGCCGGAATCCCCCACCGTCCTGTGCGAGCTGGGCGTCGAGCGGCACCCGCGCCGACTCGAACGCGAGCCGCGCAAGCGGATGCGGCGCCATCACCTCGATGCGCTGGGCCACCCGCAGGCCCGGCGTCGCGGCGTCGACGACGAATGCCGAGATGCCGTCCGCGCCTGCGCCCCCCGTGCGCGCGAAGGTCACGTAGAAATCCGCGATGCCGCCGTTGGAGATCCACGTCTTCTCGCCGTCGAGCACGAACGCGTCGCCGTCTGGACGTGCGCGGAGCGCGAGCGCAGCGGCATCCGACCCGGCCGCGGGCTCCGACAACGCGAACGCGGCGATCGCCTCTCCGCGCGCGACGCGCGGCAGCCACCGGCCCGCAAGCGTGTCGTCGCCGTGCTCGGCGGCGAGCGCCAAAGGCGTGCTGCCGAGGCCCTGCAGCGCGAACGCGAAATCCGCCAGGCCGTCGTGGTAGGCAAGCCGCTCGCGCACGAGGCACAGCGTGCGCACGTCGACCTGCGCGGCAGCGCCGCCGAAGCGCGCCGGCACGCAATGGCGCAGCCAGCCGCCTTCGCCGAGCGCGTGCACCCAGTTGCGGCACACGGCGTCGACGTCACCGTGCGCGGCGGGATGCTCGCCAACCCATGCGTCCAGCGCGGCGGCGAGCGCACGATGGCGCGCGGCGAAGAATGGCCAGTCGAGATGCGCGCGATCCATGGCGATGGTCCGGCTCAGTTGCCTTCGAACCGCGGCGTGCGCTTGGCCAGGAACGCTTCATACGCGCGACGGAAATCCGCGGTCTGCATGCAGATCGCCTGCGCCTGTGCCTCGGCGTCGATGGCGGCATCGACATCCATGGCCCATTCGCGATGGAGCAGCGCCTTGGTCATCGCGTGGGCGAACGTGGGTCCATCGGCGAGTGCGCGGGCCAGCGCCTGCGCCTCCGGCAGCACGTTCGCGGACGGCACCAGCCGATTGAAGAAGCCCCACGCGAGACCTTCGTCGGCGCTCATGGTGCGTCCCGTGTACAGGAGCTCGGCCGCGCGTCCTTGCCCGATCATGCGCGGCAGCAGCGTGCATGCGCCCATGTCGCACCCGGCGAGCCCGACGCGGACGAACAGGAACGCGGTGCGCGCGCCCGGCGTGCCGAGCCGCAGGTCGGCGGCGAGCGCGAGCATCGCACCTGCGCCGGCGCACACGCCGTCGACCGCCGCGACGATGGGCTGCGGGCAATGGCGCATCGCCTTGACCACGTCGCCCGTCATGCGCGTGAAGTCGAGCAGGCCGCCCATGTCGCGGCGGGTGAGCGGGCCGATGATGTCGTGCACGTCGCCACCCGAGCTGAAGTTGCCGCCCTCGCCCGCAATGACCAGCGCCTTGACGTCGGACGCGTGCGCAAGGCCGCGGAAGAGGTCGCGCAGCTCGGCATACGAATCGAAGGTGAGTGGATTCTTGCGTGCAGGACGGGCGAGCGTGATCGTGGCGACCTTGCCGTCGGCGCTCGCTTCGAACCGGAAATGGCGTGCCGCATGGCCGGCGTACTCAGTTTGGCCGGGCAGGGTCATCACGCACTCTCCCGGCGCACCGCTTCGCGCGCCACCGTCGCTTTGAGGCGCCCGAGCAGGCGGTGGAGCGTGTCGCGCTCGCGCGCGGTCAGGCCCGCGAGCAACGCGACGATCCAGCGCTCGTGCTGCAGCGCCATGCCATCGAACGTGCGCCGGCCCTTGGCGGTCAGCCGCACCACCTGCACGCGCCGGTCGCCCTGCACCGAGCGCCGCTCGACCAGTCCCTCGGCCGCGAGCTCGCGCGTGAGCCCGGTGACGTTGCCGCCCGTGACCATGAGCCGAAGGGACAGCTCCTGCATGCGCAACCCTTGCGGTGAGCGCGCGAGCTGCGCGAGATAGTCGAAGCGCGCAAGCGTGGTGCCGAACGTCTCGCGCAGCTGTCCGCGGATGTGCCGCTCGATCATCAGGCTGCAGGTGAAAAGCCGCAGCCAAAGGCGCAGCGCGGCATGGTCGGCGTGCGACGCGCGCGTCTCGGCATCGACCGGCTCGGGCAGCGCGGCATGCGGCGTCACGTCACCTCCCCGCCGGCCACCGGCAGCGCCGCTCCGTTGATCGAATGGGACTGGGGAAGGCACAGCCATCCCACGACCCGCGCGACCTCGTCGGGCTGGATCAGCCGCCGCTGCGGGTTGCGCGCGGCCAGCGCCGCGCGCGCGTCCGCCTCGCTCTTGCCCGTCCGCTCGACGATGTTGGCGATCGCGTCCCTGACGAGATCGGTCTCGGTGTAACCCGGGCACACCGCGTTGACCGTGACCCGCGTCGACGCGAGCTCGAGCGCCATCGCACGCGTGAAGCCGATCACGCCGTGCTTGGCCGCGCAGTACGCCGCGACGTAGGGATAACCCGTCAGGCCCGCCGTGCTCGCGACGTTGACGACACGTCCTGCCGGCGCGTCGAGCAGCGCCGGAAGCGCTGCGCGCGTGCAGTGATACACCCCCGTCAGGTTCACGGCCATGAGGTCCTGCCACAGCGCGGCGTCGGTCTCCGACAGGCGCGCGCTGGCCGCGCGCCCCGCGTTGTTGACGAGGATTGCCACCTGATGCCCCGCCCGCGCGATGGCCTCGAACGCCGCCTGCACGCTGTGCTCGTCGCGCACGTCGCACGCCTGCGCCTCGCAGTTGGCCGCGTTGCCGAGCGCCTGCACCGTCGCATACAGCCGCGCGCGGTCGCGTCCGAGCAGCGTGAGCGAAGCGCCAAGTGCGGCGAGGTGCCCGGCGATCGCGCGCCCGATGCCACGGCCGCCGCCCGTGACGACGGCATGCATGCCGGCGAGCGGGCGCGCTTCAGCCATGCGCGTCATCCATTGGCTTCGGCCTGCTCGACGAGCTGCGCGGCGCGTGCGAGGTTGCGCGTCAGCTGCGCCTTGCCCGTGAGGTACTGCACGGGCCACGGCGCGCCGTCGTAGCCGAGCGCGGCGGCGGCATGCAGGGTCCAGAAGGGATCGGCCAGATGCGGCCGCGCGAGCGCGCACAGGTCGGCGCGTCCCGACATGATGATGCTGTTCACGTGGTCGGGCTCGAAGATCGCGCCCACTGCCATGGTGGCGATGCCCGCTTCGTTGCGGATGCGATCGGCGAAGGGCGTCTGGTACATGCGCCCGTAGACCGGCTGCGCCGCGCGCGTCGTCTGGCCCGACGAGACGTCGATGAGATCGGCGCCGGCTTGACGGAACAGTTGCGCGATCGTCACGGCGTCGTCCGGCGTGTTGCCGCCGGGCGCCCAGTCGTGCGCGGAGATGCGCACCGACATGGGCTTGTCCGCCGGCCAGACTGCGCGCAGCGCGCCGAAGACCTCGAGCGGAAAGCGGCACCGGTTCTCGAGCGACCCGCCGTAGCGATCGGTCCGCTGATTGGTGAGCGGACAGATGAACGCGGAGAGCAGATAGCCATGCGCGCAGTGCAGCTCGAGCCAGTCGAATCCGCACTGCGCGCCGCGGCGGGCCGCTGCGACGAACGCATCCTTCACGCGCGCGAAGTCCGCGGCGTCCATCGCACGCGGCACCTGGTTGCGTGGACCGTAACGGATCGCGGAGGGCCCGATGAGCGGCCAGTTCCCCGCCGGCAGCGGCTCGTCCGCCTCCTCCCATCCGACCTGCGTGGATCCTTTGGGGCCCGCGTGGCCGAGCTGCAGGCCGATCTTCGCGGGCGTGCGTGCATGCACGTAGTCGACGATGCGCGTCCAGGCATCCCGCTGCCCGTCGGTGTAGAGACCGGCACACGCCGGACTGATCCGGCCATCGGCCTCGACGCAGACCATTTCCGTGAAGACCAGGCCCGCGCCACCATGCGCGCGGCTGCCCAGGTGCACCAGATAGTAATCGTCGGGAGTGCCATCGACGCACGAGTACTGCGCCATCGGCGACATGACCACGCGATTGGGCAGCGTGACGCCGCGCAGGCGAAACGGCGTGAACATCGGCGGCACGGGCGCGTCGCCGGCGCCGGCCTGCTGCGCGAACCAGCGTTCGAGACCCGCGACGAACGCGGCGTCGCGCACCCGCAGGTTCTCGTGCGAGATGCGCTGGCTCCGCGTGAGCAGGCTGTACGCGAACTGGGGCAGCGGCAGGCCGACGTAACGGGCAACGTGCTCGAACCACTCGGTGGAGTTGCGTGCCGCGTTCTGGATCCTGAGCACCTCGACGCTGCGGGCGGCCTCGTAGGCTGCGAGCGCGTCGCGCAGACCACCCGCGGAGCCCGCGGCGGCGACCGCATCGGCCAATGCGATCGCGTCCTCGAGCGCCAGCTTGGTGCCCGAGCCGACCGAGAAGTGCGCGCTGTGCGCCGCATCGCCCAGCAGGACCACCGGCACCTGCGCACCAGCGTCGTCGCTCCAGTGCACCCAGCGGCGGCACACCACGCGGGGAAAGCGGATCCACATGGCCGAGCCGCGCAGGTGGCGCGCATTGGACATGAGCGGATGGCCGTCGAGGTGGGCGGCGAACAGCCGCTCGCAAAAGGCGATGCCCTCTTCCTGCGACATCGCGTCCAGGCCCGCGGCGCGCCATGTCGCCTCGGGTGTTTCGACGATGAAGGTGGACGTGTCGCCGTCGTAGCGGTACGCGTGCGCCTGGAACCAGCCCCACGGCGTTTGCACGAACGCGAAGGTGAACGCATCGAATCGCTTGCGCGTGCCGAGCCACACGAAGCGGCAATGACGCACGTCCACGTCGGGCTCGTAGGTCGCCGCGTACCGCTGGCGCACGCGGCTGTTGATGCCGTCGGCCGCGATGACGAGGTCGGCCCCGAAATCGCGCGCCGCCTCTGCATCGTCGGCAATGTCGGTGCTGAACACGAGGTCCACGCCGACTGCGGCGCAGCGGTCCTGCAGGATCGTGAGCAGCCGCTGGCGGCCGATGCCGCAGAAGCCGTGGCCGCCCGAGCGAACGACGCGGCCGTCGAGGTGCACCTCGATATCGTCCCAGTGGTTGAACGCGCCCGCAATGGCCCGGGCCGTGGGCGGGTCGGCCCGCTCCAGGTTGCCGAGGGTCTGATCGGAGAACACGACGCCCCACCCGAACGTGTCCTGCGGGCCGTTGCGCTCCACGACGCGCACGGTGCGCGCAGGATCGCCCCGCTTCATGAGGAGCGCCGCGTAGAGGCCTGCCGGTCCACCGCCGATGCAGAGGATGCGCATGGCTTTCGTGCTTCGAGGGCCTGGTCGGGCGCCGGGACGGAGCCGGTGAAGATGCTGGCGCGGGCCGCCCATGGTCCCGCCGCATTAGTTTAGACCTAAAGTATTTGCGGCCGCAAGGATCGGCCAAACGGCCGATCGCGGACGCACCGGTCCCGGCGCCACGATGAGCGCGTCGCGTGGAACGTAGCGGGTGCCGCATGCGGAGGTCGCAATCGGATCGGGGTGCCGGTGTGCTGCGGGCCGCCGGCGCAAGAAGACGCGGCCATCCAGGCAGCGGATTCACTCTGCTGGAGCTGCTGTGCGCCATGGCGATCGCCGGCGTCCTGCTCGTGCTGTCCGGCGCAACGGTCGGCAGCTGGGTGCCCCGTTATCAGCAGCGCAACGCGGCGGCAGCGCTTGCCGAAGCGCTCCAGGTCGCCCGCGGCGAGGCCCTGCGGCGGAACGTGCGCGTCGACGTCTGCGCCACGCTCGACCAGTCCACGTGCGATGCCGCAGGGCGCTGGGCAGCGGGGTGGATGACCTTCGTCGACGAGAACGGCAACGGCAAGCGCGATGCCGGCGAGCCGATCGTGCACGTCGAAACGCCGGCCGGCGCGCGCATCAGCGTGACGGGCAACAAGCCGGTCGCGACCTACGTGTCGTACACGCCGTACGGCCACACGCGGCTGGCCAGCGGTGCCCTGCAGATGGGCACCTTCACCGTCTGCAAGCCGGGCCAGACGGCCATCGAGGTGGTGCTCGCGAACGGCGGGCGGCCGCGCATCCAGGAAATTCCGGCAGCCTGCCCGTAGGCCTCGTTGCGTCGACGCAGCGTCCGCCGAAAGGCCTCCCAGGACCGACCCGCGCGCGGTCGCAACGCCAGGCGGCGCCCCTGCCCGGACAAAGGGTCGAGCGGGTCCCGGCACGAATGAAAACAGCCAGAGCCGTCCGTTCCCCGGCTTGCGCCACTGGTCGGGCTTCCAGGCAGGCGTTGCGGACCCCTCTTACCATGGCCGTCGCCAAAGAAGGAGAAACGGGCATGAAACGCTCCATTGCACACGACGCGCAGCGCGGCTTCACGCTGCTCGAATTGATGATCACCGTCGCGATCATCGGCATCCTCGCGTCGATCGCGATCCCCTACTACTTCGGCTACGTGCAGCGCAGCCGCATCGTCGAGGCCACCACGGCGCTCGGCGACATGCGCTCGCAGATGGAAAAGTTCTACATGGACAACCGGACGTACCTGCTTGCCGGCAAGTGCGCCGTCGATGCCGCCATGACGAACTTCAACGCATCCGCGTCCAACAAGTTCAACTTGAAGGCCGCCGCGGCGTGCACTGCCACGACGTACCGCCTGCAGGCCTTCGGCGTTGCCGGCGGGCCCATGGCGGCGTTCCAGTACGAGATCAACCAGCAGAACGTCAAGTCCACCCTCGCCACTGCCTGGGGCGCCACGTCGGCCAACTGCTGGGTCAGCAAGAGCGACGGCAGCTGCCTGTGAAAGCACGCGCCACCGCGGGATTCTCGCTGATCGAGCTGCTGATGGGGCTCGCCATCGGCGCCATCCTGCTCCTGCTCGCCATGCCGGGCTACGTCCAATGGATCGCCGACACCCAGGTGCGTAACGGCGCCGAATCGGTGGCCGCCGGCCTGCGCGACGCCATGACGCGCGCCATCCGCGAGAACACCAGGGTCGAATTCAACATCGACACCACGACCAAGACGGGCGGCTGGTCCGTGCGCTACCCCGGCCAGGCAGCCCTGACCAGCGCGTCGTTCAACGAAGGCGACGATCGCGCCGTGTTCGCGGCCACGCCGGGCGGCTCGGCCACCGTGACCTTCACCGGCCTGGGCGTGATCCCGCCGGCCAACCTCGACGGCACTGCGCCGTTCGAGAGCATCGACATCACCAACCCGTCGTCCACCATGACGCTGCGCGTCCTCGTGCCCGTGAACACGGCCACCGGGCGGCGCAGCGGCATCAAGATCTGCGACACGCGCTGGCCCGCCAGCGATCCGAAGGGCTGTCCCGCTCCCACGGCATGATGACCACGTCCACTTCCCCTGTTCGTCGCGCCCCGCAGCGCGCAGCCGCGCAGCGCGGCTCTTTCCTGCTCGAAGCGCTCATCGCCGTGCTCATCGTGGCGCTGGCCATCCTCGGCCTGCTGGGCCTCATGGCCCGCGGCATGCAGGACGTCGACGAGAGCAAGCAGCGTGGCGAAGCCGCCCTGCTCGCCGCCAGCTACATCGGCAACATGTGGGTGGACGACCGCAAGATCGCCAGCCTGCAGGCCAAGTACAAGGCCGGCGGCGCCGCTTACAACGACCTGGCGGCCATGGTCGCGCAGAAGCTCCCCAACGGCCAGCTGTTCAACGTCGACGTGGCGGCCGGCGCCACGGCCAACAGCGCCGACGTCGAGATCGAGATTCGCTGGACGCCTCCGGGACTCAAGGTTGCCGACACGCCGCAGGGGTGGCACCGCTACCAGGCGTTCGCCACGATCGGAGCGAACTGATGGTCGCCCGGTTCGCCACCGCCCGCCGCGGCCAGCGCGGCGCGGGCCTGATCGAGACGATGGTCGGCATCCTCATCGGCCTCATCGTCGTGCTCGTCATCTACAACATGCTCTCGGCCGCCGAAAGCTACAAGCGCATGGCGGTCGGCACCTCCGACGCCCAGATCACCGGGCTGCTCAGCCAGTTCATGGTGGGCCGCGAGGCGTCCAACGGCGGCAACGGGATCAGCATCTCCGCGCCCGACCTCATGACCTGCGACGCCGCCAAGGCGAGCAACGTCTGGCCCTATACCGCTGGGGGCGGCAAGCCGGCCTTGTGGCATCCGATCCCCGTGCTGGTGCAGGACGGCGGCGCCAACGACGTGTCCGATTCGTTCATCACGCTCTACAGCGGCTCGCCGCACGTCGTGTGGCCGGTGTCGTTCACCGCCGATGCGGCACCGGGACAGCCCTTCATCGTCCAGAGTCCCAACGGCTTCACCTCGCCCTCGCCCGCGGTCACGCCGTATCTCACGATCGGAATCAACTCGAACACGGGTGACTGCGAGGCGATCACCGTCACTGCAGCGACCGCCGCCGATGCCTTTGGCCGCGTCACGCTCACCCACAGTGCCAACGCGGTCACCTATGAGGCGACGATCGATCCCGCCGCGAAGCTCGTCAATCTCGGTCCGGTCGGCATCGCCACCCGCACGCTGTACGAGAACTGGGATCCGGCCACGGGCAACGCCTGCGCCAATGGCGCGGGCGGCTGCCAGATCTATAGCACCGACCTTCTGACCGCGGGCGCCAGCCGCGTTCCGCTGGCGCAGAACATCGTGCTCATGAAGGTGCAGTACGGCCTCGACCTGTCGAATCCGATCGACGGCATCGTCGACTGCTGGACGCCCGCCAAGGCGGATATCACCGTTGTTGCCAACTGCAATCCCCCCGGCCTGTTGGTCAAGGATTGGACCCCGGCCTCGGTGCGCGGCGTGGCCCAGGTGGAGCTGCAACGCATCGTCGCCGTGCGGATCGGCCTCGTGGTCCGCAGCGACGAGCAGGGCACGCGGACCGAATCCGATTCGCTCGACCCGGATTTCGCGAACTCGCCGCTCAAGTTCAGCAACCGGCCAGGCATGGTTCTGTTCAACTGCGCCGCCAACGATGCGACCTGCCTCAACCGCATCGTCCTCAAGGATCCGATCCTTCCCGTCGGCATGCCGAACGTGATCCAGGACGGCTGGCGCTATCGCACGTTCGAGGCCGTCATCCCGCTGCGCAACGCGATCTTCAACGCCCTCCCATGACCCATATTCGCCGCACCTCCAACGTTCGCCTGTCGCGTCGCCAGAGCGGGGTGGTCCTCTTCATCGCGCTGATCGCGATGGTCATCCTGAGCCTCGGCGGTGTCGCGCTCGTCCGCTCGATGGATGCGGGGACCAGCGTCGCGGGCAACATCGCGTTCCGCCAGGTCTCCATCGTGGCGGTCAACCGGGCCGTCGAAGAGTCCGTGTACAAGATCTACAAGGCCGCCGTGCCGATCGTCACCACGGCCGACGACCTGCCCAAGCACTATTACGCGTCGCTCCAGGCAGGCGAAAAACCCGACGGTACGCCGGCCGCCCTTGCCGGGACTTACCCGCCGGCGGCGTATCCGGGCGCGATGAACGTCTGGACCGACCCCGCCTCGCTGGTCGAGGTGCGGCACGTGATCGAGCGCGTCTGCACCGCGCCGGGCGCCGTCAGTATCGCCAACTGCGACCTATTGCCCCCAAAGGTTTCGCCCGGCGGGACCGATAACGAAGTCAAGCGAATCCCGATTCCGCCGATTCCCCATTTCCGGGTGTCGGTGCGGGTCGACCTGCCGAACACCAACAGCACGACGGTCGCGCAAGCGTTCCTGCGCTGACAACAACGAAGACGAAGACAGGGAGCACCGATGCAAACGCCCACGAGCGGCACCCGCCTCCAGCGATGGCTGGCATTGGCGCTGATGTGGACACTGGTCCTCGGCCAGACGATGCAGCAGGCAATCGCCGCCACCGCGCTGGCGGACGTGCCCATCGCCTCAAAGGTGACCGCCAAGCCGAACATCGTCTACACCGTGGACGATTCCGGCTCCATGGCGCTCAACTACATTCCTGACTTCTCGTCACTGGGAGGCATTGCCGCATCCTGGTTCTGCCGCTACAGCTTCAGCCGCGGCACGTACAACTGCCCGGCGAACTACAACACCGGGTTCCCGTACTCGTGGGATCCGCCGTTCTGGTCCGCGGACTGGAACCACATGATGTACAACCCGAACGTCAACTACCTGCCGCCGCTCAAGGCGGATGGCACGGCGCTCACGTACAGCATCGGCACCGTCACCGACATCAACGGCAACCAGATCAACCTCAAGAAGGTCCAGAGCGATCCGTTCCTGAGCGCCGCGACGCTGGTCGACCTCACCACGCTCGTGCAGGTGCCGCTGTACTGCAACTCCGACTGGCCGCTCGACACGTCGATCGGCACCAACGGCGAATACCAGGCCGGCAAGGGACAGGACTGCCGCATCAACGGCACCAAGTACGACGCCATCGGCGTCGCGCCCGGCGTGTCGGCCGACTACAACTATCCCTGGCACGTCGTCGCCAATACGCCGAACGATCCTGCGTATTACTTCCAGGGGCAGAGCACCGGCAGCCCGGCCAAGACGCTGTGGTGCGACACCACTTCAGCTGGCTGGCCCTCGAGCACGTGCGCCTGGTATTGCAAGACCGGCGTGGCGATCAAGACGGTCGTGCCGCAGACATGGAACAAGACGGGTCCGTTCAACTCCTGTTGCAGCGCGTCCGGCTCGCCCTACGGTGGCTGCACCGCGAACACCGGCTACACACCCAACGGCTGCAACACCAACTACCTCTATTGCTCGCCAGGTCTCGGCAGCCCACCCGAATGCATCGGCGGCTGCGCGTGCAACGCGACACAGGTGGGTAATACCGGGACGTGCAGCTACGTCGATCCGAACACGGGCAGCACCGTGATGAACGGCACGGCCACCTGCACGTCGGGCATCAACTGCGTCGCCACGTGCGCATCGGTGAACATCACCACCGGCTGCACGCTCGGCGGCACGCTCAGCAACCAGTGCGCGTGCCCCGCCGGCAACGCCAGTTGTGCATGTAACTCGCTGCTCAATGGCCAGGCGGCGGGTGGCACGACGCTGTTGCAGGACGCCAACCTCGCCAATGGCGGCACCGGCACGACCTGTCGTCACAACAACCAGGCCTACGGCGCGACGCCGGCCGGGCCGGTCACGTACAGCACGGTGGGTCTCGGCGGCATGAAGCCCTGGAATACGGCGATCAGCAGCGGCTGCCCGACCTTCCCGGGCAACGCGAACATCCCGCGCCACTACTACACGATCTCATCGGTGCAGTTCTGCGATTCGATCAATCCCGTCGGCGTCAACAACCAGTGGCGCGGCTTCGGCACCGGCGTGTGTAAGAACAAGAACGATTTCGCGACGTACGCGAACGTCAAGTACGGCACGTTCACGCGCGTGGACCTGGTCAATGACGGCCGCACGTTCGCCTACTCGGATGCCTTGGGCAATCCGCTGCCGCCGCGCACATATGCGCAGGAGGCGATCAACTACGGGAACTGGTTCGCGTACTACCGCACCCGCCTGCTCGCGGCCAAGACGACGTCTTCGATCGCGTTCTCGTTCCTCGACAATACGTACCGCGTCGGCTTCCAGAACCTCGGCGACGAGCCTTCGCCCACCTACGGGTTGGGCAATCCCATCACCTGGGTGGACGTGAACGACTTCCAGGGCACGGCGGTGGGGACGACCCGCGGCGACTTCTACAACGCCCTGTTCAACCTGAAGGCTCCGGCCACCACGAAGACACCAACGGCCTCGGCCATGCTGCGCATCGGCAACCTGTTCAAGACCGGTGGCGCGGGAGGCCTTCCGCCCGAAGTGAACCCGTTGCCCGCAACGGCCAAGGATCCGATCACGCTGTCGTGCCAGAGCAACTTCCACATCCTGTTCACTGACGGCTTCACCAACCAGATCGCCAAGCCGGCGGTCGTGGGCAATGTCGACAACAAGGCGCAGGCATGGGATGCGTCCATCGTCGACATCCTGCCCGACAACGTCATGCCGAATCTGCGGCCGCCTACGCTAGCCACGGGGGCGGCATGGCCGCATCCGTTCGACGAATCGGGTGCGCCCGCGGTGCCCGATTCACTGGCCGACATCTCGCTGTATTACTGGATGCACGACCTGCGTCCGGCCATGAAGAACGACGTGCAGGCCTGGCCGGGCAAGGGTGGCAACGACCTCAATCCCGTGCGGGACATGGCGTGGTGGCAGCACCTGAGCTTCAGCGCGATCTCGTTCGGATCGGATGGCATCCTCGATGCTTCCGATCCTGGCAACGTCATGACAGCGCTGACCAATGGCACGGCGACCTGGCCGTCGACGTTGACCCTTCCCGCGACCCCTAACCCGTTCACGCCGAACAACCCGGGCAAGAACCCCGGCGCGACGGCCGCAGACGATTTGTGGCATGCCGCGGTCAACTCGCGCGGCACGTTCGTGTACGCGCAATCGCCCATCGACGTCGGCATGGGCCTGTCGAACATCCTCGCGAGCATCTCGAACCAGCGCAAATCGCGCGCGGGGGCCGCGTTCTCGGGACAGGTGCTCGATGCGACGAACAACATCATCTACGAAACGACCATCGAGCCGGGCTGGGCCGGCGACGTGCTGAAGGTGCAGATCGATCCCAAGTCGGGCGCGGAAGTCGCCACCAAATGGCAGGCCAACGTGCAACTCGCTGCGCAACTCAAGCCCACCGTCGACGGTGACGAGCCCTGGTTCACCAATCGGCGGGTCGTCACGTTGAACCCGGTGAGCAACAAGGGCGTGCCGTTCGAGTACGCCAATCTGGCGCCGGCGCAGTTGAGCTCGCTGGCCTCCGATCCGTTGCAGCAGAAAAAGATGATCGCCTATCTGCGGGGCGGCACGACCTGGGGCGCGGCGCCCACCACGCCGATCGAAGGCGCCAAGTTCGGCCAGTTCCGCGTGCGCTCCGGCGCGCTCGGCGACGTCAGCAACGCGCAGGCAGCGATCGTGGAGGCGCCGTCGCGGCCGTACCTGGATTCGAACGATCCCGGATACTCGGCGTTCGTCAAGACCCAGGCCGGGCGCGCGACGCGCGTGTTCGCCGCGGCCAACGACGGCATGCTGCATTCGTTCGATGCTGCCACCGGCAACGAAGTGTTCGCCTATGTGCCCAGCGCGCTCATGCGCGGTATTGCGGGTGCACCGGCCACGCAGGACGTCACGGGCCTTGGGGCGCTCACCTACCAGGACGGCGGCATTCCGATCTTCCACCATCACTTCTACGTCGATTCCACGCCGAAGGCGGCGGACGTCGACTTCAACAACGGCGCAGGCTCCCCCGACTGGCACACGATCGTGGTGGGCGGGCTCGGCAAGGGCGGCAACACGTATTACGCCCTGGACGTGACCAGTGCGAGCGCGGCGGACGAAACGGCCGCCGCCGCGAAGGTCATGTGGGAGTGGCGCAATCCGGACAACGACGACGACACCGTCAACAACCACAAGCTCGTGGCGTCGCCGGGCTACTCGTACGGCCGTCCGGTCATCGTGAAGACGCGTGCCTACGGCTGGACCGTCATCGTCACGGCGGGCTACAACAACAAGAGCGGCCTGGGCAAGCTGTACTTCCTCGACGCCAAGACGGGCACGCTGCTCAAGACCATGGCGACGACGGCCGGCACGCCGGGCAACCCGTCGGGGCTGGCGCAGATCCACGCCTTCGTGAAGGACTACCGCAACCAGATCGCCGAGCAGGTGTACGGCGGCGACCTGCTGGGCAACCTGTGGCGGTTCGACGTCTCGAGCGCCAATCCGGCGAGCTGGAAGGTGGATCTGTTCGCGCAGCTCAAGGACTCGGCCAACGCGCCACAACCGGTCACGACCGCGCCGCAGATCGAGATCGACCTCAACAACGGTATCAACCGCTACGTCTTCATCGGGACCGGCCAGCTGCTCGACACGAGCGACCTGAGCGTGCCGAGCCCGCCGCAGCAGGAGACGATGTACGCCATCCGCGATGGCACGCTGGCCACCTACCTGACGGCCGGCTTGCCGATCCAGCCGCGCGCGACCATGGATCCGATCAACGTGGATGGAGTGAGCGCGATCGTCGGTGGCGCACCCAACGGCTGGTTCCATGACCTGCCATCCACTCCGCCGACCGCCGAGCGCATCGTCGTCGACGTGCAGGCTGACGTGAACGTCGCTGCATACGTCGGCACGCAGGCGCCAAACGACCCCTGCATCATCTCGCTGCCCGCGAGCCTCTATGCGCGCGACTTCACGAGCGGCAAGTCGCTGCTCGAGTCGGGTGGCGTGCCGGTGGCATCGGCGACGCTGCCAGAGGGCGCGGTGGGCGGGACGCTCGTGGGACGCGTCGATCCGGTCACCGGCGTGCAGTCGCTCGGATGGTTGATCTCCAAGGAAGTGCCGGGGTCAGCACCGTACGACATCATCAATCCGGTCAGCGGACCGGGCAATCGGCTGTCGTGGCGGCTGCTCACGGGTCAATGAGGCAGAACGACGGTTGCGTGCATTCGTTGCGGGCTCTCTCCGCACCGGGTGCACGCGGCTGAGCGGCGCGTCGCATTCCCGCGGGCACGGCGATGACCGATGCATCGCCTGTTTCCGTCGCCGTGACGCCCGCACTCGGGCGCGCGCGCAACACGCTGGCGCTGGCCGTGGTTGGATCAGCGTTCGTGCACGCCGCCTTCCTGGCTGTCCCGTTCACCCCTGGCGTTCACGCGACGCAGGACGCGTCGACCTTCCCCGTGCTGGAAGCGCGTCTGGCGCCTGCCGAGCCGGCCGTCACGCTGCAGCCGGTTGCGCAGATGACACTGCCGACGTTGCCCGAGGCGGCGTTCGTGCCGATGCCCTCGCCCCGGGTCGAGCCAACACCCGCCCGGCCGCCTGAACCCGCTCCCACGGCATTGCGCTCGGGTGAGCTGCTCGTTGGCGCCGTGCCGCTCGAATCGCGCGCGCGTCTGGGCGAAGCATTGCTCGCGCGCTCGCTCACCGAATTTCCCGTCGAATTGCAGTTCGCCCCGCGCGTCCACGAAGCGTTGAAGGCGCGTTATCCCGAAGCGGCGCTGGCACAAGGGATCCAGGGCGACGTCGTGGTGTGGATCGTGGTCGCACCCGACGGCAACGTCGACGAGATCGAGTTCGCCGAGGGCGATCCCGTGTTTCGTGACGCGGTGGTGGAAGCGATCCGCGCAGGGCGGTTTCAGCCCGGCGCCGATCACGGCGCGGGCGTCCGTGCGTACCTGACGCTCGCGTTCCACTTCGAGCTGCCCGGCGGCGCTCCACCAGGCAGCGCCGACCCGGGCGTGCGCTAGCCCGTCAGCGCACGATGCGCGAGAACATCGCGTGGACCCGCAAGACGGTCAGCCCATGACGGGCATGTGAAAGCCCGGCGCTGCGCTGCCGTCGTCGGGCCAGCGCGCCGTGACGGCCTTGCCGCGCGTGTAGAAGCGCACGCCGTCCATGCCGTGGACGTGCAGGTCGCCGAACAACGAGTTGCGCCATCCCCCGAAGGAAAAGAACGCCATCGGCACGGGGATGGGCACGTTGATGCCCACCATGCCGACTTCCGTCTCTTCCTGAAAGCGCCGCGCCGCGTGTCCCGAGCGCGTGAACAGCGCCACGCCGTTCGCGTACGGGTTGCGGTTGACGAGCGCGATCGCTTCGGCGAGCGACTCGACGCGCATCACGCCGAGCACCGGACCGAAGATCTCCTCGCGGTAGATGGTCATTTCGGCCGTCACGTGGTCAAAGAGCGTCGGTCCCACGAAGAACCCGTTCTCGTGGCCTTTCACCGCGATGTCGCGGCCGTCGACGACCACGCTGGCGCCCTCGCGGCATCCTTCGTCGATCAGGCCCTTGATGCGGTCGCGCGCCGCGCATGTGACGACCGGGCCCATTTCCACGTCGCTCTCGCCGCTGCCCGTGGTGACCCGGCGCGCACGGGCGGCGAGGCGCTCCACCAGCCGGTCCGCAACGTCTCCGACCGCCACGATTGCCGAGATGGCCATGCAGCGCTCGCCGGCGGAGCCGTATCCTGCGCCGATGATCGCTTCGACGGCGAACGACAGGTCGGCATCGGGCATGACGATCGCGTGGTTCTTCGCGCCGCCGAGCGCCTGCACGCGCTTGCCGTGCCGCGTGCCCGTTTCGTAGATGTGGCGTGCAATGGGCGTGGACCCGACGAAGGAGATCGCCTTGACGTCCGGATGCTCGAGCAGCGCATCGACCGCTTCGCGATCGCCGTGCACGACATTGAACACGCCATCGGGCAGCCCGGCTTCCTTGAGGAGCTCGGCGAGGCGGATCGCCGTGGTGGGATCGCGCTCGGACGGCTTGAGCACGAACGTGTTGCCGCAGGCGATCGCCACCGGGAACATCCACATCGGCACCATCGCCGGGAAATTGAACGGCGTGATGCCCGCGCACACGCCGACCGGCTGGCGGATCGAATAGGCGTCCACGCCCGTGCCGACATTCTCGCTGTGCTCGCCCTTCATGAGATGCGGAATGCCCATGGCGAACTCGACGACTTCCATGCCGCGCGTGATCTCGCCCTCGGCGTCGGTGAGGGTCTTGCCATGCTCCTGCGTGATGACCTTGCGCAACTCTTTCTTGTGCGCATCGAGCAGCTCGCGGAATTTCATCAGGATGCGGGCGCGGCGCAGCGAGGGCGCGGCGCGCCACCCAGGCAGCGCCGCAGCGGCCGCCTGCACCGCCTGGTCGACATCCGCGGCGTTGGCGAGCGGCACGTGGCGGACCACCTCGCCGGTGGCGGGGTTCGTCACTTCGCCGTAGCGGGTGGTGGTGGGCGCAACGGCACGGCCACCGATCCACAACGGAAGGCGTTCGAGGGAGCTCAGTTCCATGGTTCCTCCTGGCTGGCGCGCGCGGTGGTGTCGAGGAGGCGCGCCGCGTAGCGCGCCATCAGGTCGACTTCGAGGTTGACCTTTGCACCCGGCGCGAGTTGCGCGAGCGTCGTCACGCCCAGTGTATGCGGGATGAGGTTCACCGTGAAGTGCGCGTCCGCCACGGTGTTCACGGTCAGGCTCACGCCTTCCACCGCGATGGAGCCTTTCGGCGCGATGAAGCGCGCGAGATCCCGCGGTGCCTCGACGGTGAGCGTGTGGCTGCCCGTACCGTCCGCGACCGCGGCGAACGCGCGCACCCTGCCGACCCCGTCGACGTGGCCGGTCATGAGGTGGCCGCCAAGCCGGTCGCCGGCACGCAACGCTTTTTCGAGGTTCACCGCACCTTCGCGATCGAGCCCGGTGGTGCAGGCGAGTGTCGCGGCGGAGACGTCGAACGCGAGCTCGTCGCCGTTGCGCTCCACGACGGTGAGGCAGCAGCCGTTCATGGCGATGCTGTCGCCGATGGCCACGTCCGCCGCACCAACGGCGGCGACGTTCACCACGATGCGCACGCCTTCGGCGCGCGGCTGCACGCGCGTGATCCGGCCGATGCCTTGCACGATGCCCGTGAACATCAGCCCGCTCCGGATGCGACCAAGCGCGCGACGATGCGCACGTCCGCGCCGAGGCGGTCGATCGCGTCGATGGCGAGCGCGGCGCGCCCGGCGAGCGCAGCAAGCGGTGCGGCACGTTCGAATGCGCCGCGTGCAGGGTCGCCGATGAGCGATGGCGCAAGGTAGAGCAGCAGCTCGTCGATCAATCCGGCGTCGAGCAGCGCGCCGTTGAGCTTGGCACCCGCCTCGACGTGCACTTCGTTGATGTCGCGCGCCGCAAGCGCCTGGACCATTGCACCGAGATCCACCCGACCGTCGCGATCGGGCAGCGCGAGCACCTGCGTACCGTGCGGCCATTTTGCATTGCGCTTGCCGGCCGTGACGACGAGCGCATGCCCGCCCGTCAGGACCTGCGCGCCGGGCGGCGTGTCGGCGTGCCGATCCACGATGACGCGCAACGGCTGGCGCGGCGTGTCGACCGCGCGCACCGTGAGCTGCGGATCGTCCTGGAGCACGGTCCCCACGCCGGTCAGGATCGCACATGCCCGCGCGCGCCACGCGTGCCCGTCGGCGCGCGCTGCATCCCCCGTGATCCAGCGGCTGGTGCCGTCGGCAAGCGCCGTGCGGCCGTCGAGGCTGGTCGCGAGCTTGGTGCGCATCCAGGGGCGGCCGCGCTCGTGGCGCGAGAAGAAGCCGCAGTTGAGCGCGCGCGCCTCCGTTTCGAGGACACCGACCTCCACCTCGATGCCCGCTTCACGCAAGCGCGCAGCACCCCCCGCTGCGGCGGCATGCGGATCGCGCACCGCAATCACGACGCGCGCGACGCCGGCAGCGATCAGCGCCTCCGCGCAGGGTCCCGTGCGACCGTGGTGATTGCACGGCTCGAGCGTCACATGGACGGTCGCAGCGCGGGCATCGGAGTTGCGCGCGCGGACGTCGTTCAGCGCCGCGACTTCGGCGTGCGCGAGACCCGGCCGCTCGTGCCAGCCTTCGCCGATGACCGCCCCGTCACGCACGATCACGCAGCCGACGCGCGGATTGGGCGTGGTCGTGAACAGGCCCCGGCGCGCGAGCTCCAGCGCGCGCGCCATGAACACGCGATCGGCGTCGGTTGCGGCCTGCATCAACGCCGCGCGCGCTTGAGCGCGGGAGGCGGCGCCTCGACTTCCTTCAGCGCGTCGCGGAAATCGGACACATCCTGGAACGAGCGATACACCGACGCGAACCGGATGTAGGCGACCTTGTCGAGCTTGTAGAGCTCCTGCATCACCATCTCGCCGATCTGGCGCGACGGGATCTCGCGCTCGCCCAGCGCCAGCACCTGCTGGACGATGCGATCGATCGCGGCATCGACGTATTCGGTGGGCACGGGTCGCTTGTGCAGCGCCCGTGCGAAACCGATGCGGATGCGGCCGGCGTCGAAGTCGGCGCGCGTGCCGTTGCTCTTGACGACCTGCGGCAGGCGCAGCTCGACCGTCTCGTAGGTGGTGAAGCGCTTCTGGCATGCGGCGCAGCGGCGGCGCCGCCGGATCGAGTCACCCGGCTCCGAAACGCGCGAATCGATGACCTGCGTGTCGTCGCTGCCGCAGAAAGGGCACTTCATGGCCGGGCGGCGGGCGGCGCCGGCGTGCGCGTCATTTGTAGACCGCGTACTTGCGCGTGAGCGCCGCCACGCCGTTGCGCGCACGCGTGACGATGGCGTCGTCGGCCGGATCGTCCAGCACGTCGGCGATGAGGTGCGCGAGCTCCTCGCATTCGAGCTCGCCGAAGCCGCGCGTGGTGCACGCCGGGCTGCCGAGCCGGATGCCGGACGTCACGAAGGGCTTCTCCGGGTCGTTCGGAATCGCGTTCTTGTTGACGGTGATGTGCGCGCGGGCAAGCGCCGCCTCCGCGTCCTTGCCGGTGATGCGCTTGGCGCGCAGGTCGACGAGGAACATGTGCGAGTCCGTTCCGCCGGACACGATGCGCAGGCCGCGCTCCTGCAGGACCTTGGCGAGCACGCGGGCGTTCTCGATCACGCGCTCCTGGTAGATGCGGAAGTCGCGCGTGAGCGCCTCGCCGAACGCGACGGCCTTGGCCGCGATGACGTGCATCAGCGGTCCGCCCTGCAGGCCGGGGAACACGGCGGAGTTGACCGCCTTTTCGTGCTCGGCCTCGGTCAGCACGAACCCGCCGCGCGGGCCGCGCAGCGTCTTGTGCGTGGTGCTCGTCACGTACTGCGCGATGCCGACGGGGCTCGGGTACAGGTTTGCGGCTACCAGGCCGGCGTAATGCGCCATGTCGACCATCAGCGGCGCGCCGACGGCGTCGCCGATGGCCCGGAAGCGCTTCCAGTCGATGATGCGCGAGTACGCCGACGCCCCCGCGATGATCAGCTTGGGCCGGTGCTCGTGGGCCAGGCGCTCGGCAGCCTCGTAGTCGATGAGCTCCGTCTCCGGATCGAGGCCATAGGCGACGACGTTGAACCATTTGCCCGACATGTTCACCGGCGAGCCATGCGTCAGGTGACCGCCATGCGGCAGGCTCATGCCGAGGATCGTGTCGCCGGGCTTGAGGGCCGCGAAGAAAACGGCCTGGTTGGCTTGCGCACCGGAATGGGGCTGGACATTGGCCGCTTCGGCACCGAACAGCTTCTTGACGCGATCGATCGCGAGTTGCTCGATGATGTCGACGTACTGGCAGCCGCCGTAGTACCGCTTGCCGGGGAGGCCTTCGGCGTACTTGTTGGTGAGCTGGGAGCCCTGCGCCGCCATGACGGCCGTGCTCGCGTAGTTTTCGGACGCGATCAGCTCGATGTGCTCCTCCTGGCGGCGGTTCTCCGCGTGGATGGCTTCCCAGACTTCGGGGTCGAGGTGCGCCAGCGAGGACGAGCGGTTGAACATGGCGAACGCCGGAGGCAAAAGGCGATTTTAACATTCGCATCCCCTGCGCCCTTATAATCCCGCGGTCTTGCGCCGGGACCCTGCCCGGCTCAGACGCGGGAGCCGCATTCCGCTGTGCGGCCAGCCAGTCCGGCCCTACGAGGAGGCACCTTGAACGCTCTGCTCCCGCTCTCGCGGGCGATCGACGCGCTCACCGAGCGCATCGGCCGCATCGTCTACTGGCTCATCCTCGCCGTGGTGATCATCAGCGCGCTCAATGCAACGGTGCGCAAGATCTTCAACTACAGCTCCAATGCGTACCTCGAGATCCAGTGGTACCTCTTCTCGTGCATCTTCCTGATCGGGGCCGGCTACACGTTCCTGCGCAACGAGCACGTGCGCATCGACATCATCAGCGGCCGCCTGTCGGCACGTGCGCAGAACTGGATCGACGTCATCGGCATCCTCTTCTTCCTGTTTCCGATGTGCATCATCATCGGCTGGCTGTCGTGGCCATTGTTCATGGATTCGTACGTGCGCCACGAGGTGTCCACCAACGCTGGCGGGCTCATCATCTGGCCCGCACGGCTGCTCGTGCCCATCGGCTTCACGCTGCTGGTCGTGCAGGGGATCTCGGAGCTCATCAAGCGGGTCGCCTTCCTCCAGGGCCTGATTGCGAATCCGCTCGAGAAGCAGCAGACCAAATCGGCGGAAGAGGAGCTGGCGGAAGAAATCGCGCGGCAGCGCAACCTGGACGCAGGCGGCGCACCATGAACGCCGTGCTGCGGGCGCGCCCGGGAGCGCAACGATGAGCGCCTGGCTCGTGGCCAATATCGCGCCCCTCATGTTCGTGGGGCTGATCATCACGCTGCTGATCGGTTTTCCGGTGGCGTTCTCGCTGGGCGCGGTCGGCATCGCGTTCGGCCTCCTCGGCATCCAGCTCGGGCTCTTCACGCCCGCGCTGCTCCAGGCGCTGCCCGACCGCGTCTGGGGCGTCATGTCGAACGACACGCTGCTCGCGGTGCCGTTCTTCACGTTCATGGGCCTCATCCTCGAACGCTCGGGCATGGCCGAGGACCTGCTCGACACGATCGGCCAGCTGTTCGGCACCATTCGCGGTGGCCTCGCGTATGCGGTGATCTTCGTGGGCGCGCTGCTCGCCGCGACGACGGGCGTGGTCGCGGCGAGCGTGATATCGATGGGGCTCATCTCGCTGCCGATCATGCTGCGCTATGGCTACGACCGGCGCGTGGCCACGGGCGTCATCGCGGCCTCGGGCACGCTGGCGCAGATCATCCCGCCATCGCTGGTGCTGATCATCATGGCCGACCAGCTCGGCCGCTCGGTCGGCGACATGTACGCCGGCGCCTTCATCCCCGGCATCACGCTCGCCTTCCTCTATGCGTTCTATACGTTCGGCGTGACGGTCGTGAAGCCGCAGTGGGCGCCAGCGCTGCCGGCGGAGGCGCGCACGATCCGCGAGCCGGACGGATCGAGCGGCGTGCCGTCGCTCCTGGTGCTGGTGGTCATCTCGGGGATTGCGGGCGTCGCCTACGCCAAGCTGCAGCTCGCCGATCGCGCGCTCGACGAGACCATCGTCATCGGCACGTCGGTGGCCACCGGCGTGGCATTCGTGCTGGCGGTGCTCAACAAGGCGACGAAGCTCAACCTGCTGTCGCGCATCGCCGAGCGCGTCACGTTCGTGCTCATCCCGCCGCTCGCCTTGATCTTCCTCGTGCTGGGGACGATCTTCCTGGGTGTGGCAACGCCGACGGAAGGCGGTGCGATGGGGGCCACCGGCGCGCTGATCATGGCGCTGGCGCGCCGGCGCCTGTCGATTTCCCTGATCAAGCAGGCGATGGATACGACGGCCAAGCTGTCGACGTTCGTCGTCTTCATCCTGGTCGGCGCGCGCGTCTTCAGCCTCACGTTCTACGGCGTGAGCGGCAACGTGTGGGTCGAGCACCTGCTCACGAGCCTGCCGGGCGGGCAGCTCGGATTCCTGATCGTCGTCAACATCCTCATTTTCTTCCTCGCGTTCTTCCTCGACTTCTTCGAGCTGTCGTTCATCATCATTCCGCTGGTTGGACCCGTCGCCGACAAGCTCGGCATCGATCTCATCTGGTTCGGCGTGCTGCTCGCCGTGAACATGCAGACGTCCTTCATGCACCCGCCGTTCGGCTTCGCGCTGTTCTATTTGCGCAGCGTGGCAGCCCGCAAGGAGTACACCGACCGGGTCACCGGCAGGCGCATACCGCCCGTGACGACGGGCCAGATCTACTGGGGCGCGGTGCCCTTCGTCCTGATCCAGGTCCTCATGATTGCGCTCGTGATCGCCATCCCGCAGATGGTGATGGTCTACAAGTCGGGCGAGAGCACGGTCGATCCGAACAAGGTGCAGATCCTGCCGCCGCCGACGGACACCGGCGCGCCGACGCCCGGCCAGACCGAGCAGCAGCGCGACGAAAAGGTTGATGCCCAGGAGAACAAGGAGGCGCAGTCCATCGAGGACCTGTTCAAGGCTGCGCCGCAGCCTCCGCCACCCAAGGGCAAATAGCCCGGGCGGCGGGCTTGACTGGCGATCGACGGCCCGAGCCCGCGTATCGCGCGTGACGCGCTTCGCGTAGCCGCCGGCGCAAACGAAAAGCCCCGCACGCGCGGGGCTTTTTCGTGGACGGTGCGGCCCGCTGACGAAGGATCAGCCCTTCTTCTGCGGCGTTCCGCCTGCCGGCTGGCCGGAAGCGCTGGCCATGAACTGGTCGAAGTTCTGCTCGGTCACCCGGAACCACAGGATTTCCTCGTCGCGGAACTTGCGCCACGGCTCGTACACCTTCTTGAACTTCGGGTTCGAGGCGGCCGTCTCGTCGAACACTTCATTGGCGGCCTTGTACGACGCCTGCATGATCTCGCGCGGGAACGGGCGCAGCTGCACGCCGCTCGCGACAAGCCGGCGCAACGCCGCCGGATTGAGGGCATCGTACTTGGCCATCATGTCGACGTTCGCCTCGTAGCACGCCGCCTCGAGGATCGCCTGATAGTCCTTGGGCAGGTCG
This sequence comes from Casimicrobiaceae bacterium, assembly GCA_035475895.1. Taxonomy (GTDB): domain Bacteria; phylum Pseudomonadota; class Gammaproteobacteria; order Burkholderiales; family Casimicrobiaceae; genus VBCG01. The sequence continues at coordinate 8,065 of DATILY010000110.1, read as the reverse complement.
GCCCAGGCCTTGGTGTTCACGAGCAGGTCGAGCTCGGGACCACCTTCCCACCAGCCGGGGTAGTAGTAGTACTTCGCCACCTTGCCGAGCCCGAGCTTCTCATCGTCGTACGGGCCCACCCACTCGGCGGCGTCGATGGTGCCCTTCTCGAGCGCCGGATAGATGTCGCCCCCGGCGATCTGCTGCGGCACGAGCCCGAGCTTGCTCATCACCGCACCGGCGAAGCCGCCGATCCGCATCTTCAGGCCCTTCATGTCGGCGACGGTCTTGAGCTCCTTGCGGAAGAAGCCGCCCATCTGCGCGCCCGTGTTGCCGGCCGGGAAGTTGATGATGTTGTAGTCCTTGTAGAACTCGCGCATCAGCTCCATGCCGCCGCCGTGGTACATCCACGCATTCTGGTGGCGGTAGTTCATGCCGAACGGAATCGCACACCCGAACGCGAACGTCGGGTCCTTGCCGAAGAAGTAGTACGGCGCGGTATGCGCGCATTGCACCGTTCCCTGCTGCACGGCGTCGACGACGCCGAACGCCGGCACGATCTCGCCCGCGGCGAAGGTCTGGATCTGGAACTTGTTGTTGCTGGCGGCGGCGACCCGCTTGCTAACCGTTTCGGCGCCGCCGAAGATCGTGTCGAGGCTCTTGGGAAAGCTCGACGCGAGGCGCCATTTCACTTCCGGCGCGGCCTGCGCGAAGGCAGGTGCGGAGGACGCGGCGAGAATCCCCGCCAGGCCCGTGTGCTTGATGAACGAACGACGCTCCATCCGACTCTCCTCTCCAAAGGTAGGGACTGCTGCACCAGGTGGCGCCGCGCAGCCTTCTGCGAGGCTCGTGGGAGTGGGCGCCGTGCGCGGGGATTCTAGTCGATTTTACGAGGCGGCGAGGGGCCTGTCCTCCGCCGCGGCAACCGATGTCGTCTACAGGCCCATGATCAGGCCCTGCGCGGCGTGGTGCTGGTCTGAGCCGCTGCCGCCATGAAATTGTCGAAGTTCTGCTCGGCGACCCGGAACCACAGGACCTGCTCGTCGCGAAAGCGCCGCCAGGGCTCGTAGACCTTCCGGAAGCGCGGATTGGCCGCCGCGGTTTCATCGAATACCTCGTTGGCCGCCTTCCATGACGACTGCATGATCTCGCGCGGAAACGGACGCAGCTGCACGCCTCCGGCGACCAAACGGCGCAGCGCCGGCGGGTTGAGCGCATCGTACTTGGCCACCATGTCGACGTTCGCCTCGTAGCACGCCGCTTCCAGGATCGCCTGATATTCCCTGGGCAGGTCGCTCCACGCCTTGGTGTTGATGAACAGGTCGACCTCCGGACCGCCTTCCCACCACCCGGGGTAGTAGTAGTACTTCGCCACCTTGCCGAGACCGAGCTTCTCGTCGTCATACGGCCCGACCCACTCGGCGGCATCGATGGTGCCCTTCTCGAGGGCGGGATAGATGTCGCCGCCGGCGATCTGCTGTGGCACGAGGCCGATCCTCTGCAACACGGCGCCGGCGAAGCCCCCGACCCGCATCTTCAGGCCTTTCATATCGGCCACGGAGCGCAGCTCCTTGCGGAAGAAGCCACCCATCTGCGCACCGGTATTACCGGCCGGGATGCTGTGGATGTTGTAGTCCTTGAGAAAATCGCGCATGAGCGCGAGACCACCACCGTGATACATCCACGCATTCTGCTGGCGCGTGTTCATGCCGAAAGGCACCGCGGCAGCGAATGCGAACGTAGGATCCTTGCCGTAGAAGTAGTACGGCACGGTGTGGCAGCACTGCACGGTCGCATTCTGGACGGCGTCGACCACGCCGAACGGCGGCACGATCTCGCCGCCTGCAAACACCTGGATCTGGAAGCGGTTGCCCGTCGCGGCCGCGACGCGCCTGGCGATGACCTCGGCTCCGCCGAAGATGGTGTCGAGGCTCTTGGGAAAGCTCGACGCGAGCCGCCAGCGCACCTCGGGCATTGCTTGCGCGAATGCGGGCGCAGCGCCAGCGGCCAGGATGCCGGCCAGGCCGGCGTGCTTGATGAACGAACGACGTTGCATGGAGTTGCTTCCTTCGAATGACCAAACCCGTGGAGGCCTGCAGGAGGACGAACGGGAGAAAGTGCTGGCGCCGGCACCAGGCGGTGCGCGACGTTGACGCCGTGCACGGCACGCAGGACGCGCCGTGGACCTTCATTTTACGGGGCTAGGGACTGAGCTTGCGCACGGCGCTGAACAGCGCCCACGACCAGCCCGCCTGGCGCTCGAGCGTTTGCGTGAAGCGGATCAGGTAGCGCGCGTTGCCGGTGTCGAGCTCGACCATGCCGCCGGCCAGGAACTTGTCTTCCGGGCCGATGAGGCTGCGTTGCGCGGTCTGGCGATTGTCGGCGTGCGCAGGCAGGTACACGCCGAAGAACGGCCGATCGGCCGCGGCCGTCTGGCTCGTTTCCGCCGGTGCCACCCAGCTGCGCAGGAGCACGCGCACCAGGCGCTTGGCGATGATCTCCACGCCGACCGTGACTTCGTCGACCTGCTGTCGCTGCATGCGGCGCACGACCGCCAGCCGCCAGTGGTCCCCATCCTTGATCGCGAGCAACTCACCAAGCTTGGCGGGCGCATCCTTGGCCGGCGCCTGGAGGCGGCAACCCGTGTCGCTGCGATCGATCATCTTCCATTCGGTGCCCTTGATGCGGCGCGCCACCGATTCGGGATTCGCGGACGGGTTCACCATCTGCGTGACTTCGTCGTAGCTTGCGACGACACCCGGCGTGCGCACCGATTCGGGCAGCCGGTCGATCTCGGCGATCGCGCGCGTGAGCGCCTGCAAGCCGACTACGACGCGCACGTCGCCTTCGGTGTGGAACCGCGCAGCGCGTGGCGCGTGGGCGATCGCCTCGGGGCCGAACAACGCGGCGAGGCGCATCAGCAACAGCCGCTGCTCGCGCGGCGGCAGGTCGTCGGGCTTGGGCAGCTCGTCGTCCTGGTCGGGCAGCCAGCGCATGCGCTCGACCACGCGTGTGTACACCGGCCCGGCGTCGAGCAGCATCACGCGGCTGCCCGAATGCGGCTTGTCGCGCCGGCGCAGGCCCTGCGATCCGGAGAGGTCGACGAAGAAGCCGGCGCTGTCCGACGGCGGCGGGACGAGCGTCAGCGTGGGCGTCCAGTCGGACAGCTGATGCGAGACCCACTCGACCTGGTCGGGCGTGAAGTTGCCCGAGTCGAGGCGCATGAGCATCAGCGTGTTGAGGTATTCCTGCTCGAGCGAGATGCCCGGCTTGGCGAATGCTCCGACGCCGAACACCAGCTGCTCGCGCTGCCAGCCGCGCATGCGGCCGAACTCGTAGAGCTCGTGGAAATCCTTCCACTGCGCCGGGATCCAATGGCTGTAGCGGAACAGGCGGTATTTGCCGTCGAGCCCGCGATAGTGCGCGAGGCGCACGAGCACCCACGGCATGATGGCGCGCCAGCGCTTCTGCTCGGCGCGCGGGTAGCCCGATTTCAGGGCCGCGTTGTACGCGGCGATGAACGCCTTCACGAGGTCGAACACTGCGTGCCAAAGCCGCGACTCGACCGCCGAGCTCTTCTGATAGTTCGCCGTGTACTGTTGCGTGAGCTGCGCGATGATCGGCTCGAGGCGCGCGTCGATCTTGAGCAGCGCCTCGACCTGTCCGGGGCCGACCTCGCGGCGCGCGCCGGGAAACTCGGAGACGACTTCCTGGGCCTGCTTCTGAATGGCAGCCGGATCGCCGGTGGGCAGCTGCGCGATCCACCGCGACGCCAGGTTGGCGTTGCGCAGCGGGTCGTTGAGGGACTTGAACCAGTTGACGATCGGCTCGATCATCGCGGGCCGCGGGGGCCATGAGCAGTGCCGCCGGTGGGCTGCACCGGCGCGCGCGGGCGGATCACGATTGCCCCGCGACCGTCATGCGGGCCACGAGCACCGATCCGATGTGCCGCGAGCCGCGCCGGTCGACGTCGCGGCCGATCGCGACGATGTCGCGAAAGATCTCCGTGAGATTGCCCGCGATGGTGATCTCCTCGACGGGATACGCGATCTCGCCGTTCTCGACCCAGAACCCGGCCGCGCCACGCGAGTAGTCGCCGGTCACGGGATTGACGCCCTGCCCCAGCTGCTCGGTGACGAACAGCCCGCGGCCCATCCGGCGAAGCAGCCCCGCGAGATCGTCTTCGCCTGGTTGCACGACGAGGTTGTGCGCGCCGCCCGCATTGCCGGTGCTCGCAAGGCCGAGCTTGCGCGCGGAATACGACCCGAGGAAGTAGCCTTGCACGACGCCGTCGCGCACGACGTCGCGCGGGGCGGTCGCCACGCCTTCGTTGTCGAACGGCGCGCTGCCGCGACCGCGCGGAAGGTGCGGCTCCTCGCGCACGTTCACGAATGGCGCGAACACCTGCTTGCCCGCGGAGTCGAGCAGGAACGACGTCTTGCGATAGAGACTGCCGCCGGAGACCGCGTGCACGAAGGCGCCGAGCAGGTCGGCGGCTTCGGATGATTCGAACAGCACGGGGCAGTCGAGCGTACCGAGCCGGCGCGCATTGAGCCTGCGCGCCGTGCGCTCGCCTGCCGTGCGGCCGACTTCCAGCGCGTCCTGCAGATCTTCCGGCGCGCGCGCTGCCGTGTACCAGAAATCGCGCTGCATGCTGCCGCCGTCTTCGCCGATGACGGCACAGTCGATGTGGTGGCGGGAGCTGCGGTACCCGCCCTGGAAGCCGAGCGAGTTGGCGTAGACGAACTCCGACTCGCCGCGCGCAACGGTCGAGCCCTCGGTGTTGTTGATGCGTGGATCCACCGCCAGCGCCGCGGCTTCCGTTTCGCGGCCGAGCGCGATCGCATCCTCGACATCGAGCGCCCATGGATGATGCAGATCGAGATCCGGCCAGTCGCGTGCCAGCCGCGCGGGATCGGCCAAGCCTGCGGCCGGATCTTCGGCGGTGTAGCGGGCGATCGCGGCGGCCTTGTCGACGGTCGCGCGGAGCGCCTCGTCGGAGAAGTCGGCGGTGCTCGCGTGACCGCGCCGCTGGCCGACGAACACCGTGACGGAAACGCCCTTGTCACGGTTGTAGGCGATCGTCTCGACTTCGCCTTTGCGCACCGTGACGCTCTGGCCGATGCCTTGCGAGACCTCGGTCTCGGCCGCGGTTGCGCCTGCCTTTCCGGCCGCATCGAGCACGAGCGCGGCAACCCGTTCGAGCGTCGCCGTGTCGACCGGCAGGCGATCCTCCGCCGCGGGCGGCGGCGCAGGCCGGGGATGGGAATCGGCAGAGCCGAAAGCGGTTCGGGCGGTCATCGGCGTGCTCTCGGTCCTGGCATCGGCGCGGCTGTGCCGCGGCGCGAGGTTAGCGCCGAAGACTGGCGCAGACGGGCTCGGCTATGATAACAAACGCCTCCCGGACGGCCCCCAGGGCGTCCTGTCACGATGGCCCGCTCCCGGCAACCCGACGCCACCACCCCAGCCACCCCGCCCTCCAAGAGCCAGCGCAAGCGCGACATGACGGCGTTGCAGGCCCTCGGCGAGCGGCTGGTCGACCTCGATCCGCGCCAGGTCGCCACGCTCGACTTGCCCGAGCGGCTCGCGGACGCGATCGCGCTGGCGCGCGGCGTGACGCGCCACGAGGCGCGGCGGCGGCAGATGCAGTTCATCGGGCGCCTGATGCGCGAGGTCGATGCCGAGCCGATCGAGGCCGCGCTCGAGCGCCTCGCACGCGGGCCGGCGCTCGAAAAGGCGCGCTTCGCGGCACTCGAGGGCTGGCGCACGCGCCTGCTCGACGATGCGTCGGGGCTCGATGCCTTCGTCGCGGAACATCCGCAAGCCGATGCCGCTGCGCTGCGCGCGCTGGTCCAGCGTGCCCGCGAGGAGCGCACGCGCGGCGGTCCGCCGCATCATCAACGCGCGCTGTTCCGCGCGCTCAAGACGGCGCTCGACACGCCGGCGCACGATACGCCATGACGACCCCTGCATCCGACGATCTGCTGATCGGCCTCGTCTCCATTTCCGACCGCGCCTCCTCGGGCGTCTACGAGGACAAGGGCATCCCGGCCCTGGCCGAATGGTTCGGCGCGGCGCTCGCCTCACCGTGGCGCATGGAGACACGGCTCATTCCCGACGAGCAGCCGCTGATCGAGCGCACGCTGATCGAGCTGTGCGACCGCGTGGGCTGTCACCTGGTGCTCACCACCGGAGGGACCGGACCTGCGCCGCGCGACGTGACGCCCGAGGCCACGCTCGCAATCGCCCACAAGGTGCTGCCGGGCTTCGGCGAGCAGATGCGCCAGGTGAGCCTGCGTTATGTCCCGACGGCGATCCTGTCGCGCCAGGTGGGCGTGGTGCGCAATGGCGCGCTGATCCTGAACCTGCCGGGTCAGCCGAAGGCGATCAAGGAAACGCTCGACGGCGTGTTCCCGGCGGTGCCGTATTGCATCGACCTGATTGGCGGCCCGTACATCGAAACGCACGAAGGCGTGTGCAAGGCGTTCCGGCCGAAGTCGGCACAACGGCCGCGCACCGCCTGATGCGCTAGCCGATCGCCGCGCGCGTCATGGCGGCCTCGCGTGCGGCCCACGCCGCGAACGCGCCGACCTTGCGCAGGCCGCTCTTGTGCCCGGGGAAGACGAGCGCGTACGACTGCGCCGCCTCCAGCCGTACGGGTAGCGGGACGACAAGCCGGCCGCGCTCGACCTCGTCGTGCACGAACGCGAGCTGCGCAATCGCCACGCCGAGCCCGTCGAGCGCGCCCTGGTAGGTGAGCGTCGAATTCTCGAACGCGAGGGTGCGGGGCAGGCGGATGTCGCGCACGCCGGCGGCCGCGAACCATGCGGGCCAATCGTCGGGGCGGCGGATGGAATGCAGCAGCACGTGATCCGCGAGGTCGCGCGCAGCGCGTACGCGAGGCGCGCTGCGGCTTGCCGCGGGATTGGACACCGGGACCAGGACCTCGCCGAACAACGGCTCCGCTTCCAGGCCGGCAGGAAACGTGGCGCCGTACGCGATCGCTGCGTCCACGTCGTCGCGCGCGAAGTCGACCGCGTCATGCGAGGTCGTGAGCTCGATCGCGATGTCCGGCTGCTCCGCGTGGAAATGCACGAGGCGCGGCACGAGCCAGCGCGCAGCACACGTGGGCGGCACGTGCACCCGCAGCAGGCGCTCGTGCGCCCCGCTCTCGCGCGCAGCCGCCGTCGCTTCCGAGATCCGCAGGAACGCATCGCGCACGGCCTCGAGGTACGTCCGCGCATCGTCGGTCAGCTCCACCTGCCCTGCGCTGCGGCGGAACAGCCGCGTGCCGAGCGATTGCTCGAGCTTCTGCACGTGGCGGCTCACCGCACCGGGTGTGACGCACAGCTCGGCCGCGGCGCGCTTGAAGCTCGCGTGCCGTGCTGCCGCCTCGAACGCCCGCAACGCATTGAGCGGCGGCAGGCGCAGGCTCGGGACCGGATGACTTTTTGGGGGTGCCGCCATGACAAAATTTGGCTCGCCAGCCGGGCACCGCCGGGTCGAACATGCGCCGACGCGCTGGCCCGGCGCAGCTCCGCGGAGGATAGCCCAATCGTGTTCGAGCGCCAAACATCGGGTCCGGATGGCGTGACCACGCCGCCACCGGCACGCCATGCATCCGGGCGCGAGCGGCGGCTTTCGGCACGCGGCGCATCGACGTCGCGTTCCCCCGCGCTGCGCCGCGCCCTCGCCCATGTCGAACGCCACTACGCGCAGCGCATCACCCTGGATGATCTTGCCGCGGTCGCGGCACAGACGCCGTTCGCGCTCATCCGCGCGTTCCGCCGCGAGCTCGGCATCACGCCGCATGCGTGCATCGTGCGCTTGCGCCTTGCCGTCGCGCTGCGGTTGCTGGAGGCGGGGGAATCCGTGTCGGCAGCGGCCGCGGAAGCGGGCTTCAGCGACCAGGCGCACCTGACGCGCCACTTCAAGCGCGCACACGGCAGCCCGCCGCGCCGCTACCTCGCCGCGCAGGCGGTCAGCCGCCCCGATGCAGGCGCCGGTCGACCATCAGCAGGATGACGCTGACCGTCGCCGCGAACACCACCACGAGCAGCGTCACAGCCATGATCTGCTCGACGTT